>CAWHMX010000007.1:0-296633 GCA_963830475.1 uncultured Solirubrobacterales bacterium | reverse complement strand
CTGCTCGCCGTGAGCGGGTGGTATGGATTGCCCGACCGTGGGTAGGCTTTGTACATGCTCGCGTTCGCACTTCCAATACTGGTCGCAGCCGCAGTACCTTCCGCACCCGTATCCAGCTCGGTGTGCCCGGCCAACGACCGGACGCCGATCGTCTCCCGTGCCCCGGGTGCTGGCAATTCCCTCGTGCCGCCAGGGGCGGTCTCGCTGACCGTCTGCCGCTACAACGGACTGGCCGGGGACCCGCAGTCGGTGAAAGGGGTGGCGGCGCACAAGCTCGTGGCAGCCGGGACGACCGGCAACAGCAGCACGATCGCCCGAGTCAGCGCCAAGCTCGACGCGATCCGTCCGACGCGCCCTGGTGTCGCCTACGGATGCCCGGCCGACTTCGGGACCAAGCTCGTGGCCTTCTTCGTCTATCCCTCGCGACCCGGTGACGTCGTTACGATCGATCTCTCCGGCTGCAACGCGATTACGAACGGACATGTGCGACGGCTCGGTCGCGCCGCACCTGTAATCGGTCAGCTGTCCGGTCTCGCGACGCGGCTCGTGGCCACCGGTGTACCGGGCTATCCGCCCGTACCGCCTTGGGAACCCGGTTAGGCCGTTTCCTCGTGTCCTGAAGCGGAAATTCGGGATCGAATTTCCGCTTCAGGCGCTAGTTGTTGGCGCCGCCGAGGCCGTGAATCCGGTCTCGCATCTCCGGCGGGTTCTCGATGATCTGCGAGAACCGGACGACAGTGACCGTGTCGTCCATCGACACGTGCTTGCCGTAGATCTGCTCCAGGAAGTGGATCATCTCGTCTACGCGACGGAACTCGGGGTTGTCATGCTCGATATCCCGGGGCGAGAGGTCTCTGACCCGCTTGACCTCGACCTGGTCGATCACCGCGTAGAAGATCTTCTCGCGGGGCGAGTGCTGGTAGCCGATGGTGACCAGCACACAATCGTTCTTGCGGTACTTGTGCGACTTGTCGCCAAGCCGGATCGTGGCCGTTTTGCGCCCGCGTCGGAGCTGGTCGGCGAACACCGAAGAATAGAAATTCAGGACGCGCACTGGCTCAGCCTACAGATCGCCGGGACATTTCGACATCGCTCTTTGCAGGATCTGTCGCTCGCCCTCAAACGTGAGTGAGACGGCCGCCGCCGACAGCGGCATCCAGACGGCTTCCTCGATCTCGTGGTCGTGGTCCTGCGGGTCGCCGGACTCGTACTCGAACAGAAAGAACTCGACCCGCTTCGGGATCAGCCGACCCCGCCGCGCGCGTTCGTATCGGATCGACCCGAGCGATCCGATCAGGCGTCCGGTGACTCCCGCTTCCTCTCGCACCTCGCGCACCGCAGCCTCGAGCGCGCTCTCGCCCGGCTCCGGGTGGCCCTTTGGCAGCCCCAACACCCGCTCGCCGGTGGGTCCGCGTTTAGTCGGCACGATCACCACCACCTCGCCGCCGCGCACTACCACTCCCCCGGCCGAGACCTCGGTCTCACCACCCTCAGTAGACATAGCCCTCGAGCGCGATCGGATCGTGCACCACGAACTGGCCGCGACGCTGGGTGATGATCCCCGAACGGGCAAGCTCGGCGAGGAATCGGCTCGTCGACTCGCGCGAGCAACCGGCCAACTGCGCGAGGTCGGCCTGCGTCGAGACGATCGTGACTTCGTCGCCGCCGGTCGAACCGGTCCGCTGGACCAGGTCGGTCAGGACCGCCGCGAGCCGGCTCTGGACGGTCTGGAACGATTGCCTCGCCAGCCGCTCGTTTGTCGTGCGCAGGCGCTGCGCCAGCGAGGCGATCAGCTTGACCGCGATCGACGGGTGCTCCGCCATCAGCCTCCGCATGTCGGCGCCGAGGATCGCGATCAACTCCGTCGGCTCCACGACCTCGACCGTCGCCGACCGAGGCTCGTGGTCGAACATCGCCAATTCCCCGAAGATGTCACCGCGTCCGAAGTCCGCGAGCGTGATCGAGCGTCCATCCGCATGGGTGCGAATGGCTCGCGCCCGGCCGTCCCCGATGACGTAGCAGGTGTCGCCGTCATCCCGTTCACGAAACACGATCTCACCTGCGTCGAACCGGCGCGGGACAGCCACCTCCACGACCCGCTCGAGGTCGTCCTGCGCGAGGTTCGTGAAGACCGGCACTCGCGACAGCAGCTCTGCGATCTGATCTCTGGTAGTGGCCACGGGCGTCGCTGAATGATGCACCCGGGCGCGGTTGCGTTGAGCGCGCCGGCGCGCCGCCGTTCAGACGAGCTCTTGCTAGTGGGGCTAGGCGCCGTCGAGCGCCTGCTCGCGCCGGCGACGCCGGAGCCAGTAGCCGATCCAGCTCACCAGCGCCACCAGCAGGCCGATCGGGACAAGCGCCGCCAGGCCGATCAGGATCACGCCGGCTGCCACGACCAGCACCCTGCCCGCGTCGTGGGCGGCGCGGCCGAGCGTCAGGCCGTGCCCCGGTGTGGAGGCTCGCCTCGCCAGCGGGTACACGATCGGGCCCTGGTTGACCTGGACGTTGAGCGAGCTGTAGCTGATCCGGTGCTGGAGCGAGTGCAGGGACGCCTGGGCATTGGCGATCGACGCCTCGGCGTCGTGAATCTGGGACTTGAGGCTGTCGATCTCGGCGGTCGTGTACGCGGTCGCGAGCTGCTTCAGCAGCGAGGTCCGCAACGCCTGGGAATCGGCCAACCTCCGCTCGTCGGACACGTAACGGTTGTTCACGTCCTGGGTGGCGTCCGTGCGCGACGTCACGTGCGCGTACTGCAGCTGCGACAGCTGATCGAGCGTGTCCTGCAGGTTCGAGGTCGGGATGCCGAGGTTGAAGGTGGCGAAGCCCCCGCCGGCCTGCTGGCCCTGGGTCACCTGCGAGCCCTTGACGATCCCGCTCTCCCGGCTGACGACGTTGAAGACCTCCTGGGCGACCGCGTCGATCCGGTCGCCGGCGGTCCCGAGCGTCAGCTGCGCCGACTTGATCTGGCGGCGACCGTTCGGCACCGGAGCGGGTGTCACGACCGCTCCAGACTGGCCCGGGGCGCCGGACGAACCCGAGGAGGCGCCAAACGAAGCCGCCGGAGGCTTCGCGGCGGCGTGTGGTGCACTCGGCAGGAGCGGTTTCGCGAGCCGCACCGCAGGGTGGCTCGACGGCCCGCCTCCGCCCAACTGCAGCGCCAGCACCACGACAGCGGCGGCAAGGCAAGCGGTGAGCCCAGCCCCAACGGCTGGATGCCGGATCCAGCTTCTCAGCCCGGATGGCGCGCTCGCTCGGGAGGATTCCGGCTCGACCGGGGGCGGTCTGCGCCTGAACTGGCGGGACACGCTCGCGTCGAGCTCGCGGGTGAACGCCTCGTCGGGGTACTGCCGGTCGGTCGCGAGCAGGACCGAGAGCTCGGCGAGCTCGGCGTGTTCGGGATCGACCTCGCGCCCAGCGATGGCGGCCTCGATCGCCTCGAGCTCGGCTATCTCGAACGGATCAAGCGGCATGTCGTCAGACCGGCGCACCGATGGCCCTCCTGAGTTTCTGCACGGATCGATGGAGGATCGTGCCCGCGTTGGACTCGCTGACGCCGAGCACCGTGGCGAGCTCGCCGTTGCTGAGACCGGCATGGAACTTGAGCGCGATCACCTCGCGGTCGCGAGCCGACAGCGTCGCCAGCGCCACGCGGATGGCGGTGCGGCGCAGGACGACGTCGTCGTCGACGGCCGCAGCGGCGTCGTCATCACCCGACGCCTCGGGATCGACCACCAGCGCCGACAGCCGTCGCCGGCGGCGGAGCTCGTCGAGCGCTGCGTTGCGTGCGATACCGAATAGCCACGCGCGTTCCTCCCCACGACGGCGGTCGAAGCTCCGGCGGCGCCGGTATGCGCGCTCGAACGCTTGCGCGGTGACGTCCTCGGCGGCGTTGCTATCTCGCAACAGGGTCATCACATAGGCGTAGACGTCGTCGCGGCTCGAGCGGTAAAGCGCCTCAAACCGCGCCCAAGACTCCCCCGCGGCGCCCACCCGCCCCTCGCTACCCGGTGGTCTCGCGATCGCCGCCACACCCTCACTACGTCGTCGCTGGTGATCCGTCACACGGCGGCTGACGACCAACGTTGCGGTGGCGCCCCGGCTGGTCGGCCCGCTACCCGACCGCCGCGAACAGGCGAGGATCGTTCGTGATCACGCCAGATACCCCGAGCGCATGCATCGAACGCAACAGCGGCGGATCGTCGACGGTCCAGACGTAGAGCTCGCCGCCGGCGGCCTCGACCTTGCGGACGAGTCGTGGCGTCACCAGTCGCCAGTGAGCCATCAGCGCGTCGCACACCCCGGCTCGGACCGCCGCCGCCGCCCGACCCGGCATGACCGCCCGTCCATATTGCACGGCCGCCAGCGCCGCCGGACGCAGCAGTCGGCTACCGAACGGGTCACGCCGCAGCCTCGGTACCGACCAGCCGAGCCGTAGGTCGGGTGCCGCGCGGCGAATCAGCGCCAGGCTCTCGCGGTCTTGGCTCGTGACCAGCGCACGGCCCAGCAGACAGCGTTCGCGCAGCGCGTCGACGACCTCGAGCTCATACCCGGGGAGCTTCAGGTCAACGTCCAGCTCGATCCCGGCGAATGCGTCCGAACTGAGGTGATCGAGCCCCTCGGCCAGCGTCTGCGGCGATCTCCTCGCAGCATCCTCGTAGTCGTGCGCGAGCACCAGGGGCGCATCGATATCCCCGGGGCGCTGAGGCAGCACGTCGAACTCGATCATGTCGACGCCCGCAGCCAGCGCCGCGTCGAAGCTCGCGATCGTGTTTCCGGGGGCCAACAGGTCCGCGCCCTTGTGGCCGACGCGCTGCATTAACGTCAGCCTAACGCGCGGCGAGGCCGGACGGCCAATTTATGGGTGCCGGATGCGCACCTCAGCGCTGGCACCGCGGGCACCAGTAGGTGATTCGGTTCGCATTCCCCTGACCGGCGGAGCGCACCGGCGCACCGCAGCGCGGGCATGGCATCCCGGTTCGCCTGTACACGCGCGGGCACAGAAACCTCGGACCACGTCGGCCCGACTCGAGCATCCGCGGCCGGACTCCGTCGATCACGGCCCGGGCCTCGTCGTCGCCGAGGTCTCGCACCCGTCGCCAAGGGTCGATCGCGGCTTCCCAGCAAGCCTCGGATTTCCAGATGTTCCCGATCCCGGCTACGTTCCGCTGGTCGATCAACGCGTCGCCGATCGCCCGCGTGGAGTCATCGGCTCGTAGCCTCGCCAGGAACCGCCGCTCGTCAAACGACGGAGCCAAGACGTCCGGGCCGAGGCCGGCAAGCCGCTGGTCGAATCGCCTCCGGCCGCCGGTCATCAGCTCCAGTACCGGCCCGTCGAACTGGACGACCTCGGAGTCCCCGCGCCGCAGCACCAACCACGCCCGCCGCGACGAGCGGATCCAGCGTCCGCCCACCCGCCGCACGTCCCACGCCCCGGTCATTCGCAGGTGGGAGTGCAGCACCAGCCCGCCCTCGAACACGACGAACAGGTTCTTGCCGTGCGTGTCGACCCGCTGCACCTCCCGGCCGGCCAACCGCTCCGGCCAACGATCCTTCAGATGTCGCGGATGCGGGGTCTCGATCGTGTCGGGCACCTCGCCGACCAGCACCGGGCGCATCCGCGTCGCCGCCCATAGGATCGTGTCGCCCTCAGGCACTGAGCGTCAACCGCCGCGGCCCCTCCTGGAAGCCGAGCGCGAGCAGCTCTGGACCGAGCGCTGAAGCCAGCGGCGGATCGCTGTCGACCTTCTCCAGCGCCAATCGCCGCACGCCACCGCGACCGCTGCGCACATGCTCGACCAGTGCCGCCAGGGACGCGCGCAAGCGCTCGTCGCCCGCCGGAAGGAGGGTCTGCAGCGCGCGTCCGCCTCGTTCCAAGTACAACGCCGGCTCGCCGCAGGCGAGCACAACAAGGGCGCCGGCCCGGCGGGCCGGCGCCCGCTCTAAACCGGGGGGCCACGCGAGCGCCGCCCCGTACGGCTGTGCCGGGTCGACGGCGGACAGCACGACCGGCGGTTCATCGAGCGGGCGCCGCTCCCGCAGGCGCTCGACCGCCCCCGGCAGCGCGAACTGGGCGCCGCCGAGGCCCTCGACGAAGTAACCGCGCCGCGCCACCCCGAGCGTCTCGAGCTGGGTCAGCTCCGAGTAGATCGCGGAGAAGCCGCCCGCCACGCCCTCGGCCAGCACCTGCTCGCGCGTCAGAATGCCGTAGCGCTCGAGCAGCAGCTCGGCCAGCGCGCGCCGGCGGGCGGTGGCGTCGACACCGGTTCCGAGCAGCGGTGCAGTCAGCGACCAGCGACCCTGGACCTGCACCGCCCCGCCACCCCGCGCCCGGCCCGCGAACCTGCCCGGTCGCGCGCGGCCGACGGTCCGACGTCCGCTCACTGCGGCCGCTCGCGCGAGCGTCAGCCGTCCGGCTCGCAGCGGCGCGAACGCGTCATTGGTCACCTCGCCCGCCCACACCAGGTCCCAGAGCGCCGACTGGACCTCTTCGGCGGGGACTTCTTCAAGCTCGACCAGCAGGTCGGCGAAGAAACACGCCCCGCGCTCCAGGCGCTCCCGGATCGCGGCCTGCCCCGGTTGCGCCGAGGCGTCGGCTCCGACCGCCGCGCCGCCTCGCACCGACGGCGGCCCGAGCAACGCCAGGTCGTCGCGGAAGTACAGCGCGACCCGGCCCGAGCGCCCGAGCGCTCCGGCGCCGACCCAAACGACCTCCCCGGCGGCGCACAGCTGGTCCATCCACGCGGTCGAGTAGGCCCCGAGCCGACGTGGCAGCACTTCCTGCTCCCAGACCTCGACGGGTAGCGCCAGCCCCTGCAGGGCGACCAGCACATCCCGCAAACGGTCGACCCCAGAGCCGGATCCACCCGATCCGCTCGCCCAGCGATCGACACCCTGCCAGCCGGGGAGGAATCGCGCCAGCGCCGGCTGGTCGACCGGCTCGACCTCGCGCCGCAACACCGCCAGCGATGCCCGCCGGAGCCGCCGCAGCACCTCGGGGTGGCACCACTCGCGCTCGGAGCCGCCGGGGCGCAGCTCGCCGCGCACAAGGTCACCGTCCCGCTCCAACAGGCTCAGGACCGCGCCGGCGTCGACCCGGTAGCGCTCGCGCACCTCAGCGCTCGTGAATGGCCCGTGTGTCGCCGCGTACCGCCGAACCACCCGCAGCAGCGCGTCGGACACATCTGCCAGGAACGCCTCGGGCAGCCCACCCGGCGGCGCCACCCCGAGCGCATCGCGATATAGCCCGGCGTCGACGGCGTCGATCCAGCGCTGCTCGCCGCCGACCCTCACCTGCACGGCTCGCCGCTCCCCCGCCAGCGCCGACAGCATCGCGGCCGCGTCGACGCCGTCCACGACCCGCGCGGCCACCTCGGTCTGGTTGAGGTCGCCCACGGTCCGCAGCAGGTCGTGGAGTCCGTCGCGAGTCGCTACGCGCCGCTCGTCGCTCGTCCATTGCAGGTCGGCCTCGACGCTCGCCAGCGCGGCCGGATCGATCAGGTCGCGCAGCTCTTCCTGGCCGAGCAGTTCCCGCAGCAGGTCCCGGTCCAGCGACAGCGCAGCGGCACGGCGCTCGGCGTTGGGCGTATCGCCCTCGTACATATAGGTGGCGACGTAGTCGAACAGCAGCGAGGACGCGAACGGCGATGCAGTCGCCGTCTCGACCTCGACCAGCGAGATTTCGCGTCGCTGCAGCCGCGTCAACAGCGCGACGAGCGCCGGCAGGTCGAGCACGTCGCGCAGGCATTCGCGGAAGGTCTCGAGGATGATCGGAAATTCTCCATAGTTGCGCGCGACCTCCAGCAGCGATTGCGACTTCAGCCGCTGCTGCCACAGCGGGGTTCGCTTGCCTGGCCGCGCCCGCGGGATCAGCAGCGCCCGCGCCGCGTTCTCCCGGAAGCGAGCGCCGAACAGGGCGCTGGCCGATAGTTCGGCGACGACCAGGTCTTCGAGTTCGTCCGGCTCCAGCAGAACCAAGTCCGCCCCTGGCGGCTCTTCGGCGTCCGGAAGGTGCACGATGATCCCGTCGTCGGACCAGATGGCGTCCGACTCGAGCCCCAGTTCGTCCCGGATCCGGGCGCTCAGCGCCAGTCCCCAGGCAGCGTGGACGCGGCCCCCGAATGGGGAGAGGACGCATAGGCGCCAGTCGCCGATCTCGTCCCGGAAACGCTCTACGACGATCGTGCGATCGCTTGGGATCACCCTGGTCGCGTCCCGCTGCTCGTGAAGGAACTCGACCAGGTTGACGGCCGCCCGCCGGTCGAGGTCGTACTCGGCCTCGAGCACCTCCGGCCGCTGCTCGACCGCCCATCGGGAGAACGCCCCGATCGCCTCGCCGAGCTCCGCCGGCCTGCCGACCCCGTCTCCCTTCCAGAACGGCACGGCTCCGGGCAGGCCTGGCGCCGGCGTGACGATCACTCGGTCGCGACCGATCTCCTCGATCCGCCAGGTCGACGCCCCCAGTAGGAATGTCTGGCCGGGGCGTGCCTCGTAGACCATCTCCTCGTCGAGCTCGCCGACCCGCCGCCCGTCCGGCAGCGTCACCGCGTACAACCCCCGATCGGGGATCGTCCCGGCGTTCGTCACCGCGAGCTGGCGGGCACCCGGGCGGGCCCGCAGCGTTCCCTCGATCCGGTCCCAGACGATCCGCGGTCGCAACTCGGCGAACTCCGAGGACGGGTAGCGGCCGTCGAGCATGTCGAGGACGTTCTCGAGCGACGCCCGCGAGAGCTCGGCGTAGGAGTAGGTCCGCGTGACGAGCTCGTACAGCCCGTCGAGCGAGACGCCGCCAGACCCCCCGGCGGTGGCCTGATCATCGGGCGCGGCGGCGCAGATCGCGACGATCTGTTGGGCGAGGACATCGAGCGCGTTGCGCGGCACGACGGTCGTCTCGATCGCGCCCTCGCGCATCCGCCGCGCGACCACCGCACACTCGAGCAGGTCGGCGCGGAACTTCGGGAAGATCCGCCCGCGGCTGACGTCGCCGACGTTGTGGCCGGCGCGCCCGATCCGCTGCAACCCCCGCGCAACCGACTTCGGCGACTCGACCTGGATGACGAGGTCGACGGCGCCCATGTCGATCCCGAGCTCGAGCGACGAGGTGGCCACCAGGCACGGCAGCTCGCCCGACTTCAGCAGCTCTTCGACGACCGTCCGCTCCTCGCGAGCGAGCGACCCGTGATGGGCACGCGCGATCTCGGTGGCGGGGATGGGTGGGCGGGCGGCGGGGGTGGGTGGGTGGGCACCCGGTCCCTCGGCCTCCTCCCCGCCTGACGCCAGCTCATTCAGCCGCAGCGCCAAGCGCTCGGCGGTGCGGCGGTTGTTGACGAAGATGATCGTCGAGCGGTGCTCGCGCACCAACTCGAGCAGCTTCGGGTAGATCGCCGGCCAGATCGAGCGGCGGGTCGCCTCGGTGCCTCCCTCCAGCGGATCCAGCTCGACCTGCTGCCCGCCCGAACCGTCGTCGGGCTCGACCATCGAGTCGACCGGGACCTCGATCCGCAGGTCAAGCTCCTTGCGCACGCCCGTATCGACGATCCGGCAATGGCGGGACGGACCGACCATGTACCGGGCGACCTCCTCGAGCGGATTCTGGGTCGCGCTCAGCCCGATCCGCTGGACTTCGCGCCCGGCGGCCGCGACGAGCCGCTCCAGCGTCAGTGCCATGTGCGACCCGCGCTTGGTCGCGGCGAGCGCGTGGATCTCATCGACGATGCACCACCTGGTCGCGCCGAACAACTGCTGGGCGCGACCGGTCAGCATCAGGAACAGCGACTCCGGCGTGGTGATCAGAATGTCGGGTGGCTCGCGGAGCATCGCCTGGCGCTCGCGCTGCGGGGTGTCGCCGGTCCTGACGGCGACCGTCACGTCCGCGCCGATGCCCCTCAGCGGGGCCCGGAGGTTGCGGTCGATGTCGTACGAGAGCGCCTTCAGCGGCGAGACGTAGACGAGGCTGATCCCCTCTCGCTCTGCGTTGCTGTCGCCGCGACCTGCCGCCAGCGCGTCGATCGCCCACAGGAACGCCGCGAGCGTCTTGCCCGAACCGGTCGGAGCGCTGATCAGCACGTGATCGCCGGATGCGATCGCAGGCCACGCCTGGGTCTGAGCCGGGGTTGGTTCGGCAAACGCGCGCTCGAACCATTCGCGCGTACCAGCGCTGAATTGCTCGAGCGCGGAAACGGGCATTCAGGTCCTATCCCAGTAGGGGGGTGCGACCGGGGCGACAGAGGACCAAGCGAGACAAGAACGCAGGGGGTGAAGGCGTGGCAGCGCCACGTCGAACCCCCGAGGACGAAGTATCGCGAAGGTCATATGTCGCATCCGGGCGTGCACCCCTGGTGGGATAGGGCCTTAGTCGAGCGTAGCGAGACACATCCTGGGGCCCGACCCTGGCGGCCACGTGGCCGCCAAAGTCACCCCTGGCGGCCCGCGAGCTCCCTCGCCCGCGCGAAGATCGCGTCGAGCATCGGCTCTGTGAGCCGTCCGGTGAAAGTGTTCTGCTGACTGACGTGGTAGGCGCCGATCAGCACCGGGCCACCGTCGAGGGCAAGCTCCTCGCCGTGACCGAACTTCGGCCACGGTCGCGGCGGGCGCAGCCGTCGCAGAGCCGCATCCCACGCGAAGCCGCCAAGGCAGACGAGCACCCGAACCCTCGGCAGCAACGCGAGCTCCCGCTCGAGCCAATCCCCGCAGGTGTCGCGTTCGGTCGGTGTCGGCCGGTTCGCCGGTGGGGCGCACCGAACCGCCGCGGTTACCCAGCAGTCGTGCAGCTGCAGACCGTCATCGCGTGAGACCGACTCCGGCTGGTTCGCCAGCCCGGCCCGCCAGAGCGCCGCGAACAGCCAGTCTCCAGAGCGGTCGCCCGTGAAGATCCGGCCGGTGCGGTTGCCGCCGTGGGCGGCCGGCGCCAAACCGAGAACGACGATGCGGGCGTCGGGATCGCCGAACGACGGCACCGGCCTGCCCCAGTACTCCTCCGCGGCGAACGAGGCGCGCTTCTCGCGCGCCACCTGCTCGCGCCACTGCACCAGCCGCGGGCAGCGGCGGCAGGCGATGACCTCGGCCTCTAGTGTCGTCAGTCCTAAATTCACACGCAGCCTGGGCGCTGGGCGCGTCTGATCGTGGCTACCGTCCGAGCACCTGGTACTTGGCCTCGGTTGCGTCCTTCTGTGGGCGCCACCAGGCTTCGTTCTCCCGATACCACTCGATCGCCGCCGCCAGGCCACGCTCGAAGTCCCGAAACACGGGCTGCCAACCGAGTTCCTCGCGAAGCTTGCTCGCGTCGATCGCGTAGCGAAGATCATGACCCGGGCGATCGTTCACGTGCTCGTAATCGCTCGAATCCCGGCCCATCAACGCCAGGATCAGTTCGACCACGTCCCGGTTGCGGCGCTCGCCATCTGCTCCGATCAGATAGGTCTCACCGATCCGGCCGCGCTCGAGGATCGCGAGCACCCCCGAGGAGTGGTCCTCGGCGTGGATCCAGTCGCGCACGTTCTCCCCCGCTCCGTACAGCTTCGGCCGGCGCCCGTCGAGGATCTCGGTGATCTGCCGCGGGATGAACTTCTCGACGTGCTGGTACGGCCCGTAGTTGTTGGAGCAGTTGCTGATCGTGGCCTGCACGCCGAAGCTACGAACCCAGGCGCGAACCAGCAGGTCGGAGCCTGCCTTGGTGCTCGAGTAGGGGCTCGAAGGGTTGTACGGCGTTTCCGGCGTGAACCTGTCGGGATCGTCAAGCTCAAGGTCGCCGTACACCTCGTCGGTCGAGATGTGGTGAAGTCGCGTGCCATGGCGTCGGACCGCCTCCAGGATCTGGTAGGTGCCGATCAGGTTCGTGTGCACGAACGGCCAGGGCGTCTGCAGCGAGTTGTCGTTGTGCGACTCGGCGGCGAAGTGCACAACCGCATCAGACTGCGAGACGGCGTTCTCGATCGTGACCTCGTCGCAGATGTCAGCCTGTAGCAGCGTGGCGCGCTGAAGGCCCTCGATGTTTGCGGCGCTGCCGGCGTACGTCAGCAGGTCGTAGACAACCACCTGCCAGTCGGAGCGCACCCGATGTACGTGGTGGACGAAATTCGACCCGATGAAGCCGGCGCCGCCGGTGACCAGCAGTCGCATCAGGCGGTCACACGGTCGGCCAGATACGCGTCGAGACCGTCTCGCCAATCCGGCAGCTCCGGCGCGCCGCGCTCAGATCGCATCACGCTGTAGGCGGGCCGCGGCGCCGGCCGCGCCAGATCCGCGGTCGAACCGGCGATGACCCGGGTTCCCGCGCCCGCGCGGCGCATGATCTCCACGGCGAACTCATACCACGAGCACTGGCCGGCGGGCGTGACGTGAAGCACGCCGAGCGGGCGCGCTGAGGCTTGCGCAATCGACAGCAGTGCCGAGGCGAGGTGTGCGGTGAGGGTCGGGCACGTGACCTGGTCGTCGACCACGGTCAACTCCTCGCGCTCGTTCGCCAGCCGCAGCATCGTCGCTGGGAAGCACGGGCCCCCGGTCCCGAACAGTGCCGAGCAGCGGACGATCGTGTGCGCGTCGGGAGCCGCCTGCGCGACCGCCACCTCCCCGGCTAACTTCGAAGCCCCGTAGACCGAAGCCGGGCCGGTCGGATCGGACTCCACGTAAGGCCGGCGCCTGGCGCCATCGAACACGTAGTCGGTCGATACCTGCACCACCCAGGCGCCGGCCTCGCGCGCGGCCCGCGCGACGTTGCCGGCGCCGGTCCCATTGACGGCAAACGCCGATACGGAATCAGACTCGGCGCCGTCCACATTCGTGTAAGCGGCGCAGTTGATCACCACCTCGGGCTCCGCGGCGCTCACCGTCTGACCAACCGCCGCGGCGTCGGTGATGTCGAGCTCGGCACGAGCCAGCCCGACCGCGTCGTGACTCGCCGCCTGGGCAGCGGCACGCAGGTCGATCCCGAGCATGCCGGCGGCGCCGGTGATCAGTAGTCGCATCGGACATCAGGGTATTGACCGCAACGTCGTATCGAGGTGTACGCGGCCGGTTATGGCTTGCGTGCGGTTCCGACCGTCGGTCATTGTCCGTAGCCGAGTTTGCCGAACTCCGGTGGGTGTACTGGCACATCTGTGCCCGATGTGACAAGAATGTCGGGCATGACCGTCTTCCCTGAATCCCATAATGACCTGCTCGACGCTCCGGTCGCCGCGTTGACGACGATCGGGTCGAAGGGCTACCCACAGTCGACACTCATCTGGTTCCTCCACGACGGCGGCGAACTGCGTACGTCCCTCAGCGCAAACCGCCTCAAGACCAAGAACCTGATGGACGATCCGAAGGTGAGCCTCCTGATCATCGATTACGGCAACCCGATGAGATACCTGGAGGTTCGCGGCAACGCAGTGATGACGCCTGACGAAGACTTCGCATTCGCGAACAAGCTGGGAGCCAAGTACGGCGCCGACATCAGTACCTTCGACCCGCCCGGCACCGTGCGGATGCAGATGACGATCGAGCCGACCAACGTCTACGCCGTCGACATGAGCGCCTGACCTAGTGCAGCGTCCCGGAAGTCCTTTGATGTTCGGGCGAGTGGCTGGGCGTGGATGAGGCGGGACGTTGCAACAGCAGATACTGGAGGTATCTGCCGTTGCGACGGCACGACTCAGGCGCGTCCAGACGCCGCCAGAACGCAAAGGAATTTCGAGGACGTTGCACTAGCCCGGCCGGCGGCGATCTCGCCGGGCCGGGATCTGTCAGTTCCACGGCAGCGCCGCCCGCTGCGCCCAGTAGAGCTCGGGGTCGAGCGCCAGCCCGTCAAGCTGCTCGAGCCGATCGGCGGACAGTGGTAGCGACAGGGCCCTGAGGTTGCTCTGGAGCATCCCGACGGTGGTGGCGCCGCTCAGCACGACATCGGCCCAGGGCTGCGACAGCACCACAGCCAGCGCGACCGCGTCGGCTCCGGCCCCAACCGCATCTGCAACTTGCAGCAGCGGCGCGGAGCTGCCGCGGGCGGTCAGCAGGCCGTTGGCAACGGCCTCCTTGACGATCACCCCGAGCCCTGCGGCGTGCGCTTCGGACAGAGCCGGGCCGGCCGAGCGTTCCAGTAGGTTCCACGTCGCCTGCACCGCGTCGAACCCGCCGGTTTCGATGACGCGCCAGATCGTTTCCGCCTGCCCTGGCCCGCTCGTCGATGCGCCGATCGCGAGGCCGCCGGCGCGAAGTCGCGCCAGTTCGTCCAGCACCCCGCGGTCGTCGAGGACGCCGCTCTCGATCGTCGCCGAATGGATCTGGTAGAGGCGTAGGCTCGCTCCGAGCAATTCGAGGCTCTCGTCTTCTTGGCGGCGGAGGTTCGCCAGAGTCAGTTCCTTGACCTCGTGGACCTCGGCGTCGACCCGCCACCCGGCCGTATATCTGTATCCCCACTTGGAGCCGACCGTGAGACGGTCCGAGCGGTCGGAGTCAGGTGGGCGGGATCGAATTCCTCGCGCCCGCAGCCACGACCCGAGGAACTCCTCCGCGCGACCATACGACCGGGCCGCGTCGAAGTAGCGTATGCCGGCGCCGTAAGCGGCATCGAGCACCTCGTGAGCGCGGGCCTCCATCGCGTCGACGTCGAGCCGGCCGCGGATGTCGCGGGCGTGACCGAGGTTGATGTAGCCGGGCCGGCCGAGCGCGGCCAGCCCCAGCCCGATGCTCGTCACCTCGAGCGAGGTTCGTCCTAGTCTGCTGGTCTCGATCGCCGGGACACTACCCTGGAGCCGACCATGCGCCTGTCGAGCCTGCGTCCCTTCGCCCGGGATCCCCTGCTCGCCCCGGCCACGACCGGGGAGGACCAGCGTGAGCATCCCGTCGTGGCCGCGATCCGCCGCCGCCGCGACGACGAGGGCTCGAGGCCGAGCGGCCGGACCGACGGCCGTCGCATCGCGCTTGTGATCGAGGGCGGCGGGATGCGCGGCGTCGTCTCGGCCGGGATGGCAGCCGCGATCGAGCAGCTCGGTCTGACCGACTCCTTCGACGAGGTGCACGGCGCCTCGGCCGGCTCGTTCAACGCCGCCTTCCTGCTCGCGGGACAGGCCACGTATCTGACCGGCCTCTACCCCCACGGGTTCGGCGACCCCCGCTTCGTCAGCGCCAGGCGGGCGATCGTCGGCCGCCCGCTGTTCGACCTCGATTACGTGATCGGCGAGGTGTGGCGCCGCCAACGCCCGCTGCGAACCGACCTGATCGAGGCCAGCGAGATCGCGCTGCACTGCACCGCCACCGACGTCGACCGGGCCGAGCTCGTCGACCTCGCCGATTTGCGTGACGGCGAGGAGATCCGCTGCGCGATGCGCGCCTCCGCAAGGCTCCCATGGCTCGCCGGCCCGCCTGTGCACTTCCGCGGACGCAGGCTCCTCGACGCCACCCTGGCAGAGGCGATGCCGGTGCGCGCAGCTCGCCGGTCGGCGACCGACCTGCTGGTGCTGCAGACCCGGCCGCATGGCGTCCAGCACACGCCCTTATCCGGCGGCGTCGCGCGCCTCACCGACCGCTACCTCGAGAAGCTGAACCCCGCGCTGGTCGAGCTGCGGCGCGGTCGCTCCAAGCGCTATGACCGCCTCAGCGAGGAGCTTGCGGCCCAATCTCGCGATCCCGCCGCCGAGCCGGCCGTGTGCGTGATCCGACCGCCCGCGGGCGCGTTGATGATCGGCCAGATGGAGAACCGCCTGTCGGCGCTGACCGCGGCCGGGTCTCAGGGCTTTCGCGCCGCATGGATGGCTCTGGAGGGCGAGGATCCGGAGTTGCTGAGCGTCCCGCACGCCTACCCGGCAAAGCAGCGAGCGGACGCTTCCAGAACAACGGCGGCAGGCGCCTCTCGCGACCTGTAACAGTTGTCCCGCGAGGGGGTACCTCGGGCGGTGCCACCGTCGCGTAAACGAACGCAGGAGCTGACCTTCACCGACCGGATGAAGGATGCAGCCCGCGACGCGGCGCGTGACGCGCCGCACCGGGCCCGGTACCTGAGGGACGCCGCGGCGCAGCTCGATCTCCCGTGGGCCCGCTCGGCTCCGGCCAGATGGGTCCGCGAGAACTTCATGCAGCTCGTGATGAACCCGCTTCTCGACTACTACTCGGCGCGCCGCGCGACCGGCGGGGAGAGGCTCGCCGCCGTCAAGGGCCCGGTGATCATGGTCGCCAATCACGCCAGCCACATGGACACCCCGGTGATCCTGTCCGCGCTCCCGCGGCGGCTGCGAAAGCGCACCGCGGTCGCCGCGGCGGCGGACTACTTCTACCGCAACCGCTTTGTCGCGGCGGCCGTGTCGCTGTTCTTCAACACGGTGCCGGTCGAACGCCGTGGGGGCGGCACGCTGGTCAAGGACGGGAGCCACCTCGACTCGCTGCTCGACGAGGGCTGGAGCCTGCTGCTGTATCCGGAGGGAACGCGCTCACGCGGCAACGGCACCGTCCGTCTCCGGCGCGGCGCCGCGGTACTGGCGTCTCACCACAACCTGTCGATCCTGCCGATCCGCGTCACCGGCACCGCCGAGGCGATGCCTCCCGGCCAGGTCTGGCCCAAGCGGCTGCGGGGCACGCTCGGGCTATTCACCCGACGCCACCGGATCGAGGTGTCGTTCGGCGAGCCGATCCCTCCCCAGGAGGACACCGCAGCGCTGATCGAGCGAGTCCAGAGCTTCTTTGACGCCAATGGCGAGGGGACCGGCTCGCGGTCCCCGTACCGACGGCGCGCCCGGTCGGGGGAGCGTCCGCGGCGCAACACCGCCGGGCAGTGAGCTCGCACACTCACGCCGGCCCACCGCCTCGCTAGGCGGGCGAGTGGGCCGCGCTGGATAGGGTGGAACCCGGCGCCGGGCTGGTCGCTCGCGCGCGGGTCGGTGCCGGCATCAGCGCCGCCCCTGCGATAACCAGACCGAACGCGAGCATGCGTCCTGCGATCTGCGGTGCGCCGACGCCGATCGAGTCATGGAAGACGAGGATGCCGCCGCTGATCGCGATCAGATTGGCGGCGACCGACGTGAACGCGATCACCGCGAGCGCCGGCCCGATCTGGAGGCTGCGAGCAGATGCGTAGAAGGCGACCACCGAGGCCGCCACGGCCGCCAGCGCCCAGGGGCTGATCAGAGCCTCAGTCAGCCCGCCCTTGGCGGCGTGGGTGAGGAACTTGAGCGCGATGTCCGACACGCCGAACAGGCAGCCGGCCGCAGCACCCAGCACCAGCCCCTCGCCGGGATGCATGCGAGGGAGTTTGATCGAGCCCGCCACCAGCAGCGAGCCGGCGGCGAAGGCCCCGGCCTCCAGGGCGATCAGCGCGGCCAGCGAGGATCGACCCGCGTGAGCCGCAGGCCCGCCGGTCGCGCCCAGCACCGCCAGTCCCGCCGCCGTGACGGCAAGGCCGACCCATTGGCGGCGGCCGAGCTGAAACCCGAAGAACCGCTCGGCGAGCACCGCGAGAAACACCAGCCCGCCGGAGATGACCGCCTGTACGACCGAGAGTTGCGCTAGCGAGAGCGCGGCGACGTAGAGGACCCACGCCACGACCGCACCGATCCATCCGATCGTCCACCACTTTGACGCAAACAATCCGCGCGCGCTGCGAAGCGGGTGGCGACCGTCGACCGGCGGTGCCGCAACCGCGCCGCGGTGGCGCAGCAGGCAAGCCGCGTTGGTCACCAGCGCACACATCGCCGCAAGGGCGAGGCCGAGGTACATGAATGATCTCTACTCCGGAGAGCAGGGCGCTTAGGAGTCGTGCTCCGGCCGTCGATCACGACGGCGCGCTTCGGCCGCTGCGAGGTTCGCTTTGGTCCGCGCGGCCGCTCGTTCGAGGATGCGCCTGTGTCGGGCGCGTGGGGCGTCGCAAGTGTTCTCGCCGGTGGCGTGGTCGGCGAGCTCGCGTTGTCGGTGCCTGGCGACCATGCGAAGGATCCGCAGGTGTGAGTCGCTCAAGACCGTTCTCCACCCGCGTCTGGTACCGGCAGCGAGGCGGCGACCGCCTCAGGCAGCGTGTCGGGCAGCAGATCTTCGACGGAGACGAGCCTGAACCCGACGACGCTCTCAGCGCTGTTGATCGATTGCGGCGACCCCCAGCACTCCGGGCACGCAACCAGGCGCGCCGCCGCGGCCGAGGTGAACCGCAAGCGGCAGCTAGGACACGTGACGTAGGTCATGACGGGCCCCTTTCGAAGGAAGCCTCGGAGTCGCCGGTCGAACCTGCAGCGACGACGCTCGCTTCGTCCGTCGAAGCTCGAGTCGTCAGTGTTGCGGTGGCCACGGCCAACCGCCTCTCTGCCCTTCTGAGTGGGAACGCCGCCCTGAAAGCAAGAAGAGCAGAACTCACCGAGCGCCCCCCGAGACTAGCACCTCCCGACCCGCGCACTTCAAACGGGGCTTCTAGTTCAAACGGGGGGTTCTGTGTCGAGATCGGCGTCGGCTACCCCCGCTCCGCTGTCTGCGCCGCTAGAGTCGAGAGGTCGTCTCCACCGCTCGGTGTCTGGCTCCCGCATGCGTCCTGTGGCTCAATTTCCCTGGGAGCGAAGAGGAGTGTCCGTCGTATGGCAAAGCAGATTCAACGCCCCGCACCCGGGCTATCGACGTCTGAGGCAGCGTTCACCGAACTCACCAAGGAGATCGCCCAGCGGAACGAGCAAGCCCAGAAGCAGGCTCGGAAGCTACGCGCCGCGCGCGAGCAGGAGCAGGTTCGGCGGCGCCGAATTGAGGACCTCCGCTAGAAA
Organism: uncultured Solirubrobacterales bacterium; assembly: GCA_963830475.1. GTDB lineage: Bacteria > Actinomycetota > Thermoleophilia > Solirubrobacterales > Solirubrobacteraceae > Palsa-465. The sequence goes on along the minus strand of CAWHMX010000007.1, from coordinate 277,935 downwards.
CGACTCGCTGGGCAAACGCTGTTGCTGGAGGATCGCTAGACTTCCGGTAAGGGTCGAGCATTCGCTTCGGCCAAAAGAGGTGTTCCGCGTTCTCGCAGTTGTTGCCTTGTTGCACCCTCCGCGTCTCGCAGTGCACATACCTTGGAGGGACCAAGATGGCAACAGGAACCGTGAAGTGGTTCAGCGATGAGAAGGGCTTCGGCTTCATCACGCCCGATGACTCCGGCAAGGATCTGTTCGTGCATCACAGTGCGATCCAGGCCAATGGCTTCAAGTCGCTGGCCGAGGGCGCGAAGGTGAGCTACGACGCCGAGCAGGGCCCCAAGGGGCCCGCGGCGGCGAACGTTCAAGCGCTCTGAGTCGACCACCGACCAGGATGGGAGGGCGCATCAGCGCCCTCCCATCATGCCTTTAGGTTGACTCGAACCTGGCCGGAGCAACGCGACTGCGCCGGAGATCGACGTGGCGGGTCGACGCGCTCACGAGGACACTCCGCACAACGGCACCCGTGTTGCCGTAAGTCCAGTCAGATGATCGGCTTCGGCGTTTCCCGTGCCGTGGCTGCCTGGCGCGTCATCGACGCGCTCGAGACACAATAAGAGAACGGAGGGACATTGGCGTCAACCGGCAAGAGGAAGACAACGATGGCAAAGCTCGCCCGCGAGGGTAGGCTGCGCGAGCGTCGGCAGGAGAAGCAGGCCAGAAAGGTGGCCCGGAAGCATGCCGCTGCGCAGGGGCCCCTTCCGCCCGATGATCACGCGCTCGGTGAGCCCGTGGACGGCGAGCCCGTGGGCGGCGATCCGGCGCCGGACGACGGGTTGACTAGTCAGCCGACCTGAGAGCGCGGAGGGTCATGACATGCTCGGGGTTGATGCCGAGCGGCTCGGCGGTCTCCGCGTCGGTCATCCAGGCGAATTGCAGGATCGAGCCGCGAGCTGCGTCGAGGATCAGTCGCTCGATCTGTGTGGCGTCGCCCTCGACGCGGTGGCGCTCCCCGCCGAGGAGCGTGATCTCCGTGATCGAATCCATCACGCCGCAACGGCAACCCCAGCGCAGCCGAGCCGGGTCTCGCAAGCTGTGAGCCGGGTCCCGCCGGGTCCCACCGAGCGGTCTCGACGGCTGGCCCCGCGCATGTCGCTCACAGGCATCGGATTCCTCGCCTCAGCGCGGGTACGGGGTTGTGGGTACGCGAGCCGAATCTTGAAGTCATGCTCGCGGGCTCAGCACGATCAGCGAGGCTACAGCCCGCCAGCGAACAGTGCAATGCCAAATGGCCGGCCTTGACCGTGCAATGCCAAATGGCCGGCCTTGACCGCGATCAGGCCCGTGCTACGGTCAGCAGGGCGGGTGACATTGTCGTCCGTGAGATTACAGTCGCCGACGCAGCCGAATCTCACTCCGATCAACCTGATCGCGCCGGCAAGAGAGGAAGGCCGGTGGTCGACGTGCCGTGGACACTGACAGTGTTCGTGTCTGGATCGTCGCGTGCGTCTTCAGAGCGAGGAACTGCGAGCACGACGCGCCGCTATCCCCCTCGCCCCGGCCGGCCAAACCAGGGCCGCAGGCAATGACGATCGGCGAGCGCGAAGGACTGATCGCACGGATCCGCCAGATCCGGCGTGCCGACGCGCCACGGGAGCGACCGACCAGCGACGCGGACGATCCGCGTGCCGATCGGCTCCAGGCGCTCGAAGCGCGGGTCGCGCACGTCGAGCAGTTGCTCGAGGGGCTGCAGGACTCGGTTCACCGCGAATCGGAGCGGCACGAGAAGCTGATCGCGGAGCTTCAGACCCAGGTCCAGCCGGAAGCGATGCGCGCCGCACTCGCGGAGGATACGCGTAGCCGCGGGCTCTGATCGCACCGGCGACGGCTCATTCATCCCTTACCATCTCGAGCGATGGCTGCCGTCAGTGCCCCGGCTGGCAAGCCCGCATCCGCCGAAGTGAACCGATGGGCGGTTCTCGCGTTGCTCAGCGTCGCACAGCTGATGGTGGTGCTCGACGCGACGATCGTGACGATCGCGCTCCCTTCGGCGCAGAAGGCGCTGGGTTTCTCGACCGAGAGCCGGCAGTGGATCGTCACCGCCTACGCGCTCGCGTTCGGCAGCCTCCTGCTGCTGGGCGGCAAGCTCGGTGATCTGTTCGGGCGCAAGTGGACGTTGATCGCCGGCCTGGTCGGGTTCGCGATTGCCTCGGCGATCGGCGGTCTGGCCCAATCCTTCGGCGCGCTCGTGATCGCCCGCACACTGCAGGGTGCGTTCGGCGCGTTGCTCGCGCCCTCGGCGCTGTCGTTGCTCACGGTGACGTTCGAGGGATCTCCCGACCGCCCGGCAGCGTTCGGGATCTTCGGCGCCATCGCCGGTGGAGGTGCGTCGCTCGGCCTGATACTCGGCGGTGCACTCACGCAGATCCTGTCGTGGCGCTGGTGCCTGTACGTCAACCTCGTGATCGCCGTGCCGACGACGATCGTGGCACTCCGGCTGCTGGTGAATCACGCTGCCCCGGATCGGGATCCGATCGACATACCGGGGGCTGTCACCTCGGCGCTCGGCCTGTTTGCGCTCGTCTACGGCTTCTCCAACGCCGAGACCCACTCCTGGGGGGCGACGGCGACGATCGTGGCGCTCGTCGCCAGCCCGGTGCTCCTGACCGCGTTCGTGCTGATCGAGCGCCGGGCCAAGCATCCGCTGCTGCCCCTGCACATCGTCCTGGACCGGGGCCGCGGCGGCGCGTACACGGCGATCCTGCTGGCCGGTGCCGGCATCTTTGCGGTGTTTCTGTTTCTCACCTTCTTCCTGCAAGAGCAGCGAGGCCTGTCGCCGCTCGCCACTGGGCTCGCGTTCCTACCGCTCACCGCCGTGCTCGTCGTCACTTCGACGACGGTGCAGACCCGCGTGATCCAGCGCACCGGGGTCAAACCGATCGTGCTCATCGGCATGCTCCTCGGGGCACTCGCGATGTTCCTGTTCACCCGTCTGACGCCGAGCTCCAGCTACGCCACTCACGTTCTTCCCGGCCTGATCGTCCTCGGGGTTGGCATGGGATGCATCTTTGCGCCGGCATTCTCCACCGCGACTCTGGGCGTGGAGGGAAGCGAAGCCGGGATCGCCTCGGCGATGGTCAACACCTCCCAGCAGGTCGGCGGCTCGGTCGGGACCGCGCTGCTCTCAACGATCTTCGCCGGCGCCGTCGCAAGCTACGCGGCTAGTCACCCCCCGAGCGCTGGTTTGGCAGACGCCGCCGCGGTCCACGGCTACACCACTGCGTTCTGGTGGTCCTTCGGGATCTTCATCCTCGGCTTCGTTCTGGCGATGGTGATCCTGCCCGGTCGCACCCATCATCGGGTCCCGACCGCCAGGGCTGCGCTCGCCAGATTCGCGATCGGCAACTGCCACCACTTCGAGTCTCGGGACGGCGCCGGTGAAGGTGTGAGCGCTACGACGGGTGCTGGGGGGCGATAAGCACCGGCCGCCGCGTGTGGGCCGCGAGCGCATGAGAGACGCTCCCGAGCAGAGCGCTGCCGATTGTGCCCCGTCCGCGTTGGCCGCAGACGATCAACCCCGCGTCGATCTCTTCGGCTACCTCATCGATCGTCTTGGCAACCGACAGGTTCGATTGGGCGACTCGCGCGACTGCGTTGTAGCCGCGCGTCCGAGCTCCGGCGGCGCCGTCCTCGGCGATACGTTGAGCGAATTGGGCTTCCTTCTCATCGACCTCGCCCTCGTTGGGTATGGCCACCACAAACGAGCCCGCTCGGGCCAGCTGCACCTCTGCGGGGGTCCATACGGTCAACACCACCGCATCCCCGGCGGGCTTGAGCCAGTCGATTGCGGCTGTGAAAGCCGTTCGTGAGCCCTCCGATCCGTCGTAGCAGAACAACACCGGCTTATTCATCGCTGATCCTCCTCAACTGAGAAGCACCTGTGGTCTACCGCAGCCTATCTCCCGGCCCATCCGCGCCGCGATCCGGGCGTTGCCGTCGGCCAAGTATTGTCGAGCCGCCTTCAAATCCAGGAGAGAGCATGAAGAAGCTGATCAATGCGCCGGATGGCGTCGTGGCGGATTCACTGCGAGGACTGCAGGCCGCCCACGGCGACCGCCTGACGGTGAGCTTCGATCCGTACACGGTGATCCGCGCCGACGCGCCGCTGAGCGGCAAGGTGGGCGTGATCTCGGGGGGCGGCTCCGGTCATGAGCCGCTGCACGGTGGGTTCGTCGGCCCGGGGATGCTCGACGCCGCGTGCCCGGGCGAGGTCTTCACCTCGCCGACCCCCGACGCCATGTTCCAGGCGAGCAAGGCCGTCGACGGCGGTGCCGGGCTGCTCTACATCGTCAAGAACTACACGGGCGACGTGCTCAACTTCGAGATGGCCGCGGACCTGGTGGAGGGCGAGGGGATCGACGTCGAGACCGTCCTGACCAACGACGACGTCGCGGTCGAGGACTCGACCTACACCGCCGGACGGCGCGGCGTCGGCGTAACCGTGTTGGTCGAGAAGATCGCGGGCGCGGCCGCCGAGGACCGTCGCAGTCTGCAGGCGGTCGCGGAGATCGGCCGGCGCGTGAACACCCAGGGGCGCACGATGGGGATCGCGCTGACGCCCTGCATCACGCCGGCCTCGGGCGAGCCCAGCTTCGAGCTCGGCGACGACGATGTCGAGATCGGCATCGGGATCCACGGCGAGCCGGGCCGCTTCCGCGGGAAGATCGCGCCTGCGGCGCAGCTCGCGCAGCGGCTGATCACGCCGATCCTCGAGGATCTCCCGTTCTCCTCCGGCGACACCGTGCTCGCGTTCGTCAACGGAATGGGCGGGACGCCCCTGATGGAGCTGTACATCGTCTACGCCGAGGTCGCGAGGCTCGCGGCCGAGCACGGTCTGGTGATCGAGCGCAACCTCGTCGGGAACTACATCACCTCGCTGGAGATGCAGGGCTGCTCGATCACGCTCCTTAAGCTCGACGATGAGCTGGTCCGTTATTGGGACGCTCCGGTCAACACCCCCGGCCTCCGCTGGGGGGCATAGGTGGGCGTCAGATGGCAATCGACCGGAACACGACGCTCGAGTGGATGTCGTTGTTCGCCGAGGCGATGAGCGAACACCGTCAGGAGCTGGTACGGCTCGACACCGCGATCGGGGACGGGGACCACGGTGCAAACATGGATCGCGGCATGCAGAAGGTCGTGGTGAAGCTCTCAGCCACCGAGCAGGCTGACGTCGGCGCGGCGCTGAAGACCGTCGCGATGACGCTGATCTCGACTGTCGGCGGCGCGGCGGGGCCGCTGTACGGGACGCTCTTTCTCCAGCTCGGCTCGACGCTGGCGGGCCACACCGAGGTCGAGCTGCCCGACTACGCCGCCGCCTGGCGCACGGCCGTCGATGGCGTCCAGGCTCGCGGCAAGGCGGTCCCAGGCGACAAGACGATGGTCGACGCGCTCGTCCCCGCGGTCGAGGCGCTCGAGGATGCAACCGAGCTCAACGCCGGGCTCCGGGCGGCCGCGACAGCGGCCGAGCACGGCATGCACGCGACGACGCCAATGGTCGCGCGTAAGGGGCGCGCGAGCTATCTCGGCGAGCGCAGCGCCGAGCACCAGGATCCCGGCGCGACCTCCTCCTATTACCTGATGAGGAGCGCCGCAAGAGCGTTCGCGGACCAGCCCTCCGTGGTCTAGAAAGGAGCGGATGGCGAGGTACGCGGCAGCGCTGGACCAGGGCACCACCAGCTCCAGGGCGATGGTGTTCGACCACTCGGGACGAGTCGTCTCGATCTCGCGGCAGGAGCACCGGCAGATCTACCCGAGGCCCGGCTGGGTCGAGCACGATCCGATGGAGATCTGGGCCCGGTGCTCGGAGGTGCTCGACGACGCGCTGGCATCGGCGGGCCTCAGCAGAGGGGAGATCGCGGCGCTGGGGATCACCAACCAGCGCGAGACCACGATCGTCTGGGACCGGACGACCGGCGAGCCGGTCTACAACGCGATCGTCTGGCAGGACACCCGCACCGACCAGATCATCGAGGAACTCGCCCGCCCGCCCCTCGGCGGCCAGGACCGTTTCCGGGACAGGGTCGGGCTGCCGCTCGCGACCTACTTCTCGGGCCCGAAGGTCCGCTGGATCCTCGACCACGTCGACGACGCCCGCGACCGAGCCCAGGCCGGCGAGCTGCTCTTCGGCACCGTCGACAGCTGGCTGATCTGGAACCTGACCGGCGGCGTCGAGTCCGGGCTGCACGCGACCGACGTGACCAATGCCAGCCGGACGCTGATGCTCGACTACAGGGCGCTGTCCTGGGACCACGCGATCGCCGAGACGATCGGGGTGCCGAGCTCGATGCTTCCCGAGATCCACGCCTCCAGCGAGGTCTACGGCGAGGTCGCCTCGGGGGCGATGGCAGGAGTCCCGATCGGCGGCGACCTCGGCGACCAGCAGGCGGCGACGTTCGGCCAGACCTGCTTCTCCCCGGGTGAAGCGAAGAACACCTACGGCACCGGCAATTTTCTGCTGATCAACACCGGCACCGAACCGATCCAGTCGAAGTCGGGCCTGCTGACGACGGTCGGCTACAAGGTCGGCGAGGAGCCCGCCGTCTACTGCCTCGAGGGCTCGATCGCGATCACCGGCGCGCTGGTCCAGTGGCTGCGCGACAACCTGAGGTTGATCAGCTCGGCCTCGGAGGTCGAGGAGCTCGCCGTCTCGGTGCAGGACAACGGTGGGCTCTACATCGTGCCGGCCTTCTCGGGGCTGTTTGCGCCGTACTGGCGCTCGGACGCCCGCGGCGTCTTCGCCGGGCTGACCCGCTATGTCAACGCCGGCCACATCGCGCGCGCGACGCTCGAGGCGACCGCCTTTCAGAGCGCCGAGATCGTCGCGGCGATGGAGGTCGATGCGGGCGTCGAGCTGGACTCGCTCAAGGTCGACGGCGGGATGGTCGCCAACGACCTGCTGATGCAGTTTCAGGCCGACATCCTCGGGGTCGACGTGGTCCGTCCCGAGGTCGCTGAAACGACTGCGCTCGGCGCTGCCTACGCGGCCGGCCTTGCGACCGGCTTCTGGGACAGCCAGGAGGAGCTCCGCGAGAACTGGGCCGAGGGCAAGCGCTGGTCGCCGCAGCTAGACCCCGAGACGCGCGAGGCGCACTTGAAGAAGTGGAAGAAGGCCGTCACCCGGACATTCGACTGGGTCGACTGACCGGTTCTTCGGTGGGTACGCTCAACGCATGGTCACGCTGACCACCGAGGTGCTCGTGATCGGCGGAGGCGCCACCGGGACGGGCGTCGCCTGGGATGCGTCGTTGCGCGGACTCGACGTCGTGCTCGTCGACCGCGGCGATCTGGCCGAGGGGACGAGCGGCCGCTTTCACGGGATGCTGCATTCGGGCGGCCGCTACGCCGTCAAGGACCCGGCGGCGGCCACCGAGTGCATCGCCGAGAACCGGATCCTGCGGCGGGTGGCCGCCGACTGCGTCGAGGACACCGGCGGCCTGATCGTCACAACGCCGTGGGACGACCCGGATTACGCGGACCGGTTCGCACAGGGTTGCCGGGAGACCGGCGTCGACTGCGAGGAGATCGCGGTCGCCGAGGCCCTCCGCCAGGAGCCGCGCCTGAACCCCGAGATCTCGCGCGCCTTTCGGGTCCCCGACGCGAGCATCGACGCCTTCAAGACGGTCGGGGCGCTGAGCCGTGGAGCCCAGCAGCTGGGCGCCCGCATCCTCCCCTACCGTGTCGTCACCGAGATCCACAGTCGGGGCGACGTCGTGACCGGCGCGCGGGTGCTCGACGCCCGCAGCGGCGAGGAGCTCGAGATAGAGGCGCGGGTGACCGTCAACGCCACCGGGGCGTGGGCGGGCGGCGTCGCGGCTTTGGCGGGGATCGACGGGGTGCGGGTGTTCCCGGGCCGCGGCGTGATGATCGCGATGAACCACCGGCTCGTGAACACGGTCGTGAGCCGTTGCCAGATGCCGGCCGACGGCGATGCGATCGTCCCGATCCGGACGGTCTGCGTGATCGGCACCACGGATCAGCGAACTGACGACCCGGACGACCAGACGATTCGCCAGGACGAGGTCGACCAGATGCTCGACGACGGCGAGAGGCTCGTGCCCGGGTTCCGCGAAGCGCGGGCGCTGCGGGCCTGGAGCGGCGTGCGGCCACTGTTCGAGGACGCAAAGGCATCCGACACCGACAACCGCGACGTGACCCGCGCGCACGCATTGCTCGACCACGAGCAGCGCGACGGCGTCGGCGGTTTTCTCACGATTACCGGCGGCAAGCTGACCACGCTGCGACTGATGGCCGAGCACACGGTCGACGCCGTCTGCCGCAAGCTCTCCGAGGAGCGCCCCTGTACGACCTCGATCGAGCCGCTCCCGGGCTCCGAGAGCGGCGCCACCTACAAGCTCGGCGAGCGCCTCGCGGCCAAGGAGACGAGGCTTACCGCGGGGCAGACGATCTGCGAGTGCGAGCTGGTTGGGCGCGAGAGCCTGGAGGAGGCGATCGATCGCGCCCCCGGCGCCAGCCTCGACGACGTGCGGCGCCGCCTGCGACTCGGGATGGGCCCGTGTCAGGGCGGCTTCTGCATCTACCGTGCGACCGGGATCATGCACGGGCGCGGCGGTCTCGGCGCGGCCGAGGCCGACCGCTCGCTGCTCGACTTCCTGCAGGAGCGCTGGAAGGGCGTGTGGCCGGTGCTCTACGGCGACCAGCTGCGGCAGGCACGCCTCGACGAGTGGATCTTCCACGGAGTGCTCGACGTCGAGCATCTACCCACGTGACGTGAGCCGCGGGCTGCACTTCGACGCGGTCGTGATCGGGACCGGCACCGCCGGCCTGGTCGCGGGCACGAGGCTCGCACAGAGCGGCGCCCACGTCTGCGTGCTCGCCAAGGGGCTCGGCTCGACCCACCTCGCGCCGGGGACGGTCGACGTGCTCGGCTACACGACCAAGCGGGTCAGGTCACCCATCAAGGGGATCGCCCGGCTGGCCGCGGAGCGGATCGACCACCCTTACGCGCTCCTCGGGGGCGAACTCGTGGCCGAGTCGCTGGGCTGGTTCATGCGCACCGTCGCGACCGGACCGTACGAGCGTTACCGGTATGTCGGCGGGATCGAGCACAACCTGCGGCTGCCGACGGCACTGGGGGCGCTGAAGCCATCGGCGCTGGCGCCGAGCACCTTCGTCGCCGGGGACTCCCACGGCCTGAAGCGCGTCCGCGTGGTCGGCATCCCGGCGCTGCGCGACTTTCACGCCGGCCTGTGCGCGGCCAACCTTCTCGCCGCTGGGATCGACGCCCGCGCGGCGACCCTGGAACTGCGGTTCGAGCGGGCCGAGCTCAGCGCGCTCGGGGTTGCCCGCCGGTTCGATGATCCGCGCTGGCGGGCCGAGTTCTGTGCCAATCTGTCGCCGGTGCTGGGAGCCGAGCAGCACGTTGGGCTGCCCGCGGTCCTGGGCATGCGTGATCCGGCCGTCGTCCTTTCGGATCTCGAGCGGCGGTTGGGACGGCGCGTGTTCGAGATTCCGACGCTGCCGCCGTCGGTCCCGGGAATGCGACTTTACGAGATCCTGCGAGCCGCGCTGCGCGCGGCTCGCGGGCGCCACGTGCTGGGTGCCGAGGTGGTCTCGAGCGAGCGCGACGGCGACCGGCTCGTATCGGTCAGCACCAGGGCTGCCGGACACGATGCTCGGTACTCGGCCGACTGGTTTGTGCTGGCCGCGGGCGGAGTTGGCTCGGGCGCGATCGAGCTCGACTCGCGGTGGGTGACGCACGAGCGTGTCCTGGGGCTGCCGCTGGCGGGAGTGCCGGCTGAGGGCGACCCGCGATTCGTCGACAGCTATCTGGCCGAGCAGCCGATGGCGCGCGTCGGAGTCGCGGTCGACGGCGACCTCCGCGCCCAGGGCATGGCCAACGTGCTCGTTGCGGGCGCGGCGCTGCCGGGAGCGGTGCCGTGGCGCGAGGGGTCCGGCGAGGGGATCGCGCTGGCCAGCGGCTACCGCGTGGCGCAGGTCGTGGCGGCGTCGGCCGGGACCCGCGCGGAGGCAGCGGCGTGACGGATATCCGGAATCCACCCCCGAACGAACTGCTCCGGGGATCGCTCGACCACTGCGTCAAGTGCACGATCTGCGAGACGGCGTGTCCGGTCTCCAATGTGACGCCTCTGTTCCCGGGCCCGAAGTACGCTGGCCCCCAGGCCGAGCGCTACCGGGTCGCCGGCCAGGAGACGGTCGACCTCTCCGTGGACTACTGCTCGGGCTGCGGGATCTGCTCGCAGGTATGCCCGCAGGGCGTCAGGATCGCCGAGCTCAACGCACAGGCGCGCGACCAGCTGAAGCGCCAGCGGGGGGTCCCGCTGCGCGACCGGATCATCACGCGCCCCACCTGGCTTGGCCGCGCCGGCACGCCGACCGCGACCGTCGCGAATTGGTCGCTCGGATTCCGGCCGACGCGGATCCTGGCCGAGCGGATCATGGGCGTGCACCGCGACGCGCCGGCGCCGAGGTTCGCGGGGCGACGGTTCTCGAGCTGGGCCCGCCAGCGGACCAGCCCACACACCGGCCGCCGAGTCGTCTACTTCCACGGCTGCGGCACCGAGTACTACGAGCCCTGGGAGGGCGAGCGGGTCGTCGCGGTCCTCGAACACAACGGCTTCGAGGTCGTTGTTCCCAAGCAGGATTGCTGCGGCCTGCCGCTGCAGTCCAACGGGCTGTTCGACGACGCCCGGAAGGTGGTGCTGCGCTTGGCGCGGTCGCTCGCCGAGCACCTCACCGATGAAGACACGATCATCGTCGGAAACGCCACCAGCTGCACGCTGATGCTGAAGCGAGAGGCGCGGGAGATCCTCGGCCTCGACGATGATCCCGCCTTACGCGTGGTCTCCGAGCGGACCTACGACATCTGCGAGCTCCTGCTGGAGCTGCACGATCGCGGCGAGCTGAACACCGACTTCTCTCCGCTCCCCGAGACCGTCGCCTACCACGCCCCCTGCCAGCAGCAGGGCCACGGAATCGGCAAGCCGGCGCTCGAGCTGCTTTCCCTGATTCCGGAGCTCGATGTTCGCGAGCTGAACGCGCGGTGCTGCGGAATCGCGGGGACCTACGGCCTCAAGGCGGAGAAATACGAGATCGCGATGGCAGTCGGGAGCGACCTGTTCGGCCAGGTGCAGGCGTCAGGCGCCGCTAGCGTCGCGTGCGACAGCGAGACGTGTCGCTGGCAGATCACCCACGGCACCGGCCGAACGTCCGCTCACCCAATCGACTATCTGTATCGCGCGTACGGCTTCTGACCTTTCTCGTGGTCCGTCCCACTCTCGCCAATGGTCGGAATCGTCGTCGTTTCTCACAGCGACACGCTCGCTGAGGGCGTTGTCAGGCTGGCCCGCGAGATGGCCAGCCCCGAGCTCTCGCTCGAGACCGCCGGCGGGCTCGCGGAGCCTGAGGTCCTCGGCACCGACGTCGAGCGGGTCCGAGCCGCGATCGAGCGGGCGATGTCCCCCGACGGCGTGCTGGTGTTGATGGACCTCGGTAGCGCGCTGATGAGCGCCGAGTTTGCGGTCGAGCTGTTGGACGACACGGCTGGGCCCGTGCAGCTCAGCGATGCCCCGCTGGTCGAGGGTACGGTCGCCGCCGCGGTCGCCGCCAGCGGCGGCGCCACCCTCGATCAGGTCGCGGCCGAGGCGCGGGGCGCGTTGGCGATGAAGGTGGCGCAGATCGGGACCGACCAGGTCCCGGAAGGCGGCGGATCGCCGGCTGGCGGCGAGGCCTCGGCCGCGGATGTCACCGCGGAGCTCGAGGTCCGCAACGCGATCGGGCTGCACGCCCGGCCGGCCGCGAGGTTCGTCGAGGTCGCCCGCGGTTTCGACGCGGAGGTTCGGGTCGCAAAGGTCGGTGCTGGCCCGGCGGTCGGGGCCGGCAGCCTGACGAACCTCGTGTCCTTGGGCGCCCGGCTGGGCGACACGCTGATCGTCAGCGCCAGCGGCGCGCAGGCCGAGCAGGCGGTCGCGGCGCTGCGCAAGCTGGCTGACGGCGGGTTCGGCGACGGGATCGGGTCTGGGGGTATCGCGGTCGCGCCACCCACCGTGTTTCGGAGGTCGACGGACGGGGCGCCCTCGACGGAGCGGCCGGCGCCCGGGACGGTCCTGTCGGGTGTGCCGGCCTCTGACGGCATCGGGATCGGCGCCGCCTTCGTGCTCCGCGGGGACTCCAGCCCGCCGACCCCGCCACCCGACCGGGCGCCCGGTTCACGCGAGCAGGAGCTCGCCCTGCTCGAGCATGGGCTGGCCGACGCGCGCACGGCGGTCAGGCGCGACCGCGACGTGCTCGCCACCCGCGCGGGCGCCGGCGAAGCGGAGATCTTGAACGCCCACCTGGCGCTTCTGGACGACGAAGCGTTGCTGGAGCCCGCGCGGACCGCGATCGCGGCTGGGGCGACCGCCGAACGAGCGATCCACGACGCTGCCCGCCTCCTCGCGGCCGTCTACCGGGCGCTGCCAGACCCGCTGCTGGCCGAGCGGGGCACCGACGTGCTCGACGTCGGCAGCAGGGTCGTTGCCGCGTTGACGGAAGCCTCGACCGAGGCTGTGCGGCCACACGGAATCGTCGTTGCGGACGAGTTGACCCCGGCCGATACCGCCGCGCTCGACCCAGCGCTCGTTCTCGGAGTCGTGACAGCGCGCGGCTCCGCCACGGCTCACGCGGCGATCATCGCCCGGTCTCTGGGCCTGCCCGCCGTCGTCGGCGTCGGTCGCCCGGCGCTGGCGATTGCCGCCGGAGCGGTTCTGCTGGTCGACGGCGACGCCGGAACGGTTCAGGTCGAGCCGCCGTCGGCTGAGCTCGACGCGGCGCGCGAGCGCAGCGAGCGTCGGCATCGGCGTGCAGCGGCCGCCAGGTCGCGCGCACTCGAGCAAGGGGCAACCCGAGACGGTGCTCGCATCGAGATGTTTGCCAACCTCGGTTCTGCCGGAGAAGCCTCTCGGGCGATCCTGCTCGGCGCCGAGGGCGTCGGGCTGTTGCGAACCGAGTTTCTGTTCCTGGATCGCGACGAGCTGCCGGGCGAAGAGGAGCAGGCGGAGACGCTGAGGGAGATCGCGGTCGCGCTGGACAGCCGCCCGATGGTGGTGCGAACCCTCGACGCCGGCGCCGACAAGCCGCTCCCCGCGCTGCGGATGCCGCCCGAGACCAACCCCTTTCTCGGTGTGCGCGGGATCCGAGTCGGGCTGCTGCGCCGCGACCTGCTCGCCACCCAGTTCCGGGCGATCCTCAGGGTTGCCGCCGAGCACCCCGTCAAGACGATGCTGCCGATGGTCGCCACGCTGGGCGAGATCCAAGCAGCGCGTGGGGTGCTGGCCGAGGCCCGCGCCGACACGGGGATCGACGTGCCGATGGACTTCGGGATCATGGTCGAGGTCCCGGCGGCCGCATTGACCGCGACGCGGCTCGCTGCGCATGTGGACTTCTTCTCAATCGGGACCAACGACCTGACCCAGTACACAATGGCGGCCGATCGTGGCGATGCCCGACTCGCGCCGCTCGTGTCGGGGCCACAGCCGGCGGTCCTGAGGCTCGTGCGGGACACGGTGCAGGCGGCCCGCGCGCGCGGTCGCTGGGTCGGGGTATGCGGCGAGCTGGCGGGGGATCCGGCCGCCGCCGTCCTCTTGGCCGGGCTCGGCGTCACCGAATTGAGCATGGCGGCCGGGTTGATCGGTGAGGCCAAGGCGGCGCTGCGCGAGGTCGAGTTGGCGAGCGCGCGGGCGGCGGCGCTGGCAGCGATCGAGACCGACGATCCCGACGCCGCCCGCGCGCTCGCCCTGGCTCTGCTCTGACAGCCCCTCCGAGTGACCGAACCGCTTCCCCGCTGGGGTAGTGTCCTGGCTTGTGGAGGCGGGCACTCTGAGCGCGTTCCGATCATCCCGAGCGCTCGCCATCGGCACCGGCATGCGGATCATCGTCTCGCCGGTGATCATGGCGCTGCTGCTGAGCCACGACTACACGGCGGCGGCGATCGTGTTCCTCGTCGCGGCGGTGACGGACTGGTTCGACGGGCGCCTCGCTCGCCGCTGGGGCGTGACAACGAAGCTCGGCGCCTTCCTCGACACGACCGCGGACAAGTTGCTGGTCTCCACCGCACTGATCGGACTGGTGGCGGTGCACCGGGCGTCGCCGTGGGTTGCGCTGGTGATCATCGGCCGCGAGTTCACGATTCTCGGGCTGCGCGCGGCGGTGGCATCGGGGGGACGGAATTTCGAGACCTCGATGCTCGGCAAGTGGAAGGCCACCGTCCAGTTCGTCGCGATCGCGCTCGCGATGTTGCGTCCCAACGTGGTCATCGCCGGCGCCTTCCTCGATCAGTGGCTGATGGTCGTCGCCGCTGCCGTCACCGCCTGGTCCGGGATCGACTATCTGACCCGGTTCCGCCGGGCGCTCGGCTCTTAGAGCTTGCCTCACGAAGGCGCCCGGCAACCAAAACGTCAAGAGCGAGAGCCCCCGGGATCGGGTTCGTGCAGAAAAGAGTTCTGGCGAACCCAAACGTCAAGAACCCTGGGTCGCGGGCCCAGGTTCTCGACTTTTTGGTTGCCCGCGGCTCCGCACACGGTGCCGCTCCCAGCCGGCCGGCCAGCCAGTCGGCTGGGTCGGACCCGCGGTCAGCGTTCGACGAAGTACGGACCGCTTCCCTGGCCGTCCGAGAAGTAGCGACTCGTCACCGTCTTCTTGCGGGTGTAGAAGTCGACGGCATCGGTGCCGTGGGCGTGAAGATCGCCGAGGAAGCTGTCTTTCCAACCGGAAAACGGGAAGAACGCCACCGGCGCCGCGACGCCGATGTTCACGCCCACCATGCCGGCCTGCACCTCGTGCTGGTACCGGCGCACCGATGCCCCCGACTCGGTGAAGATCGACGTTCCGTTCCCGAACCGGCTCGAGTTGACCGTCTCGATGGCCTGATCGAGCGATTCGACCGAGATCACGCACAGGACCGGGCCGAAGACCTCTTCCTGGGCGATCTCCATCTCCGGGGTGACCCCGTCGAGGATCGTCGGACCCGCGTAGGCGCCATCCGGCGAGAGGCCGTCCTCCGACGGCGAGCGCCCGTCGAGCGCCACCCGGGCGCCGGCGGCTGCGGCGCGCTCGATCCACTCATCGATCCGGTCTCTGGCGGCGCAGGAAATCACCGGACCAACGTCGACCTGCTCGTCGATGCCGTCGCCGACCCGCAGCCTTCGGCCGGCGGCGACCAGCGGACCGATCAGCTGCTCGTGGGCGTCGCCGACCGTGACCGCGACGGAGCCCGCCATGCACCGCTGCCCGGCGGCGCCGAACGCCGAGCCGATGATCGCCTCGACGGTCTTGTCGATCACGGCGTCGGGCATCACGACCATGTGGTTCTTGGCGCCGCCGAGCGCCTGCACCCGCTTGCCCGCGGTGGCGGCCCGCTCGTACACGAGCCGTGCGACCGGTGCCGAGCCGACGAATGACACGGCGTCGATCCCCGGGTGGTCGAGGATCGCCTCGACGACGTCGCGGCCGCCGTTGACGAGGTTCACGACCCCGGCCGGGAGCTCCAGCGCGTGCAGTTCCTCGAAAACGATCTGTTGCGTCATCGGCACCTGCTCGGACGGCTTCAGCACAAACGTGTTGCCGCAGGCGATCGCGAACGGGAGAAACCAGAACGGCACCATCGCCGGAAAGTTGAACGGCACGATCGCCGCGCAGACTCCAACCGGCTGACGGATCGTCAGCGCGTCGATCCCCCCTGAGACGTCCTCGAGGATCCGGCCTTGCATCGTCGTCGGAACGGCGCACGCTGCCTCGACCATCTCGATCATCCGGGCCACCTCGGCCCGCGCGTCGCCAATCGTCTTACCCATCTCGGTGGTCACCGACGTCGCGAGGTCCTCTTGCCTGGCGAGCAGCCGTTCGTGAAGCTCGAACAGCTTCCGCGATCTGGCGATCACCGACACGGCCCGCCACGACGGGAGCGCCGCGCGAGCGGCGCCCACGGCCGTGTCGAGGTCAGCGGCGCCAGACAGCGGTACGCGAACGAGCACCTCTCCCGAAGCCGGGTTGACGACATCGAGCTCGCCGGTCGCGTCGCGCGCGGGCACCCAACCGCCGTTCACGTAGTTCTCGAGCGTGCGCACGCCTGTTACCGCCATCAGCTCACCTCTGGTCGAGCTCCGAGACTCCGCGGACACGCGGCGCCCGGCCCACCAGATGGTTGATTCCACCGCCGCTTGGAGGCCGGGGACACGACCCCACCCACCCATCAAGCCGGGCTAGGACGAAGGGCGAAGCCAATACTGGCGGTATTGGCGAGCCCGAGGACGACGATCCAGCGAAGATCGGGGCGGGCGGGACCAGGTAACCGGCACGCGGGGTCGTGGGATCAACCATCTCGGCTTCCACCGTATCCGACCCGCCCTCGTCACGGAAGCCGCACCGCGGTCCGCGCCGCGGCGCCAATCCCGACCAGCAGCAGCGCCGCGGCGATCAGAGCCACTTCGGGCGTCACGTCGCGCTCCCGTTCGACCGTGCTCAACTGCTTGCCGAGCGACTGGTAGATCGAGGAAAGCTGGTCCGAACTCTGGGCGTCGAACGCGCGGCCGCGCGATTCGGTCGCGATCTCGCGCATTAGCTGCGGGTCTGGCGGAACCGGCTGCGGCGCCGAGAACGGGCCCGAGTTGAGCACTCCGCCCGGGGTGCCGAGCGCCACGGTGTAGATCGGGATCTGCTCATGCCTGGCCTGTTCGGCCACGATCACCGGGTTGACGCCGATGTTGGCCGCGCCGTCGGACAGCAGCACGATCGCCGATGGCGGGTGATGCCGCTCGCCGCCGCGCAGCAGGCGCAGCGCAAGGTCCAGCGCCGGGCCGGTGGCGGTCCCGCCGTTCGCGACCTGGCCGGCGATCACGCGACGGACGAGCGCATGGTTTGTGACCGGCTGCTGGACGATGTCCGCGGTGTTGGAGAAACCGATCGCTCCGACACGAGCGCTCGAGGGAAGCTGGTCGATGAAGGTGTTCGCCGCGCGGATCGCGGCGCGCAGACGGGTCGGATCGACGTCGCTGGCGGCCATCGAGCCCGAATGGTCGAGGACGAGCAGCAACGACGCCTGGCCCGTCGCTATCCGGTGGACCAGCTGCGGCCTTGCCAGCGCAACCGCGGCCGCGGCCAGCGCCGCGAGCACCGCCACCACCGCACCTCGAGCGGCCCAGCGACTCCCTGTCTGGACCGCCTGCCGAACGCTCGAGACCGCCGTGAAACGGACGGCGTAACGCATCGTCTGTCGCCTTGCGCGTCGCTGCCAGAGGATCAGCAGCGGCACCAGCCCCAGCGCGATCAGCCAGATCGGGTCGGCGAAGCTCATCGGATCCGGCGCCCAAGCTCGGCCAACCAGTCCTGATCAGTCGCGAGGGCGACGTGGTCGACGCGCAGCCGGCGTAGCTCTTCGGCGACGGCTTCGCGGCGCTCGCGCTCGAGCGCCGCGAATCGCTCCCGTATCTGCCGTCGCGAGCTGTTGACCTGAACCAGCTCCCCGGTCTCGGGATCGACCAGCGCAAGATGTCCAACCGCTGGGAGCTCGGACTCGCGAGGATCGGCGATCTCGATCGCAAGCGTCGCGTGGCGCAAGCGCAGCGCCCCGAGCGGACGCTCCCAGCGCTGCTGGTCGCGAAAGTCGGAGATCACGACCACCAGTCCCGGTTGGGTTGCAAACCGGAGCGTTCGGCCGAGCGCATCAGCGAGCCCGGCCGGCTCCGAGCGCCCGTCTGGGGCGACCCCCTCGGCCAGCAGTTTGCGCAGCGCGATCATCGCGGGCTTTGCGCCCCGCGGCGGCAGAACCCTGGATCCCTCGGCGTCGCCGGTTCCGAATGCGACGAGCCCGACGCTGCCGGCGCGGCGGACTCCGAGGCGGCCGAACACAAGCGCGACGCCCTCGGCGACGTCCGCCTTCAGCCGCTGGGCGGTCCCGAACGCCATCGAGGGCGAAAGGTCCAGCACGATCCAGGTCGTCAGCGCACGCTCGGGGACGTGCAACCGGATATGCAGATTGCCGGTGCGTGCGGTCGCTGCCGGATCAAGGTAACGAATGTCATCGCCGGCCTCGTACGGCCGCAGCTGCGAGAGCTCGATGCCCGATCCGACGCCGACCGCGCGCCGACCGCCGGGCAACATCCGCGCGATCAGCCGGTTGATGGCCGGGTCCAGCGCCTCGACCACGCCGCGCGGCATCGGGCCGGGACCCTGACGCGCGTCGGGCGGGCGCAGCAGCGACCCTTGCGCCGGCCCGCTCACGTGCTCGGCACTCCGGGACGCCACCGGACCGTTGAACTAGTGCCCTGAGTCATGACACTAGCCACGAGCCTCCTCGGCCTGAAACGGCGCCGGAACCTCATCGACCGGCGCACCCCCGCCGATCAGGCGCTCGGTCCCGGGCTTCGGGACCGCCCCGACAATCCGCTCGAGCAGTTCCTCGACAGTCACTCCGTCGCTGAGCGCGTCGTAGGACAGAACGACCCGGTGGCGCAGAACGTCGGCTGCCAGGTCGCGAATGTCCTGCGCGTGGACGCTTCCGCGACCGCGGAGCAGCGCCAGCACTCGCGCCGCCTGGACGAGCCCGATCGGTCCGCGCGGGCTCGCCCCGAACTCGATCAGCGACTCGAGCTCGCCGAGCCCGTACTTCGACGGATGACGGGTGGCGTCCGCGAGGGCGACCGCGTAGCCGATGATGTCGCGATCCGCCGTGATCGTCGTTGCTGTCCTGCTGTGGCGCTCGAGATCGGCTAGCGCGAGGCACTCTCGGACTGTCACCGGGTCGACGAGGCTGCGCCCGACGACCGCCGCTTCCTCGCCGACCGACGGATAGCCGACGATGATCTTCATCAGGAAACGGTCGACCTGTGCCTCCGGCAGCGGGTAGGTGCCCTCGGATTCGATCGGATTCTGCGTCGCCATCACGATGTAAGGGAGCGGCACCTGGTAGGTGGTCCCCCCGATTGTCACCTGCTCCTCCTGCATGACCTCGAGCAGCGCCGATTGGACTTTCGCCGGGGCCCGGTTGATCTCGTCGGCGAGGACGAAGTTGTGGAAGACGGGGCCGAGCTCGGTGTCGAAGCTGCCGGTGTCCGGTCGCCACACCCGGGTTCCAACCAGGTCCGCAGGCACCAGGTCGGGCGTGAACTGGATCCGTCCGTAGGAGCCGCCGAGGACCGCGGCGAGCGTCTTCACCGTCAGCGTCTTGGCGAGACCCGGGACGCCCTCAAGGAGGACATGACCACCCGCCAGCAGGCTGACCAGCAGCCGCTCGAGCATTGCGTCCTGCCCGACGATCACCCGTTTGATCTCCCCCAGAGCGTCCTGGAGCGCCAACCGAGCCTCGCTCCTGGCGCCGTGGATTTGTTCGATTTCTCTCATCGCGTCTCCGTGTCTTTCGATTCCTGTCTCGAGGTAGGCGTTAGGCAATCCGCACGAACCAGCGCAGTGACAGCGCACTGCCGAACAGCAGCAGCAGCAGGCCGGCGCCGATCACGCCGGCTATCAGCTGCTGCTGTCCGGGGGTGTGCCCGAGCTGCGTGGCCAGGTGCGCGTAGATCTCCGTCACCCGGTTGCTGTCGGCCGCCGTGTAGCTGCGACCGCCGGAGTCAGCCGCGATCTCGCGCAGCTCGGTCGGGTCGACCGGAACCCGCGTGGTGACGCTGTGTCCACCGCGCTTGACCGTCATCGTTCCGTCCGTGGTTCCGATCGAGATCGTGTAGATCGGGACGTGCTCACGTCTTGCCAGCCGCGCGACCAGACCCGGTGCAATCCCGACGTTCGACGCGCCGTCGGAGATCAGCACAATCGCCCCGGGCGGGCGCTTGCCGTTGATCTTCGGAACAGTTCGGATCGCTTGAAGCGAGGTTTCGAGCGCGTCGCCGATCGCCGTGCCGCCGCCCCCCGGCTGCAGCCCCCTGATCGCTGTGCGGGTGTACGCATGGTGAGCCGTCGGCGACTGGAGCAGCGCAGGGCGGCGCGCGAACTCGACCGCGCCGACCTCGATCGTTCGGGGCACGCCGTGCAGGAAAGTCAGGGCAGCGTGCTGGGCCGCCCCCAACCGCGACGGCTGCACGTCGGTCGACGTCATCGAGTTGCTGACATCGTTGGTCAGCATCACGGTCCCACGCTTCAGTGGCACGGCGATCGATCGCTGCGGCCGCGCCGCCGCGACGATCAGTACCGCCAACGCAACAGCCAGCACAATGTAAGGCGCGTGACGGCGCCAGCCGGGCCGTCGCGGAGCGACCGATGGGGTCAGCGGCTCGGTGACGAATGACCGCGCGACCAGCGCGCGGCGTCGTCCTTCGCCAACGTAAAGGGCCGCGAGCACGGGGAGCGCGAGCAGCCCGAGCAGGACCCACGGCGAGGCGAAGCTCACGGCTGCAGCGTCGGCCGCCCCTGCATCGTCACGGCCATCGTGATCAGGCTCGAGCCGCGGGCGATTTCGACGGTGACGCGGCCGCCGACCGGCACGTGCGCCACCGCTGTCTGGATGGCCCGTGCCGAGTCGATCTGGGAACCTGCAACCTCGGCGATCACGTCACCCGGCTCGAAGCCGGCGTGGTCGCCCTCGCTGCCGATCTGGACGGAGTTGACGACTGCTCCGGTGGGACTCGTGATGATCTGCATCCCGAGCCAGTTCACCGAGGGCTGGTTCGTGAACGTTGGCTGTGGCGCTTGAGACGAGGGGTTTGGCTTGACGCTGCCGCCGGGTCCGGCCTGGTTGCCGCCCGGAGCCCCCTGGCTTCCGCCCGGGTTTCCCTGGCTTCCGCCCGGGTTCGTGTTTGGGGCCGGCTGGCCCCCCCCGTTCGGGGACGGCAGTCCGGGTACGGTCACCGTGGGCGATGTCGCCGTCCGACCGGGGCTGAGCCCGGCTCCCCCATTCTGCGGTACACCGCTGTTGCCAGCCGCAGGGTTCGGGACTGAGGCGACTGGCCTTGGCCGGGGCTTGGAGGACCCGCCGAGCACGTTGGCGAGCACGACTCCGACCGCCACGACGACGATCGCAGTGATCGTGGCGATCGCGAGCGACCTGGCATTGCGCCGACGCCCGGGCGAAGGCTCTACATGTTCGTCGTCGCCCGTATCGGGCGGCGGCTCCGGCGGTCCGGGACGGTTGCGGGCGGCATCCGCCGACTCCCGCTCCCAGTCGCCCGACCACAGATGTCTTGGTCCACTCATGACTATTCGGCACCGACGCTAGGCGTCGATCTTGAGAGGTTGGTAAGAGACAGCTCAAGAGGAAGGGTGGCAGATCGACGCGGCACGCTCTGCAGCCAAATCCCCGGCGCCTTTAAGATGGAGCCGATGGCGCGCGTGTTCGTGTCCGGCGGCACCGGCCTGATCGGCGCTGCGCTGATCACAAGCCTGCTCGCCCGGGGCGATGCGGTCGTGGCGCTGGCCCGCTCGGACGATGCCGCGGCACTGCTGCACGAGCGGGGCGTCGAGGTGCGACGTGGCGAGATCGACGAGGTCGATGGACTCGCGAAGGCGATGGAGGGGTGCTCGCTGGCCTTCAACCTCGCCGGGGTCAATAAGTTCTGCCTCGCTGACGTTGAACCGATGCTCCGAGCCAACGTGAACGGTGCCGTCGCCGCCGTCTGTGCTGCTGCCGCCGCCGAGGTTCCGCTGCTCGTGCATACCTCCTCGGCCGCGACGATCGGCGAGCCGGCGGGCGCGATCGGCGACGAGTGGACACAGCACCGAGGCTGGTATCTGTCCAACTATGAGCGCACCAAGACCGAGGGCGAGCGGGCGGCGATGAAGGCCGCCGGCGACACCGGCCAGGACGTCGTCTACGTGAATCCGTCGTCGGTGCAGGGCCCCGGCCGCGCGGGCGGCACGGGCCGCTTTCTGCTGGCGTTCCTCGACGGCCGCCTGAAGGTTTTCGTCGACGCCACTTTCAGTCTGGTCGACATCCGCGACTGCGTCCGCGGTCATCTGCTCGCGGCCGAGCGCGGCGAGCCCGGCGAGCGCTACCTGCTCAGCGGGATCCGGCTGACAATCACCGAGGCGCTCGCGCTCACCGCCGACATCGCCGGCGTTCGGCGACGGCCGCTGATCGCCCCGCGCCCGCTGGCAAGGCTCGGCGGAGCGGCGGTCGAGCGGTGGTTCAGGCTGCGGGGCCGCCAGCCGCCCGTCTGCGAAGAGATGGTCCGGACCCTGCTCCATGGACATCGCTACGACGGCTCGCGCGCCGCGCGCGAACTCGGGCTTCAGTACACCCCCGCGCGCGACACGCTCACGGCCACGATCGACTGGGCCCGGTCAGCCGGCCTGCTCCGCGACGCCTGAGGCGTGCGGGTCGAATCTGTCAACCAGGAGTTGTCTTTTTCGACCCGCACACACCCGCCCGGGCCGTCCGGCGGGCGCTCTATCTTCGCGGGCGCGATGCAGACGCCTCCAGATCGTGCAGCCGACGACCGGTCGGCCTCCGCTGACGCTCCCGCGCGCTCGGCCGAGCAGCTCGAGTTCGAACTGCGCGAACTGATCGCGACGGTGCAGAGTTCACATCTGCGCGCGCTGCTGTCCGCCGCGGTCGCTCCCGGATCGTCGACCTGGACGAGCTACAGACAGGCGCCCGCGGCCAAGCATTACCACCAGGCATACCGCCACGGTCTGCTCGAGCACAGCGTCTCGGTGGCACAGGCCGTCAGCGCGATCTCGGCCGTGTTTCCCGGAATCGACCGGGACGTGGCGGTGACCGGCGCGCTGCTGCACGACATCGGCAAGCTCGAGGCATACGAGATGTGGGACGAGCGCATCGAGATGTCGGACCGGGGCCGGCTCCACGGCGAGATCGCGCTCGGGTACTTCCGCGTCCGCAGCGAGCTCGAGCGGATCGAGGGCTTCCCGGAGGATGTCGCGCAGGCGCTGCTGCACATCATCCTCAGCCACCACGGTTCGCTGGAGCACGGCAGCCCTGTGGTGCCGTGCACGCGGGAGGCGACGCTGGTTCACATGGCAGACAACCTCGGGTCCAGGCTCGGCAGCTTCGATCGGGTCGAGCGGGCGCTGGCCGACGGCGAGCGGTGGGCTCAGTGGGACAAGGGCATCGGCGGCTTCGCCTACTTTGGTGCGGGTTCCGAGCCGGTGTGCGCCGAGGCCGCCTGAGAGATAGCCCTATGGCAACAGGTGCCGGCCCCGTGTTGCAATAGGCCGTGACGCGCACCGCCGGCCGCAATTTGCGGCCGTTCCGGTGGGCCGCACGCCGGGCCGTCGGCAACCCCGCTTTAAAGTGGGTTCCGTGGCCAAGGACACCGAGAAGCTGATCAGGCAGTTGTCGCTGATCTCCTACCTGATGGCGGAGCGACGGCCGGTGACGGCCCCTGAGATCCGTCGCGACGTCGAGGGATACAGCACGATGAATGAGGACGCATTCGCGCGCCGGTTCTACGCCGACCGCGCGGATCTCCAGGAGCTCGGGATCGTGCTGTCGGTCGAGAAGCCCCAGGACGGCCAGGTCGAGCAGGAGAACTACTCACTTCCGCCGGAGAACTTCCAGCTGTCGCCGATCGCGTTCACCGAGGACGAACGGGCCGCCCTCGGCACCGCACTGCAACTGCTGGATGGGAGGTTCGCCTACGCGGAGCCGCTGCGTCTCGCGTTGCAGCAGATCTCATGGGGCTCGCCGAACCTGCTGCACTCCCCGTTCGAACAGACGATTCGGCTCGAGATCACCGGCGAGGCCGGCGGCCGCGATGTCTCGCAACGACTGGCGAAGATCGAGACCGCGATCTTCAGGCGCAAGACGATCGTGTTCGACTACTACACGATGGAGCGCGACGATACCGGCAGCCGCCGCGTCGACCCCTACCAGCTGTTGTTCCAAGGCGGCCAGTTCTATGTCGTCGGCCGCTCGCACGAGCGTGGCGCGATCCGCGTCTTCCGCCTGTCCCGCATCCTCGGCCGCGTCGGCTACGCGACCAAGGCCGAGCACGACTTCCAACGCAACGCCGACTTCGACCCGCGCGCGTATGCAAGCAGGGTCCCCTGGCAGTACGGCGACACGATCGGCAGCGCCGAGGTCTGGGTCTCGAGCCGGATCGCGTGGCAGATCGAGCGGCACTTCGGCCGCTACGGCAGCTTCCAGCCGGTCGACGAGGACGGCAGCGTGTTCGTGACCGACTACGCCAACTCGCGCCTGCTGATCGCCTGGGTGCTTGGCCTCGGCGACCACGCGAGGCTCCTCGGCCCGCCCGAGCTCGTCGGCGAGCTGCGCGAGCGCGTCCGGATGCTCGTCGCGCGTCACTCCGGCGAACCAGCCGAGACCTTCGACTGCGGCGAGCACGGCGAAGCGTCGCCTCCGTTCGTCCCGCCCGCCACACACTCGCCCGACGACGACGACGCCGACTCGATCGGCGCCGACGCCGCGATCCGGCCAGAGCGATTCGCACGGCTGGTGACCCTGGCCAGCATCCTGATCCGCGCCGGCTACGACCGCCAGACACTCGCTGCCGCCGACCTCTGTGAGGAGCTGAAGATCTCTGACGCAGAGCTGCGCGAGGACATCTCGGTGCTCAACGTCGTCAACTTCGGCGCCGGTACCTACGTCCTCTACGCCGACATCGACGACAAGGGCCGGATCGAGGTCGATCCCGAGCCCTACGGAGACTCGTTCGCGCGCCCGGCCCGGTTGCTGCCGGTCGAGGCGAAGGCGCTGATCTTCGCGATCGACCTGATCGGCGAGCACCTCCCCAAGGGTTCGCTGGCGTCGGCTCGCCGCAAAGTCGTAGCGGCGCTCGGCGAGGACCCCGCCCACGAGAGCTTGCAGATCGCCGGTGTCGGCGGCGACGATGCCGGCATCGCCGCGCTCCTCGCCGACGCGATCGCGGCCCGTCGGATGCTGTCGTTCGAGTACTACAAGGAGAACGAGGATGTCTTCACCACCCGCGTGGTCGAGCCTTACCAGCTCGTCAACGGGCTCGAGGGGTGGTACCTCGCCAGCTACGACCCCGGCCGGGGAGCGCCGCGCCACTTCCGCCTCGATCGGATCAAGTCGGCGACCGTCACCGACCAGACCTTCGAACCCCGGCCGGAGATGGAGTCGCTGGCCGAGCTCGACAGCTGGCTGCGCACCGGCGAGGTCAGCGCCTCGAACCGCGCCCGCGTCTGGATATCGCCGGAGCGCGCCCGGTGGGCGCGGGAGCAGCGAACCGTCACCGCGCAGGGAGACGACGGCTCGGTCGTCGTCGACTTCGGTTACGCCGGCCTCGAGTGGCTCGTCCGCGAGGTACTGAAGGAGGCAGGCGACGCGGTCGTGCTCGAGCCCACCGACGCCCGCGAGGCGGTCAGGCGCGCGGCGCTCGAGATCGACGCCGCCGCGCCAGTCTGATCGCCTGCCGATACGCTCCGGCCCGATGGACGACCTAAAGGGCCTGATCCTGTCCGGCGGCAAGGGCACGCGCCTGCGCCCGATCACCCACACCAGCGCCAAGCAGCTTGTGCCGGTGGCCAACAAGCCCGTCCTCTTTTACGGGATCGAGGCGATGGCGCACGCCGGAATCACCGAGGTCGGAATCATCATCGCGCCCGAGACCGGCGAGGAGGTCAAGACGGCGGCAGGGGACGGGTCTCGCTTCGGCGTCCGGATCACCTACATCCTGCAGGACACGCCGGGCGGCCTCGCGCACGCGGTGCTCACCGCCGAGCCCTACCTGCAGGACTCTCCGTTTGTCATGTACCTCGGCGACAACCTGCTGCAGGGCGGGATCGACGACCTGGTCGCGGCCTTCCGCTCGAACAGCCCGGACGCGTTGATCCTGCTTACGCAGGTTGGCGATCCCGAGTCCTACGGAATCGCGGAGCTCGACGACGGCGCCGTCGTGCGGCTGGTCGAGAAGCCCAGTCAGCCTCGCTCGAACCTGGCGCTCGTCGGCGTCTACATGTTCACCGCCGGGATCCACGACGCGGCGCGCTCGATCTCGCCGTCGGCCCGTGGCGAGCTCGAGATCACCGACGCGATCCAGCACCTCGTGGACACCGGTCAGCGAGTCGAACCCCACGTCGTCCGCGGCTGGTGGAAGGACACCGGGCAGCTCGAGGACATGCTGGCCGCCAACCGGCTCGTGCTCGACACGATCGAGGAGGACGTCGCCGGCGAGCTGGTCGACTCACACGTCGACGGTCGGGTGATCGTCCAGCCGGGCGCCAAGCTCGTGCGCAGCACCGTCCGGGGTCCGGCGATCATCGGCGCCGGCGCGACGCTGACGGACTGCTACGTAGGGCCCTATACAGCCGTCGGCGAGGGTTGCGTGATCGAGCGCGCCGAGGTGGAGCACTCGATCCTGCTCGCCGGATCCGAGGTCCGCGACCTGGACGGTCGCATCGAGTCCTCGCTACTGGGTCGCAACGTCAAGATCGGGCGCGGCCGCGGACAACCGCGCGCGTATCGTTTCTTGGTCGGCGACCAGTCAGAGATCTCGATCCCGTAGGTTCAGGTCAGTCGTTGTCCGCGCGAGTCGATCCGGCCCTACCGGGACTCGATCCTCACGGGCCGTTGCCGAGGTCCGCGGCGAGCTCCGATACCCCGCCTTCGATCTCGAACCGATTCAGCAGATAGGGATCGGCGCGGGTCGCGTAGCCGGAGTTCTCGGTGACGGCGTTGGTGTATCCGGCCGCCTTCACCGCAGCGATCACGGTCGAGTTGTACTCGCTCGAGGGGTAGCAGAAGCTGTTGACCGGGACATGGAAGGTCCTTCGCAGGAAGCTGCGCGATGCCACCACCTCGTAGCGCAGCTCGTCCGGGGTTGCGGTCGTCAGGTCGGGGTGCGTGACGGAGTGAGAGTCGACCTCCCAGCCCCGCCTCAGCACCGACTCGATCTGGTTGTTGTGCAGATGCCCTGCGGTGATCTCGTTGAGCACGCCGGGCCAGCCGTACTTCGACATCACCGATGGCGCGAACGTCACCTGCGGCGGATAACCGTTGTCGAACGTGATCACGATCGGCTTGGCCGGCAGCGCGCCGCCGTGATACCAGGCTCTCATCATCTCATCGAGCGTCACCGCCTGCCACCCGTGTGAGTGAAGCCACTGCATCTCGGCGATGAAGTCCGAGTCGGACACGTACAGGCCCGGGTAGGGCTCGGATGCCGGTGGATTGCCGAGCTCGTGGTAGACGAGGATCGGCACCGGCCCCGTGTAGGGCCGCCACCCGCGCTGCGGCGTCGCGTTACGAACAAGCAACGACCGCGGCTTGGGCTTGTGCGGCGGCGTTCTGGCCGCGAGGCGGTGCGTGGTCGCGGTCTTCGGCCCGCCGGAGGATCCCCCGCAGCCGGCGAGGAGCGCTGAGGCGGCCAGTAGCAGCGGGATCAACGCGAGCTTGCGCACCCGCGCAGACTAACGAGCGAGCACGTCGGGCCGGTCGATCAGCCACCGCCAGGTTCCATCCGGTTGGCGCCGGGCGACCTCGGCGGTGGCTTCAGCCGCTCGGCGAGCTCTCCCGGGGTCAACGTTCATACTTCAGTAGCCGGCTAACGATCTACGGCAGCCCAGGACCGCATTGTCAGTCAGCTTCGGGATCAAGACCAGCCAGATAGGGCTCAGCTACGACGAGATCCAGCGCGTCTGGCTCGAGGCGGACGGGATCCCCGAGTTCGAGCACGCGTGGCTCTGGGACCACCTTATCCCCTTGCGTGGCGAGCCGAACGTCGCCGCTCTCGAGGCGTGGACGCTACTGGCTGCGCTGGCGGCTCAGACCCGGCGGCTGAAGGTCGGGGTGATCGTCACCAGCAACCAGATCCGGCGACCCGCGGTGCTCGCGAAGATGGCGGCGACCGTCGACCAGATCGCCGCCGGCCGGCTGGTGTTCGGGATCGGCGCCGGCTACGCGCGCACGGGCGACCCCGAGCTGACCGCGATCGCGGAGCGCGAGTACGGCGCCTACGGGATCGACGTCATCTCCGTCGGTACGGCGATCTCGGCGCTCGGCGAAGCGCTGGAGATCTTCCGCCGAATGTGGACCGAACTCGAGCCGTTCGACTTCACCGGCACCCATTACCGATTGACCGGCGCAATTTGTGAGCCGAAGCCCGTCCAGCGACCGGGCCCGCCGGTTCTCATCGGCGCCGGCGGCGTGCGGCGCTCGCTGCGGCTGGTCGCCGAGCACGCCGACATCTGGAACTGCCCGACGCGCGGCGACGTCGGCGAGCTCAGGCACAAGCGTGCGGTCCTCGACGAGCACTGTGCGGCGATCGGTCGCGACCCGGCCGAAATCGCCACGCAGGTCCAGGTAATGGTCCGCGCCGACGACCTCGACGCGACCCGCAGACAGATCACCGAGTGCATCGATGCCGGCGCGCAGCAGGTCGTCCTCGCGCTGTTGCCGCCGTGGCCGTCGAGTCCGGCCAGATGGCTCGCCGACGAGGTCGTCGCCGGCCTTTAGCCAGAGCGGCTAGGTCCCCGGGGTGGTCCCGCTAGACCACCCCGGGGGAAGGCACGCGTCAGTCAGACGGTGGCCAGCTCCGGCTCGTCGCTGAAGGCCTCGCCGCGTTCGGCCCGGTCGATGAGCGACCCGGGCGGTTCGAATCGCTCGCCGTACCGGGCGGCGAGCTCGCGGGCGCGGGCGACGAAACCGGCGAGTCCGGTGGTTTGGGGGTGGGTGGGTGGGGAGGAGATATATCCGTTGATGTACTGCAGGGCGCCGCCGGTCCAACCGGGGAACCCGATGCCCATGATCGAACCGATATTGGCGTCGGCGACGGACTCGATCACGCCCTCCTCCAGGCAGCGGACCGACTCGATCGCCTCGATGAACAGCATCCGTTCCTCGAGGTCCTTGAGCGACAGCGTCGCGGGGTCCTCGACGGGCGGGAAGGCGTCACGCAGGCCCTTCCACAGGCCGACGCGCTTGCCCCCCTCGTATTCGTAGAACCCGCGCCCCTCGAGCCGGCCCGGCCGGTCGAACTCGTCGAGCATCCGGCCGATCACGGCGTCGGCGGGGTGGCCGACCCAGCCGCCGGCGCTCGACTCGCCCGCGTCTCGGGCGGCGTTGCGGATCTTGCGCATCAGCTTCATGTTGAGCTCGTCGGAGAGCTGCAGCACCGGCGCGGGATAGCCGGCCTGCGAGGAGGCCTGCTCGATGCTCGGCGCCGGGACGCCCTCGGCCAGCATCGCGATCCCCTCGTTGATGAAGGTCCCGATCACGCGGCTGGTGAAGAACCCACGGCTGTCGTTGACAACGATCGGTGTCTTGTTGATCTGCTTGACGAAGTCGAGCGCGCGATACACCGTCTCGTCGGCCGTCTTCTCACCCCTGATCAACTCGACCAGCGGCATCTTGTCGACCGGCGAGAAGAAGTGCACGCCGATGAAGTCCGCGGGACGACTGATGTACTCCGAAAGGCCGGTGATCGGGAGTGTCGAGGTGTTCGATCCCAGCAGCGCGTCGGGAGCCAGGTGTGGCTCAACCTCCGCGAAGACCTGCTGCTTGACCTTCGGATCCTCGAATACGGCCTCGATCAGCAGATCGGCGCCCGTCGCCGCCTCGGGGCTGTCGGCCGGAGTGATCAACGCCAGCAGCTTGTCCCCATCCTCCTGGGTGGAGCGCCCGCGCTCGACCGCCTTCCTCACCAGCCCGACCGAGTATTCCTTGCCGCGCTCGGCCGCCTCCAGAGAGACGTCCTTGAGCACGACCTCGATCCCGGCCCTCGCGCACACGTACGCGATCGCGGCGCCCATCATCCCAGCGCCGAGGACGACCACGCGTTTGGCCGTGTGCCTGTCCGCGCCAGAAGTACGGCCGCGGTCGCCGTTCACGCGGTTCAGGTCGAAGAAGAACGCCTGGATCATGTTCTTCGCTACCTGCCCGGCGGCGAGCTCGACGAAGTAGCGGGTCTCGATCTCGAGCGCGCCCTCGAAATCGACCTGGGCGCCCTCGACCGCGGCCGCCATGATGTTGACCGGCGCCGGGTAATTGGCGCCCTTGATCTGCTTGCGCAGGTTGGCCGGGAACGCCGGCAGGTTGGCGGCAAACGATGGCGTCGACGGGGTGCCGCCCGGGATCCTGTACTTCGGGTCGGCATCCCACGGCTGACGGGCCTCAGGATTCGCCTCGATCCACGCTTTTGCGGACGGGATCAGGTCATCCCGGGTGGGGACGATCTCGTCGATGAGCCCCAGCTCCTTGGCCTGCGCAGGCCGGAGCCGCTGGCCCTGCAGGAGGCAGCCCATCAGCGCCTGGACGATGCCGAGCATCCGCACGGTCCGCGTGACGCCGCCGGCCCCCGGAAGCAGCCCGAGCTGGACCTCCGGAAAGCCCACGACCGCCTTGCGGTCATCGACGATCACGCGGTGCTGCGTCGACAGCGCGACCTCCAAACCCCCGCCGAGCGCGGCTCCATTGATCGCCGCGACGACGGGCCTGCCGAGCGTCTCGATCGCTCTCAGCCCCGCCTTCAGCTCGCGCAGGAACGTCGTGAACTCCTCGGCGCGCTCGCGCGTGACCCGCTTCAGGTCGTTGAGGTCACCGCCCGCGAAGAAGGTCTTCTTCGCCGAGGTGATGATCACGCCGGCGATCTCCTCCTTCTCGGCCTGCAGGCGCGCGACCGTCGCCTTCAGCGACCCCGCGAAATCGGCGTTCATCGTGTTGACCGACTGGTTGGGATCGTCGAGCGTCAGGATGACGATCCCGTCCGGCGCCTTCTCCCAGCGGATGGTGGACGTCATCTAGATCGCCTCCACCACGGTCGCGATCCCCATCCCGCCGCCGACGCACAGCGTCGCGAGGCCGTAGCGGCCGCCGGTCCGGTGCAGCTCGTCGATCAGCGTCCCGAGGATCATCCCGCCGGTTGCACCGAGCGGGTGGCCCATCGCGATCGCGCCGCCGTTGACATTGACCTTCTCCATGTCGAGGTCCATGTCCTTGACGAAGCGCAGCACGACCGCGGCGAACGCCTCATTGATCTCGACCAGATCAAGGTCCGCGACCGTCAGCCCAGCCTTGGCGAGCGCCTTGCGCGACGCCGGCGCGGGACCGGTCAGCATGATCGTCGGGTCGGCGCCGGACACCGCCGTCGCGAGGATCCGCGCCCGCGGCGTCAGCCCCAGCTCCTCGCCGGTCTGCTCGTTGCCGATCGCCAGAAGGCTGGCGCCGTCGACGATTCCCGACGAGTTGCCGGCGGTGTGGACGTGATCGATCTTCTCGACCCAGTGGTACTTCTGCAACGCGACCGCGTCGAACCCGCCGACATCGCCGATCGTCGCAAACGAAGGCTTCAGTGCGGCCAGCGTCTCGACCGTCGTATCGGGGCGGATGTGCTCATCACGGTCGAGCACGATGTGGTCGTTGACGTCCAGCACCGGGATCACCGAGCGGTCGAAGCGCCCGTCCGACTCTGCAGCCGCCGCCCGCCGCTGCGAGCGCGCCGCATACACATCCACATCGTCACGACCAAACCCCTCGAGCGTCGCGATCAGATCAGCGCCGATCCCCTGCGGGACGAACGAAGTCTGATATGCCGTCTGGGGATCCATCGCCCACGGGCCCCCGTCGGTCCCCATCGGCACCCGCGACATCGATTCCACGCCGCCGGCGAACACCAGGTCCTCCCACCCGGAGGCGACCTTCTGAGCAGCGACGTTGACCGCCTCCAGACCGGAGGCGCAGAAACGGTTGAGCTGCACGCCGGCGACCGTATCCGGCAAGCCGGCCTTGACGGCGGCGGTCTTCGCGATGTCGGCACCCTGGTCGCCGATCGGGGTCACACACCCCAGTACGACGTCGTCGACACGGTTCGGGTCGAGGTTCTCGTTACGGCTCAGCAGCTCGTGCATCAGGCCGACCACCAGGTCGATCGGCTTGGTCGTATGCAGCGAGCCATTCACCTTGCCGCGACCGCGTGGAGTGCGGATCGCGTCAAAGACAAGGGCATCAGTGGCAGACATGTCGGTTTGCTCCAGTGAAAGCGGCTTGGATCGAGGCGGCGGTCGCGCGGATCGCGGCGGTGGTCGGCCCAGCGCACGCCGTCCGCGCGTAACCGACACCTATGTCGGATATTACACTAAGAGGTTGTCTCAGAACGAGGTGCGTGGCTGGCGTTTTGAGACAACCTCTAAGCCCATGACCACACGCGAACGCAAGCGTCGTATCCCGGCCGCCGCACGGCGCGAGCTGATCGTCGACGCCGCGCTCGCCGAGTTCGCGGATCGCGGTTACGAGGCCGCCTCGATCGGCCGGATCGCCGCCGCGTCCGGAATCAGCCGCAGCGTCCTGTACGACCATTTCCCGTCCAAGCACGCGTTGTTCGTCGATCTCCTGCGGACTCAGCACGCCGACCTCGTCGAGTTCATGCGCGTCCAGATCGTCTCCGACGCGCCGCTGCGCGAGCGGCTGCGGGCGACTTGCGGCGCCTTTTTCACCTTCGTCGAGGAACGGCCGATGGCGTGGCGGCTGCTGTTTCCGTCGCACCCGCCGGTCGACCCCGCGGTGGTCAGCGAATACCGCCGCTCCCGGTCCGATTCCAACCGGCTGCTGGCGCAGGCCTGGGCCCCCGACGCCCGCCGGACCGGCGTGGATCCGCGGTCGGGCGCGGGTCGCGCGATCTTCGCGATGCACATGGAGGCGCTCCACGGCGCCGCCCGCTGGTGGCACGCGCACCCCGACGTGACGCGCCAGGAGCTGGTGACGGCGGCGATGGCGGTCCTGTGGACCGGGATGGGCGCGGTCGACCGCGACGAGCCGTGGCTGTCGGCGGGCTGACCGCCGGCTCGTACCCCCTAACCTGCGGAGCGGATGGCCACCAGGACCCGCAACGACATTCGTAACCTCGCGATCGTCGCCCACGTCGACCACGGCAAGACCACGCTGGTGGATGCACTGCTATGGCAGTCCGGCGCGTTCCGGGCCGGCCAGGAGGTCGCCGACCGAGTGCTCGACTCGATGGACCTCGAGCGCGAGAAGGGGATCACCATCCTCGCCAAGAACACGGCGGTCCGCCACGGCGACGTCAAGCTGAACATCATCGACACCCCGGGCCACGCCGACTTCGGGGGCGAGGTCGAGCGAGGGCTGACGATGGTCGACGGCGTGCTGCTGCTGGTCGACGCCAGCGAGGGCCCCCTGCCCCAGACCCGGTTCGTCCTCAGAAAGGCCCTGGAAGCCCGACTGCCGGTGATCCTCGTCGTCAACAAGGTCGACAGGGCGGATGCCCGGATCGACGAGGTCCTCGACGAGGTCTACGAGCTGTTCCTCGACCTCGATGCCGACGAGTCCCAGATCGACTTCCCGATCGTGTACTGCAACGCCAGAGCCGGCCAGGCGTCGCTCGACCCGGCGGGGGTGGGTGGGCCCGATTCAGACCTGAAGCCGCTGCTCGACCTGCTGGTGCAGTACATCCCCGCCCCCCGGTACGACGATGAGGGGCCCCTGCAGGCGCACGTGACCAACCTCGACGCATCGCCGTACGTCGGCCGGATCGCCATCTGCCGCGTCCGCCAGGGCACGATCCGCCGCGGCGAGACGATCGCCTGGTGCAGAGCCGACGGCTCAATCGAGCGGGTCAGGGTGAGCGAGCTGTACGTCACCGAGGCACTCGAGCGGGTCGCGGCCGACGAGGCCGGGCCCGGCGAGATCATCTCGGTCGCGGGAATCCCGGAGATCACGATCGGCGACACGCTCGCCGACGCCGAACACCCCCGTCCGCTGCCGCTGATCACCGTCGACGAGCCGTCGCTGTCGGTCACGATCGGCATCAACGACTCGCCGCTGTCAGGACAGGACGGGGACAAGCTGACCGCCTCGCAGCTCAAGGCCCGGCTGGACCGGGAGCTGGTCGGCAACGTCTCGCTGCGGGTGTTGGGCAGCGAGCGGCCTGAGGTCTGGGAGGTGCAGGGCCGCGGCGAGCTTGCGCTGGCGGTACTGGTCGAGCTGATGCGCCGCGAGGGCTTCGAGCTCACCGTCGGCAAGCCTCAGGTCGTCACCCGTCAGATCGACGAGAAGCTCCACGAACCGATCGAGCGACTCAGCATCGACATCCCCGAGGAGTTCGTCGGGGTCGTCACGCAGCTGCTGGCGCTGCGCAAGGGCCGGATGGAGCAGATGGTCAACCACGGCACCGGCTGGGTGCGGATGGACTACCTGGTGCCGGCCCGTGGGCTGATCGGGTTCCGGACCGAGTTCCTGACCGAAACGCGCGGCACCGGGATCGCGCACCACGTGTTCGATCGCTGGGAGCCCTGGCAGGGCGAGATCCGGACCCGAGCCTCGGGCTCGCTGGTGGCCGACCGCCGCGGCAAGGTGGCTGCCTATTCGCTCTACAACCTGCAGGAGCGCGGGATCTTGTTCGTCGGGCCCGGCGAGGACGTCTACGAGGGGATGATCGTCGGGGAGAACGCCCGCGCCGACGACCTCGACGTCAACCCGACCAAGGAGAAGCATCTGACCAACATTCGGTCCTCGACCGCGGACGAACTTGTTCGGCTCGTGCCCAAGCGCGAGCTGTCGCTCGACCAGGCGCTCGAGTTCCTCCGCGAGGACGAGTCGGTCGAGGTCACCCCGCTGAACGTCCGGCTGCGAAAGACGGTCCTCGACGCAAACTCGAGGTTGAAGGCATCCCGGGCGCGCAAGCGTGCCCCAGCTTGAACGCCGACCGCCGTCAGGCGGCGTTGATCTCGCCGCTCCCGCGAGCAACCAGATCAACTGGCAGAACGACGCGCTGCGGCGGACGCGCGTCTCCGTCAATCCGGCTGAACGCGATCTGGGCGGCGACCTGACCGATGCGGTAGGGATCCGTCCTCACGACCGTAACGCCGAGCAGGTCGGCGAGCTCGAAGTCGTCGAATCCGACCAGCGCGACCTCTCTCCGATGTGCCTGCAACGCGTACATCGCGCCGATCGTGCAGCGGTTATTGGCCGCGAAGATCGCGGTCGGCCGGCGTTCGGGCGGCAGCGCCATCAGCCGCTCCACCGCTGCCGCGGCGGATTCCGAAGTGCTGTGGCCCATCGAGATCAGCTCCTCGCCGGGCTCGAGCCGGGCGCCGGCGAGCGTTCGGACGTACCCGTCAAGTCGTTGGCCGGCGGTGTGCAGCTCCTGCGTGTCGCCCACGATCGCCACCCGACGGTGTCCGTGACGGAGGAGATGGTTGGTCGCAAGCTGGGCGCCCAGGGCGTTGTCGATCAGCACGGTGTCCGCGTCGGTGCGGGCCGGCGGCCGGTCGAGGAACACGGTGTGACCGACGAAGCCGGCGCGAGCGATGTAGCGATGGTCGGGGCCGGCAGGCACGATCAGCAGCGCGTCCACGCGGCGACGCAGGAGCGCGGTCACGAGCTCACGCTCGCGTGCCGGATCCTCCCGGGCAGAGGTCGTGATCAACAGGCAGGAGTGTTCCCTGGCGGTGTCCTCCACAGCCTGGGCGACGAACGCATAGAACGGGTTCGCGACGTCCTCGATCACCAGCCCGATCGTGTGTGACCGCAGCCCGCTGC
Organism: uncultured Solirubrobacterales bacterium; assembly: GCA_963830475.1. GTDB lineage: Bacteria > Actinomycetota > Thermoleophilia > Solirubrobacterales > Solirubrobacteraceae > Palsa-465. The sequence goes on along the minus strand of CAWHMX010000007.1, from coordinate 242,498 downwards.
GAAGGCTGGCGGCGAGGTCGTTGCGCGCATATCCGAGCGACTCGATCGCGGTCTCGACCTTCTTCATAGTGACCTCGGTCACGCCCGGCTCGCCGTTGATCACGCGCGAGACCGTCTTGAGGCTGACACCGGCCGCCGTAGCGAGGTCGTTCATCGTCGTCTGCGGGCGCCGGCGCCGGGACACGCCTGGGTCAGGCGACGATGGCTGTTTAGGCGAACGCTCAGCGGACATCTGCACTGGCACTTCTATCGGCAAGCGGCCTCGAACCGATGGCCTCTGGTTGTCGGGAAACGCTAACAGCGTCGCGAGCCGGATACCACGAGACCGCCCGATTGGACGCCGCCCCGCCAACGACCTCGGCGGGAGTGAACCCAACCGGGGTCGTTGACTGCCTGGGGTGACTTTGGCGGCCACATGGCCGCCAAAGTCGGGCCCCAGGGGATATCCCGGGCTCCTAGCCGAGACTGATCGCGAATATGTGCATCGCGGTCGTGCCGCCGGCGACCGTGTTGCTGACCGTCGGCAGGATGATCGACGCGACCGTCTTGGACGAGTCGACGGGAACGTTGACCGCACCCACGTACATCGTGATCAACTGTGACGTGCCGCTTGTCGAGTTGCGGTACGGCATCATCGCCACCTGGGTCTCCGGGGCGCTGGGCGGTGAGGCCCAGTCGCTGAAGGCCACCGGCACCTCCGTCGAGGTTCCGTCGGTGTAGTTGATCGTGAGCGTGCCCGACGAGTCACCGTCGGTCGAGCCGCCAACCAGGCCGATCTGCGTGTCACCGGCCTTGCCATTGACCAGGATCTCCTGGCCGTCGGCAAGGACGTTGTCAAGCGAGCACACCGGCGCGCCTGGCCACGTGAACGTCAGGCCCCCCGAGGTGAACGTGCCACCAGCCGTCAGCCCTGCGTTCGCCAGAGCGGTTTCGGAGTAGCTGAACCCAACGCCGTCCATGTTCGAGCACGCCTGGTTGTCGTCCGAGGAGATTCCGATGTTGTCGAAGTAGTCGGGGAGGTTCGCCGTCGGCGTGATCAACAGATCCGCTTGATCGGATGTCGCGCCGCCCGACGTCATCACCTCCACCGAAGCGTTCGAACCCGGGTCGACATGAGTCGAGCCGCTCGGACTCGGCACCGTGAACGTCACCGAGGTGTCGCTCCAGCTGTCGATCTGCAGCGCGTTGGCGCCGCCCGGCGCTCCCCAGGTGGTGCCGTCGTCCGTCAGCACGACGGATCCCTGGGTGGCACCGAAGCCCGAGCCGTTGATCGTCACCTGCTGCCCCGCGGCGGCTGTGGCCGGGCTCAGTGATGCCGCCACCGGCCCCGCTGGGGCCTGGTCGGAGGTGCCGATGTCGAAGATGTGCAGCTGGCCCTGGTCTGCGCCCTGGGGCAGGGTCACGCTCTTCAGCGTCTTGGTCGGATCGACCGGTAGCGATGTCTCGAAGATGTTCGTGTCGACCGTCTGACCGCCCGTGCATCCCGGGCAGTTCCGGAACGAGGTCGTCGCCTCGACCACGTTGCCGAACGAGGGCTGTTCCGAACCTGCGCCCAGAGTCCAGTCACTGAGGCCGAGCCAGAACTTGGCCGTCGAACCATCGGCGTAGTGAAGCGTGGCCACGCCCTGGCTCGGACCGTTGGTGGCGGATCCGAGGAACCCGAGCGACTCGGTTCCCGCCGGAGCGTTGACGGTCACGTCCTGCCCCTGAGCAATCGCGTTGTCGGGGAAGCCCGGCTTGTCGTCGGGCCAGGTGAACGTGACGCCCCCAACCGTCAGCTGCTTCCCGGGGGCCACCCCGTCGGCCGCCAGCGCCTCGGCCGAGTAGCTGAAGCCGCCGCCGTCGAAGTTGGCGGCGCTTGGGTCGGCGTTGCTGGAGATTCCGTTGTTGTTGAAGGCGGTCTGCAGGCTGCCCGGCTGTGCCACCAGCACAGTCAGAGTCAACGACTGCCCGCCGACCGTGATCGGAACTGAGTAGAACGTCTGCGGAGTACCGGCGGGCGCCTGAACGGTAATCGTCGTCGTAGCGCGGCCGTTGGGCTTGAGGTGGAGTGTGGGCTTGGTGTCCCCCAACAGGGCGAGGCCGTCCACCGGGGTCGCCACTACATTCGCCGTCTGGTTCTTGTCGGTCGCGTTCTGCGCGCCGACCTGCACCGCCACGCTCGAGCCCGGCGCGACCGTCACCTGCTGGCTGGGCAGGAACCCGACGAATGGCTTCGCCCCCGCGGTGTACGAGGGTGGCGCGTCGCTTGGAGCGTTACCCCAGCCGGTGGCCTTGGTGCCGAGCGTCCAGTTGAACGTGGCGCCGTGATCGAGCTGCGAGTACGGAACCCACAACTTGGTGTATTCCTGACCGTCCAGCGTCATCGACTTGACGTAGAACTTGTTCGCTGACGCACCGGGTGCGTTGACCGTGATCGTTTTGCCGTTGTCCAGGTGGATCGCGGCGTGCGGGAACCCCGGGCTCGTCAGCACCAGCGTGTCCGTCCCGGAGTTCTCCGGGTACATCCCGAGCATCTCCCAGATGAACGACGAGCTGTTCGCGCCGAGGTCATCGTTGTTGTCCAGCCCGCTCGGGCCGGTGCCGTAGATCGTGTTGCGGATGTTGTTGACGGCCTGCTGGGTGCCGGCCGGATCGCCCGCGTAGTTCAGCGCGAACTGCTCGCCGAAGTCGAACTCGTTCTCGAGCTGGGCGAACATCCCGAAGCCCTCTGGCTGCGACAGGTACGTCTTCAGCTCGGGGATGACCTTGGACTTGCCGCCGAGCAGCGAGAACAGCGCCGGGTAGTTGTTCGGGACGTCCCACGTGTACTCGTACGGGTCACCCTCGACATACGGCTCGCCGTCGCTTGGGAATGTTCCGTTGAAGGTCGGGGTCACGCCCGGCTCGAACTGGCCGTTCGCGAGCCGCGAGGTCAGGAGGTTGTTGTTCGGGTCGAACAGGTTCTCCCAGTTGTTCGCCCGCCGCGTCAGCATCGCGGAGTCGGTCTGGTCGCCGATGTCGGCGGCGAAGTGCGCGAGCGCGACGTCCTCGGTGTCGTACTCGAGCAACGTCGACATGTAGCCGTGCGGGTTGCAACAGCCGTAGCTGCCGTCCTCGGGCAGGTAGCCGAGCTGTTGCTCGAGCGCCTCCCCGGGGCGGACGTCGTTGACCGTCGTGGCCTGCGCGAGCATGTCCTTCAGGGCCTGCTGACGATCGAAGTTCGTCCCTCCGAACGCGTTGATGTCGGCGATGATCGACTGCGAAGGGTCCCCGACCATCACGTAGTTGTTCAGCTGGTTGTATCCCCACTGCTGCAGGATCTTGTCCTGGGAGTAGTAATTGAGCAGCGATTGGGCCTCGTCCCCAGCCACGGTCGGGTCGAGGATCGTCTGCAGTTGGGAGAGCGAGTGATAGATGTCCCAGCCCGAGAACATGCCGTACTGGTTCTGCTGCCCGGCCGCGAGCGTCGCGACCTTGCCGTCGGAGCCCATGTACTGGCCGTTGACGTCGCTGGTGATGTTGGGCTGCAGCAGGTCCTTGTAGAGCAGGCTGTAGAACTCCTGGGTCTGGGAGGCGGTGCCGCCCGAGACGTCGATCTTGCCGAGCAGCTTGTCCCACGCCGCCTGGTCTGTGGTCTTGACGGAGTCGAAGTCCCAGTTCGGGTTCTCTGTTTGCCAGTCGAGCTTGGCGTTGGCGGCGCTCACGTAGGAGATGCCGACCTTGGCCATGATCACGGGCTGCGCGGTGGTGTCAAACGTCAGCTCCACCGCCTGCGGATTGGTCGTGCTGGTGCCCCGGAAGACCGTCTTCGAAGCCGTGAACGGCTGGCTGAAGGTGATGTCGAAGTAGACGGTGTAGAGCTGGCTCTGTCCGTCGTTGTTGGACTCGCCGCAGAAGTCGCCGCTCGTGACGGAGCCGCTGACCTCGTTGTTGCCGATGACCTGCGCGGTGTCGCCGCTGGTCCCGTTCTGGCTGCCCTGGAGCTTGATGTCGAAGCCCGCCTGCGTTGTAGCCGGGAAGGTGAACCGTCCCATCGAGCTGTGCGGGGTTGCGGTGAACTCCGAGGTGATCGTCGACGGCATGTTGCTCTGTGCCGAGTAGTAACCCGCCTGCGCGATCTCACCGGTGTTGGTAAACGACGTCGTCATGTTGTTCGGGTTGCCCGTGGGCGGGGCCCCGGTAAAGGGGAGGATCGGCACGTCGCCGGCGGCGCCGCATCCGGGTCCGGAGACGTGCGTCAGGCTGTAGCCGTCAAGCGTCGTATCGCCAAAGCCGTAGCCGCCGCCCGCGTTGCGGTCGGGCAGCGTGTCTGGGCTCCACTGGACCATCCCGAACGGCGCCTCCGCTCCCGGGAACGTGTTGCCGCCGCCGGTGCTCCAGTCGCGCGTATCGACCAACTGGGCGAGCTGCGAGGTCGGGACCGCCGAGTTCAGCGCCTGGTGGTCGCGCGCCATCGCGGGAACCTTGGACTGCGGGACCGCGCCCTGACAGTTCTTCATCCGGCCGGCCTTGCTGAGGCGGCACGTTCCAAGGTCCGTGCTCTTCTGAAACATTCCGGGGCTCCGGACTGATGCCGAGGAGCCTGAAGAGGCTCCGGCCGACCCGGCAGATACCCCGACGGCAAGGGCGAGCAGCGCACCGGCGCTGCCCAGCTTCAACATCCGTGCACAGCGTCCGTGCCACGGTAAACGTTTCCCTCTCACGAGAAACTCCCTCTCGTTCGGCGCACGACGAAATAGCCCTGACACTCGGCCAGATGGCACGCAGCCAACTCAAGTGCCGAGGACTATCTCCCGGCGAATGATAACGTTGTCATGCTGCTCGACAGACTTATACGCCTGATGCCCAGATGTGTCAAATCAGACATCCCGGGGCGGCGATGAGGTGCCACGAAGAGCGACAACCCTTGACTTCCCGACAACGTTGTCATTACCCTGTCGGGCGAGATGAGTCAGGAGAGAGCAGTAAAGGTCCGCAGCTCTGCGGTCGCTGGTCCTGCACCTGTGATGCTGCCGCCGAACCCGGTCTTCCGCTTCTACCGCGGCGGCCAGGGAATCGATCTCGTGCGCGGCCTCGAGGCCGGAACCGGTCCCGGAGCACCGGAGGACTGGGTGGGGTCGACGACCACCTCGTTCGGGCACGAGCACGAGGGTCTTTCGACCCTCGCCGACGGCCGTGTCCTGCGCGACGTGATCGCCGCCGACCCCATCGGGTACCTGGGCGAGGCGCACGTCGAACGCTTCGGCGAGACGAGCGCGATGCTGGTCAAGCTGCTCGATACGGCCGAGCGGTTGGCGGTGCATTTCCACCCGGGGCGCGACTTCGCACGCGCCGCACTGGGCTCGCGCTTCGGCAAGACCGAGGCGTGGATCATCCTGCGCGCCGAGCCGGGAGCGGAGATGCGCCTGGGACTGCGCGCGCCGATCGACACCGCAACGCTGAGGCGGTGGGTGGGCGAGCAGGACAGCGCCTCGATGCTGGCGGCGCTGCACCCGGTTCCGGTCGCCCGCGGTGACGTGCTGTTCGTACCTGCCGGCACGCTCCACACGATCGGCGCAGGCATCACCCTGATCGAGCTTCAGGAGCCGAGCGATATGTCGGTGGTGCTCGAGTGGCGGCTGTCAGGCGTCGATAACGGCGACGAGCACCTGCGACTCGGTTGGGACCGTGTGCTGGTGGCAGCCAACACCGCGCCGAGCCTGCCTGCGCACGGCACCGTCCGCGCGACGAGCGCTGGCGCCTCGTCCGTGGAGTCGCTGCTCCCGGCGGAGGCGGACCCCTACTTCCGCGCAGAGCGCCTCTCGATCGACGGGCGCGAGCTGTCGCTGTCGCCGTCGTTCGCAATACTGATCGCCCTCGACGGCGACCTCACGGTGTCCACGAGGCATCACGAGCCGCTGCGGCTGACGCTCGGCGACGCCGCGCTGATCCCGCACGGCGTCGGCGAGACGACGTTCTCGGGCCACGGCACCGCGATTCGGTGCCTGCCGCCCGAGCCCGGCGCAGAAGCGAGCCGCGCGTGACCGACGCGACCGCACCGATTCTCGAGGCGCGCGACATCGTCAAGACCTACGGGCACGTGAACGCGCTCGAGGGCGCGAACTTCAGCGTCCGGCCCGGGGAAGTCGTCGCCCTGATCGGCGACAACGGCGCGGGCAAGAGCACGCTGACGAAGATCATCTCCGGCGTCGTGGGTCCAGACAGCGGCGAAGTGTTGTTCGAGGGAAGGTCGGTCGAGATCAATTCTCCCTCCGACGCACAGGCGCTGGGAATCGAGACGGTCTACCAGGACCTGGCGCTGGCGCCCGACCTCGACGGCGCCGCGAACGTCTACATGGGCCGCGAGCTCCTGAAGCCAGGCCTGTTGGGACGACTCGGAGTGCTCGATAAGCGGGCGATGAAGGTCGCCGCGGAGGAGGCGTTCGCCCAGCTCGGCGTCTCCGTCAAGGACGCCGGGGCAGCGGTCGTCTACCTGTCCGGCGGCCAGCGGCAGGGCGTTGCGGTCGCCCGGGCGGCTTCGTGGGCGAGCCGCGTGATCATCATGGATGAGCCGACGGCCGCACTCGGGGTCGTCCAGACCGAGAACGTTCTGAACGTGATCAGGCGCGTGCGTGACCGCGGGGTCGCGGTCGTGCTGATCAGCCACAACATGCCGGACGTGCTGAAGGTCGCCGACCGGATCGAGGTACTGCGCCTCGGGCGCCGGGTGGCGACCTTCAACCGGCAGGACGCGACGCTCGAGTCGCTGGTGGGCGCGATGACCGGCGCGATCGCCGAGGACGGCGAGCGGTGAGCCAGCTGCCGAGGCTGGATTCTCCGGACCGGACGAGCGCGGCGCAGCACGCGGCCGCGCCCGCCGCTGACCCGCCGCCCGCGGACGAGGCGTCGCTCGCGCAGCGAATCCGCCGCACGGCGCTGTCGTCCTCCAGCTCGCTGTGGATCTTCCTGGCGCTGGCGCTGATCGTCGCGGTCTTCTCGGCGCTGAAGCCGGGCGCGTTCCTCAGCTCGTTCAACATCAAGTCGGTCTTCATCAACGCCTCGGTGGCGCTGACCCTGTCGGTCGGGATGACGTTCGTGATCATCACCGCGGGCATCGATCTGTCGGTCGGATCGGTGCTGGTGTTCGCGGGTGTGATCTCCCTCAAGGCGATGGTCGCGTTGGCCGGCGGGACCGGCGCTGCCGCCAATGCCGGCTGGATCACGATCGTGCTCGGCATCCTCGCCGGCCTTGGCGCCGGGGCTGCCTGGGGCGTGCTCAACGGGGTTTTGATCGCTCGGCTGGACATACCGCCGCTGATCGTCACGCTCGGCACCTTCGGCGCTGCGTTGGGGCTGTCGGACGTGCTGACCGGGGGAGTCGACCTCAGCGGCGTCCCGAACGGGTTCTCCTCGACGATCGGCCAGGGCAGTGTCGGGCCGATTCCCGTGCTGGTGCTGGTCGCCGGGATCATCACGATCGTCTTCGGCCTGGTACTGCACACGACTCGGTTCGGGCGCTACACCTACGCGATCGGGTCAAACACGGAGGCCGCCCGGCGTGCCGGGATCAAGGTCGACCGACACCTGATCAAGATCTACGGGCTGGCCGGCCTGTTGTCGGGCGTGGGTGGCGTGCTCAGCCTCGCGTATTTCACGACGACGACAATCTCGGGACACACGACCGACAACCTGACCGCGATCTCGGCGGTCGTGATCGGCGGCACGAGCCTGTTCGGGGGCGTCGGCGCGATGGCCGGGACCGTCGTCGGGGTGTTCATCCCGGTCGTGCTCGCCAGCGGTCTGGTGATCGTCGGGGTGCAGTCGTTCTGGCAGCAGGTGATGATCGGGGTGATCCTGGTCGCCGCCGTCTACTTCGACCAGCTCCGTCGCCGCGCGAGGACGCGGCAATGACGGTGCCCAACAGGCTCTCAGTCTCAAAACTAGTCGGCGCCATTGACGGCGTCGCCAGAACAGGAGGAGTGAATCGATGAGAAGTGTCAGATCGGTCCTCGTGCTGACCTTTATGGTCGCGCTTGGACTTGTCGCGGCGGCGGTCGCAAGCGCCGCTTCGACGAACAAGAACCTGGTCCTGATTCAGGGAACCAAGGCGGACAACTTCTACGTCACGATGGGGTGCGGCGCACAGTCCGAGGCCAAGAAGCTCGGTTACAGCATCTCGGTCCAGGGTCCCGCCTCGTTCGCGGCGCCGCAGCAGATCCCGATCGTGCAGTCCGTGACGGCAACCAAGCCGGCGGCGGTGATGATCGCCCCGACCGACGAGAAGGCGCTGATCGCGCCGATGCAGGCGATGAAGTCCGCCGGCATCAAGGTGATCCAGGTCGACACCACCGTCTCGAACACGTCGATGGTGAGCGCGTCGATCTCGTCCGACAACCAGCTGGGCGGCAAGCTCGCCGCCGACTACCTCGCGAAGTCGCTCGGCAAGAAGGGAGGCTCGGTCGTCGTCATGAACGAACAGCCGGGCGTCTCCACGACCGAGGCGCGGATCGCCGGGTTCGTGAAGGAGATCAAGAAGTTCAAGAACATCAAGCTGCTGAAGACGCAGTTCACGGGCGACAACCCGGCCCAGGCAGCATCGACGATCACTTCGCTGTTCTCCGCGAACCAGAACCTTGGCGGCGTCTTCGCGACCAACGTACTGGTCGCCGAGGGCACCGACACCGGCCTGAAGAACGCGGGCGTCGCCGGCAAGGTCAAGATCGTCGGCTACGACGCCGATCCGGAGCAGGTCTCCGACCTCAAGAAGGGCGTTGTCCAGGCGCTGATCGCCCAGGAGCCCTTCCAGGAGGGAGTCGACGGCGTCGAGCAGGCAGTCAACGCGATCAAGGGCAAGCCGACGAAGTCGATCCTGACCAAGCTCGCCGTCCTGACCAAGTCAAACCTGGCAGCGAACAGTAAGTTCATCTACAAGAGTCACTGCTGAGTAGGGCGCGCGGGGCTGGGCCGGCAGCGGCCCAGCCCCGCGAGGACACTAGCGTCCTGATGTCTGACCGAGCGGAGCGGGCCATGATTATCGTCGCCGGGGAGGCGCTGATCGACCTGATCGCGACGCCGTCCGGCGACCTCGGCGTGCATCCCGGGGGCGGTCCATTCAACACCGCGCGCTGGCTCGGCCGTCTGGGCATGCGGGTCGGGTTCCTGGGGGCGCTCGCCAACGACCCGCTCGGCCTACGGCTCCGAGACTCGTTGAACGAAGCAGGTGTCGCGCTCGACCCGGTCGTCGCGACGCAGCTGCCGACGACGCTCGCCGTCGCACAACTCGACGACGCCGGCGTGGCGCACTACAGCTTCTACACCGAGGCGACTTCGACCCGCGACCTCAGCCCGGAGCAGGTCCGGGGTCGGCTTCCGGATGCGCTGGACGCGATCTACGTGGGCAGCTTCGGGCTCGTGCTCGAGCCGATCGCGTCGGCGACCGAAGTGACGGTAGCGCTCGCGCGTCAGCGCGGCGCGCTCGTGATGGTCGACCCGAACGTGCGCGCCGCGCTGATCGACGACCGCGCGCACTATCTGAGCCGCCTCGGCGCCGTGCTCCGGCAGACAGACGTGCTCAAGCTGAGCGTCGAGGACGCCGCCTGGCTGATGCCCGAGCACCCTCCACACGCCGCGGCCCGAGCGCTCCTGGGGCGCGGCCCACGAATCGTCCTACTGACCGAAGGAGCCGACGGCGCCACCGTCTTCAGAGCCGGCAGCGAGACACACCTCCGAGCCGCTCCGGTCGCCGTGATCGACTCGATCGGGGCGGGCGACGCCTTTGCCGCCGGCTTTCTGGCGAGATGGCTCGGCAGCGACCCGAACGCCCCGGCTGTAGACACCGAAGCCGCGGCGTTCGCGATCCGGGTGGCGGGCCTGGCGTGCACCGTACGGGGAGCCACTCCTCCCGCGGACGTGGTCACCCGGCTGACGAACGTCGACGGCCCGCCGGAACTGCGCCCAGATGAAGCTTGACGCTCGACTGGTGGCGAGCTAGTCTGCGCGACAACGTTGTCATTTACCACCCGTCGTCACGTCACGTATGGGCGTTCAGCCGACGGCGGGACCGAGCCGAGCTGATCCTGAAGGACCGGGCGAGGACGCCGGTGCTCGCGAGCATCCGGCACCGTGACGAGCCGCGCGGGTGCGCACCCGTCCTGGCAGCAAAGGAGAGAGGAAGGAACCGTGAGCCCAACCACCGTCACGCGTGAACCCGCAACCCCGCCCCGCCACCGGCTGCTGGCCGTCACCCGGCCATGGTCACTGGCCGTGGCGGCCGTTGCCGCCGCTCTGCTCCTGCTGGGCGTATCGTCGGCGGCTGTTGGCGCCTCAACCTCGGGCCAACTCCGGGCTGGCGCGGGCGACACCGTGAATCCGGTGGACGCCGCAAGGGCAGTCGCCACGTACCGGGCGCTTCAGGACAACCTCTACCTCCCGCAGGATCTGCTCTACCAGAAGAGTGACCCGACGCAGAACTTCGGTTACCTCTGGGACTTCCTGAACCCCTTCGCTGCGACCAACTTCATGGCAGCGATCCCCGGGATCGGCGATCGGTACCACAGCGACATGGAGGCCCGGGACCGCGGGATCACGAAGTACTACGACACTGAGGAGACCAGCCCGACCGGACAATCCCAGCCGCCAGCGTTCGCGTCCGGCGTCCGGCCGCCGCTCGACTCAGACCAGCCCACCTATTACGACGACAACGCCTGGGTGGGGCTCGACTTCCTGCAGGAGTATCACCTCATTCATCAGCTCACCGACTTGGCGCGCGCCGAGAGCGTCTTTCACTTCGTCGTAAGCGGTTGGGACACCAGGACGAATGTCGCGTGCCCGGGCGGGGTGTTCTGGGAGGACGTGGCCAACTCTCCTCGCAACACGGTCTCCAACGCCCCCAACGCGGAAGTTGGGCTCCAGATCTACCAGGCCACCCACGACCCCTACTACTTGACGTGGGCGACGCGCATGTATGAGTGGGTACGCGGATGCCTGATGAACTCCGATGGCATGTACTACGACCACCTCGATGACAGCGGGAGCGTCAACACCGCTCTGTGGAGCTACAACCAGGGGACGATGATCGGCGCGGGGGTGCTGCTCTACCGGATCACCGGCGACCGCACCTACCTCCAGCAGGCTGAACAGACGGCCACGGCTTCGGTCAGCTTCTACGGCTCCGACGGCAACCTGTACCACCAACCCGACGTCTTCAACTCCATCTTCTTCCGAAACCTGTTCGCGCTGGCCAAGATCAACCATGACCCGAGCTACGCACGGATGGCTGCCTCCTACGCCGATACGGCGTGGCTGCAGAATCGCCAATCGAACGGCCTCTTCGCCGATCCGGATCCCACCGGCGGGGAGTCCCGCGAAAACCAGACGGCGCCGATGGCCGAGATCTACGCGCTCCTCGCCCAGAGCCCGCCGGTTTTCGCCGCCACCGGCTCGACCAGCCCCTCTTCGGTGATCGTCCAGCCAGGCGAGTCGGGAAACGCCACGCTGACGCTGCAGTCGGTCACAGGGCGTCCGCAGGCCGTGCAGTGGACGGCCAGCGCCCCCTCCGGAATCACGGTGACCCCATCGTCCGGGACCCTCAACCTATCCCCCGGTGGCACCGCCAATGCCCCGGTTGCGATCACCGGAGGAACCACCGACGGTAACTATCAGGTGACGTTCAAGTTCACCAGCCGGTCCGGGCCGATCCAGCCGATCACGACGTCAGTGATCGTCGCCCGGCCCGGCGACCTGGCGCCGTTCTTCAACAATGCAGGTATCTCCGACGACACCAACCAGGCGGCAGGAAACCTCGACGGCCTTGGGTTCAGCTACTCCGAGCAGGCCCTCACCGCCGCCGGGCTCGCCCCCGGCGCCTCGATCACCAGCGGCGGGGTCCAGTACAACTGGCCGAGCGCCGCCGCCGGCCAGCCGGACAACATCGCGGCGGCCGCTCAGGTGATCACCGTCCCGCCGGTGGCGGGCGCCGCCGAGCTCGGTGTCATCGGATCCGCGACCAACGGCCCCTCCAGCGGAACATTGACCATCACCTATACCGACGGGACCAGCCAGACCGCGAGCCTGGGATTCAGCGACTGGACGTCCGGGAGCCCGTCATTCGGTAACGGGACGGCAGCGTCAACGCCCTACCGCAACAGCGCCGGCGGCAGCTCACAGCAGATCGGGACGAAGGTCTTCACCACCAACATCCCGATTGAGCCGGGGAAGACCGTGGCGTCGGTGACCTTGCCCAGCCGAGCCAATCAGGGCTTGCTCCACGTGTTCGCGCTTGGGACGGACAAGGGGCCGCTCACGACCGGTTGACCACCTGGCTGGGCGCATCGCCTGGGCGCATCGCTGCTGTCGTGGAGAGGCATCCTGAGCGGACTCAGCGAGGACCACGGCGACACCAGAACCCCAGTTTTGCAGGATCTCTTGCATCGATAGGAGCAGCGGGCAGCGCGGCGACGATCCGTGTTACGGTGCCCCGCAGCCCGCAGCGCCCGGGCGGATTTCCGACAGATGCGACTGGTTCCTGTGCTGAGGTCGTATCGATCTCGCACACCCTGAATCGAATGCCACCATCCCTTCAGATCAAGTCGTCGCACCGTCGCGCAAAGCAATTCGCGCTGGCCGCAACCGTGATCGCGGCGCTGCTCGTCAGCGGCCTGATCCCGCTCAGCTCCGGAGACCTCCGGACCCAGATTGCCGCCCACAAGTCCGCGGCGGCGGCGCTCCACTCGAGGATCAGCTCCGAGACGACGCAGATCGAGCAGACTGCCAACGGGATCACCTCGGCCAGGCACCGGCTCGGGGTCGTCCAGGGCCAGCTGGAGGCGCACATCGCACAGCTGCGCACCGTGCAAACCGAGCTGATGAACGCGCGGGACCAGCTGGAGATGCTCGAGAAGCGACTCAGAGCAGCGTCGGTCGCGCTGGCGAGCAACCTGCGTGCGACGTACGAGAACGGCTCGCCCGATCTGGTGTCGGTGATTCTGAACGCGCACGGCTTCTCCAACCTCCTCGAGCAGGTGAGCTTCCTCAGGCGGATGGGCCACCAGGACGCTCAGATCGTCGGTTTCACCCGGACCGCGCGGCGGCGAGTGCTGCACGAAACCGTTCTGCTCGGGAACCTCGAGGAGCGCGACCGCAACCTGACCGACCAGATCCTCAAGCAGCGCGACCAGGTCGCGGCGCTGGAAAGCGCGCTGCTGACGCAGAGGATCGACGAGATCCAGACCCGTTCGGGCGCGCGCGCCAGGCTGGCAAGCGTCAATTCGCAGCTGGGCACGCTGCAGCACAAGCTGAGCGTGATCGAGGCGCGGGCGGCCGCGGAGGCGGTTCAGACCGGGATGCAGGTCAACCAAGCCATCGGCGGGCTGGCGATCGACACGGGTGGCATGGTGCAGCCGCCCGCGGGAGCGCCGGCAGCCGTCAGTGAGATGATCGCGGCCGGCAACGCGATCGCGACCCTGCCCTACATCTGGGGCGGCGGCCACGGCTCATTCGTCTCTCCCGGGTACGACTGCTCCGGATCGGTCAGCTATGTGCTCGCGGCAGCCGGCCTGCTGAGCTCGCCCGAGGTGTCGGGTGACTTCGAGTCCTATGGCGATCCGGGACCCGGTAAGTGGGTGACGATCTACGCCAACGCGGGCCACGTCTGGATGAGCATCGCAGGCTGGCGCTTCGACACGGTCGCGCTGGCTGAAGCTGGTACGCGTTGGTCGCAGGGCGGCGGCGAATACTCGGGATTCGTCGTCCGGCACCCGCCTGGCCTCTAGTGTCCACAGCGGGCTGACGCTGCGGCGCGCCGTGGCTCTGGCGCCGGCTCATGCCGTCGGCTCCCTCGTGTAGTCCCGGACGGACACCAGCGACATCACCGAGGCCACCACGGCTGCGGCGATCAGCTCACTCAGGCGGCTGCCCAGCCCGGCCGGGATCCCGAGCACGAGCAGCGCCGCCGCCCCGACCACGGGCGGCCGACTACGGCCGTGCCCGAGCCAGCGCCTGGACATCGCGATCCCGACCAGGTAGAGCGCCGGTGCGCCAAGGCAGATCACCGAGAAGCCGACCGATGCCGACGCGTCCGGGTTCTGGACCGCCATGTGGATCGCCACCGCGACGGCGATCACAGCGCCGACCATCACGGCGTGGGCATAGGTGAACACGGATCCCGCCAACCGTACGCCGTCGATGCCCGAGCGCCCGAGCGCCTCGGCGCCGCGCTTGGCGTGGTGCAGGAAGTAGATCGTCCACAGCGCGAAGATCACGACGAACCCGACGACGAACGCCACGACGACCGAGAAGACGATGTGCTCCTCGGTGAACGCCTCGCCGATCCGCAGTATCGTTTCGCCGAAGGCGACCATCAGCAGCAGCGAACAGCGCTCGGCGAGGCGTGGGCCGCCGAGCGTCGGCGTTTCGATCGGTACCGATTCGACGCCCGGAATGCTGTAGCCGAGTAATGGCATCCCGTATTCGATCACGAGCGCGCCGGCCCAGATCGCAAGCCGTGCGTGCGCGTCATCGACGAGCCCGCCCACGATCCATACGACTCCGGCGATCGCCGCCCACACGAACATCTGCGCGTAGTTGCGGCCGAGCGGGTGGTGCAGGCCGAATACACCGATCATGAAACCGATACGCAGCAGCTGCATGGACACGTAGGCGACCGCAAACGTCTCGCCCCGCCCCCCGAAGGCGCCGAGGATCGACGCCGACATCACCAGACTGAGCAGCATCAGCACCGACAGCAGGACGAGCACCGGGGCCCGCTCCGGATCGACCCAGTCCGCGGTCCACGCGGTCTGGTTCCACCCCCACCACAGGGCCAGGAACACGACCGTCATCTGCAGCGCGCCGACGAGGTTCAGGTGTTTGTAGAGCAGCTCGGACAGCTGCGTGAACGCGAACACGTAGACGAGGTCGAAGAACAGCTCCATGTTGGTGACATGGGCCGATCGCTCCGCTCCACGCTCACGCAGTACCCGGTTGTGGCGCACGCGGCTGAATAGAGTACGGGCTACGAACCAGACCTGGAGACCCTGATATGTCAACCAACAGCTTCGGGGCCAAGGCCCGATTGGAGGTCGGAGGACAGTCGTTCGAGATCTTCCGGCTCGACGCCCTGCAATCCCGATATGACGTGGCGCGATTGCCGTTCTCGCTGAAGATTCTGCTCGAGAACCTGTTGCGAACCGAGGACGGCGAGTCCGTCCGGCCACAGAACGTCGAGGCGCTCGCCGGCTGGAACGCGAAGGCCGAGCCGACCGAGGAGATCGCCTTCACGCCAGCGCGTGTGGTCATGCAGGACCTCACCGGAGTCCCGGCGATCGTCGACCTCGCGGCGATGCGAGAGGCGATCGCGGGCATGGGAGGTGACCCGGGGAAGATCAACCCGCTGGTGCCGGCCGAGCTCGTGATCGACCACTCCGTCCAGGTCGACGAGTTCGGGTCGACCGGTGCGTTTCAACGCAACGCTGAGCTCGAGTTCGATCGCAACCAGGAGCGTTACGCGTTCCTGCGCTGGGGCCAGGCCGCGTTTGACAACTTCAAGGTGGTTCCACCCGACACCGGGATCGTCCACCAGGTCAACCTCGAGTATCTGGCGCGGGTCGTGTTCGTCAACGACGCCGGGTCGGACCCACCCCAGGCTTACCCCGACACCCTGGTGGGCACCGACTCGCACACGACGATGATCAACGGCCTCGGCGTGCTCGGGTGGGGTGTCGGTGGGATCGAGGCCGAGGCGGCGATGCTCGGACAACCGATGTCGATGTTGATCCCGCAGGTGATCGGCTTCAGGCTCCACGGCGCGCTGCCCGAGGGAGCGACCGCTACCGACCTGGTCCTGACGATTACGGAGCTGCTCCGCAAGCGCGGCGTCGTCGGCAAGTTCGTCGAGTTCTTCGGCGCCGGGCTGGCGACCCTGCCACTCGCCGACCGTGCGACGATCGGCAACATGTCGCCGGAGTTCGGCTCGACCTGCGCGATCTTCCCGATCGACGCAGAGACGCTTCGCTACCTCGAATTCAGCGGCCGGCCGCCCGCGCAGGTCGAGCTGGTCGAGCGCTATGCCAAGGAACAGGGGCTCTGGCACGACGAGCGCTCCGAAGAGCCAACCTTCAGCGAGACGCTCGAGCTGGATCTGAGCACGGTCGAGCCGAGCATCGCAGGCCCTCGCCGGCCGCAGGACCGGGTGCCCTTGGACCGGGCGAAGGAGTCGTTCGAGGTCGCTGTCAAGGATTTCCTGTCCGCGATCACGGACGAGGACGAGTCGATCGCAGACTCATTCCCGGCGAGTGACCCGGTCTCCACCCACGTGGCAAACGGAGCCCTGCAGACGACCGTGCCGCTCACCCTCGCCGACGGCACCCGGACAGAGCTTGACAACGGCCACGTCGTGATCGCCGCGATCACGAGCTGCACCAACACCTCCAACCCGTCGGTGATGCTCGGCGCGGGGCTGCTGGCCCGCAACGCCGTGCAGCGAGGCCTGCGGGTCAGACCTTGGGTCAAGACCTCGCTCGCCCCCGGCTCCAAGGTCGTGACCGAATACCTCGATCGGGCCGGCCTCACCGAGTATCTCGACGCGCTTGGCTTCAACCTCGTCGGCTACGGCTGCACCACCTGCATCGGCAACAGCGGTCCGCTTCCCGACGCTATCTCCAAGGCCGTCGGCGACCACGATTTGGCGGTGGTCTCGGTGCTCTCGGGCAACCGCAACTTCGAGGGGCGGATCAACCCCGACGTGAAGATGAATTACCTCGCCTCGCCGCCCCTGGTCGTCGCGTACGCGATTGCGGGCACGATGGACGTCGACCTGCACTCAGAGTCGCTGGGCGAGGACGATCATGGAGAGCCCGTGTACCTCAAGGACATCTGGCCGAGCACCGCGGAGATCGCCAGAACGATCGAGGAGGCGGTCCAGTCCGACATGTTTCACAAGAGCTACGGCGAGGTCTTCGACGGAGACGAGCGCTGGAACGGCCTGGAGGTCCCGACGGGCGAACTGTTCGCCTGGGACGAGCGCTCGACCTACGTGCGGCGGCCGCCGTTCTTCGACAACCTCCCGGCCGAGCCGGAGCCGCTCCAGAACATCAACGATGCCCGCGTTCTGGCGGTGCTCGGAGACAGCGTCACGACCGATCACATCTCGCCGGCCGGCTCGATCAAGCGCGGTGGTCCGGCGGCGCTCTACCTGAACGCCAATCACGTCGAGCCCGCCGATTTCAACTCGTTCGGCGCGCGGCGCGGCAACCACGAGGTGATGGTGCGCGGCACCTTCGCCAACATCCGGCTGCGCAACCGCCTCGCGCGGGGTGGGGGTGGTGGGTGGGATCCTCTTCCGGAGGGCGGGGTGACGCTGTACCTCGCCGATGGCACCGAGGAGGAGATGTCCATCTACGATGCAGCGATGCGCTACCAAGAGCAGCAGATCCCGCTGATCGTGCTGGCGGGCAAGGAGTACGGCTCGGGGTCGTCGCGCGATTGGGCCGCGAAGGGAACGCGCCTGCTCGGAGTGCGGGCGGTGATCGCCGAGAGCTTCGAACGAATCCACCGCTCGAACCTGGTCGGGATGGGAGTGCTGCCGCTCCAGTTCAAGGACGGCGACAGCGTCGGCTCTCTCGGCCTCAGCGGGCACGAGAAGTTCACGGTCGCCGGGCTCGCAGGTGATGACGAGATCCAGCGCGAGCTGACCGTCACGGCCGACGACAAGCAGTTCGGTGTCACGGTCCGGATCGACACGCCAAAGGAGCAGCGCTACTTCCGGCACGGCGGCATCCTCCAGTTCGTCCTCCGCGAGCTGCTGGCGTGATCCCCGAGCTGCTGGCGGAACTGCTGAACGCCCCCGGGCCGTCGGGCCAGGAGACGGCGCCTGCGGCGGTCTGGCGCGAGTGGTGCAAGTCGTTCGCGGCCGACGTCGACGTCGATCTGCACGGGTCCTCGTGGGCGCGCGTCCCGGGCACTGCCGACGGCCTGTCGCTCGCGATCGTCGGTCACATCGACGAGATCGGCGTCCACGTAACGCACATCGACGACGACGGCTTCCTGCGTTTCGACCAGGTGGGTGGTTGGGATCCGGTCCAGCTTGTCGGCCAGCGGATCGTGCTCGACACGCGCGGCGGAGCTGTGCGCGGCGTGATCGGCCGTAAGGCGATCCATCAGCTCGAGGAGGGCGAGCGCAAGCAGCCACCCGAGCTGAAGAACCTGCACATCGACATCGGCGCGACAAGCGGCGATGAGGCGCGCGAGCTGGTGCGGATCGGCGACATGGGCGTGATCGACGTGGCGCCGGTGGAGCTGCTGAACAACCGCGTCGTCTCGCGCTCGCTCGACAATCGCGTCGGCGCCTACGTCGCAGCGCGGGTGGCCCAGCTCGTCGCGCAGGACGGCGGCGCCCCCGGAGACGTGCTGGCTCTGGCGGTCGTGCAGGAGGAGATCGGACTGAACGGCGCACGCACCTCCGCCTTCCGGCACGAGCCGGACGTCGCGATCGCTGTCGACGTCGCCCACGCCAACGACACCCCAGGCGCCGCGCTCGGCCAGGAGACCAAGCACGCGCTCGGCTCCGGGCCGGTGCTGTCACGCGGCTCGACGCTCAACCCGCGGGTGTTCGAGCGACTGTATGACGCCGCTGAGCAAGCGGGCATCCCCGTCACGATCGAGTCCCACGGACGGTCGACGTTCACCGATGCCGACGCGATCCAGATCAGCCGCGCCGGCGTGCCGACCACGCTCGTGTCGGTGCCGCTTCGCTACATGCACTCGGCTGTCGAGACGGTTTGCGTCGACGACATCGAGGCGACGGCGCAGCTGATCGCAGCGTTTGCGCGCGACCTCGCGCCGGGAATATCGTTCGCCCGGTAGGTAGCGTCCTGGCCGTATCAGGACACTGAGAACGTACGAGGCGCCTCTTGTTGTTGCTGTTCGACATCGACGGAACCCTGCTGCGCGGAGCCTCGTTCGCACACGCGCAGGCGCTGCGCGCGGCGCTGCACAGCGTCCATCGCATCAATGTCGACGACATCCGGCCGAGCAGGGACGCGGCGGGGCGGACCGACGGCGAGATCGCGCGGATCATCCTGCTCGACGCCGGCGTCTCCGCGGAACGGATCGATGAGCTCGCCGACGACGTCCGCGCCGAGTGCTGTCGGCTTTTTGCCGAGCTTTGCCCAACCGATCTGTCGGACACCGTCATCGACGGGATCCCGGATCTGCTCGATTGGCTGAGGAGCCAGGGGATACTGGCTAGGGACCCGACTTTGGCGGCCACGTCGCCGCCAGAGCCACGCCCGGTGCGCCTCTCGCTGGTCACCGGCAACTTCGAGCCCGTCGCCCGCCTGAAGCTGAAGCGATCAGGCCTCGGACATCGGTTCGCGGTTGGGCAGGGCGCCTTTGGATCCGACGCCGAGGACCGGACGATGCTGCCACCGATCGCCCGGCGACGGGCGGGCGTGCTCGATTGTGCTCCGGGCACGTCCTACCCACGGGGCCGCACGATCGTGATCGGCGACACGCCGCGGGACATCGCCTGCGCCCGCGCCGACGGCGTCCGCTGCGTAGCCGTCTGCAGCGGACCCTACGACGCGGCCGATCTGACCACCGCGGACGCCGTCGCGGGCGACGCCGGCGAGCTACGCGAGGTGCTCGCGAGCCTCATCCGCGGGTAGCCGTCGGCTCCGTCGCGTCCTCCGGGGCCTGCAGCGGGAAGTGACAGGCTGCCTGATGGATCGACCCAAACCGCCGCAGCGTGGGCTCGATCTCGGCGCAGACGGACTGGGCCCGCGGACAGCGGGTGCGGAAGCGGCAGCCGCTCGGCGGGTCGATCGGGCTGGGCAGCTCGCCGCGGATGCCAACCTCGGTCTTGGCACTCTCGGCCGCTGGGTCGGGCACCGGGATCGTCTTGATCAGCGCCTCGGTGTACGGGTGAGCCGGGCGCTTGTAGATGTCGTCGCCGGTTCCCGTCTCGACCAGCTTGCCGAGGTACATGACGCCGATCCGATCGGCGAGGTACTTGACGACCGCCAGGTCGTGGGAGATGACCAGCGACGCCATCTGGTGCTCGGCCTGTAGCCGCTTCATCAAATTCAGCACCTGCGAGCGGATCGAGACGTCGAGCGCTGACACCGGCTCGTCGGCGACGACCACCTTCGGCTCGAGCATGACCGCACGCGCCAGCGCGATCCGCTGTCGCTGGCCCCCGGAGAACTCGTGCGGGTAGCGCTCGAGCGCGTTCAACGGCAGCCCGACCTCGTCCAGCATCCGCCTGACCCTCTGATCCTGCTCCTTGCCGCTGCCCATTCCCTGGATCACCAAAGGCTCCTTGAGGATCGCGTTGACCCGCATTCGCGGGTCCAGCGACGCGTACGGGTCCTGGAACATCATCTGCAGGTCGCGCCTGGAGCGCCGAAGCTTCCCGCCTCGGGTTCTGAAGACCTCCTTGCCGTCGAGCAAGATCTTTCCCGCGTCGGGCGTCTCGATCCCGACGATCATCTTTCCGAGCGTCGTCTTGCCGCACCCGGATTCGCCGACCAAGCCGAAGGTCTCGCCGGCGTCGAGGTGCAGCGTGACGTCCGAGACGGCCTTGACGCTCGCGACCCTGCGCTGCAGGACTCCCGCCTTGACCGGGTACTCGCGTACCGCATCCACGACCTCGAGCAGGTGGCCGGTCCCGTTGCCGTTCGCGCCCTCCGCGGCGAGGGTGGCCGGCAGAACACTGACGATCGTCGGTGTCGCCCTGACAGGCCCGTCGACCGGGTGCCAGCAGGAGAACAGATGGCTGCGATCGCCGGTCAGCGGTGGCTCCTCCTGCCGGCAGCGGTCGGTCGCGTAGGGACAGCGAGCGGCAAAGCGGCACCCGGTTGGCGGATTTGTCAGGTCGGGCGGGATCCCCGGGATGCTGATCAGCGCCCTGCGGTTGTCCGATTCGAGCCGCGGGATCGAGGCCAGCAGCGCCTGCGTATAGGGATGGCGCATCGCGCTGAACAGCTCGTTGGTCGGGGCGGTCTCGACGATCCGCCCGGCGTACATCACGTTGATCCGGCTGGTGCGGCCGGCGACCACTCCCATGTCGTGGGTGACGAGCAGCGTCGCCATCCCCAAGCGCTCGCGAAGATCGTCGAGCAGCGCCAGGATCTGGGCCTGGATCGTCACGTCGAGCGCGGTCGTCGGCTCGTCGGCGAGCAGTATCTTCGGCTCGCAGCTGAGCGCGATCGCGATCATCACCCGCTGACGAAGGCCTCCGGACAGCTGGTGCGGATAATCCCGCAGACGCTCCTTCGGCCGCGGCAGCCCGACGAGCTGCAGCACCTCCAGCGCCCGCTCCGTGGCCTCCTTGTGAGAGGCCCCGCGGTGGACGCGGACCGGTTCGGCGACCTGCTCGCCGATCGTCTTGGTCGGGTTCAGCGACGACTGGCTGTCCTGGAAGATCATCGCGACGTCGTTGCCGCGAATCTTGCGCAGCTGTGATTCCCGCATGCCGACGAGTTCGCTCCCGTCCGCCTTGATCGAGCCGCCGACGATGTGCCCCCCGTTGGGGAGCAGCCCGAGGACCGACAGCGCCAGCATCGACTTGCCTGAACCTGACTCGCCGACCAGCCCGACCGTCTCGCCGCGCTCGATCCGGACGTCGACGTTGCCGACGGGATGGACGGTTGCTCGTGACAGCTTGATCTCGGTCGAGAGGTCGGTGACCTCCAGGGCGGGTGACATCCGGAGTCGCTCCAGTTGCTCTCAGCGGCGGCGCAGCCGTACGTCCAGCGCGTCGCGGAGCGCGTCGCCGACGACGTTGAAGGCCAGGACCACCAACACGAGGCAGGCACCGACCGGGTACACGAGCCACCAGTAGCCCGAGGCCACGTACTGCTGGGCACCGCCCAGCATGTCGCCCCACGAGGCCGTGGGATATTGGAGGCCAAAACCGAGGAAGCCAAGGTACGCGAGCACGAGGATCGCGTCGGCGACCTGGAAGGTGATGTTGACGATCACGACCGACAGCGCGTTGGGGATCAGATGCCGGAGCACGATCCGCGACTTTTTCGCGCCCATCACCGTCGCGGCATGGACGAAATCCCGTTCCCGGAGTGTCAACACCTCGCCGCGGACCAGGCGCGCGGGTATCAGCCATGCGAACAGACCGATGATCAAAGCCACGTCGATGACGGTTGCGTGGTACTTGGTCGCGAGCACGAGCACGATCAGGAGGTATGGAATCGACAGCAGGATGTCGACGAAGCGCATCATCGCTCCGTCGGCGAGCCCGGCCAGCAGACCCGCGACCGCACCCCACAGGGTTCCGATCACGGTCGCGAGCACGGCCGCCAGGAAGCCGATCTCGAGCGCCGTCTGGCCGCCCAGCATGATCCGTCCGAGCTCGTCGAAGCCGTTGTCGTCGGTCCCCAGGATGTGCGCGCTGCTCGGCGCCTGGTCGGAGGCCAGCGGGTTGCTGATGGTCTGGTTGGAGTGGTAGACGAGCGGCCCCACGAAGCAGAACAGCAGGAAGAACAGGAGAACCGCCCCGGCAACGAGCGCGAGGCGGTTGTCGGCGAACTCGCGTAGCGCCAGTCGCCAGCCGCTGGCGACGATGTAGACCTCACCGCCCTCCGCGGCGGGTGCTACCTCATCGAGCCCAGGCGTCGCGAGGTGATCGAGAGTCTGGACCGGAGCCCGCTGGTGAAGGGGGTCAGTTGACACGGACTCGAGGGTCGGCGAACGTGATCGCGACGTCGGCGAGCAGGTTGCCGAGGACCGTAAAGATTCCGCCGAGGACGGTGTAGGCGAGCAGGATGTTGTAGTCCTGGTTGCCGAGCGCCTGGTAGAACAGCAGCCCCAACCCGGGATAGTTGAACAGATACTCGATCAACAGGTTGCCCGCCAACAGCGTAGGCACCGACAGTCCGACCAGCGTGATCATCGGCAGGCAGGCGTTGCGCAGCAGGTGCCGGAACAGGACCGCACGTTGGCTCAGGCCCTTCGCCCGCGCCAGGCGTATGTAGTCCTGGGCGAGGTTGTCGAGCGCCGAGGAGCGCATGTAGCGGCTGAACGAAGCCACGTTGATGGCAGCCAGCGTCACGATCGGCAGCGTCAGCTGTAACGGGTGCGTGAACGCCTCCCACACGGTTGTGATGTTGTCGCTCACGACCGGCGGAAAGATGGTCGTGATCGTGCCGAGCGAAAACAGCTGGATCAGGATCAGCCCGAGGAAGAACGACGGCATCGAGTAGAGAATGAAGTTCCACCCCGTAACCGTGTAATCGAGCGCGCTGTTGCGCCTGACCGCCTGCAGGATCCCGACCGGAATCGCGACGACCAGCGACAGCACCAGCGCCGCAGCGGTCAGGTAGACGCTGCGTCCCAGGTTCTCCTTGAACAGCGCGCTGACGCTCTGACCGAGCTTGTAGGAGTAGCCGAACTGCAGCCGCACCAGGTGACCCAGGTACGTGAGCAGCTGCGCGGGCTCGGAGCGGTCGAACCCGTGAGCCTTGTTCCAGGCAGCCGCGGCCTGCGGCGTGGTCTTGGCGCCGAGCACGGAATACACCGGGCTCGGCGACAGGTAGTGGAGCAACAGGAACGAAATCACCGCGATCCCGATCGTGACGATGATCGCGACGATGACCCGGCGGATGATGTAACCGCTCATTTGTCCTCAGGGACGAATGTTGGCGGCCACCTGGCCGCCAACATCGATCTCCCATGCCTTGGAGACGACGGCGAAGCGCATTCGGATCCTCGGGAGCGTACGCCTCACGATGCCCGCTCGGCTTCGGTTCCAAACGCTTCGCCGTCTTCGGTTACTCGTCTTCCGCCACTACTTCTTCGCGAACCAGAACTGCGGGAAGTACTGCTGCTGGGTCGGGGCGGTCCAGCCGTCGGGCGAGGTCGAGCTGACCGTCTTCGAGTTCGCCGCCAACATGTAGTCCTGGTCTGGGAAGAACAGGACCGGCAGGTTCTTCGAGAAGTACGTGGCCTCGGTCTTGACGGCGTCGGCGTTCTTGCCGAACACCGACTGGGTCATCAGGTTGTTGGCCTTGGGGTCGCTGTAGCTGCCGGTGTTGAACGCGCCGGTCGTGTTCCAGGCCCCCTCCTGCGTCGGGAAGTAGTTCATGAACAGGCCGCCGTAGTTGTTGACGCCCCATTGGTTCTTGTACTTGGCCGCGGCAGGGTTGGCGTTGTTGTAGTTGGAGACCAGGAAGTTGAACGTCTTGGTCTGCAGCGTGATGTTGATGCCGGCCTGCGCCTTGGCCACTGAGGAAAGCGCCTCGGACTCGAGCGCGCCAATGCTCGCCACCGACTCAGGCTGGTTGGCCCAGGTGAAGCTGATCGGCGTTCCCTTCGGGATCCCAGCCCCGCACTGGCTCTTCCCGGTGCCTGGCTTTGCGCAGGTCGTCGTCCCGTTCGGAACGACCTTCCAGCCGTGATCCTTCAGCAGCGCAACGGCCTTCTTCGGGCTGTACGGATAGAACGGCTTGGTCGCGCTGGGGGGCGTGTACGGCGAGCTCGGCGCAGACGGGATCGGACCGTAGGCGGGCACCGCCGCGCCCTTGTTGACACCCTTGATGATACCCGGCTGGTTGATCAGATACTGGAGCGCCTGACGGACGTACAGCTGCTTGATCACCTTGTCGAAGTCGTTGGTCGTGTTCTTGAAGTTCAACTCTCCGGCGAACCATCCCCAACCGGGACCGCCGTAGGCGAGGATTCCGTCGCTCTTGAGCGACGACATCTGCGGGATCTGCGAGGGGTCAAAGCCGAGCATGATGTCGAGGCCGCCCGACTTGACCGCGTTCAGCTCCGAGGTGAAGCTGGTGTAGGTGTTGACGTCGACCTCGTTCTTCGCCTTCGGCGCGCCGCCGTACTTCTTGTTCGGCATCAGCACGAACGAGTTGTTCGTCGTGTTGTAGCTACCGAGCGTGAACGGGCCATCGCCCGTCTTCCACAGCGCGTTGCTGAACTGCCCCACCTGGCCGCCGAGCTTGTTGAAGTAGTCGTAGATCTGCTTGGCGACTTTGGGGTTGCTCCAGTTGTTGACGTGCTTGCCGCCGGCCGAGGTGACGTTCCAAACCTTGCTCGGCAGCGGATAGACGCCGAAGTTGGTGACCGCCAGCTGGTTGTTCAGGAAGTAGCCTGGGTTGTAGGCCTTGTTCAGCTTGATCGTGACCGTGTTGCCCTTGGCCGTCGCGCTGGTGACGCTCACCGGGAACTGGCCAGCGGTGTACTGACCCCAGTTGGCAGCGCTCTCCTTGACGGCGGCCTTCAGCAGGTCGATGTCGAACACGACGTCGTTGCCGGTGACCGGCGTGCCGTTTGACCATTTGAGCCCGGACTTGAGGGTGATCTTGTAGGCCTTGCCGCCATCGAGCGTCTTCGGCGGCCCGGCCGCGGCGCTGAGCCCAGGCTGATACTGCGGCCGGGCGCCGGTCGGACCGCCGTACAGCGGCATGAACAGCGACGTGATCAGCTCGACGGTGCCGGGCGAGCTCTGCGCCCCTGGCACGATCGGGAAGATGTACAGCGGCGTCTGGCCGGTCAGCTGTCCCTGCGTGACCTTCCCAGTCGGATTCGCCGTGCCGCCGCTCGGGGGAAGTGTGCCGAAGATGACGGTGCCGAGCGATGACGACGCGGTGGCGTGGCGGGTGCTGCCGGAGCTGCTGGCAGAGGTGGCTAGCAGGGCGGCGATGGCGGCTATCGGCACCAGGCCGAGCGTGGCCCGTCGCAAGCTGCGGCTGGCCAAGTTGGCGCCGGCGGCGCTCCCATTGCGCCCAGGCTCATGGGTAGAACGGTTCAAACGCATAGGACTCCTCCCTCGAAGTGCTTATGGAACGTGTATTTCTAGATTTCTGTAGGCCGAAGCAAAGCGAGACGGCCTTCCGATTTAAGGAAATCTAAGCAGTTTCGGGGGCTTGTGGGCAACGTCTAACCATTCGCAAAACTTTCGTGCTCTCCGTGGATGGTCGCGGATCGACAAGCGCACCGGGTGCCGCCGTGGACGCCGGGAGGGTCAGCGGACCAGCTTCTTGTAGGTCAGGCGGTGCGGCCGGTCGGCCTCGGCCCCGAGTTGGTCGCGGCGGAAGCTCTCGTACGCCTCGAAGTTGCCTTCGAACCACCGGACCTGGGAGTCGCCCTCGAACGCGAGCACGTGCGTCGCGATCCGATCGAGGAACCAGCGATCGTGCGAGACCACGACCGCGCAGCCGGCAAAGGCAAGCAGCGCTTCCTCTAGGGCGCGCAGCGTGTCGACGTCGAGGTCGTTGGTCGGCTCGTCCAGGATCAGCAGGTTGCCTCCCTCGGACAGCAGCTTGGCCATGTGCAGGCGGTTGCGCTCGCCGCCGGAGAGCTTGCCGACCTTCTTCTGTTGGTCGGTGCCCTTGAAGTTGAACCCTGCCACGTACGCGCGGCTGTTGATCGTCTGCTCGCCGAGCCTCATCTGGTCGACGCCGCCCGAGATCTCCTGCCACACGGTCTTGTCGGGATCGAGGTCCTCTCGCGACTGGTCCACGTAGGCGAGCTCGACCGTATCGCCGACCCGGAAGCTGCCGCCGTCGGGCTGCTCCTGTCCGGTGATCATCCGCATCAGTGTCGTCTTGCCGGCGCCGTTTGGCCCGATCACGCCGACGATCGCGGCCGGCGGCAGCGTGAACGAGAGGTCGTCGATCAGGAGCCGATCGCCGTATGACTTGCTGACGTTCTCGGCCTCGACCACGACGCCGCCGAGCCGCGGGCCTGCGGGAATGTGGATCTGGACCTGATCGAGCTTGACGTTGCGGTCCTGGGCCAGGAGCGCCTCATACGCGTTGAGCCTCGCCTTCGGCTTGTTGCGTCTGGCGCTCGCGTTCATCCGGACCCATTCGAGCTCCTGCTCGATCGTCCGCCGGCGCGCCGTGTCCTGCCGCGCCTCATGTTCCATCCTGGCCCGTTTCTGCTCCAGCCAGCCGGAGTAGTTGCCCTGGTAGGGGATCCCGCGACCGCGATCGAGCTCGAGGATCCAGCCGGCCACGTTGTCCAGGAAGTAGCGGTCGTGGGTGACGGCGACGATCGTCCCGCGGTAGTCGTGCAGGTGGTTCTCCAACCACGCCACCGATTCGGCGTCGAGGTGGTTGGTCGGCTCGTCGAGCAGCAGCAGGTCAGGCTGGCTGAGCAAGAGGCGACAGAGAGCGACCCGCCTGCGTTCACCCCCGGACAGAGTCGTCACGTCGGCATCCGGTGGGGGACAGCGCAGAGCGTCCATCGCGATCTCGAGCGTCGTGTCGAGGTTCCACGCATCGGCGGCGTCGATCTGCTCCTGCAGGCGGGCGAACTCATCGGCGTTCTCCTCGGAGTAGCTCATCGACAGCTCGTTGAACCGATCGAGCAGCGCCCGGACCTCGGCCATCCCCTCCTCCACGTTGCCGCGAACGTCTTTGGTGGGGTCGAGCTGCGGCTCCTGCTCGAGCATTCCGACCGTCGCGCCGGGCGCGATCTGGGCCTCGCCGTCGAACTCCGTGTCGACCCCCGCCATGATGCGCAGCAGCGTCGACTTCCCGGCGCCGTTGTAGCCGAGCACGCCGATCTTGGCACCGGGCATGAACGACAGCGAGATGTCGGTCAGCACCTCTTTGTCCGGCGGGTGGCGCCGGGACAGCTTGTAAGTCGTATAGACGTACTGGGAGGACACGGGCTCCGACTGTAGAACAGTTGCTCAGAAGCAGGCACACGCGCCGATCGGACGAATATGACGCCGGTCTCTCAACACACCTACAGCGTCGCAAGCGTCTCCTACCTCGGACCGGCCTACACCGACTGCCAGGCCGATCCGAAGGCACCCGCACCGCCGCCGGCACCGGCGAGCAAGGCCGGCGGCCGGGTCAGCTCTGCGGCTGCCAGACCCTGACGACCCAGCGTCGCGGTCGCCGTCCGGGGCCGCGCCCTCCAACGCCGCTCACGCGGTCCACCGTCGCTAGGGTCACGTGCCATGACGGCGCCAGGCCCTGATACGCCGTCGTGTACCGCGCCGTAGTCCATTCGCGGGTCACGACCACGAAACGGCCGCGCCGCCGCCGGAGCCGCGCCACCGCCTCGACGGTGCCGTGGTTTGCGATCCCGGCTTGGCTCAGCGTGCGGTCCGCCTGCACTTGCGCGGCAGTCAGCGCCATCTCGGAGCGGGCCTGGCCTACGCTCGCCCTCGCCAACGCACGCATCCGCGCGGCGACGTCGGCGGCACTCCAGTTCATGTATCGCTGCGCAAATCGTCGGATCGCCTGAACGGGCGAGGCGGAACCCGGCGCGCGCTGAAGCGGAGCCGGCGACCGCAGCTCGTGCGTGGTCTGCGCGCGGCGGAGCTCGGCAGCCATCCCCCGTGCAGGCGTCCGCGTGATCCCGGCTACACGGGCCGATCCCGTCTCGGGCGGTCCCGTCGCCAGGCCGCCGCAGCCGCCGAGCACGAGCGCGACCCCCAACCAGGCGACGATCGCCTTAGAGCGTGCCCGGGCGCTCCGACTCGCTGCCTGGATCCGAGCGGAGCAAATCGCCACGTTCACAACCCCTGCGGATGCCGTGCGACGAAGCCGTCGGCGCTCCGGACGAGCGGGTGCCATCCGATCCCGGAGCTCCCGTCCTGCGGGCCGGCGGCGTTGTGGGTGTCCCACCGCAGCCCGGCAACGTACATGAACGCATGGTCGGCGCTGGCGTAGATCGTGACCCACCGACCCGGTCCCGGCTCTCCGAAGGACTCGAGATCGGTGGACGTCGCGTCGTCGGCGACGCTCATCAGTCCCGCGCCGTAGAGGATGTGGTCGATGCTGCTCGAGCAGTCGTAGGCGGGAGCGACCTCGTTCAGCGGCAGCCCGTGACCGCCGCCGTAGAGATAGGGCTTGCCAACGAGTTGATTGCCCGCCGCGACCATCGCCCGGACCGCGGCGGGGGCGCCGGCGGGAGCGGCGCCGCGGCCATCGGGAAGCAGGGATGCACGCGCCCCCGGGGTGAGCGTCAGCGGCGCCTGTGCCTCGGGCGCACAGACGTCCTCGCCGGCACCATTCGCCGGCGCGCCAGAGACGGTCTGCAGCGTGGCGGCGCCGGCGGCGCCCAGCAGATCCGACGCTCCCGTGGCCGGCGTGCGCTCGATCCCGACCGGGCCGGACCATTGGCCGTGCTCGTACGGGATGCCGAGGCTCAACGCAAACTGCCACCACAGGTCGATCACCCGGGGATATCCGTCGACCGGGCCGCCGCCGAGTCCGATATCGCGCTTGTAGGCGATCGCCGAGCGCCTGTCCCAGGTGATGCGCAGCGGCGCCCCGTACGGGAGCCCCCCCAGCGCGACAGCCGTCTGGAAGCTGTCGCCGCCGAGTTCGGCGTAGCTGTCGGGAGCGGTGAGCAGATTCGCCCCCGAGGCGCCGACGGTGCCGCTCGAGGGGTCGTCCGGCCCGCCATACTCGCTGGCGCCGACCGTCCGTCTCATCCCGGGAGGCCCAAGCGTCACGCTGAGGGCGCCTCCGCCGCCCCGCGCAGAGCAGACGGCGGCCGAGGAACCCCCTCCGATCAGTGCCGCCAGCAGCACTACACCCAGCCCCGCGACGAAGACCGCCGCGACGAAGCCGAGTGTGAGAAATGCGCCGATGCGGGGGATCGGATTGTCGTTCACCGGGCCAAACTACGACGCCGGCGTCGATCTGCGGAAAACTGGCACACACTGTTTGCAAAGTCCGGTGAAGCGGCCCGGGCGACAGCCAGATCTGCCGCCCAGAGAACCCGGATCGTCACCCGTTGTCTCGGGCTCTCTCGCTAACGTTTCCTACCAGTGGCTCGCGTTCTCGATCTTGAACAGGCTCTGCTGCTGCTGGAGCTGGAGGCGCCGTTCGACAAACGCGGCGTCCAGCTGGCGCGTCGTCAGATGGCCAAACGCTGGCACCCCGACATCGCGCCGCCGGGACGGCAGCACGAGCACCAACGCCATCTGCAGGCGATCAACGAGGCGGCCGACCAGCTCGAGCGGCTGGCGGAGACCTCGCGCGGCGGGCGCGTCACCCGAAACGCCGTCAAAGTCTCCGCGGCGGCCGCCCGCAGGGTCCGTGAGGAGGAGGGTCGCCGCGCGTACGAGGCCGAGCAGCGCGCCCGCGCATCCGCGGCGGACCGGGCCAAGCACGATCCGTTCGCCTCCCGCGTACCGGACCACTCGGTCGTCCACCGATACGCCCGCTGCATGTCGTATCCCGAGTGGGGCGTCGGGACGGTCAGCGGCATCTACTTCTCTGGCGACGGCGACGACGTCCAGCAGTGGGCTCGGATGTCGTTCCAGGTCGGGGTCCGGACCGTACCGGCCGGATCGCTGCAGTTCGTCGACTTCTCCACGCCAGATCCGAGCGCCGACCGCGTCCAGCGCTTCATGACCGCCGCTCAGCACGCGCTCGCCGAGGGCAACCCCGCGCTCGCCTCACAGCGGTTGATCTACGCGCGCGACGCCGATCCGACGAACCCGGCGGTACTGCGCCTGCTGACGGTTGCGTTCTGGCAAGCGGGCAACCTGCCCGCCGCGGCACGAACGGTTCGCGACTGGTGCCGGGCCGAGACCGACCGGCCGACTCCTGAGCGGTTTGCGTCGAGGATCTACGAGGACATGGGCGCCTTCGATCTCGCCGCTGAGGCGGCCGAGCGGATGACCGCGAGGGCGCCGGGGGATTCCTCGGGCTGGGCTCGCCTCGGGCGGCTGCGCCTGCGGCTGATGGACCGCGCCGGCGCGATCGAGGCGCTGCAGCGCGCCCGGCTGACCGGCCCGACGCTCGAGATCATGCTCGACCTGGCGCTCGCCTATCACCTGGCCTCAGACGTCGGTGCCGAGGTCTCTGCCGCCGAGGCCGCAACCGTGATCGACCCCGAGTCGCAGGCGGCGTGGTCGGCTTACGCGCACGCGCTCGCCCGCACGGACCGCATGCAGGAGTGTGTCACCGCCTGCGAGCGAGCGCTCGAGCTCGGCGGGGATCCGGAGGTCGCCGACCTCCTCGAGCGGGCCCGGGCGGCGATCCCGCACGTGCTCTCGGCCCGCACCGCCGCCTGATCGTCGTCGGCGCGCCCTGCGCGCCTCTGCGGTAGCTATTCCTGCGGTCCGGCCGCCTCCGCCAGCACGCCCAACAGCTCACCGACGCGACAGACGAGCAGGCGCTCCTCGTCGATCTCGATCCACGCGCCTGCCGACGCGGGGAACACGACGTGGTCGCCGCGGTGGACGGGCATCTTGACGCCGACGTGGTCCCACCAGTCGAGCCCCGGTCCGACTGCGAGCACGATCCCGTGCTGTGGCGGTGGTTCGTCCGTCCCGGGCGGGACCAACAGGCCTGATCTGCGCACCCGGTCGGGGTCAAGCTCCTTGATCACAACCCGGTCAAACAGTGGCTTCAGCTCGTGTCGCATCGGCGGCGATGCTAACGAGCCGAGAGACCGCGCCAGTGATCCGGGCTCCTTGAGAGACGGATGGAAGCCAAATTGCCGGCCACCTCGGCCGGCAAATCCACCCCTACCGGCTTGCCTCGTCGGGCGTCTGATACCAGCGCTTACGCCGGCCGAGCTTGGCCCGACGCCGCCAGCCGGAGGATTTCGGCGCCGCCTCGAGCTCCGAAAGCAGCGTCCGGGTGCGCTCTTCCACCAGGTCGCGAGGTTGTTCATCCGGCAGGATCTCGACCAGCAAGGAGCGCATCGTCTCCAGATTGTCGGTGACGGTCGTATACCAGCCCCAGCTCTCGGCGCACACCTCCGAGACGTGTCGCACGTTCAGCAAACCGGAGCCATCGGTCTCCGCCAGCTCGTGGTCGGCGAGCAGCATCGCCGCGTCCGAGGCGTCCTTTCGGTTCAGCTCCGCGATCTGCAGCTTGGTCAGGAGCAAGTCGGCCGCGGGCAGCGTGTACTGCTCGGTCTCCAGCCTCGAACCGAGCCTGAGCTCATGCGACATCACAAACTTCTCGATGAACACGTCGACGTGGTAGCTGCCGTCAGGGGCGTGGTAGTACAACCGGGTATCGCCCTGGGTTGCGTTGAACATCTTGTCCGGCACGTAATCCAGCTGCTCGAGCACCGTCCGCAGGCCTTTCGCCTGCTTCTTGGTCGTCGCCAGATCGATGTCGGCGTAGTCACGACCGAGGGTCCTGCGCATCTCCTCGGACGCGCGAAGCCAGATCGCAACCCCGCCGAGCAGCCGCACCTCGACGCCGCTGGAGACCGCGTGTTCGTAGACCCGGCGAGCCTCCACGACCAGCGTCGGCTCGTTACCGTTCGCCGCCGCGGAGTCCCCATTCATCTCCAGCTAAGGGTAGTGGCGACGACAAAACGTAGGTTTCACGTATGGGGTTGACGCACGAGGAGCAGCGGGTCTGCGACGGGATCGCCGGACGCCTCGACGACCTGGTCGAGCTCGCGAGCGCACTGATCCGCTTCGATACCACCGCGCGCCGGCCGGGCGAGCCGGCGCGCGAGGAGTCGGCGCTGCAGCAGCACCTCGCCGACCGCCTCGAGAATGCCGGCGCGGACGTCGACCTGTTTGAGCCCGACGCGGACAGAATGGCGGGCAAGCCCTTGGTGACGCCCGGACTCGAGTTCGGCGGCCGACCGCAGCTGATCGCCACCCGCCGCGGCCGCGGCGCTGGTCGGTCGTTGGTTCTGAACGGACATATCGACGTGGTCTCGGCGGAGCCGCGCTGCGAATGGACGGCCGATCCATTCACCGCCGAGGTTCGCGACGGCAGGCTCTACGGCCGCGGCGCCTGCGACATGAAGGGCGGGATCGCCTCGATGGTGCTGGCCGTCGAAACGCTCGCCGAGCTTGGCATCGCGTTAGACGGCGATCTCCTGGTGGCGACCAACACCGACGAGGAATCGTCCGGTGCCGGGGGCGCCGCGCTCGTCGAGTACGGCCTCAGCGCCGATGCCGGTATCGTCCCGGAACCGACCGGGTTTGACGTGTGGGTCGCGTGTCGCGGCTCGGAGTACGGCGTCATCCGAGTCCCCGGGAGACCTGGGCACGCGGAGGTTCACCAGCCGGACTGGCGGAAGGGCGGAGCGGTCAACGCGATCGAGAAGGCGGTAGTCGTGCTGGCGGCGATCGAGTCGCTGCGGCGCGAGTGGGCATCGCGCAGCGCGTACCGACACCCGTACCTCTCCTCGCCGAGCGTGCTGGCGACGATGGCCCGTGCCGGCGAGTGGCCCGTGAGCTATCCGGCGTCGTGCGAGCTGACGATCGCCGCCATGTTCCTCGCCGCCCAGGCCGACGAGCGCGGCTGGGGATCGCGGGTCCGCGCCGAGGTCGAGGAGTGGATCCTGCGCGAGTCGGCAACCGCAGACGACTGGTTGCGCGAGCATCCCCCGTCATTCGAGTGGTGGCCAAACGCGGTGATGCCAATGGAGATCTCCGAATCCGAGCCGATCGTCGGAACGATGCTCACAGCGAGCGCCGACGTTGGTCACCATGGCCGGCTCGGTGGACTCGATTCCTGGTACGACGGCGCGACCCTGACGCAGCTTGCCGGCATCCCCTCGATCGGCTACGGACCTCCCGGCTTCGAGGCCGACGGCACCAGCGTCGCGCACACGATCGACGAGTACGTCCCGGTGGACGGACTGGTCGGCTGCGCCCAAGGCATCGCGGTCGCCGCGATGCGCTACTGCGGTCTCTCGTGAGGTGTTGCTAGCCCTCGACGCGCTGGGCCAGCTCGATTCCCTGCTTCCCGATATCGACCAGGTAGCCGCGGAGAATCCCGGCGTTGGCTTCGCTGCCCGGGTTGATGCACAGCGTGTCTCCGATTCTGCGTTCGCCCCCGGACTCGTGGATGTGACCGTGGACCGACAGCACCGGCTGGTAGGTCTCGATGATCCGGCGCACCGCCGTCGAGCCAACCGGTCCGCGTAACACGTCCCCGGCGGAGATGGTCGGCCGCAGGTTCTCGTCGAGCAATGGCGCCTCGTCCAGACCGGAATCGTGGGGCGGCACGTGGATCATGAAGATCGCACGGCGAGGGTCGCGAACCTGCTTTGCAAGGGCATCGAGCCGCGCGAACAGGTCATCCTCGGACTCCTCCCGCGGAGTCGCCCAGGGCGTGTTGTTCGACCAACCGCTCGACAGGAGCTGCAGGCCGCCCGGGATGTCCAGCACCTTGCCGTCTCCGTTGATCGGCCCAGGCCCGGTGCTCTCGAGCGCCGCATCGATCGCGAACTCGTCGTCGTTGCCGGGGATCAGGTAGAGCGGGACATTGGAGTCCGCGAGCCGCTCGGTCGCCAGCGCGATCCACTCGCGTACCCGCTCGGTCATCAGCCGCTGCAGTAGCTCGTCGCGTGCGGCTTCGTCACTCGCGATCCGTCCGGCGTCCTCGCCGCTGGTCACGAACGAGTAGTAGCCGATGTCAGCGATGTCCCGCTGCAGCTCGGCGAGCTGCTGCTCGTTGCGCGCTCTGCGGTGTACCCCAAGCAGATCGGCCTCGTAACCATCGCCCCGGCGAAGGATCGGGACTATCGCCTTGCCGGTCAGGTCACCGGCGAGCAGCGCGACGTCGGCCTTGTAGACGTTGCCCTTGATCGCGTTGAGGAACTTCCTCCATGCCTTTTCGGCCGCGTGGAGATCGCTGGCGATGTAGATCCTGGTGGCCACGCGACACTACTAGTCCGGAGGCAACTCGGTGAACAGCATCTTCTCGTCGACGCCGGCGCGGGATGCCCGGTATCTCATGATGATGTAGATCACCAGCCCGATCACATAGAAGAGCGCGGCGTCGATGATTCCGTTCGTCTCCAAGTAGGTAAGCGTGCTGACCCCCGGCACTCCGTTGATCACCGGTTTGAACACGGCGAAGATGTAGATCCAGAGCGGGAACACGAGCCACAGTCCGCCGATCCACCAGAGGTGCTTGCGGAAGGGCGCGTTGCGGACCAGGTCCGGCCTTCGGAAGCGCACCAGAATCGCGTTGAGACCGGGGAAGGTCCACGTGAAGATGGCCATGAAGATCGAGAACCACGCCGTGCCGGCGAGATTGAGCTTGTGGTCGGAGGTGGCCAGGAAGGTCGGAAGATCCTTGTAGCTCTGGAAGAACAGGAACACCAGCGTCAGCCCGAGGGTGAGGAGGATCGCGTTGAGCGGCGCGCGGAGGCGCTCGTTGACTCGCCCGACCCACTCCGGGGCCTGTCGGTCGAGGCTCCACGCGAGCTGCATCCGGCTGATGAAGTTGATGTACACCGGGCAGAGCAGGAACGGGAAGATCGTCCCGCCGAGGCTGATCAGCGCCCAAAGCGGCCACAGCGAGTGGTTCGCGACCACCGCCAGCAGCGGCATCGCGTTCGGCTGACCCATCGGCAGTACCTTCAGCCCGCCCGGGAAGCCCCAGAAGCTCAGCCCCCAGCTGACGTTCGTGGGATAGCCGAAGTGGGTCGAGATCGTGTCGACGTACACCGAGTTCGCGAACACGCCGATGACCAGCGCGCCGATCAGCGCGATCAGCACGCCTCGGCGGACGTTGCCCCGCACCTCGCCCGCGATGTACGCCGAGTACTGAAACCCGATGAACTGGAACAGCAACACCGACAGGAACAGCGGGAACACCGACGTCGAGAAGATGTTCGAGATGAGGCTGCCGTTCGAGCCGCCGACGACGCCGGCCTTGACACCCGAGGCCGCGATCTGCGTCGAGGTGACGCCGCCGGTGTACTTGGGCAGGTTCGCCAGGAAGTTCGCCTTGTGCGTCGCCGCCAGCCCGAAGATGAACATCAGCACGAAGCAGGTCACCCCGAACGCTGCCAGCGTCGTGACCACCTTGTGGAACGTCCGTGTCGGCAGAACGGCGATCGCCCCGATGATCAGAAGCACCACGATCGAGCCAAGGAATCCGGGCGTGCCCGTGATCGTCCCGGTGGCGTCGGTGAACCACGTGTTGGCATTCATGAAGAAGTGCCCCCCGGCGCCGATGCCGATGATCCGCGCGGTGATCTGGAGGTTGTGCAGGACCCACGGCACCTCGAAGGCGATGATCAGCACGGAGGCGATCACCAGCGTGAACGACTCCATCCAGCCGAGCGACGGATGCATGATGCGGCTCGAGAACACGTAGTCGCCGCCCGAGCGCGGCATGACCGAGGTGAGCGACGAGAAGATGATCGCGAGCAGAATGCAGAACAGGCCGGCGATGATCGCCGCCCACCCATAGGCTGAGAACGGCCCCAACTTCCACGCGTGGACGTCGGGCAACGAGTAGAAGATCGGGTACAGCGTCAGCCCGATACCGACGAACGCCGCGACGTTGAAAAACAGCGCGTTGGTCACGCTGACGTTGCGAACTAGCCCGGACGACTGCCGGACGAAGAGCTTTGGCGTAGTGCTTCGGTCCGCCTCGGACGTTCCCGGCGTGTCAGCCACGACTGCCTCCTCTAGCTCCGCTGTTGCGGGCGCGATCGTAACATTCCGCACACACGTAGAGGGATCACTTGGCCCGAACGACGCCCTCCCGGCCGGCCAGAGCGGGCAGGTAGTGCTCGGGTCGGCGGTCGGCGAGCACGTCATTCTGCGTGCCGCTCCGCTTGTCACGCGCAAGCTCGAACTCGCAATCGGCGACCAGGGTCTCGCTCGGTGCACCGGCGCCGGCGGCCGCCAGGACGGACCCGTCGGGGGCGGCGATCACGCTCCCGCCCTGGAATTGCAGGCCGCGCTCATTGCCGGCTCGGTCGCAGACCGCGACGAACACGCGGTTCAGGTACGCCGCGGTGATGGCGAGCGAGCGCAGCATCGGCGGGTCCCGCTTCTCGAGGGGCCAGTTGGTGGGCAGCGCGATCAGGTCGGCCCCGCTCAGCGCCAGCCCGCGCGTCAGCTCGGGGAACTCGATGTCGTAACAGACACCCAGCCCGATCCGGCCGTGGCGCGTCTCGACCACCGGCGCGGGTCGCTGGCCGCGCATGAACCAGCGCTGCTCCTGATCCCACAAGTGCAGCTTTCGGTAGACGGCGATGACCCCGTCGCGATCGACGATTGCCGAGCTGTTGAAGACTTCTCCATCCTCGCCCAGTTCGCAGAATCCGCCGATCACCACCGCGTCGCCGCGGGCAGCCTCCTGCACCCAGCCGGCGAGCAGCGCGCCGTCGGCTGGCACCGCGGCGGCGAGCGCCTCGGCGGTCGATCGAAACACATAGCCGCTATTGCAAAGCTCCGGGAGCACGATGATCTGTGCATCTCGATCGATCGCGGCGGCCAGCGCCGCGCGAGCGCGCGCGGCGCTGGATTCGGGGCTGCCGACGTGCGGCTCGATCTGACAGCAGGCGACTCGCACTTTTGTCAACCAGGATCAGTGGCGACGGCCTCGGCTTGTGGCGACCGCCAGGGCGCCGTCGCCGCGCTCCCGTAGCCCCTCGATCACGCCGTCGATGTCGGCGCTCGAGCGGTTCTGGCCCAGCTTGGCCTTCGCCTCGACTCGGCTGATCCGCAGCTCGACCCCGACGATCGCGCGCAACTGCGACTCGATGTAATCGCGCGGGGCGTCATCGGCGGCCCACGGCTTCGGTCGGTCCGCCTCGTGCCGGTCGGTCAGCCTCCGGACCAGGCGCTCGAGCCAACCGACGTCATCGTGGATCACCAAAAGCCCGTGGATATGGGCGGTCAGGTAGTTCCAAGTCGGCACCACCTTTCCGTGCTCGCGCTTGGCCTCGTACCAGCTTGGAGTGATGTACCCGTCGGGTCCGTGCACGATCACCATCGACTCGCCGATCGGTTCGAGTCGCCAATGGTCGTTCTTTCGAGCGACGTGCCCCAGAAGCGCGCCCGATTCGCCGACCGACTCGTCGTAGATCAGCGGTAGGAAGCTCGCAAACAGACCCTCGCTGGTCGCGGTGACGAGATCCGCGGCCCGGATCCCGGTCAGCAGCTCCCGCGCCTGGACTTCATCGGCTGTGAAATGCCTGGGGAGGTACATGGACACGAGTCGGGACACCGTCGGGATGGCAGACCCTCGATGCGAGGCTACCAACCCGCTCCGCGTGTCCGCGCGCGCGGTCCTAACGGAAGGTGAGCATCGCCGCGCTCGCTGCCGGCAGGCTGACACGGTACGTTCCAGCGGACGCGACGACCCTGTCGAGGTGGGATCGCCCCGACAGCAGACCGGTGGTCGTCTCAGAGCCGAAGGTCCGCCCGCCGATGGTCACGCCGAGCGTGGATCGAACGTTGGGGGCTTCG
Organism: uncultured Solirubrobacterales bacterium; assembly: GCA_963830475.1. Classification (GTDB taxonomy): domain Bacteria; phylum Actinomycetota; class Thermoleophilia; order Solirubrobacterales; family Solirubrobacteraceae; genus Palsa-465. The sequence continues at coordinate 204,391 of CAWHMX010000007.1, read as the reverse complement.
AGCCGTTCGACGGTCGCGGCACCCGCTGCCCCGGGCATGCGAAAGGTCAAGTCCTGCGGCTGGTCGGTGCTGTCGTTGATCAACACCACATGGATCTGACCTGTCGGTGTGCGGGTGGCCCATGCGCGCACGGTGCTGATCCCGCCGATGCCGGACACCGCCAACAGACGCGATCCCGGTGGAGCCGCCTGCGCGAACATCAACAGCCCGTAGTACTCGGGCGTGACGTATGACTGCCACCGTGAACCGATGTGCGTGATGGTGAACGGCTGGCCGATGTAGCCCGAATACGTGTGTATGTTCACGCCATCGAGGCCGACGCTCGCCATCGCGAACATAGTGTCGAGCGACCACAGGGCACTCGCAAATGTGTTCGCGCTGCCACGCGCGGGCCCGCACGAGATGCTGTTCATCTCGCCGTTTCTCACCAGGACATGGTGCGCGTGAGCGATCGCCACGTAAGGCCGCAGCCCATCCGCAAGCCCTGTCGACGCGCGTGCCGACAGGAAACTAGCTATCGACGGATATTTTGGCGAACCAGGACGGGGTCCGCACGACTGCAACGGGTAACGGTGCAACGTGGCCACCCCGATGTCCTGTCCGTCCAGAAACTGGGCGAGATGGCGCATCCACGAAAACACACCGACTGCCGGGCCGGCGAGCGGAACGCCTCCGAGTGCGGCGGCAATATGCCGGTAATCGGACAGGTATGACTGGAAATTCCAGCTCCGTGGGCGCGAGAAATGGTTCTCACCGTCGCGCTTGTAATACCACTTGGTGCCGTACAACTCCGGCTCGTTCCCCAACTCAAACCCCTCGATCAGGCGTCTTGGAATCGCCGCCAACATGGCCCGCGACTCTGCCGCGGCCTCGACCGTGCTGTTCGCCTCGAGATTGACCCCGAGGATCAAGCGGGCATCGGTCGCTCGAGCCAGCGCCGCCAACACCTCGAGGCCCGACCGCGTGAGCGTGTAATAGCCCGCGGGCGACCGCGAGACGTCGGCGACTGGCCACCACGTCCGATCGGTCGAGTTGCCGCCGATCCGGAGTACGGTCGGTCCGCCGTCCGCGAGATTGCGAATCAGGTGCTCAAACACCGGGTCGACGGCGTTCGGATCCGTCCCGGCATAGCCTCCGAGCGCCGAGTACTCGAATGAGAACCCCAGGAAGCCTGATCGCACGGCCTGGATCGGTCGCGGGGGCCCGACCGTAATCGTTGGCCCAGCCGCGCCGAGGTGCGGTCGAGCATGGTGCGCGATCGCACCGGGCGCGGTAGATGACTGCCAGGCGGCGAACCCTGCCGCCAATGCAGCGACTACACCCAGAACGACGGCGCGGGCACTCCTCCCAAAGCGCATGAAACACATTTTCAGGGACCGCCTGAGCCACTCATAAGGCCAGTGTTACGGCGGCGTGATGGGTTGAGTCGGCGTTGCGTAGGTCAGACGCTCGCCGCTCGTGCCGACTGCGACCAATCCGGCCCGCTCCAGCACGCGACGGGAGCCGGCGTTGTCCTTCGCGGTGCGGGCGATGATTCGCGTGATCCCTTCCTGAGCCGACAGCCAGGCGACCAGGCCGGTCACTAGCTCCGCGCCATAGCCCTGGCCCCTGAACGGTGCCGCCAGACCGAAGCCGATCTCGACCTCGCCGTCGGCGTTCGGATCCCCGTGGAGCCCACAGTCGCCGATCGCCTCACCGTCGAGCACGACGAACCACCCCGGCGTGTGACCGTTGCGCAGCGCGTTGCGAAGTCCGCGCTCCGTGCCGTCGTGTGGCCAGCCTTCAGCAGCTCTGACCGCCGACAGATCGCCAGCCACGACAGCCTCCGCGAGCGCAACGGACACAGGCTCCAGCTCAAGCCGAGGGGTGGTGATTCGGGGCAGGGTCAGCTGTTTCTTCGCGGTCATAGCGGGGTTCACGCTACGCAGTCGCCCCTGAATCGTCCAGTCGCGTCCGTAGCCTTGGCTCGCATGCGTCTGATCGTCGCTCGCTGCTCCGCCGTCTACTCCGGTCGCCTGGACACCGTTCTCCCGGAAGCTCTACGCCTCATCATGGTGAAGTCGGACGGGTCGGTGATGATTCACGCCGACGCTGGTGGATACCGACCGCTCAATTGGATGACGCCACCGACGGTGATCGAGGAAGTGGGTGAGCCGCCGAGCGCAATCGTCATCCGCAAGCGCGCGCGCGCCAGCGAGGATCGGCTCGAGATCACCCTGACCGAGATCCTGTCGGACGTCACCCACGAGATGGCCGCTCCGGACGAGGACGTGGCGCTTGCCAAGGACGGCGTGGAGGGCCATCTGCAGGAATTGCTGGCCGAGCAGCCGCAGTGGTGTGGCGAGGGCCTGCGGCTCGTCAGGCGAGAGTGGCCGACCGACATCGGCCCGGTCGATCTCATGTGCCGCGAGGGCGAGGACGGCTGGGTGGCCGTCGAGATCAAACGTGTCGCCGGAATCGAGGCCGTCGATCAGCTGACCCGGTACCTTGAGCGCATCCGCCTGGATCCGGGGTTCGACGGGTGCCGTGGAGTGCTGGCCGCACAGACGATCCGGCCGCAGGCCAGAGTGCTGGCACTGGCGCGCGGGATCGAGTGCGTGGAGGTCGACCTGGCTGTGCTCCGCGGCGAGCGCGCTCCGGAGCTGCGCCTGTTCGCGGCTTAGGCGGCACCGGGGGCGCGACCGCGATCCGCCAGGACACTAGGTCGCGTGGCCGACGCAACCAAAATGTCGAGGGATTGCTCGTGCGACCGAGGGTTCTTGCCTTTTGAGGTCTTGAGCACTCGCTTCTGCAAGATCGCTTTCACGGCGATGCTCGCTCTTGACGTTTTGGTTGCCGGGTTCGCCCGGGGTGGGATGCGGGCGGCCATACCTTCGAGCAGTCATCCCCGTGGGAGGGTCGACGTCTCGTTTGCCTACGAGTCGTAACCCGTCTCCTCGCCCCACGCGGTCGCGACGATCGACCGCGGCCCGCCGTGGTCGCGGTGCTCGCAGAGGTAGATCCCCTGCCAGACTCCCAGCGCGGGACGGCCCCGGGAGAGCGGCAGCGTCAGCGACGGCCCAAGCAGCGAGGCCTTCACATGAGCGGGCATGTCGTCGGCGCCCTCGAGCGTGTGGGTCCAGAAACCCGCGCCCTCCGGTACGACGGCGTTGAACCAAGTCTCGAAGTCGCGCCTGACGTCGGGCGAGGCGTTCTCGTTCAGAGTCAGCGACGCCGAGGTGTGCTGGATCAGCAGATGCAGGAGGCCGACCGAGATCCGCTCGATGTCCGGAACCCCGGCCAGCACCTCGCCGGTCACCAGGTGAAATCCACGCGGCCTCGCGTGCAGCGTGATCTCCTCCTGCAACCAGAGCATCGCCGTGCGAAGCATAAGCGCGGCTCGCTGTCTCCACTTGCTATCGTCGCGCGGGCCGACGTCCCTGTAGCCGCGCAGCTGAGAGCGGGGACCTCCGGCATCCGGCTCAACCCAAGCCACACCCGACGCGCGCTCGCTCCTGGTGCTTGCCAAGAACAGCCCACCCGCCACCATGCGCCGCCAGGCCCACACGCCGGGGCCCGCAAAATGGCGGCCGCTCGCCAATCGGCGGCTGCATGTGGTCGTCGCCGCGTTGGTCCTCGCCACGGCGGTCGCGCTGCTCGGTCCCGACAGCGGTCTGAGGCCGCAGCGTGCCCGCGGCGCGAGCCTGAGCCAACTGGGATCTGAGCTGAACGCCAAGCAGTCGGAGCTGAACGCCAACCAGACCGAACAGCAGCAGCTGTCGAGCAGACTCGCTGACCTCCAGCACGAGATCCAGACCCTCACCAGTCAGATCTCGCTCGTGGAGTCACGCGAGTCCGAGGTCGAGGCGACCCTTCGGTACGACCGCGCGAAGCTGCAAAGCGCCCGGGCGGCGCTGCAGCGCGAGCGAACCCGAGCCGCCATGCTGCGCCGCGAACTCGTGCGGGCCCGACACATCCTCGCCGTCGAACTCGTGGCCCGGTACGAGCAGCCGCAGCCGAGTCTGGTCTCGGTGGTCCTCGAAGCCAACGGCTTCAACCAGCTCCTCGAGCAACTCCAGTACCTGCGGAACGCCGAGAACCAGGTGCAGACGGCGATCACGCTGACGCGGAGTGCGAAGTCGCGCGCCGAGGCCGCGACGGTGCGGCTCGGGCACCTCGCGGCTATGGACAACCAACTCACCGCGGCGACGGAGGTACAGGCCCGCGCCCTGCAGGGGATGAACCAGCTGCTGCAGTCCAGGCAGTCGGCGCTGACGGACGTGCACTCGGCGCAGCAGTCGGCGCTCGGAGCCGCGCAAGCGCGCGGGGCCCAATTGCAGGCTGCGATCGCAAGTGTCCAGGCTCAGCAGCAGGCGGCCGAGCGAGCGGCTGCAGCGGCAGCTGCAGCACGGGCGGCTGCAGCGGCAGCTGCAGCACGGGGCACCGCCGAGGCACAGTCCGCCCCGTCGAGCGGCGTGTCGGCTACCCCCAGCGGTGGCTGGGCGATCCCCAACTCGGTTGTGACGTGCGAGTCCGGGGGTCAGAACCTGCCGCCGAACAGCGCCGGAGCCTCGGGCTACTACCAGATCCTCCCGAGCACCTGGCGGCTGTTCGGGGGCAGCGGGCAGGCCGCGTATCAGGCCTCCAAGGCAGAGCAGGACGCGGTCGCATCGCGGATCTGGAACGGCGGGACCGGCTCATCCGACTGGGTGTGCTCAGGGATCGTCGGGATCGGCTAAGGGGTTGTGAAGGAATTAGTTGGAGGATTTGACCAGTGGCTGGGCGTGCCTGGGAAGACGGTCTCGCAAGGCAGGTACTGGTGGTACCTGCCGCGAGACCGGCGCACCCAGGTGCGTCCAGACGCCGTCAAATGCCCAGATAATTCCTTCACAGCCCCTAAGAGGACCGCTAGAGATCAGCGCTCGCCCGGAGCGCGCCGCGGGTACTGCGAGACCTGCAGGGAAAGGTCAAGCGCGGTCGTGACGATCCGGTTCTGCTCGCGAGTGTGCGCAAGGGGATAGCCTTCGCCGGAGGCCGCGCGCTCGGGCCGCCCGACGTAGCCGAAGCTGAGGTGCTCGGGCAGGATCTGCTGAAGCCGCGGGGACATGTGCGCGCGCGGGCCCATGTTGCGCGGTTCCTCCTGCACCCAGACGATCTCGTCCAGGTTCGGGTAGCCCTCTATCAGCCGCAGGATGTCTGACTGCGGGAACGGGTAGAGAAGCTCGACCCGCCCGACCGCGACGCCCGGATTGTTCTGCCGGTCGTGATGTCCGACGATGTCGTAGTAGATCTTGCCGCTACAGAGGAGCAGTCTGGTGACCTGCAGGGGATCGACCCCCGGCTCGGCCAGCACCGGCCGGAAGCGACCCTCTGCCAGCTCTTGGAGGTGTGAACCCGCGACCGGCAGGCGCAGCAGGCTCTTGGGGGTCATGATCGCCAGCGGCCGCTGCTTGGCGATACGGGCTTGGCGGCGCAGCAGATGGAAGTACTGGGCCGGCGTCGTCAGGTTCGCGACCCTGAGGTTGCCCTCCGCGGCAAGCTGCAGGAACCGCTCGAGCCGTGCTGAGGAGTGCTCCGGCCCGGAGCCTTCATAACCGTGCGGGAGCAGCAACGTCAGTCGCGACGTCTGGCCCCACTTCGCCAGGCCAGAGACGATGAACTGGTCGATCATCACCTGGGCGCCATTGGCGAAGTCGCCGAATTGCGCCTCCCACAGGACCAGCGTCTCGGGCGCCTCCTGCGAATAGCCGTACTCGAAGCCGACGCACGCCATCTCGGACAGCGGGCTGTTGTGCAGCTCCATCGGCGCCAGCGCCGAAGGGAGATGCTGGATCGCGCAGTGCTCGCGGCCCGTGTTCGCGTCGTGCAGGACCAGATGGCGCTGGCTGAAGGTTCCGCGCTCCGTGTCTTGACCGGTCAGGCGGATCGGGATCCCCTCGACCAGGAGCGACGCGAACGCCAGCGCCTCGGCGTGGGCCCACTGGATCCCGCCTTCGGGCCCGAGCGCCTCGCGCCGCTGCTCGAGTTGGCGCACCAGCTTCGGATGCACCGTGAACCCATCGGGCACCGCCAGGAGATTCTCGTTCAGCGCCCGCAGACGATCGGCCTCCACCGAGGTGTTGACCTCGGGAGATGGCGTGCGATCGAGCTGGTACTCGCCGGTCGCCTGGTGCTCAGCGTCGTCCTTTGAGGCCTCGATCCGCGCCTTCAGGTCCTGGTGCGCCTCAGCGAGGATCGACCAGACCGAGTCGGTCATCTCGGTCGACTCCTGCTCGGTAACGGTGCCGCGGTCGATCAGCTGCTTGGCGAACAGCTCTCGCACGGGCGGGTGGCGTTTGACGACCTGGTACATGTCGGGCTGCGTGTAGGCGGGCTCGTCCGCCTCGTTGTGCCCGAACCGGCGGTAGCCGATCAGGTCGATCAGAACGTCGTGTCCGAACTCCTGGCGGAACGCGAACGCGAGCCGAACCGCCGAGACGCAGGCCGCGACATCGTCGGCGTTGACGTGGATGATCGGCACGTCGAAGCCCTTGGCGAGGTCCGACGCGTACACCGTCGAGCGGGAGTCCTCCGGATCGGTGGTGAACCCGACCTGGTTGTTCTGGATGATGTGAACGGTGCCGCCGACGGTGTATCCGTCGAGCGCCTGCAGGTTCAGCGTCTCGGCGACGACTCCCTGGCCCGGGAAGGACGCGTCTCCGTGCAGAACGATCGGCACCGCCGCGTTGGTGTCCTGGTTGGCGTGCGGACCCTGGCGATTGGTCTGCGCGGCGCGAGTCGCGCCCGCCGCCACGGGCGCGACGAACTCGAGGTGGCTCGGGTTGGATTCGAGCCTGACGATGATCGACTCGCCGCCGGGCAGCGCGTAGGAGCCCTGGGCCCCGTGGTGGTACTTGACGTCGCCGGTTCCCCCCTGGGGAATCGTCGTGATCGGCTCAAGCGTGGTGGAGCCCTCAAACTCGGCGAAGATCGAGCCATACGGCCGCCCGAGGTTGTGGGCCAGGACGTTCAGGCGACCGCGGTGGGCCATACCGATCACAACCTCGCGCGCGCCCTGGGTCGCCGCCAGCTGAATCAGCTCGTCGAGCATCGGGACGGTCATGTCGAGGCCCTCGACCGAGAATTGCTTCTGGCCGAGGTACGAGCGGTGCATGAACCGCTCCAGCGCGTCGACCTGGGTGAGCCGCTTCAACAGTGCCTTCTGCTCCTCGGCCGTCAGTGCCTGGCGGTATTTGCCCGACTCGATCGCCTCGCGCAGCCACAGGCGCTGCCGGTGTGAGGCGATGTGCTCGATCTCGTAGGCGATTGGCCCGCAATAGGTCTCGTGCAGATACGGAAGTGCCTCAGCGAGCGTCTCGCCCGGCACCGACATCCGCAGGATCCGCGCCGGGATCCGCGCCATCAACTCGGGCGTCAACCCGAGCGGCCCGGGATTCAGCGACGGGTCGCCCTCCGGCAACCGGCCGAGCGGATCGAGCTTGGCGGCGAGGTGACCGACGGTGCGATGCGCCTTCAGCAGCGAGGTCGCGGCCTGCACGGCCTGCAGCAGCTCCTCGTCCGGTGGGGTGCTGACCGCGGCTGCCTGCTGCGCGGCGGCGGCGACCGCAGCGGCCGCGGCGGCGGCCGGGGTCGTCGCCGCCGGTACCGGCGTGCTGGTCGCGGCGGCCGCCGGGCGGGCCGGCAGCGGCGGCACGGTCACGTCGAGGGCCCGGAAGACGTCCTCGTAAAACCCGTTCTCGCCGTGTAGGAGCGACTCGGTCACCGCGAGGAACCGACCGGACTCGGCGCCCTGAATGATCCGGTGGTCGTAGGTGGAGGTCATCGTCATGACCTTCTCGGCGCCGATCGCGGCGCCGACCTCCTGCAACCCGACCGGGTAGGAGATCGAGCCGGTCGCGACGATCGTTCCCTGGCCGACCATCAACCGCGGTACCGAGGCCACGGTGCCGATGCCGCCGGGGTTCGTCAGTGTGATGTTGGCGCCCGTCAGATCGTCGGCGGTGAGCGTGTTGGTGCGAGCCTTCTCGACGAGCTCGTTGTAGGCGTCGAGGAAGCGCCTGAAGTCGAGTCGGCCCGCGTCGCGGATCACGGGCACCATCAGCGTCCGCGTTCCGTCCTTCTTCTCGACGTCGACCGCGAGGCCGAGGTTGACGGCGCCGTCGTCGACGCGATACGGGATCCCGTCGGCGTTCAGGAAGTGGTGCGTCATCACCGGCATCTCGTCCGTCGCCGCACGCGCGATCGCGTACGCGATCAGGTGCGTGAACGAGACCCGCTGGCCCGCCTCCTTGAGCTGGCTGCGGCGCCCCTCGAGCGCCGTCACGGTCAGCGTCCTGAACGACGTCGCGGTCGGCAGCTGCCGGCTCTCCTCCATGTAGCGCGCGAGCGCTGCGCCGCTGCCCTTGATCCGCTGCGCTCCCGCTGGAAGCGCGGCCGTCGCCGCGGCCGTCGCCGCGGCGGCGCCATCGGCGGCAGCCAGCACGTCGTCCTTGGTGATCCGCCCCCCACGCGCGGTTCCGGCGATGCGAGCCAGATCTACGCCTTGAGCCGCCGCGACGCGCTGGGCGATCGGTGTGGCGCCGCCCCCGAACAAACCCCCACCCCCCGCCCCCAACACCGGCCCGGGGGCGGCGAGAGACGGCCCGGGTCGATCGTCCACCGGCGCTGAGGGGCTCGCCGCGGCCGGCGCGGCGCCATCGGCCGCGCCGGCTGCCATCCGCGCGATCACCTGGCCTACGGTGACCGTCGCACCCTCTTCAAACAGAATCTCGGTGATGGTTCCCGTGGCCGGGGCCGGCAGCTCCATGTCGACCTTGTCGGTCGAGATTTCGACGACCGTGTCGCCCTCTTTGACCGCGTCGCCGAGCTTCACCGACCACTCGAGGATCGTGCCCTCGGTGACGCTCTCGCCGCCGGTCGGAGTGACGATGTCGACCGTTCTGCGCTCCTGTGGCTCGCTCGCGGGTCCAGGCGCCACGGACTCGATCGTCGTCGCTCCGTTGCCGCTGCCGTTGTCGCTACCGGTGTCGATCTCGGCCAGGAGCGCGCCGACGGCGATCGTTTCACCCTCGCGCGCGTGGATCTTGACGATCGTGCCCGTCGCCGGAGAGGGAACCTCGGCGTCGACCTTGTCGGTCGAGATCTCGACGACGATCTCGTCGATCGCGACCGAGTCGCCCTCGTGTTTGCGCCACTCGAGCACCGTACCCTCCGCCACGGAGTCGCCCATCGGGGGCATCACGAGTTGGAAGGTGCCTGTCTGGAGGGCCATGCGAATCTTCAGCGGTCAAGGTTAGCGGCTGGCCGCCGGCGTCGGGCTCGGCGTCGAGCCTCCACGACGAACCCGATCGAACCCAGGAATGGCCCCAGGCCGCCCAGGATCGCGACGGTCACGGCGAGCCAGAAGGGAATCACCCGCCAGCGGGCGGCGGCGATGCAGATCAGCGACATCGCGATCCAGATCAGACCGTGACTGAGTCCGAAGATGAAGGTCGCCGGCTCGGGATTCCCGAGCGCGAACGCGCAGATCAGCAACGACAGGTAGATGCACGAATGCACGATCGAGACGGCCTCAAGCCGCGAGAAGGTGACCCACGCCGCGAACCTCGGAGGCGTCGGTTCCGTTGCGGTTGCAGCGGCCAGACCGGCTGCGGCGGGCACGTTAGCGTCCTGACCCGGCGCTCGCGACGATCGCACTGAGCGCCCGCAGCGGCGCGTCGGCCTCGACGGGCCAGCGCTCCGGCTCGGCCGGCCACCATGCAAACTGGTCGTGCTCGTGGTCCGGCGTGACGCTGGCACCGGGCGACAGCCAGGCCTGGCCGACCAGCATCACCAGCTTGCTGGGAAATTGGATCAGAGCCTCGACCGTCAGCCGCTCGGGACGCACCGACCATTCCTCCCCGAGCTCGCGACCGAGCGTCAGCGCCGGGTGCTCATCGACCTCGACCGAACCGGCAGCGCCGAGCGCCCACCGCCCCGGCCACGATGCCAGCCAGTCGGCCCGATGCCCGGCCAGCCAGCTCCCATCGGCGGCCCGCACCAGGCAGAGGGCCGACATGCTCGCCGACGCGTCGTCCGGCAACAGCCGCAACGCCCAGCGAACCGGCTGGAGCTCCAGCTTCAGCGTCCCGCTGGTCACCTCGTAGCTGACCAGCCGCGCCGACAGCCCGTCGTGGCAAGGGGAACCGCGTTCACGAAGTCCCTCGAGCAACCGGTCGGCCCGCTTGGTGGAGCCAGGGGCGGGCTCGAACGGATCGCCCCGCCAGGAGACCAGGATCTGCTCCGGGTCCCAGGGACCACGGGCCAGAAGTTCGGGAGGGACTAGCACGCCCCGGAACGGTAGCGGTGCCGTTTGGATGCGAGTTGAAGGTTGAACCAGCTGTCAGACCGGGGGGCGCAGCGGCGGCGGGACGTCGACCGCCGGCTTGGCGATCTCGAGCTCGCGGTCCTGCTCGGCGACGGCGTCGACGTACTCCTCCTCGGCCTCCTCGCCGTGGTCGCCGTCGCAGAGAACTCGGAACGCGCCTGTGACACCGCCGTCGGCCTGGAGAACGATCCCGGGCAGGATCTCCTCGCCTTCCTCGAGATCGAGCCGCTCGATGTCGAAGTGAGCCATCCCGATTCCCCACGTGTGATGGCCCGGGTTCTCGCGGTCATGAGCGGCTACGCCCTGTGCCAGACGCTCGAGTAGCTGGGCGATCTTGGTCGGCGCGGCCATCTGCACCTCACACTACCGAACGAACTGCTGCGCACGTCAATGGATTGGGGAGGCGCGGCGGTAGGCTTGCAGACGTGCTGATTGAGCGCTCGTTGAGCCAGCCTTGGCTGTCCAACACCTATCTGGTCGCCGACGACTCGGGATCCGAGGCGGTGATGATCGACGCGGGCGGTCCGGTTGCGCCGCTGCTGTCCCTGCTCGAGGACCGCTACCGGCTCAGCCACGTGCTGCTGACCCACCACCACCACGACCACGTCGCCGAGCTGGAATTGGTCAAAGCTCGTCACCCGGGCGTCCAGGTGCTGATCCATCCGCTCGAGGGCGGTCTCGTCGATGGCGCCACCGGGGAGCTGATCCCAGGCGAGACGCTCACCGTCGGGTCGTTGACGATCGAGCCGCTACACACGCCCGGGCACACCGCTGGAATGGTGTCGCTGCTCGTCAACGGTGCCGACGTGTTCACGGGCGACACGCTGTTTCGGCGCTCCGTCGGCGGCGTCCGCGCGCCCGGCCACACGACATTCGCCGATCTGCGTCATTCGATCATGGACGTGTTGCTGGAGCTCCCGCCCGAGACTCGCATCCACCCAGGGCACACCGAACCGACTACGGTCGGCGACGAGCTCGAGCACAACCCGTTCGTACGGGTGTGGCGCGGCCTTGACCCGGAGGGCCACCAGCGTTGCCGGGCGCTCGGCGAGGAGGCGACGCTGATCGTGCTCGCGACCGACTACGACGGTGGCACCAAGGCGTGGGTGCGCTGGCCCGACGGGAGCGACGACACGGTCCCCGGCTCTCAACTGAGCACGGACTTGCCCGCAGAAGCCTCACAGGGGTCCGATGCCTGACGAGAGCAAGATCCCGACCTCGCGGTTGCGCCGAAGCGCCAGACTCGGCAGCCTCGCGGCCGGTCAGGCAATTCGTCAGGCCGGCACTCGCGCGACCAACGTCGCGCGCTCCAAGGACGGCCGCGAGGCGGCACTCGAGCGCCGCAACATGGAGGCTGCCGAACAGATAGTCGCGGCGCTCGGCACGATGAAGGGCGCAGCGATGAAGGTTGGGCAGGTGATGTCCTTCCTGGACGCGGGGCTGGTCCCGCCGGAGCATCGCGACGAGTTTCAGCGCAAGCTGGCGGCGCTGCGAGACGCGGCCCCGACCGTGACCTTCGCCGATATGCGCAAGGTGATGGAGGAGGAGATCGAGGACCCGCTCGAGGAAGTCTTCGAGGAGTTCGACGAGGAGCCGATCGCAGCGGCTTCGATCGGCCAGGTCTACCGCGCCCGGTTACCGGACGGTCGCGACGTCGCCGTCAAGGTCCAATATCCGGGCGTTGCCGCGGCGGTCAGGGCCGACCTCCAGAACCTCGGAATGATTCTCCGCCTCGCCAAGCGGATCGCCCCCGGGCTCGACCCGCAGGCAATCGGCGAGGAGATACGCAACCGGATCGAGGAGGAGCTCGACTACGAGCTCGAGGCCCAGAACCAACGAACGCTCGCGCGGATCTACCGCGGCCATCCGTTCATCGTCGTGCCCGGGGTGGTCACCTCGCTCTCCCGGGAGCGTGTGCTCGTCAGCGAGTACGTCAAGGGAATCGGCTTCGAGGAGGTCAAGACCTACGCCCAGGCCGCGCGCGACCGGGTCGGCGAGATCCTCTTCCGCTTCTACTTCGGCTGCCTCTATCGCCACCACCAGTTCTCCGGCGATCCCCACCCCGGGAACTCCAGCCTGCTGAGCGACGGCCGCGTGGCGTTCTTCGATTTTGGCCTGTTCAAGCGGATGCCGGCGGGCGCGGTCGAGCTCGAAATCGAGGTGGCTCGCGCGATCATCGAGGGAGACACCCAAACGATCATGAAGCGCGGCACTGAGATCGGGTTCTTTCCAGAACCCGACAGGTTTGATCCCGAGCGCGTGCTCGAGCACTTCCGCGCCGCCACGGCCTGGTACACGGTCGACGAGGAGGTCCAGCTGACACCCGAATACGCGACCCAGGTGCTGATCGACATGAGCGATCCACGCTCCGAGTACTTCGGGCAGCTCCGGCGCGAGTCAGCGCCGCCGGACCATCTGTTCGGGCGGCGGATGGAGGTGCTGACGCTCGCAGTCATCGCGCAGCTTCGCGCCCGCGGGAACTTCCACCGGATCGCTCGCGAGTGGTTCTACGGAGATCCGCCGGCGACCGAACTCGGCGAGCAGGAGGCTGCGTTCTACGCGTCGACGAGCGCCGCCACGCGCCGTCGTTAGACGCGCTGAATTTGTAGGAGGCTCGTCGTTCCAGGCCGGCCGCTCGGAAGGCCTGCGGTGATTGCGACGCGAGCGCCCGGCTGGACCCAGCCGAGCTCGACTACCCGGCGAGCGGCGTCGGCGATCAGCGCCTCGGTCACTTCGTGGCGGCGCATCGAGGCGGCTTGTACGCCCCACATCAGCCCGCAGCGGCGCACCGTCTCCCTTCCCGGCGACAGCGCCAGGATCGGTACGTGCGGACGATGCGCCGAGATCAGGCGCGCCGAGCGGCCCGACAGCGTCGGGGCGACGATCGCCGCGAGGTGCAGCTCACGAGCGGCAGCGCACGCGCTGTAGGCGACCGTGTACGCGGGGTCGCGCGCGTCGCGCCGAACGCGGGTCTCGTTCCAGTCCTGGTAGGAGAGGTGCTGTTCGGTCCGCTCGGCGATCGAGGCCATCATCGCGACGGCCTCGACCGGGTACTGCCCGACCGCAGTCTCCTGGGAGAGCATGACCGCGTCGGTTCCGTCGAAGATCGCGTTGGCCACGTCCGTCGCCTCCGCGCGGGTCGGCCGTGGCGAGGCGACCATCGAGTCGAGCATCTGGGTCGCGGTGATCGAGGGGCGCGCGAGTTGGCCCGCGAGCTTCAGCAGCCGCTTCTGGGCGATCGGAACGTCCTCGATCGGGAGCTCGATTCCGAGGTCGCCTCTCGCGACCATGACGCAGTCGGCGGCGCGGATGATCTCCTCGGCGGCTTCGACTGCCTGCGGCTTTTCGATCTTGGCGATCAGCGGCAGTCGCGTGTGGCGGCGGACGCTGGTCACATCCTCGGCCGTGCGCACAAACGACAGCGCAACCAGGTCGACCCCGATCGACTCCCCGTAGCGCAGCATCTCCAGGTCCTCCTCGGGAACCGCCGGCAGGCCGTGGGTCGACCCTGGAATGTTCAGGCCCTGGCGAGAGGCGATCAAACCGCCGACCTCGACCTCGGTATCGACCTCACCATCGCCGGCGCGGACCGCATCGACCCGGAGCCGGATCTTGCCGTCGGCAAGGTAGACGACGTCGCCTGGAAAGACGGTCTCGGCCAGCCCCGACCAGCTGACCGGCATCCGGCGTTCATCACCCGGCTCGGTCGAGCCACACACCAGCATCAGCGGAGCGCCTCGCCGGAGATCGGCGAGGTCGTTGTGAAGCAATCCGATGCGCAGCTTCGGTCCTGGCAGGTCCTGGAGGATCGCGACCTGACGGCCCGCCGCGCTGGCCGCCGCCCGCACCCGTTCGGCGTTCTCTGCGTGTACCTCGAGGTCGCCGTGCGAGAAGTTCAGGCGGGCGACATCGAGCCCCGCCTCGACCATCTGGAGCAGTACCTCGGGCTCACGCGACGCAGGGCCGATCGTCGCGACGATCTTGGTCCGGCGCACTAACGGTTTGGAACCCGAACGGTATGCACCTCCAGAAAGTTAGCCGACGAGCGCTCCGTCCTGGATCAGTACCCCGTCGTCGACCGAGACCCGGCCCCCGCGCCGGAGGTCGCAGATGAGATCCCAGTGCAGCGCCGACTGGTTCTCCCCCCCGGCCTCGGGGAACGAGCGACCGAGCGCGACGTGAATCGTGCCGGCGATCTTCTCGTCGAGCAGCGTCGAGCCGGTGGCGCGATCGATCCCCCGATTGGTCCCGACCCCAAGCTCCCCGAGAAACCGCGCCCCCGGGTCCGTGGCGAGCGCTGCCTGCAGCTGCGCGTCGCCGAGGTCCGCCCGCGCCGCGGCGACCTCGCCGTCCCTGAACGTCAACTCGACGCCGACGACGTCGGAGCCCCGATTGGTCGAGGGAACGTCGAACCGGATCTGGCCGTTCGCCGAGCGCTCCAGCGGGCTCGTGAAGACCTCCCCGCTCGGCATGTTGCGGCGCCCATCGGAGTTGATCCACGTCCGCCCCGCGACGCTGAGACGCAGGTCGGTGCGGTCGGCCTCGATCCGGACCTCGCGGGCGGTTGCGAGCCTGCTCACGATCGCGGCCTGGCGCTCGCTGAGAGACCGCCAGGCCCCAATCGGGTCCCGTTGGTCGAGGAATAGGGCGCCGCGCAGGAACTCGGCATAGTCGCGGTCCCCCATTCGCGCCTGCTGCGCCAGCGCCGGTGTCGGCCACATTGACAGACACCACCTCTTGGCCGACCGCGCCCGCTGCAGCGGCAAGCGCGCCCTGGCGACCCGCGGGGGCAGTGCCGGGTCGACGCCGGCCAACGCGTTGGTGTTGGCCGGAGCCCGCACGAGCACCCGCGAATCGACCGCCTCAGACTCGGTCAGCGCCAACGGCGCGAACTCATCCAGCTGGCGATCGCGGGCATGGCGGTAGAACTCCGCCTCCAAGTCCGTCGGCTCGACCCGCAACAGCGGCCAGGCGCCACGGTCGAGCAGCGCGGCGTGCATCGCGACGGCGACCTCCTGCGCGAGCGTGGTCGTCTCGACGAGTACCTGGTGGCGGGGAACCACCTCGAGGCACCAGTCGCAGATCAGCGCGGCGAACGCGTCTGCGACCGTCATGGCGCCTGCAGCTCCGGGAAGTACTCGTGCAGGTGCGCGCGCAGGGAGTCGCGGACGAAGCGGCGCTCCTCAGCGCCCGCCATCCGGTACCGGCCGAGCAGTTCCCGCTGGCGATCGATCCGCACCCCGCTGATCGTCCACGACACGGCCAACCGCTCGAACAGCAGCTCGGTCGCACGCTGCCAGGCGTCGTCCTGGTGCAGTCCACCGGCGAGCGCGCTCGAGTATTCGGTTCGTGCCTTCGCCGTCAGCGAGCCGCGCAGCTCGAGTTGGTTGCCCTCGGCGTCGGTGTAGAGGCTGACGGGGAGCGGTTCGTCGAGCCCGCTGCCCAATGAGCCAGCGGGCTTGCCAACAGCGCCGCCGCGGGCGTCGCGGGCGCGCTGGCGGGCGCGCTTGCCCACGGCCTAGTGGTCCGTCCCACAAATAGCTGGACACCGAGAGGCGCTACCGGCGGATGGCGGGCAAGGACACAGGAGCCGACGCGTGGCAGCGCCACGCGAGGCGACGAGGACGCCGCCCGACGCCGCCGGGGGCGGCTCGAATGGACAGATATTTTGGAGACGGACCACTATTGCGCCTCCGGCAGGCCATTCCCGTGCCCGACGGCGTGTTGGAGCTGCCCCTGGACATTCGGACCAACGACCGGCCTGGCGTGACCGGGCCAGGCCGCGGCGGGCTCGAGCTCGGCGAGCTTGCGGATCGACTCGCGTGCCCGGTCGGTGTCCTGGTTGAAGGCCGGGTGGGGCACGTCGGCAGCCCTCCTGATGCCAGTCTGGACATCCAGCGTGTGGAAGCAATCGGACACCAACGCCAGGCGATCGGACTCCCGGAACAGACCGATCTGTCCGGGGGCGTGGCCAGGCAGTTCGATCACCCTGAAGCCGGCTACCTCATCGCCATCCTCGACGGTCCCGGCGATCTCGACCGGCCCACCGTCCCAGTGGCGCAGGAGCGTCGGGTAGACGGGTCGCGTGAGGCCGGAGAGCTTCGAGAGGTCCCAGTAATCGCGGAAGCTGGACGGTGATTCGGCCGCCAAGCGCTCCTGCGGGTGGCAGAAGACCGGGGCTTCGAGGCACGGCGCCGCACCCCGATGGTCGGCGTCGGCGTTGCCCAGCACGACCCGCCGGATCCCTCCGAGCCTCGCCGCGGCCGCCGCCAGACCCGTCGCCATCCCGGCAACGCCTGCGTCGAACAGCGTCACGCCGCCGTCGTCCTCGAGCAGGAACACGTTCATCGTCCTCGGCCGGCCGCCGCGGACGACCCAGACGCCGGCTGCGATTGCCTCGGGCCTCGCGCCGCCCAGAGCGTTGCGGATCCGCGTGCGCGCGTTCTGCAGGCGGGTGAGCCGAGCCTCGGCGGTCGAGCCCACGGGTGGCAGCAGGCCCAGCTGGCGGGCGACGTCGCCGGTGTCCGTGTAGACCTCGCAGGCGACGATCAGGCCGTTGACCACGGTCAGCAGGTCGCATCCCTCGACTGCGAGCTTCGCGCCGTTGGCGACAAAGCCCTGGAACCGCCCGGGTCCCGCGAAGGTCCCGCGCGCGCGCCAGCGTACGGCGCAACGGTCGCGATACGTGGTCGTGTCGACCACCTCGAAGCTGAAGTCCGGGAACGCGTCGAAGAGCTCCTGGAAGTACCGCACGACACCTTCGGGAGCGGTCAGTTCGAACTGGCCGACCAGCCGGTCGGTCCCGCCCGGAGCCCAGCACGCGGCCGCCGCGTCGAGGTCGCGGCGGCTCAGGGCATCGAAGTATCGACGTGCAATCTCAGAGCTCGAGGCCATCCGAATGGGCGGAGTCTACGCGTCGCTCGATTCCGTGGAGTCGAGCGTCAGCACGACGGTCGGGCCGTCGCTCCGACGCGCAAACCCCGCGGCTTCGGCGGCCGCCAGCATCGCGACATTGTCCGCTTCGACGTTCAACCGCAGCCGCCGCAGACCGACGGTCCCGAACAGCCAGGCGGCGGCGAGCCGGAGCGCGCGGCGGGCCAAACCGTGCCCCCTCAGCCGTGGCGCCACCCAGACCAGAAGCTCGGCGGATCCCTGCTCCCATTCGATTCCGTGAGTCTCGACGCGGCCGCGACAGTCGTCGCTGCCAGGCTCCACGATCGTCAGCTTGACCCCAGTTCCGGCGGCCCTTTCAGCAGGGTCGCGTTCGGCGGCGCTGCCCAGCTCCGCGCCGCTCGGCGGCCGGGCGAGGCCGAGCCTGTGATGCAGGTCGGGATCGTCCTGGTGGGCGATCAGGATGTCGGGGATGTCCCACTCGGTCGAGGTCCGCAGCTCGACCTCGCCGTCGCTCAGGCGCTCTCGAAGTTCGGGGATCTGAGGGCTCACTCTGAGGGCTCCCTGGGGATGTCGTGGCGCCACCGTATCTTTTCGCGTCTTGGCCGTTTCAGCGGACAGAGTTTCGGCGGACAGCGTGCCTTATCTCGGCTCCGGGTTGCGGCTGCTCGAGCAACCGGGGCGAAAGCGAGCCCATCGCCGCGCGGATGTACTGCTGGTGCCGACGGGCGCCGAGCGGCGGGCGGCGCTGGAGCGCTGGTATCGACGTACCGCCCGGACGGAGATCGGGGCTCGGCTCGACAACGCGTGTCGGCAGGCCGGAACGACCTACACCACGCTGACGATCCGCGGCCAGCGCACCCGCTGGGCCAGCTGCTCGTCTTCGGGGGCGATGAGCTTCAACTGGAGGCTGCTGCTGGCGCCGGAGCCGGTCGTCGACTACGTCGTGTGGCACGAGGTTTGTCATCTGGAGGTGCTGAACCACTCCTCGCGCTTCTGGGCGCTCGTCGCGGCGCGCTGCCCTGGCTACCGCGAGCAGGTCACGTGGTTGCGCCGCCACGGCGCGACGCTCGTGCTCTAGTGGTCCACTAGCACTAGCGATCGTCGATCGGCACGTAGTCGAGCCCACGCGCACCGGTGTAGATCTGGCGCGGGCGCGCGATCTTCTGCTCGGGATCGTCGATCATCTCGAGCCACTGGGCGATCCAACCGCTGGTCCGCCCGATCGCGAACAGGACCGGGAACATCTCGACCGGCATTCCCAACGCCTCGTAGATCAGGCCCGAGTAGAAGTCAACGTTCGGATAGAGCTTGCGGCTGATGAAGTACTCATCTTCGAGGGCGATCTTCTCGAGCTCGGTGGCGACGTCCAACAACGGATTCGTGCCGGTCACCTCGAACACGTCGTCGGTCGCGCGCTTGATGATCCTGGCCCGTGGGTCGAAGTTCTTGTAGACGCGATGGCCGAACCCCATCAGCCGCTCGTTCCCGTTCTTGACGCCTTCGATGAACCCGGGGATGTTGTCCCGGGTCGCGATCCGCCGCAGCATTCGCAGCACAGCCTCGTTGGCGCCGCCGTGCAGGGGTCCGTAGAGCGCGGCCACCCCGGCCGCGATCGCCGAATACGGGTCCACCTGTGAGGAGCCGACGCCGCGAACGGCGCTGGTGGAGCAGTTCTGCTCGTGGTCGGCGTGGAGGATGAAGAGCACGTCGAGCGCGCGCTCGAGCCGCGGGTCCGGCGCGTACTTGAGCTCCGCGACCTTGTAGATCATCGACAGGAAGTTGCCGGCGTAGCTGAGGTCGTTGTCCGGGTAGACGTAGGGCATGCCACGGTTGTGGCGGTACGCGAAGGCCGCCAGCGTCGGCATCTTCGCGAGCAGCCTGATCACCTGGATGTAGCGGGACTCCGGGTCCTTGATCGCTCCGGCCTCCGGGTAGAACGTCGACAGAGCGCCGACCGACGCCAGCAACATCCCCATCGGATGGGCGTCGTAGCGGAAGCCCTGGATGAACTCCTTCACGTTCTCGTGAACGAACGTGTGGATGGTGATGTGGTGCTCCCACTCTTCAAGCTCGGCCGTGCTCGGGAGACGACCGTGGACCAGGAGGTAGGCGACCTCGAGGTAGTTCGACTTCTCGGCCAGCTGCTCGATCGGGTATCCGCGGTACTCCAGGATTCCCTTCTCGCCATCGATGAACGTGATCGCCGAGCGACACGACGCGGTGTTCATGAACGCCGGGTCGTAGGTCATGATCCCGAAGTCGTCGTCGTTGAGTTTGATGTTGCGAAGCTCCGTCGCGCGGATCGTGCCGTCCTCGATCGGAACCTCGTAGGTCTGGCCGGTCCGGTTGTCGGTGATCGTCAACGTCTCCGGCGCCGCTCCCCCAGCGCCACGGCGGGTCTCAGCAGTCTCTGTGGTCATCGCTTTCCTCTCGAGCGGGTCCCTGCGGAGATTAGTACCGCCGACATACGGGTGGGTGCACCGCGGCTGGACCGGCGCGCCCTCGGCTCGCCGGATGACACGCCCGAGCCGCCCACGCCGACGGCTACCGTCCCGCCGGCCGGCCCTCGTAGCGGCTCTCGGTCGCCGCCCGCTGGCCCTGGTAGTGGCTGCCGAGTCCGGAGCTCCCGTACGGTCGGCGCGCCGGCCGATCCAGCGCCATGAACGACAGCTGCGCGATCGGGAGGTTCGGGTAGAGCCGGATCGGGACGCGCGTGAGGTTGTTGAGCTCGAGGGTAAGGGTCCCCTTCCAGCCGGGGTCGCAGAAGCCCGCCGTTGCGTGGACGATCAGGCCGAGGCGCCCGAGCGAGCTCTTGCCCTCGATCCTCGCGACGATGTCATCCGGTATCTCGACCCATTCGAGCGTGCGTCCCAGGCAGAACTCGCCGGGGTGGATGACGAATGGCTCGTCGGGGGGGACGACGACCTCCTCGGTGAGGTTGGAGGGCGGCTTGCGCAGGTCGATGGCGGAGGCGCGGTGATTGTGGAAGACCCGGAAGGAGTCCCCCAGCCGCAGGTCGACGCTGGCCGGCTGGACCATCTCCGGATCCCAGGGCTCGATCCGGATCCGACCCGCTTCGACGAGCTCCAGGATCGTCCCGTCGGACAGGACCGAGGTAGGTGCCGGCATCATCCCTGCGGAGTCTGGCAGCGCGGACGGACCGCTGCAGGCGCGCTCGGACCTCGGCGCTGCCTACCTGCCGTACGTACGGGCGCGCGCGTGGACGGTTCGGATCCTAGGGGGCGACGGCGGCGATGGCTCGCCGTGCGGACCGCGGCGGCGTGGCCCCGGGAATGGCCTCAGCGGATGGGTGCGCTGGCCGGGACGGCGGATCCCCCCGTCGTCGTCCTTCGTGCCCGGCTCCTCGGGCTCTTCGTGGATCGCCCACCAGACGGCAAGGACGAGCACGATCAGCGGTAGCTTCATCATCAGCGCTGTCCAGATCGCGTGCAGCATCGGCCGTCGAATCCTAATCTTAAGGAAGCTGAAGGTCACGTGCACGCTGGGGTCTCGCCGGGCGCGGGGCCGTTGGACCAAGCGTACGCGGCCGCGGCGTGGCGACAGCCTCGGCCGACGCGTGTGACTCGTTCACAAAAATGTCACTCGGCCGCTTGCAAACTGTCACTGCAGTCGTTACGCTTCCCTTCGACTCGATCCGAGGTTTTCCGTATGCCCAGCGCACCCCTCCAAACCACCAATTCGAACGCCGCGGCAACTGCCGCAGGTGCCGGGAAGGCGTGCGCACTGACCGGAATGTGGATCGGTCTCGCGACCCGTTTCACGACCGACCCGAAGCCGTCCCTCGCTGTGAGGCGCAGACGCTGAGACAAGCGTCGACAAGCCAGTCCAGCGAGGGCGGACCCGAATCGGGTCCGCCCTTTTTTTGTCAAATCATCAGACCCTGCCAGGGAACGAAAGAGCAACGATGACCCCAGATTCTCACCACTAGCGATCCGTCGACGCCCTTCTGGGACCGGGCCTCGGCCCTGGCCGCCGGCCTCTGCGGACCAAATCACCCATATCTCACCAGTTCAAGTGTGACTCGCGCGTAGCGCCGTAGTCATCGCTGACACCTGCGCGATCAGGTGTCAGTCAAGCCTGTGGAAACCGACCAGTGACCACAGCGATTACGCCTGCGCGCTTTCCAGAAACGATCAACCACGAGCGGAAGGCAGCCATGCAAATCAGATCGAGCGCGTCGCGGTCACGACCGCTCCGCGTCCACGGGGCCGTTTGGCGAGCCCTGTGGTTGGCGCTGTCCAGCGTCCCGGACCGACCTCCGCGTGCGCCGAGCCAGACCGTCTCACGAGCGGACGCCGCCCGTGAGGCACTGTTTGACGAGTACGTGCGTGGACCGGGGCGGCGGCGGTTCTAACCGCCGCCGCCCCGGACGGGCACCTCAACTAGTGTCCTGAAGGGGAAATTGGGTGCCAGGATGGGTGATGGCTGGGCGTGGCTGGCGAAAGGCCGCGACACAAGACGTACCGGTGGTACGGCGGTGCCGCGGCCTTCCGTCAGGCGCGGCCAGACGCGCCTGACGGATATCGAATTTTCGCTTCAGGGCACTAGAGGTCGGCGACCAGATCCGCGACCGAGCCGACGACGCGGGAGGCTCTGTACGGCTGTCGCTCGGCCTGCTCTCGGGTGGTGAGCCCCGAGAGCACAAGGATCGTCTGCAGACCAGCTTCCATTCCCGAGACGATGTCGGTGTCCATCCGGTCGCCGATCATCGCCGAGGTCTCCGAGTGGGCGTCGATCGCGTTCAGGGCGGAGCGCATCATCAGGGGGTTGGGCTTGCCGACGAAGTAGGGTTCGATCCCCGTGGCCCTGGTGATCAGCGCCGCCACCGACCCCGTCGCCGGGATCGAGCCGCGCACGGACGGCCCCGTCGCGTCGGGGTTGGTCGCGATGAAGCGCGCGCCCGCCTCGATCAGACGAATCGCCTGCGTGATCCGCTCGAAGCTGTAGGTGCGGGTTTCGCCCAGCACGACGTAGTCGGGGTTGGTCTCGGTCACCGTGTAGCCGGCGCTGTGCAGCGCGGTCGTCAGCCCGGACTCGCCGATCACGAACGCCGAGCCGCCGGGGCGCTGGTTGTCGAGGAAGCGCGCGGTCGCCAGCGCGGAGGTCCAGAGATTGTCCTCGCGGATGTCGATCCGGTGCGCGCGCAGCCGCGCCGACAGATCCCGCGGGGTGTAGATCGAGTTGTTCGTCAGCACCAGGAAGGGGATCTCTCGCTCCCGCAGTCGCTCGACAAACTCGGCGGCTCCCGGGACGGCGTTCTCCTCCTGGATCAGCACGCCGTCCATGTCCATCAGATATGAGCGGATCTCCCGTTTCGGCATGCGCGCGCCGCACCCTACCGGGCGGTGCGCGCAGCAGGTGTCCGACTCGTTGCCGACGGTCGCGTTGGCGGTCGCCTCGACGTGGTGTTAGTCGCGCAGCGCCAGTGGCTTGTCGACGAACTGGGTGATGCGCCCGAGCTCCGCGACCCGCTCCGCGATCTCGTCAGAGCGCAGCCGCGCCACCCGCTCGGTCCCGAACTCTTCGACGTTGTAAGAAGCCAGTGCGGTCCCGTAGGCCATCGCCCGGCGCAGCAACTCGTCGCCGAGCGGCTCGTCGAGGTGGGCTGCGACGTAGCCGACGAACCCGCCGGCAAATGTGTCCCCGGCACCGGTAGGGTCGATCACATCCTCCAACGGGTACGCCGGAAGCGAGAAGAAGGAGTCCTCGGTGATCAGCGCGGCGCCGTACTCACCCTGTTTGGCGACGACCACGCGGGGGCCCCACTCGAGCACCTGTCGGGCGGCCCTGATCAGGTTCGGCGCGCCGGTCAGCTGACGTAGCTCGGCGTCGTTGAGGATCAGGCAGTCGATCTCGGAGACCGCGGCGACCAGCGAATCCTTGGCTACCTCGATCCACAGGTTCATCGAGTCGAGCGCGACGAACCTGGCCTTCGCGCATTGAGCGCGGACCTGGCGTTGGAGGTCCGGCTGGATGTTGGCGAGGAACAGGACGTCACAGTTGCGCGACGCCGCCGACAGCTTGGGCTCGAAATCCGCGAACACGTTCAGTTGCGTATCGAGAGTCTCACGGTCGTTCAGATCCCAGCCGTAGACGCCGCTCCAGAAGAAGGTCTTCCCTCCCGCCACGCGCTCGATGTCGTCGATCTCGACGGCGCGGGCGCGCAACACCTCGAACTCGGGCTCCCCGAAATCGTCGCCGACCGGGCCAACGACGCGGATCGTGTCGAAGAACGAAGCCGACAGCGAGAAGTGCACCGCGGACCCGCCGAGCATCTTCGAACGCTCGCCGAACGGGGTCTTGACGGCATCGAATGCGATTGAGCCGACAACTGTCAGGGACATCGGCGCGCAGCCTACCGGAAAGCAAGATCCGCCTTCCGCGCGCGCTTGCCGATCGGAACTGCTGACTCCTGGCTTCTAAGGCGTGATTCCTATACCTTCGTGCCCCACGGCAACAGCGGTGGCCAACGGAAGGACTCTCCCAGTGGAGCTTGACGAGCTGAGACACCGGACTGAGTCGGGCGAGATCGACACGGTCGTGCTCGCACTGACCGATATGCAGGGGCGCCTCCAGGGCAAGCGACTGACCGCCCGCCACTTCCTTGAGGAGGTCGTCCAACACGGCGCCGAGGGCTGCAACTACCTGCTCGCGGTCGACGTCGAGATGAACACGGTCGACGGCTACGAGATGTCGTCCTGGGAGCGCGGCTACGGCGACTTCGCGATGCGGCCCGACCTCTCGACGCTGCGACCCGTGCCGTGGCACGAGGGCACTGCTCTGTGCATGGCCGACCTCGCCTGGGCCGACGGGAGCGATGTCGTCGCTTCGCCCCGCCAGGTACTTCGCGCCCAGCTCTCGCGACTGGCCGAGCGCGGCTGGAGCACCCACGCCTCGACCGAGCTCGAGTTCCTGGTGTTCCGAGATAGCTACGAGGAGGCCTGGCGCAAGGGCTACCGCGACCTCGAGCCCGCGAACCTCTACAACGTCGACTACTCACTGCTCGGCACCGCCCGTGTCGAGCGGCTAATCCGGCGAATCCGCAACGATATGACCGGCGTCGGGTTGCAGGTCGAATCCTCCAAGGGCGAGTGCAACCTTGGCCAGCACGAGATCAACTTCCATCACGCCGATGCCCTGCGCTGCGCGGACGAGCACTCGATCTACAAGAACGGCTCCAAGGAGATCGCGGCGCAGGAGATGCTCGCGATCTCGTTCATGGCGAAGTTCAACGAGCGCGAGGGCAACTCGTGCCACATCCACTTCTCGCTGTCCGATGAGTCCGGTCCACTGTTTGAGCGAGATCGGCCGCTGTTCGAGTCGTTCCTCGCGGGACAGCTCGCGTGCATGCGCGAGCTGACGCTATGGATGGCGCCGAACATCAACTCCTACAAGCGCTACGCCGCGCAGTCGTTCGCGCCGACGACGGTCGCGTGGGGCAACGACAACCGGACCTGTGCCCTGCGCGTCGTCGGGCACGGTCCGGGGCTGCGGTTCGAGAACCGCGCCGGAGGCTCTGACCTGAACCCCTACCTGGCGCTGAGCGCGTTGATCGCCGCCGGCCTGCACGGCGTCGACCATACGCTCGAGCTCGAGCCCGAGTTCCTGGGCAACGCCTACCTGGCCTCGGATAAGCCGCGACTACCGGGAACGCTGCAGACTGCCCGCGACCTGTTCGCGGACAGCCCCGTCGCGGCGGCCGCCTTTGGCAACGAGGTGGTCGCGCACTACGTCAACGCCGCCGACGTCGAGCTCGCGGCGTTCGCATCGGCAGTCACGGACTGGGAGCGGTACCGGGGGTTCGAGCGGCTGTGACGGCGGCCGGACCATCCCCGGCGGCTCCGGGCAACGCGTCGCTGGAGGCGGCGGTCTCGTTGGACACCGTGTTCGCGCCCGTGCGGTCCCTGACGGCGTTCGAGGAGACCGTCGACCGGCTCGGCACGGCGATCCGGCTCGGCCTGTTGCCACCCGGGACGCGACTGCCGGCCGAGAGGGAGCTCTGCGCGATGCTCGGGATCGCTCGCTCGACGCTGCGCCAGGCGTTGACCGCGCTCGCCGAGAGCGGTCATTTGCGGGCGGTGCGCGGTCGCGGAGGCGGCACCTTCGTCACGGATCCGCTGCCCCCGGCAAAACCGCCACCGATCGAGGTGCTGAGCGCCTGGCGCGAGACCTGCGATCAGCGGATGGCCGTCGAGATGGGCGTTGCGACGCTCGCGGCCGAACGCGCCCCGCGCGCCGCGCTCGACGCCCTCGAGGCGCTGGCGGCGAAGCTCGACGAACTGGTCGACGATTTCGCTTCCTACCGCCAGGCCGACGTCCGCCTGCACGTCGGTCTCGCCGAATCGACCGGAAGCGGCCGCCTGGTCACCGCGATGACCGAGGTCCAGGGTGAGATGACCGGGCTGATCGCGCTGATCCCACATCCGCGCGAGGTGCTGCTGTCATCGAATCTGCAGCACCGCCGAATCCTTGCCGCGGTTCGCGGGTGTGACCGAGCGGCCGCGGCTACCGAGATGGTCGAACACGTGCGCGGCACCGAGTACGTGCTGGCGGGGCTTCTCCCAGGAGCTTGAGAGCGCCCGCGGCGCGTCGTCCGAGACCGAGCACGCGAGCTGCAGGCCGGATGGATGAGGCCGGTGGTCCACGTGGATGAACTTCGGCGTGGCGGCTTGACTTGACAGTCGTCAGCGAAGAGGATGCGCGAGCTAAGGCAGGAAGGTTGGACCTTTTGTACTTGGCGAGGCATAGGAGGGACCAGTCGTGAAGACCACGCCGAAGGGCGCACAATGACCAGCGAGGCCGGGACACTCTCGCGCGACGAGCAGAAGCTCGCGGAGCTCGGCTACAAGCAGGAGCTGCGGCGAGGCTGGAGCTCTTTCTCCAACTTCGCGATCTCGTTCTCGATCATCTCGATCCTGGCCGGCTGCTTCACCAGCTACGGCCAGGCGTTCCTCAACGGTGGCCCGATCGCGATCTCGATCGGCTGGCCCGTGATCAGCTGCCTGATCCTGTGCGTTGCCTTCTCGATGTCGGAGCTGGCCTCGGCCTACCCCACCGCCGGTGGGATCTATTACTGGGCATCGAAGCTCGGCGGGGCGGGCTGGGGCTGGTTCACCGGCTGGTTCAACCTGATCGGCCTCGTCGCGGTCGTGGCCTCGGTCGACTACGCGGCCGCGAGCTTCCTGCAGTACTTCCTCAGTCTCTACAACCTGAACTTCATCTTCAACTTCGGGTCGACCAACGTGCACTACAACGCGCACGTGGTGTTCGCCCTGTTCCTGGCGATCCTGGCGCTCCACGGGCTCATCAACGTCTTCTCAGGGCACCTCGTGTCGATGTTCAACAACGTCTCGGTCTGGTGGCACGTGATCGGCGTCGCCGTGATCGTCGTCCTCTTGATAGTGGTCCCCAGCCATCACGCCAGCGTGTCGTACGTGTTCGGGACCCGGACCTTCGGCGCCTTCCCCCACAACATGTACTGGTACTACGTACTGCCGCTCGGGTTCCTGCTGACGATGTACACGATCACGGGCTACGACGCCTCGGCTCACATCTCCGAGGAGACTCACGGCGCCGATCAGTCGGCGCCGAAGGGGATCTGGCGGTCGGTCTTCTACTCTGCGGTCTTTGGCTGGATCGTGCTGCTGGCCCTGACCTTTGCGGTGCAGCAGAATGCGATTCCGAAGATCAGCAGCGCCGGCTTCCCGGCGCTCGCGATCATCAGCTCGGCCGTAGGGTCAGGTACCGCCAAGTTCATCATCCTGATTTCGACGGTCGGTCAGCTGTTTTGCGGGATGGCGTGCGTCACCAGCGCTTCGCGGATGACCTTCGCCTTCTCGCGTGACGGCGCCATCCCGGGCCACAGGCTGTGGCGCCGGCTCGGTTCCAATCGAACGCCGACCTACGCGGTCGCGTTCGTGGTCGTGATGGCGGCGATCATCACCGTCCCGGCCTTCTTCCCCAGCAGCTCCGGTTACCCCGTCGCCTTCTTCGCCGTCACCTCGATCACGGTGATCGGCCTCTACATCGCCTACACGACCCCGGTCTTCCTGCGCTGGCGGATGGGGGATGGGTTCCAGCCCGGAACCTGGACGCTGGGCCGGAAGTACAAATGGGTCAACCTGATCGCGGTGATCTGGGTCGCCCTATGCGTGATCATCTTCTGCCTGCCGACCACACCGGAAGGCGTGTTCTGGAGTAGCTCGTTCAGCTGGAGCTCGGTGAATTACGCCCCGCTGGTGACGATCGGCGTGATGCTGATTGTCGGCGTCTGGTACTTCACCTCCGCCCGCAAGACCTTCAAGGGGCCGATCAGGACGATCGATGACGGAACCTTCCATGAACTCGACGGCCTTGTGGAGATCGCGCCCGGGCCGGCTTCGCCGTAGCTCCGGGCTCGATCGGACGTCAGTCCATTGACGAACACGTTGACAGTGATCGAGCCCGCCACCGAGGCGGTGCTCGACGAGATCTCCGGTGCCGGTCGGGAGGAGGTAGACGAGGCGGTCGGGCGAGCGCGCGCCGCGCTTGGAGCGTGGCGCGCGCTCGCCCCCACGCAGCGTGCCGGTCGGCTTCGGGCCCTGGCCGATGCCGTCGAGGCCGACGCCGAGCAGCTCGCGGTGCTGGAGGCGCGCAACGTCGGCAAGCCGATCGGCGATGCTCGTGGCGAGATCGCGATGGTCGCCGAAACGTTCCGTTACTACGCGGCTATGCCCGAGCGGCTGATGGGCCAGACGATCCCGGTGTCCGGCGGGCAGGCGTGGACCGTGCGCGAGCCCCTCGGTGTCGTCGGCTTGGTCGTTCCATGGAACTTCCCGCTGACGATCGCCGCCTGGAAGCTCGGCCCGGCGCTCGCCGCCGGCAACACCGTCGTGTTGAAGCCGGCCGAGCTGACACCACTGACCGCGCTGCGCTTCGAGCGGCTCGCGCTCGAGGCGGGGCTCGGCCCGGGCGTCGTCAACGTCGTCGCCGGCCCGGGGACGATCGCCGGGAGGCGGCTGGTCGAGCACCCCGACGTAGCCAAGGTCGCGTTCACCGGCTCGACCGCCGTCGGCCGAGAGATCGCCGCCCGTGCCGCGGCGACGATCAAACGCGTCACGCTGGAGCTCGGCGGCAAGTCGGCGAACATCGTGTTCGCCGACGCCGACCTCGAGCGGGCGGCGGCGAGCGCCCCCGGTGCGGTCTTTGGGAACGCCGGCCAGGACTGCTGCGCGCGCTCGCGGATCCTCGTCGAGGCCGCCGCGCTCGATCGCTTCCTCGCCCTGCTCGAGCAACACGTCCGCGCCGTCAAGGTCGGCGACCCGCTCGCCGACGACACAGAAATGGGACCGTTGATCTCCGCCGGCCAGCGCGAGCGAGTCGCCTCCTACGTGGGCGACGATTCCCGGATCGCGATCCGCGGTGAGACCCCGGCTGGACCTGGCTTCTGGTACCCGCCGACGATCCTCTGCCCGATCGATCCGGATGACCGAGCGGTTCGCGAGGAGATCTTCGGCCCCGTCGCGGCCGTGATCCCGTTCCGTGACGAGGAGGACGCCGTCCGGCTGGCGAACGACACGATCTACGGTCTGTCCGGCTCGATCTGGACGCGCGATGGCGCCCGCGCGCTGCGGGTCGCACGGGCGGTCGATGCGGGCGTGCTGTCGATCAACTCCAACACCTCGGTTCGGATCAGCACTCCGTTCGGCGGCTTCAAGCAGTCCGGCTACGGGCGCGAGCTCGGACCGGATGCGACCGACGCGTACACCGAGGTCAAGTCGATTTACTTCGCGACCGCATGAGCCGCCTCGCCGGACAGGTGTGCGTGATCACCGGCGCCGCCGGAGGCATCGGGCTTGCCACCGCCACTCGGTTCGTCGCCGAGGGCGGCACCGTCGTCGGCGTCGACCTGCTCGAGCACTCTGTTGGAGAGCTGTCGCTCCGGGCCGACCTCACCGATGAGCGGGCCGTGATCTCGCTGTACCAGCGTGTTCGTGAGCGTTTCGGCAAGATCGACGTGCTGTTCAACAACGCGGGGATCTCCCCGACCGACGACGAGTCGGTCCTGAAGACCTCTCTCGCCGCCTGGCAGCGCGTCCAGGACGCCAACCTCAAGAGCGTCTTCCTGTGCTGCAAGCACGGGATCCCGCATCTGCTCGAGAATGGCCCACCCACCCGTGGTTCGGTGATCAACACCGCTTCATTCGTCGCGGTGATGGGTTCCGCGACGTCGCAGATCTCCTACACCGCCTCGAAGGGCGGGGTGCTCGCGCTCTCCCGGGAGCTCGGCGTCGAATTCGCGCGCAGCGGCGTCCGCGTCAACGCGCTCTGCCCGGGACCGATCGATACGCCACTGCTTCAGGAGTTGTTCGCGAAGCACCCCGACCGGGCCGCGCGGCGGTTGGTGCACGTTCCGATGGGCCGTTTTGGCAAGGCCGAGGAGATCGCGGCCGCCGCCGCGTTCCTGGCCAGCGATGACTCGAGCTTCATGACGGCGTCGTCGCTGCTCATCGACGGAGGCATCAGCGGGGCTTACACGACGCCGCAGTGAGCGCAGGTCGAATAAACCGAGGGGCGGTGTTATTCCGCCCGCACCATGCGCCCGGCCCGGCGCAAACGGTCGGCCTGGCGCTGCTCAGCGCTCCGGTGCGTCCGCGAGGCGGTGAGCAGTGCCGAGCCGATTCCGAGCAACGTCCAGCTCAGCGGATCCTCCAGGAACGCCGCGTAGAGCATCGTGTGCACGAGCAGCGCCACGAACGCCGCTGCCACTGCCAGCCGAACCGGATCGGCGCGGACGTCGCGGAACAGCGCCAGCAGCGCGCTGATCACGAGCGCCAGGTAGACGAGCAGACCGATCAGCCCCTGTTCGGCCGCGACGGTGATCGGAATCGTATGCGACGCCGTCAGCGTGCTCGACGGATAGCGGCGGTGGTACTCGGTCGCAAACGAGCCCGACCCGTACCCCCAGACCGGCCGGCCACCGAACATCGAGAGCCCGCCGGTCACCAGGTTGGCACGCCCGCTGGAGGCTCCATTGAGCCCCTGGTTGAGGCCGAACGTCGTCGGTGAGACTGCGAGCGCAATGGCGCCTGCCACAACTACCGCCGCGGCGACGCCGAGCACGCGCTTGCCCGCCCGCCAGCGTACCGCCGCCAACACCGCCATTCCGACCAGCAGCGCCAGCAGACTCGATCGGGACAGCGCCAGCACCAGCCCGCCCCAGACAATGGCGAGTGTCACGGTCACGCCGATCAGCAGTCGCGGCCGCTTGTCGTAGAGCAGCAGCGCGACCAGCAGGACCATCACCAGAGCCATATATCGGCCGAAGATGTTCGAGTCGTAGAACACCGAGTTGACCGTGAAATACGAGTGGATCTCGTTGACGTTGGCGAGCTTCGAGCTGAACAGCGTCGTTTTCGTCGCCTCTTCGTAGAAGCCGATGAAGGCCAGCGCGACCGCCACCACCGCCGTGACTCCGAGACACCAGGTGATCAGCTCCCGATCCCACTCGAGCTCGCGCAGCCGCACCAGCAGCAGCGCGAACGGGACGTAGAAGAAGACCATGTTCTCCAGCGCGGTCTGGAAGTCCAGCGAGTAGAGCGCCTGGATCGCGTAGAGCACGATGAATCCGGCGAGCAGCCGCTCGAACGTATGACGCCGCGGAGCGGTCGGCAGCGTCTCGCCGGGCCGGCCGCCGTCGCGGTGTTCCCACAGGATCGGAACCAACCAGGCCAACGCCCCTGCGGCCACCACGAAGTACAGCGGGACCAGCAGGTTCGCGGAGCCGTTGCCGGCCAGTGTGGCGCCGCCCGCCTGGATCGGTATCCGGAACGGTAGGACCGCGACCGCCAAGGGCGCCAACAGCCGTGGCCGACGGGCGAGGAGCACCGCAAGGGCCGCGAGCGCGATGAGCGCGACCAGGGCGGCAACGACCGCCTCCAACGGGTGCCGATGAATCACCCCGAGCTGAGGGGAATTCCAGATCTCCGCGAGCAGCAGCACCGGCGAGAGGACCAGCGCGCCGAGCATCGCCCAGGCTCGCCTGACGTCGTCGCGCACCAGCAGCGCGGCCGCTGCCAGGAGGGCAACGGCGATCACCCCCAGTTTCGGGAGCGGACCAGCGAGCACGGCGAACTCGAGCACGCGCAGAGGGTAATCCCAGAAGGTAATCCTCTACTCTCCCGACCATGTCACGCGCGAAGCTCGTGTTGGCGGGCGGGCTTGCCGTGATCCTGCTTAGCTCCTGCGGGATCACGCAGAAGCCGGTTGTAGGCGAGGCCCACGTCGACCACCGCTCGGGCAATCACGCCGTCTTGGACGACCCGCGCACGGCCCACAAGAAGTGCCTGCGCAAACTCCGCCTGGGCTTCCACTATTACACGACCGCCGCCTCGCTTCCGGCGATCCAGGTCGGGAAGCTTCCGACCGGTCCGAAAATCGTCTTCTATCCAGTCTCGCCCATATACCTGAAGATGAAGGGCCAGACGCAGGGCGGGATCTTGATCGGCTCGGCGATCGTCTACCCCAACCGCGCCCCGGCGAAGGTCGCCGAGAAGGTCGTGAACTGCATCGACCAAGGGGTCCCCGGCTAGGCGCCGACCTCCAACGGCCCCCCGTCGAACGGTTTAGCCGTTTCCGCAGAGGGCCCCCGTAGCCTTTCCCGTCGATGTCCGTTTCAACTTCGCACTCTCCCGGGCTGGTCGTCGAGAACCGGATCGGGGAAAGGTCGGGTGCGTTCGGTGGCCCGCGAGCCACCGAACGCGTGCTGATCGGTCTTGTCGTGCTTTCGTTCGCGATCGCGGCGCTGTCGCTGATCTTCCCGTCGACTCCGAGCTACGACCCGTGGTCCTGGATCATCTGGGGCCGCCAGATCGTCCACGGTTCGCTGGACCTGCAGAACGGGCCGAGCTGGAAGCCGTTGCCGGTGATCTTCACGACCGTCTTCGGGCTGTTCGGTCAGGCCGCGCCGAACCTGTGGCTGGTCGTCGCCCGCGGCGGCGCGACGCTCGCGTCGCTGATGACCTTCTGGCTGGCGGCGCGGCTGACCTGGTGGGTGCGTGATCCAGGCCCCGCGAGCGGCCCGCGCGACCGAGGCGGCGAACTGGCCAACCTCGCTCCGGCCGTGCTCGCAGGGGCGGTCGCGATGGTGGGATTGGTCCTGTCCAGCGAGTTTCTCAGCACGAGCATCCTCGGCTACTCCGAGGGGCTGATGATCGCCGCGACATTGATCGCGATCGAGCGTCACATCGACGGGCACCCTCGCCAGGCGTTCGCGGTCGGGATGATCGCCGCGCTCGACCGCCCGGAATTCTGGGTGGTTTGGGGTCCGTATGGGCTGTGGTTGATGTGGAAGGACCGCCGCAGCGCTGGGCTCGTCGTCGGCCTGGGGGTGCTCACGCTGCTGCTGTGGTTCGTGCCGCAGAAGCTCGGGGGCGTCGCGCTGACCCAGGCCGCCAGCCACGACCTCCATCCGACCGGCGTCAGCGCCGCGCAGGCGTCCTGCCCGATCTGCTCGGAGCTCGCCGACCACGCCTGGGTGTTGATGCCATTCCGGGTCAAGGTCGCCGACATCCTCACCCTGCTCGTTGGAGGATTCCTGATGTTGCGGATCTGGCGGGCGCGAGCGGGCTTCAAACTCGAAACCGACCGCGAGCGAGGGATCGCCTGGCTCGTGACCTTCGGCCTGCTCGGGTGCCTGTGGTTCCTGATCGTCGGCCTGGAGACGGAGTTCGGCTTCTCCGGCAACACCCGCTACCTCGTGCTCGGCTCGGCGCTGCTGTTCGTCTGCGGCGGCGGTGGGTTCGGCTGGGCGTCTGTCGCCCTCGGGCGACAGACGCGGCGTCTGGCCCCACGGCTGGCGGCGCGCCTGCATCCCGCCGGGGTGACGCTCGCCGCGACCGCGGCTCTTACCGCGGTCTTCATGTTCGTACCCAACTGGGTCGGCAACACGCTGGTCAGCCCCGCCGCGGTCCGTCACGACATGAGCTTTCAGTCGCAACTCCGCGAGGACATGGTCGCGCTGATCCGCCGCGCCGGGGGCGCGCGGCGAGTCGCGTCGTGTGGGCCGGTGATGACCGAGGCCTTCCAGGTACCGATGGTCGCCTGGTATCTGCGGCTCCCGTTCACCTCTGTCGCCGAGGGTCCCCTCGTCAACGCGCAGGGCCTCGCGCCGGTGCCGAAGGGCCAGTGGCCGGCCGTGATCTTTCAGGCTTCGCCGAGTCCGGGCAATATGCTCGAACCGCAGCCGAGCACCATCAGCGGGTGGCAGACGCAGGGCGCGCGATACACGGTGCTGCACGAGAAGACGATGTCGCTGTATCGGGACTGCCGCGGTTGACGCACCGTGAATGCACCCAGCCAAGTAACCTCGGTTCGCTGATGCCGACGGCAGAGGAACGACGATGACGATCACCACGCCGCACGAAGTCCCGGCTGCCGAGCAGCCGCTCGCTCCGCAGCGGCTGGTCCGGGAGTTCCGGCTGTGGGAGCCGCAGTGGCTACGGCGGTGGCCCGAGTGGCTTCGGGTTGGCCTTTTCCTGTTCATTCTGATCGCCGCCTCGGTCTACTTCCGGTCGCAACTGCTGAACGGGCAGTATTGGATGGACGAGGCGATCTCCGTGGGGATCGCGTCGCATCCGCTCGGCCAGATCCCCGGCGTCCTGCGGATGGACGGCTCGCCGCCGCTCTACTACTTCCTGCTGCACTTCTGGATCCAGATGTTCGGTAACGGCGAGGCCGCGACGCACTCGCTGTCGCTGCTGTTCGCGACGCTGTGCATCCCGGTCTCCTACTGGTCCGCCCACTCGCTGTTCGGGAAGCGAGCGGCGTTGATGACCGCGACGCTGTTCGCCCTCAACCCGTTCCTCACCCAGTACGCGCAGGAGACGCGCATGTACACCCTCATGGCGCTCCTGGGGCTGCTCGCGACGACCGGCTTCATCCACGGCTTCGTCTACCGGCGACGCAAGTACGTGGCGCTGTTCGCCGTGTCCCAGGCGCTGATGCTTTACACGCACGCGTGGGGGCTGTTCTTCGGCGCCGGATCACTGGTCGCGCTGATCATCGTCTACTACCTCGGCGACGCGCAGCATCGGCAGAACCTGATCCGAGACGGCGTATACGCCTACGTCGGGGCGGGCATCCTGTTCCTGCCCTGGCTACCGAACTTCTTCTACCAGACGATCCACACCGCGGCGCCGTGGGACACATCGCCTCGGTTCGGCGCCGGCGTGCAGCTCTCACGGAACCTGATCGGCGGCGACCCGATCTTCGCCGTGCTCGCGGTCGCTGCGGGGATCGGCCTCGCCGAGTACTTCCTCAGACGCGGACGCCGCACCGAGCAGGGACGGGTGGTGTGGGCGCTGGTCGCGATCCCGTTCGTGACGCTGCTTCTCGCCTGGCTGGCCTCCCAGATCACCCCCGCCTGGTCGGCTCGATACTTCGCCCCGTTGCTCGCGCCCGTGGTCCTGCTCGCCTGCATGGGCGCGGCCCGAGCCGGGATCGTCGGCGCGATCGCGCTGGTGCTGGCGGTGTTCTTCCTGGGGTACAACCCGGGCGCGGCCGCGCCCGGGTTCAAGAGCGACCTGCAGGACATCTCGGCGGAGATACAGCCACTGTTGCACAAGGGCGATCTCGTGATCGTCGGGCAGCCCGAGCAGACGCCGCTCGCCAATTTCTATTTCGACCGCGGGCTCAGGTGGGCCAACACGATGCAGGGGATCGACAGGGATCCGACCTACATGGATTGGGTCAACGCGCTCGAGCGCTACCAGAAGGCCGACCCTTGGAAGATCCTCCCGCCGCTGCTGAAGAGCCTGAAGCCAGGTCAGCAACTCGTTCTGATCAACCCATTCACCGAGGGCGTTTTGAACTGGGTCGCGCCGTGGACGTGGACCATCAGGCTGAGGACTGCGCAGTGGGAATCGATCATCCACCAGGACAAGTCGTTGAAGCTCGAGGCGTGGGCGCCGCACAACTACCACGGCGCCGTCGACGTCGGCAACTACGCGCTCCTCTTCAAGAAGGTCTGAGTGGCGTCTGAGATCCCCGAATCGGCGCCGTCGACGCCCGCCCGCGGTGACGAGATCACCCCCGAGCACCCGGTGGTGGTGCTGGGAGGCGGTCCCGCCGGCCTGACCGCCGGCTACCTGCTCGCGCGTCAGGGCAAGCCGGTGGTCGTGCTCGAGGCGAGCGCGCAGGTCGGCGGCATCGCTCGCACGACCGTGCGCGAGGGGTTCAGGTTCGACCTCGGCGGGCACCGGTTCTTCACCAAGGTCCGGGAGGTCGACGACCTCTGGCACGAGATCATGGGTGACGAGTTCCTCAAGCGCCCGCGCAAGAGCCGGATCTACTGGAACGACAAGTTCCTCGAATACCCCCTGCAGGGGGTCGACGTGATCCGCAAGCTCGGACCGATCGAGCTGACCCGCTGCATGGCCTCCTATATGTGGGCCGCCGTCAAGCCCAAGGGGCGCGAGGACACCTTCGAGGAGTGGGTCTCCAACCGCTTCGGCAAGCGGCTGTACAGGCACTTCTTCAAGACCTACACGGAGAAATTGTGGGGCGTGAAGGCGACCGAGATCCGCGCCGAGTGGGCCGCGCAGCGGATCAAGGGGCTGTCGTTCTTCAGCGCCGCCAAGGCTGCCTTCTTCGGGAACAGGGGCAACCAGATCAAGTCGCTGATTTCGGAGTTCAACTACCCCAGGTACGGGCCGGGCCAGATGTGGGAGCAGATGACCGACGACATCCTGGCCCACGGCGGCGAGGTCCGCCTCAACGCTCCGGTCACGCGATTGACGATTCGCGACGGCCACGTGATCGAGGTGATCGCCGGTGGCGAGACGCTGACGCCATCGCACGTGATCTCCTCGCTGCCGTTGCGCACGACCGTCGGGATCGCCGAACCCGAGGCACCCGTCGAGGTCCGGGATGCAGCCCGGGGACTGCGTTACCGCGAGTTCCTGACGGTGCTGCTGGTGATCGGCGGCGAGGACCTGTTTCCCGACAACTGGATCTACATCCATCAGCCCGGCGTTCGCGTCCTGCGGATCCAGAACTTCAAGTCCTGGAGCCCGTACATGGTTCCCGAAGGCTCGACCGATGCCTCGGTCGGGATGGAGTACTTCTGCTTCGAGGGCGACGAGCTTTGGAATACCGACGACGATGAGCTCGTCAAGATGGCCGGTCAGGAGATCGAGCGGCTGCATCTGGCAAAGGCCGACAGCGTCAAGTTCGGGTTCGTCGAGCGGGTCCACAAGGCCTACCCGATCTACGACGAGCTCTACGCCGAGAGGGTTGCGACGATCCGCACCTGGCTCGGGACGGTCGACAATCTGACCCAGGTCGGGCGCAACGGCCTGCATCGCTACAACAACTCGGACCACTCAATGTTGACGGCGATGCGCGCGGTCGACAACATCCTCCTGGGCACCCACCACGACATCTGGGCCGTCAACGCCGAGAGCGTCTATCACGAGGAGCACCAGGACAATCAGGAGCCGTATCGCAACGCTCCTGACACACCGGCAATGGAGCAGCCGCTAGCGTCTGACCGATGATCGCGATACAGGCCCTAACCCGTCGTTCCGCGCTTACGCTGATCCTGGGAGTCTGCCTGGTGCCCCTGGCGCCCGCGGCAGCGTTCGCGGCCGGCTCCCCGTCGAGCGCCGCGCAAGGTGCGTTCGGCGTCGGCCTGCCCCAGTCCTCGGCGCCGACGCCGACCCAGACCCAGACGATCGCGCCGGTCGTCACGACGGCAAGCAGCGCCGGCGGCAGCATCAGCGGGACCGACGCGCTGCTCGTCGCGGTCGGCGCAATCGTGGTCCTGGGAGCGATCGCATACTTCATCTGGAGCGACTCGCGCCACCACGTGCGTCTGCTGCGCCGCGCGGCTCCCGCTGGCACCGCAACCGGCAATCCTGGCCGTGGCTCCAAGGCCCCGCCGAAGTCACGCAAGCTCACGCCCGCCGAGCGGCGCCGCCGCAAGCGGGGCCGCGCCCGGACTCGCTGAGGCGCTAGCCCAACACCCGCAGGTGCTGCCGCGCACGATGCAGCTGGCGCTCCACCGTGCGCCGCGAGTCGCCGGTTCGGTCCGCGATCTCTCGATAGTCGTAGCCGAATCCGTGCATCAGCACCATCCGGCGCTGACGGACCGGTAGCTCTAGGACAGCGGCCAGCCGCGCGCGCACTTCGATCGCCGACTCGGGACCGGGTGCGACGGCGCAGAGCTCGGCGAGGTGCTCATGCTGCTCCTCGTCGTCGAGTGAGACCTCGTCGCGGCCTGCACGCATCAGACGCAGCGCCGCACGTATCGCCGTCGTCGCAAGCCATCCGAGCTCGTGGCCGGGCGCCACCCTTGGGGACCGCAGCGCCAACTGCCCCCAGGCGAACTGACATGCCTCCTCCAAGACCGCATCGGACAAACCCAGGTTGCGCATGACGATCTTCTCGAGCTGCGGCGCCAGCTCCGGATAGATCGTCTCGAGCTGGTCGATTCGACACAAAGGCATCTCGACTCCGTTTCTAATTGAGTCTAACTTGATGCAAATGACTCTAGCTGATCGGCGCTAGCCAGTGTTAGATTCAGCTCACTCAAAGTCAAATGGACTCGACGAGGTGACCATGGTCAGTTTTTTCGGCGCGGTCAGCGCCACGCCCAACCCGTCTGGGCTTCCCGGCAGCAACGTGCTGCAGCAGATCGTCAATGGCGCCGACGCATGGGCGCTGGCGATCACGCTGCTCGGAGCCTTCGTCGGCGCCGCGATCTGGGCGCTCGCTTCGCACACCAACAACCACCACTACGCCGGTCGGGGTCGGATGGCAGCGCTGGTGTCGGCGGCCTCGGCGTTGGTGATCGGTGCCGCCCCGGCGCTCGTCAACTTCTTCGCGCACCTCGGGACGACGGCGAGGTGATCGTCCTCGGCTTCCTTTCGTTCCTGAACCCCTTCCATTGGGCCAAGTCACTCTCCAACGACGCGCTTGCGGAGGTGGTCACGTGGGTTCAGGCCGGCGCCAAGGACGCGATCGGAGAGGTCGCCCACATCATCGGCGAGACCACGACCCCGCAGCTGACCAGCACGTGGTTCTCTGCCGCCTACTGGCGAGTCGCCGGTTTGGCCACGCTGCTCACGGTCCCGTTCCTGTTCGCCGCCGCACTGCAGGCGGTGGTTCGCTCTGATCTGGCGCTGCTCGCCAGGGCGGTGTTCGGCTATCTCCCACTCGCGCTGATCGGAGTCGGCATCGCTGCACCGATCACGATGCTGCTGCTGTCGGCGACCGATGAGATGTCCGGTCTGGTCTCAGGGCTCGCGGTCGGCGGTGCCAGCCACTTTCTCACGGAGTCGGCCGAAGCGTTCGTGTTGAGCGGTGGCGACCTCTTCATCGCGTTCGCCGTTGCCGTGATCGCGACCGCCGCAGCGCTCGCACTGGCCCTCGAAATGATGGTGCGAGCGGCTGCGGTCTACATCATCGTTCTGATGCTGCCGATGGTGTTCGCGGCGCTGGTCTGGCCGGCGCGGCGGCTCTGGGCGGTCCGACTCGTGGAGCTGCTCGTGGCGCTGATCGTGTCGAAGTTCGTGATCGTCGCGGTGCTGTCGCTCGCCGGCGCCGCCTTCGGACAATCGGGCGCCGGCAGCGTGACCCGGGCACTGACGGCGATGTCGCTGCTGCTGCTCTCGACCTTCGCCCCCTGGACGATGCTCAAACTGCTCCCGTTCACCGAGGTCGCGGCAAGCGCCGGGGCGGCGCTGCGCCAGGAGCTGCCGCAGCGGCCGCGTCCGCGGCAGGGCTCGCTGGGCGGGGGAAACCAGGGCCAACCGGCCCAGTCGACCGAGACAAGCTCCGGCGATTCTGCGCCGGCCGCGGCGGGCGATGCGATCGACCTGGTGGCGACACGGATGCGTACCCAGGCCGCGGACGCCGCCGCCGTCGGACGCTCCGGCAGCGGCAGTTCACAGGCTATCGGTGGGACGGTGCGGAGCGCTACGGGCTCGCCCCCGCCCGGGCAGGACGCCAATGGGAGCACGAACTCGGATGCACAAGCCGGCGAGAGCGGGCCGGCGGGGTCGCAGGCGGCCGAGGAGCGCCT
Source organism: uncultured Solirubrobacterales bacterium (assembly GCA_963830475.1). Lineage (GTDB taxonomy): Bacteria > Actinomycetota > Thermoleophilia > Solirubrobacterales > Solirubrobacteraceae > Palsa-465. The sequence goes on along the minus strand of CAWHMX010000007.1, from coordinate 165,068 downwards.
GCCTGGGATGGACCCGATCTGGCAGGCGGAGAACGGGGCCTGGCCGCCGTTGAACCTGGGACCAGGTGGCTGGGGTGGCCCGACCGAATACGTCCCGCCGGACGATCGACGGGGGCAGTCCGACAGCGGGCAGCCCGACCCGCGGGGCCCGCTCGCGACGAACGACACAGCCGACTCCGAGACCACCAACCGAGGCACGACCGAGCCGTGAGCGAGCCGCGGCTCACGTATCGCTTCGGCCCGCTCGAGCGCCGGGGCCTGCTGGGCTCGGTCAGGTTCGGCCAGGCCGCGATCGTCATCGTTGGCGTCGTCGCCGCCGTCTGGCTGCTCGATCGGCTACCGAGCGCCGCCGCCGTGGTCGTCGGAACGATGCTCGTCGGCGCCGCGACGATCAGCGCAACCGTCCCGTTCGCCGGCAGGACCGCCGAGCAGTGGGCCCCCGTGACCGGGTCGTATGTCCTGCGATTGGCGTTCGGGCGCCATCGCTACCGCTCCAGGCTGCCGCACGCCGGAACGCGACCGAGGACAGGGCTGCCGGCGACTGAAGACTGGCAGCCGCCCAGGGCACTGTCGGGCGTCGAGCTGGTCGAGGTGAGCGATGGTGAGCGCACGATCGGAGCGATCAGCGAGGGGCGCGGCCGTCGGCTGACGGGGGTCCTTGCGTGCCGGGCGATCGCGTTCGCGCTGCTCGATGCCGAAGCACAGGAGCGTCGGCTCGCACAGTGGGGGATCGTCCTGACGTCGGCCGCGAACACGCCGATCCGTCGGCTGCAGTGGCTCGAACGCACCGGTCCGTCACAGGGCGACGAGCTCGCGCGCTGGCTCCACGATGGGCGGGACCCGGCAATTCCGCCCCGAGGGACGCCGATCGTCGAGTCCTACCTGGAGTTGATCGGCGCCAGTATGACCGTGACCCAGGACCACGACGTCCTGCTGGCGATCCAGGTCGATGTCAGCCGGCTGCGCGGCCGTCGGCGCGACTCGCTCGGCGCGGTCCTGGTCGGTCAGGCGGAGCGTGTCGCTCGCGGTCTTGAGATGGCCGAGGTCCGAGTGCTCGGCGCGCTTGGATCGCGGCAACTCGCCCGGGTCCTGAGAACCGGCTTCGACCCGTACGCACGCGCCGAACTGGCGGCGCTGGAGGCAGCCGACGAGCGCCGAGACGGGATCGCCGCGCACAACGCCGGCCCGCTCGGCGCCCAGGAGTCATGGGACAGGTATCGATGCGACGGCGCCCTGCACAGCACCTACTGGGTCGCTGGGTGGCCTCGCGCCGAGGTCTCGCCGATGTTCATGGATGCGATCCTCGGCTCCTCGACGCTCGTCCGCACCGTCGCGGTGACGTTCGAGCCGCTGTCACCGGATCGCTCGGCGCGGGAGGTCGAGGCCGCGATCACGAGGGACCGGGCTGACAGCGAGCTGCGACGGCGGTTCGGCCAGTCCGAGACGGCGCGCCAGCGGCAGGCGCACGAGGCGGCGATTCGGCGCGAGGCAGAGCTCGCGGCGGGCCACGGAGAGGTGCGGCTGTCCGGCTTCGTCACGGTCTCCGGGCGAGACGAGCACGACCTCGAGCTTGCTTGCTCCGAGGTCCTGCAGCACGCGGCGCGCGCCCGCCTCGAGCTCCGCCGGATGTACGGCCAGCAGGCCGACGCTTTCACCTTCACGCTGCCGCTCGCCAGGGGCCTGCGATGAACCCTCTGATCCCGGCCGAGCGCCCCGGACACCGGATTACCACCCGGCACGCTCAGGCGATCTATCCATTCACCGCGGCCGGCGGGCTGGGTGGGCGGGGCGCCTTCATCGGTCGTGACGTCGGTGGTGGGGCATTCTGCTTCGACCCATGGGTGCTGTACGGCAACGGCGCCCTCGATGACCCGAACGCGATCGTGATCGGCAAGCTCGGCCAGGGCAAGAGCTCACTCGTCAAGACGCTGCTGTGGCGGATGCTGCTGTTCGGGCGCCGGGCGTTCGTGCTCGACGTCAAGCGCGAATACGGACCGCTCTGCGAAGCCGTCGGAGTGCGACCGATCTCGCTGTCCCCCGGCGGCGCAGTGCGCCTGAACCCGCTCGCCGCCCGCCCCGAGGAGCACGCGCAGATCGAACTGCTGCGCGCGATCGCGACCACCGCGATCGGCGAGGGACTTCGGCAGGTAGAGGCGGCGGCGCTTCGCGAGTCGCTGCGCGCGCTACGGCGGCTCGGGCGCGAGCCGACATTGCCCGATGTCGCCGCGGTCATGTTCTCGCCGCCCCCCGACATGGCTCGGGCGCTCGAGACCAGCGCGGATCAGCTCGCCTCCGACATCAGGCGGCCGGCACTCGCGATCCAGGATCTCTGCGAGGGGCCCCTGCAGGGGATCTTCGACGGACCCACCTCGCCGGGGCTCGACCTCGACGCGAAACTGGTTGTCCTCGACCTTCACGCTGTCCGGGATTCACCGGCGGTCGGAATCCTGATGGCGTGCGCGAGCGCCTGGATGGGGTCGCTGCTGGCGGTCAGGGCCGAGCGGCCGGGTCGGGATCGCCTGATCAACGTCGCCGACGAGTCTTGGAAGATCATCCAGCACACGGGGTTGGGCGAGTGGTTTCAGTCGAACTTCAAGCTGGCTCGCCAGTTCGGAGTGATGAACATGGTCGTCATGCACAAGCTCGCCGACCTGCAGGCGGCGGGCGACGACGGGTCCCGAGCGGCGCGGATCGCGGAGGGCCTGATCGCCGATGCCTCGACCCGAATCGTGTATCACCAGGACGAGAGCCAGATTCCGCTGACGCGCGAGTTGCTCGGACTCTCGCGGACGGAGGCGCGTCTGCTCTCGCAACTCTCCGCTGGACAGGCCTTGTGGCAGGTGGGATCGCGGTCGTTCGTCGTCCAACACCACCGCTCGCGGCTGGAGCGGCGCCTGACGGATACCGATAGCGGGATGCAGATCGACGGCGCCGCGGCGGCATGACTGGCGACGGACGCGCGTCGAGTACGGTCGGGGGTGGCGCCGACATCGCGATGCTGGTGGTGATCGCTGCGCTCGCCGGCGCGGTCGCGCTCATCTGGTTGTGGGGCGGGCTCGCCGGGGAGATCCTCGGGCGCGGGTGGCCGCCGACCCCGCAGCCCGCCGCGCTGCTGGCCGTACTCGTCCGCCTGCCTGGCCATCTCGGCCATCCAGCCGCGGCTTGGCCGGCGCCGGCGCGCGCGCGGCTGCCCGGCAGCGCCGGGCTGTACGCGACGCTCGCGACGCTGCTGGGGGCGCTCGCCTGTTGCGCGGCGCTGGCCGTCAGGACGTGGGCGCGATTGCCCGCGCTCGCGGGCGGCAGCGATGGCGCCCGCTGGGCATCCGGACGCGAACTGCACTCGTTGCGGAGGTCCGACCTGGTGCCGAAGCCTCCTCGCCAACGTACGTACGGTCCTTCCGCCGACCGACTCGTGCTCGGCTGGCACCGCAGTCGGCTGCTCTACGCCGAGCGCCGCCATGCAGTGATCGCGTTCGGTCCCCCACAGTCGGGCAAATCGGCGGGCCTCGCGATCCCGGCGCTGCTCGAATGGGACGGACCCGCGGTCGCCTCTTCGATCAAGACCGATCTGCTCGGCGTGACGTTGGCGCGACGGCAGGAGCTCGGCGAGGCGCTCGTGTTTGATCCGTTCGTGCTGACCGGTGTGCCGTCGCAAACGTGGTCGCCGCTGCGCGGGGCCGCCACCTGGGATGGCGCTCTGGAGGTCGCGTGGCGGTTGGCGGCTGCGGGGGAGCTCGACCAGCGTGGCGTCGAGGGTGGCGACTTCTGGGCGGTCGCGGCCGAACAACGCCTGGCGCCGCTGCTGTATGCGGCTGCTCGGTCTGGGGCGGAGATCGAGCAGGTCGTCTCCTGGGCGTATGGACAGGGCGCCCGCGAGCTCGACTCCGCGCTCGACGGCGCCGCCGCGTCCGCCTCGAGCGAGGAGGACCGCATCGGAGCACGAGCTGCCTACGACGCGGTGCGGGCCTTCGAGTCACAGGCGGACCGCACGCGGTCGTCGATCGAGGGAACGGTTCAAGCGCTGCTGCGCGCCTACCGGTTCACCCGCGTCGCCCGCTCGGCACATGGGTCCGAGATCACCGCCGACAGGCTCCTCGGCGCGCGATCGACGCTCTACCTGATCGGCGACGCGAAGGCCGCGAAGCTGCTGCGCCCGATCTTCCTGGCGCTCCTGTCGGAGGTCGTCGACCGCGCCTATGAGCTCGCGAACGAGCAGGGGGGCAGACTCGCGCTGCCGCTGTTGCTGTGCCTCGACGAGGCCGGAAACGTCGCCCCGCTGCCGAACCTCGCCGAGATCGCCTCGACCGCGCCAAGCCACAACATCCAGCTGCTGTCGATCTTCCACGATCTCGCCCAGGCCCGCAGCCGCTATCGGCAGCAGGCCGACACGGTGCTCAACGCTCACCGCGCAAGGATGCTGTTGCCGGGCGTCGCGGACCTCGACACGTTGCGGTACTTCTCCGGTCTTGTCGGTGAGCAGGAACGACGCGACTTGACGAGAACGACGGGATCCGGCGGAAGCACCCGGTCGGTTGCGCAGCGGCGAACGCCGCTCGTCGCCGCTGAAGCTCTGCGGCAGTTGCCCGATGGACACGCACTGCTGCTCTACGGAAGGCTGGCACCGGCGCGGGTGCGTCTGCGCACATGGTTCGGCGACAGGCGACTGCGCCGGCTGGCCGCGACGGACGGCAAGCGAGGGCCGGATCGGTGAGTTGGCAGGCGCCGTCCGAACACCCAGACGAGCGCTGGCAGTGGTACGAGGACCTGTGGGCCGAGGTGTGCCTGCTCCGCGAGCGCTACCGACTCCCGATCCGCACCGAATGGTGGAAGGACGCGATTCAGGTCGAGGCGCTGGCCGCACTCGCCGCCTGGGTCGACAACTACGACAGTGGTGTGTGGGACGACCCGCCGGGCAAGCTGGCGCTGCTGTATGACCTCGAGCGGATCGGCCTGCTGCTGCGCAGCGGCCAGGACCCGTTCTACCCGGAGGACGACCGGGCGGCGTTCGAGCGGTGGCTGCGATCACAAGACCGACGCACCCGCGCCACGCCGTAGTGGATGATCGTGGCAACCGATCAGGAGGACACGATGGCGCTATCAAAACACCGCAAGCCAGATGGGCGACCGCGCCCGGCCGCCGTTCCAGTGGAGCATCCGCTAGGCAAGCTCGAGCTGCCCCTTTGCAACATCGCTGACCACGGCGTCGGGCCCGAGCTCGCCTACGAAATGATCTCCAACGAATTGCTGCTCGACGGCCAGGCACGGCTGAACCTGGCGACGTTCGTGACCACCTGGATGCCCTCGACGGCGGCCCGTCTGATGGCTGAGACGGCCGACAAGAACATGATCGACAAGGACGAGTACCCGCAGACGGCCGAGTTCGAGGCGCGGTGCGTGAACATCATCGCCGACCTGTGGCACGGCTCGGAGGGCGAACACGCGACCGGCACCTCGACGACCGGCTCGAGCGAAGCGGCGATGCTCGCCGGTATGGCACTCAAGTGGCGTTGGCGCCAGCGGATGCGCGAGGCGGGCAAGCCCACCGATCGCCCGAACCTGGTGATGGGCGTCAACGTTCAGGTCTGCTGGGATAAGTTCTGCCGCTACTGGGACGTCGAGCCTCGCCTGGTGCCGATGGAGGGCGAGCGCTTCCACCTCGACGCCGAGCAAGCTGTTGCTCAGTGCGATGAGAACACGATCGGGGTCGTCGCAATCCTCGGCTCGACCTTCGACGGCAGTTACGAGCCGGTCAAGGAGATCTCCGAGGCCCTCGACAAGCTGCAGAACGCGATCGGCCTGAACGTGCCGATTCACGTCGACGGCGCCTCTGGTGGGTTCGTGGCGCCCTTCCTGCAGCCGGACCTGGAGTGGGACTTCCGACTCCCGCGAGTGCAGTCGATCAACGCCTCCGGGCACAAGTACGGCCTCGTCTACCCCGGCGTCGGCTGGGCGATCTGGCGCGACCACTCGGCGCTGCCGAAGGAGCTGGTGTTCGACGTGAACTATCTCGGCGGCCACATGCCGACGTTCGCGCTCAATTTCTCGCGTCCGGGCAGCGAGGTGATCGCCCAGTACTACATGTTCACGACGCTCGGGCGCGGCGGCTATGAGCGAGCGATGCGAGACGCGCAGAACGTCGCCACCTATATCTCGGCCGGGATCGAGGACATCGGCCCCTACCGGCTGCTGACCCGCGGCGACGAACTGCCGGTGTTTGCGTTCACCCTCAACGACGACGTCAGCAACTACACGGTGTTCGATGTCTCCGATCATCTCCGGCAGCGGGGGTGGCTGGTTCCCGGCTACACGTTCCCGGAGAACCGCCAGGATCTGAGCGTGCTGCGGATCGTCGTGCGCGCCGGGATGAACCTGGACATGGCCGAGTCGCTGCTCTGCCACTTTCGGGAGGAGACCGCCGAACTCGAGGCGCTCGACGGGCCGCTGCCAGGGCGAAAGTTCAGCTCCCGCGAAGCCTTCGCGCACTGAGCCGTGAGGAGGTCTGCTCGGGCAAGTCGATAAGGTGGCTAAACTAATAAGTCATCTTAGTCAATTACCCGACCCCGGCTGGTCGCTCATGGACCGTCGTCGCGCCGGCGATCACGCCCGGGCGGCGGCGGCGGCTTCCGAAGCGGCGGTGGTCGCCGTGGCGGCGCCGCCCCAGACAGTGCCGCCTCGACGCGCGGCAGCGCGCGCTGGAGCGCGTCTACCTCCGGACGCGGCAGATCGCCGATCAGCGACCCGATCCGCTCGGACAGGGTCGTCTCGACGGCCGCGAGCAGCTCGCGCCCCGCCGGGGTGAGCGCCAGTTCCAGACGGCGGCGGTCGTCGTCGGCGGTCCTGCGATCAACCAGGCCGCCGTCGGCAAGGACGGCCAGCAGCTGGGACGCCGCAGGTCCAGAGACGCCGGCACGGCGGGCAAGCTCGCCGGCCGACACCTGCTCGCGCGCGATTGCCCGCAGCGCCAGGTACTGCGGCGTCGTCAGCGGCGGCTCGTTGGCGGCCAGCAGCCGTTCGATCCAGCGCGTCGCGAGCGGCGCCACCGCGACCAACGCCTCGGCGGCGAGCGCCTCTGGCGTCCGCGGCGTCCGCGGCGTCCGGGTGTCAGCCCGCTCGTGGCCCGGCATCGTGGAGGTCACCCGGGACGATGCTCGCCATCCATCTGAGTCTGGCAGCGGCCGCGGTCGCGGTGTTGGCCCTCAGGCCGCGCAGCAACGGCTCGGCGGCGGTCGTCGCGACGATCGCCGCCGTCGAGCTTGCGTTCGGTGCGCCCGATTCGGGCGCGATCACCGTCGTCGGACCGGTGATCGCCTTCCTGGCGGCGGCGATGACGCTCGCCGGGATCGCCACCCAGAGCGGCCTGGGCGACCGCGCGGCGCTGGTGCTCGCCCGCGCGGCTCGCGGTCGCCCGCAGGCGCTGTACGGACTCGTGTGTGGGCTGTGCGCGGTGCTGACGGCGGTCGTATCGCTCGACGGCGCTGTCGTGCTGATGGTCCCGATCGTGCTCGCGCTGCACCGACGCCACGGCGCTCCACTCAGGCCGTTGCTGCTCGGCGTCGTCGGCGTCGCGAACGCGGCCTCGATCGCGGTCCCGCAGGGCAATCCGACCAACCTCGTCGTGATCGGCCGCCTGCATCTGTCGTTGCTGGCGTTCACCGGACAGATGCTCATCCCCGGGGCCATCGCCACGCTCATCTGCGCGAGCGCATTCGCACTGCTCGAACGATCGCGGCTGCGCGGCCGATATCGACCGCCGCGCTCGCGCCCGGAGCCGCTCTCCCGCCAGCAGCGCCTGTCCGTGCTGGCGCTCGGTATCGCGGCGCTGGCGGCGTGGACGGCCCCGTTCGCGGGAATTCCACCGTGGGGGCCGTTCGTCGTGGCCGTGTCGGTCTCCCTGCTGGCGACGCGATGCTGGTCGGCGCTGCTCGTCCCCTGGCGCGTCGCGGTCCAGATCGCGGCGCTCGTGATCATCGCCGGAGCGGTCGGAGTGCGTGCCCCCGTGCTGCACGCCGGGTCCTGGCCGACCCTGCTGGCGGTCGCGGTCGCGACCGGAGGCGCGGCGGCGCTGATCAACAACCTCCCGGCGAGCGTATGGGTGTCCTCGCTGTTGACGTCGGGGCCGGTCGCGTACGCCGCCGTCGTCGGGCTCGCGGTTGGCGCACTCGCGGCCCCTCAGGGTTCGATCGCCACCCTGATCGCGGCGGATTTGGCGGGGCCCGAGTCGCCCCGGTTCAGCGTCAGGAGCCTGGCTCCCGTGGCGCTGGCGGCACTCCTCGTCGCGACTGTGGCGCTACAGGCTCCCCTTTGAGAGACCCGCTGCGGGGCAATTACACGCGAATCGCGTCGGCCAGCGCCACCCCCGCCGCCTCGAACTCGGGTACCGTTCCCGCCTCGAGAATCAGCTGCAGATCGAGGATCCGGGCATCGAACGGCTCCAGCTGGTTTGAGCCGACGACGGCGTGGCACGGCACGCCCGCCTGCCGGGCGCGCGTCGCGACCTCCGAGACGAGCTTGCCGACGAGGCTCTGGCGGTCGAGCCGGCCCTCGCCGGTGATGACCGCGCGCGACGATCGCATCCTCTCGTCGAACCCGATCGCGTCGAGCACGAAGCCGGCGCCGGCGACCAAGTCGGCCCCGAACGCCGCATACAACCCGCCCGACAATCCCCCAGCGGCCCCCGTCATCGGCACCCCGCGCAGATCTCGGCCGTGCCGCTTCAGGTACGCTCGCGCCTGCCGTCGCAGCCGTTCACTCAGCCTCCTGACGTCATCGGGGCCGGCACCTTTCTGGGGTCCGAAAACCCTCGCCGCGTCCTCGAACGGGGTTCGCACGTCGCACAGCACGGTCAGCCTGGCACGGCCCAAGCCGCCGGCATCGTCGAGGGCGCGCACGGCGCCGGTGCCTCCGTCGGTTGTGCCGCTGCCTCCGACGGCGAGGTAGACGTCGCGGGCGCCCGAGGCCACGGCGGCCGCGAGCAGCTGCCCGGTGCCGTAGGTCGTCGCCGCGAGCGGATCGCGCTCGTCTTCCGCCACCAGGTTGAGGCCGCTGGCCGCAGCTGTCTCGACCACCGCCACCCCAGCACCGACGCCAAACGCCGCCTCGACCGGGCGCCCGAGCGGGTCAGTGGCCGCGGCGGTGACGGTCGACAGGTCGAACGCCGCCGACAGCGCCGCCATCGTGCCCTCTCCGCCATCGGCGACCGGGCAGGCCTGGGCGGGCTGGCCGGCCGCGATGAGTCCGCGCACGAGCGCGTCCGCCACCTCGACCGACGTGAACGTCCCCTTGAAGCTGTCGGGTGCGACGAGCACCTCAGTCGGAACTCCTGGAATGGCCACGACCGTCATCCTTTCAGGCATCTGATGGCCGGAGCAGCTGAACTCCAGATCGGCGAGCGGACAGTTCGCGTCACCAGCCCCGACCGGGTCATCTACGAAGCCACCCCGAGGACTCCGCCGATCACCAAGTTGCAGGTCTGCGATTACTTCGCGGCCGTCGGCGATCCCATGATCCGAGCAATCGGGGAACGTCCCACGACCTTGGAACGGTGGCCGGACGGCTACCGGGAGGGGATGCGACTCTCCACCGGGTACCGCGATGACGGCGACGGCTTCTACCAGAAGCGCCTGCCGAAAGGAGCGCCTGACTGGGTTCAGACCGCCAAGATCACCTTCCCGAGCGGGCGAACCGCCGACGAGTTGTGCCCGACCGAACCGGCGGCATTGGTCTGGGCGGCACAGATGGGGACGCTCACGTTCCATCCATGGCCGGTTCGGCGACCGGACCTGGATCGTCCCGACGAGCTGCGGCTCGACCTGGATCCGCAGCCGGGAACCACGTTCGCCGATGCCCAGCGGATCGCAGGGGTCGCCCGGGAACTCCTGGACGAACTTGGGCTGCGGGCCTACCCCAAGACCAGCGGAAACAGGGGAATTCACATCTACCTTCGGATCCGGCCCGACTGGCCATTCGAGGAGGTTCGGCACGCTGCGATCGGCTTCGGAAGAGAGCTCGAGCGCCGCGACGGTGGCGTAACCACCAACTGGTGGAAGGAGGAGCGCGGCACCCGCGTGTTCTTGGATTTCAACCAGAACAACCGGGATCGAACGATCGCCAGCCCCTGGAGCCTGCGACCGAAGACGGGCGCACCTGTGAGCACTCCGATGAGCTGGGTCCAGTTGGCAAACGCCCAGGACCCCGCCGATTTCAATCTGCTCACTGTTCCCGACTATCTCGCGGACGGCGACCCATGGTCGGCCATGGACGACACCGCCCACTCCCTGGAGCCGTTACTCCAGCTCTGGGAGACGCTGCCGGGTGGCGAGCTCAACTTCCCGCCCGACTACCCGAAGATGCCCGGGGAGCCGCCGCGGGTGCAGCCGTCTCGGAAGGTCGCCGAAAACTGGGAGTGACAGCGCTTCAGGCGTCCATTTGCGACAGCAGGCACTCGCGCGGCTTCTTGTCTTCGCGCCAGCGGACGATCTTCGTGCCGTGACGAATCCGGCCCCCGCTGGCGTGGTCGAAGGTGACCTCGACAACCAGCTCGGGTCGCAGTGCGATCCATTCGAGCTCGCGCTCGCTCTGCCACCGGCTCGGATCGCCGTGCCCACGTTCGCCGGTCTCATACGGCGCCAGCCGCTCGACCAGCGCGCGTTTCTCGCCCGCGCGCAGTCCGGAGGAATGCCCCACGACGTGGAGTTCGCCCGCGGGCTCGTACAGGCCGAGGATCAGCGATCCAACGGTCCCCTCCTCCTTGCCGGGCCGGTAGCCGACGACGACGGCGTCGATCGTCCGCACGCGCTTGACCTTGATCATCCCGGTCCGCTCGCCCGGCCGATACGGCGCCCTGGTGTCCTTCGCGACGACTCCTTCGCCCGAGCGCAGCCACGGCTCAGCCGCAGCGGCATCGAGGGCCAACGGCGTCAACGCGATGCCGTCCAACGCCAGCCCCTGTAGCAGCCGCCGGCGCTCCGTCAGCGGCCGGTCGAGCAGCGAGTCGTCGCCGCTGGCCAGGAGGTCAAAGGCGATGTAGCGGGCCGGGGTCTGCTCGGCGAGCATCGCGACCCGCGAGGCGGCCGGATGCAGCCGCTGCTGGAGCGCGCCGAAATCCTCGCCGCCGCCGTCCGAGGCGATCACGATCTCGCCGTCCAGCACGTACCTCCCGGCCGGAAACACCAGCTCGGGGAAGTACCGCAGCAGCGGCCGAGATCCGCGTGATTGCAGGTAGATATCGTCGCCGTCGACGAACGCGATCGCGCGGAAGCCATCGTACTTCGGCTCGTAGATCCACTGGTCGCCGACCGGCAACTCGGGCTTGCCCCGAGCCAGCTGGGGCTCGATCGGGGGCGTCAGCGGCAACGACATTTCGCCGATCCTAGTAGTCCCGTCCAGGAGTGGGGCTGTCGCTCCCAGGCCGCAGCACTTATGGACAGGCGACCGAGCCAGCGGCCGTTTAGGATCAGGGGCATGGCGCACGCGACCAACGCCGAGGAGGAGTACCTCCAGTCTCTGTACTGGCTGTTCGAGGCCGGCCTGCCGATGACCGCGGCGAACCTGGGCCGCGCGATGCAGCTGTCGGCGCCGACCGTCTCTGAGATGCTCGGCCGGCTCGAGCGCGATGGCTACATCACCCGTAACCCCGAGCGAGTGATCGGCTTCACCGAATCCGGGCGCGACGACGCCGAGCGCATCGTCAGCCGCCACCGGATGATCGAGCGCTTCCTGACCGACGTGGTCGGCGTGCCATGGGACGACGTGCACGAGGAGGCCGAGCACCTCGAGCACGCGATGACCCCACGGTTCGAGGCCTACGTTCGCCACGCCGTCGGCGATGCCGAGACCTGCCCCCACGGCCACCCGATCCGCGTTGGCCAACGGATAGGCGGGGTGCCTTTGGCCGACTGCGAAGTGGGTGCCACCGTCAAGATTCTGCGCTTCGAGAACGAGGCGGAGGACCTCCTGCACTACCTGAAGGAGTCGGGGCTCGAGCCCGGGCTGACGGGCACCGTCGCCGCCAAGGACGTCGACCAGATCGCGGTCGCCGCCGACGGCCGCACCGCGACGGTGACGACCAGCGTCGCCGAGACCGTGTCGGTCAGCGCCGACCCCTCACCGCCCCCCAGGGTCGCCCTGCCCGAGCAGCTCGTGCTCGCCCGCCAGCGCTACGGCCGCTGAACCCGACGGCGATTCACCGCATCGTCTCGACTGCGGGTGCGGGTAATTAAGCGCATGTGAACGGTCCCAGCAAGCGCAGTAATCCCCGGATACAATCCCCGCAGGGTGGATGTTAGCGCTCTCATTCCGTGTCCCCGACCGTGAGCGTTGGGCACGCCGCGCGTCTGTACCTGTACCGCCGTCGTTGTTCCAAGTAGCGAGGAGAGTGAGAAAGATGCCGTACACCAGGGCGACGCACCCTAGATCCCCGGACGCACAAAGGGCCTCTCTCACCGGGGCTTTCAGACGCCATCGACCCGCGCGCACCAGGCGCTGGGCCATGGCGATCGTTGGCGGCCTTGCCGGTATTGCGACATCGCTCGGCGGCGCCGCCGTGGCCAGTGCCGCGACGACGCCGACCCTCCTGGTTGACGCCGGCTCCGCACTGCGCCCGGTGACCCACGTGGCTTCAGGGGGGCTCTATGGGCTCGCGACGGACTCGCTCCCGAGCGAGGACGTCGTCGCGGCGCTGAACCCAAACACGTTCGTCCAGATGGCGCCCGACGGCGGCCAGCTGCCAAACGGCGAGACCGCGCCCGGCGGCGACGTCCTGCAGGTGCTGAAGCTCGCGCACGAGGTCGGCGCCAAGGTCGTCGTCCGAATGCCCGACTGGTTCCCGACCTTCCCGTACAGCGCCTCAGGGCCGATGACCCTGAGCGCATGGAACGCCGAGGTCGACACCCAGATCGCGTTGGTCGAGAGCTCCCCGTACGCCTCCAGCGTCGCCGCGTGGGCGCCGTGGAACGAACCCGACGCCAACTGGACCGGGTCGATCACCGCCGACGACGGCACGCCGCTCAACTTCAACACCTTCTGGCAGAACACCTACAACGAGATCCGCAAGGACGACCCGAACGCCGTGATTCAGGGGCCGAGCTTCTCGCAGTTCGGCAACCGAACCTGCACCTCGGCACAGGAAGCCTCCACGAGGGGCGCCGACTGTGGCTCGATCCAGGCGTTCCTGCAGTTCGCGCAGAGCACCAACACGGTGCCGAACATCATCTCCTGGCACGAGCTGTCCGGAGAGCCCCGGATCGCGGGCGACGTGGCGACCTACCGCTCGTACGAGAACTCGGTGATCGGCCACACGCTGCCGATCGCCATCGAGGAGTACGGCGAGCCGAGCGAGGTCGGGATCCCCGGCGACATGGCCGGTTACATCGCAAAGTTCGAGCGCACCGGCGTGCACGACGCGGAGATCGCGTTCTGGAACGAGTACGGCTCGTTCGGCGACACGCTGACCGGAACGGGCGGATCCCCCAACGGTGCGTACTGGCTCTACAAGTGGTACGCGGACATGACCGGCAACATGCTGACGACCACGCCGGCGAACCTGCCCGCTAATTCCAACTTCGACGGCTTCGCCTCGGCGACCGCGGACGGACGGAAGCTGAGCGTCGTCTTCGGCGGCAACACCGGCGCCGAGCAGGTGACACTCAACGACCTGAATGCGCTGAATCTCGGCAACCAGGTCAACGTGTCAGTCCAGTACGTCCCGTCGCGTGGGCGCACCGCGCCCGTCGCCGGCCCTCTGACGCTGTCCAACACGACGGAGACGGTCACCGACAGCACCCTCACGGTGCCGATCAATTCGCTCAGCGCAGCCGACGGCTACAGGATCGTGGTGACCCCGGCCGTCCAGGCGCCCGCGGACCTTTCCGGCACCTACAAGCTCGGGAACCTGGGCAGCGGGCTCGACCTCACCCCGGTGAACAACTCCGGCAAGGCCGGGACCGCTGTCGAGCAGGACTCGTCCCGCGGAAACTCCAACCAGCAGTGGACCGTCAAGTCCGTCGGCTCGGGCAATTACACCATCCAGAACGACGGCAAGGGCCTGTTCCTCGGGACCGACTCAACGGCTAACGGCGCGGGTGTCACGCTCCAGCAGAGCGCGTCGGCGGCAGACGACCAGTGGCAACTCACGCCCGACGGCAGGGGCAACGTATCGATCACCAACGCCGGCACCGGCTTGCCGCTCGGAATCGCCGACCGCAGCACGGCGCAGTCCGCAGCGGCGATCCAGACGGCGGCGGGCGTCCCTACCCCCGTCTGTACCGCGACCCAGCACCGGACGGCCGGAGTGTTCGGAAACGCCGTGTCACTGTGTGGCGACGGCGAGTTCGTCAACCTTCCCAAGAACATCGTTCAGGGCATCACCGGTGACTGGTCGATCTCAGCCTGGATCAAGCCGCAGTCCAACACGATGTGGTCCCGGGTATTCGACTTCGGCACGGGGACGACCGATTACATGTACCTGACGGTCGACAACGGGGGCGGCGATCTCCGCTTCGCGATGTCCACCAACGGCCCGGGAGCCGAGCAAGGAATCAACTCGAGCTTCCCGATCGACCAGTTCGGCCAGGACAACAACCCGTTCCCGGTCGGCCAGATCGGGACGAGCAGCTCCAGCACCTTCGCCCCGAGCTTCGCCAACTCCTCGGCGGCCCTGCTGCCGCTGGACAGGTGGTCGCTCGTCACAGTGACGGTGTCCGGAACCACCGGGACGCTGTACGTGAACGGAACCGCCGTGGGTAACAACACCGACATCACGCTGCATCCCAGCTCACTCGGCCCGACGACCCAGGACTGGCTCGGCCGCTCGGAGTTCGGCGATCCGTTCTTCCACGGCGCGATTGACGATGTCAATATCTACAACACGGCCCTCACCGCGGCGCAGATCACGGCGATGGCCACCGGCGCCACTCCCGGTAACGGGAACGTTGCCCATTACACATTCAACGAGGCCACCGGACCTGCGGCGGCGGACTCTTCAGGGAACGGTCAGACCGCGACGATCGTCTCCGCGCCGACGCAGACCAGCGCGAACAGCCCACATGTACCGGGCGAGATCGGCAACGCGCTCCAGCTGAACGGAAACGGCGAATACGTCCAGCTTCCCAACGGCATCGTCAGCGGGCTGCACGACTTCACCATCTCGACCTGGGTCAACCCGACCGCCAACCTGCCGTGGTCGAGGATCTTCGACTTCGGCAACGGCACGAACGACTTCATGTTCATGACGCTCAGCGCAGGCGGCGGCCCGCTGATCTTCTCCGATGCCACTCCCACCAACCCCGGCCAAACGCTCACCGCCCCGGGCCAACTGCCGCTGAACACGTGGTCGCACGTGGCGGTCACGCTGTCCGGGACAACCGGAACGCTGTACGTCGACGGGAAGGCGGTCGCGACCAACAACAACATGGTCGTGAACCCGTCCGATCTGGGCGTTACCACCCAGAACTGGATCGGCCACTCGCAGTTCAGCGCCGACCCATTCCTGGCGGCTGCCGTGGACGACTTCCAGATCTACGACCACGCGCTGTCCGCCAGCGACATTGCGGCGCTGGCCAGCGGTCAGGCGGGTGCCGGCAACGTCGCCGACTACAAGTTCGACGAGGCGTCCGGCACGACCGCGATCGATTCGTCGGGCAACGGCAACAACGCCACGATCTTCCTCAGTCTCACGGCTGAGGTGGGGGCCTCAGACGATCAGTTCTGGCAGTTGGACCCAGCTACAAGCAAGTAACCAGCAGGCCCTTGGCGGCCGGCCGACGACATCGCGCCGGCCGGCCGCCGTGGCTCTTAGAGCCTGTCTCGAAACCGAGGTGCGTGGCTGGCGCGCGCCGGATCAAGCCGGGCGAGAACGCAGGGGGTGAAGGCGTGGCAGCGCCACGTCGAACCCCCGAGGACAAAGCCCGGCGCAGATCCGCCGCCGCCAGACGCGTGCCGGGGTTTTGAGACAGGCTCTTAGACGACGCCGGCACCGGCGCCGGCGGTCACGGCCTGGTAGGCGTCCGCCAGCCGCGCGACGCCCTCCTCGATCTCCTCGGGAGTGACTCCTGAATAGGCGAGCCGCAGGCTCGACTCTCCGCCCTCGAGCACGAAGTCGGTTCCCTTGACGAACTGGACCCCGCGCTCGGTCGCTGCCTCGGCCAGCGCGCCGACGTCGGTGCCGCGCGGCAGTTCGACCCACAGGAAGTAACCACCCTGCGGCCGGACAAAGCGGGCGTCCGGGAGCTCGCGCTCGAGCGCGTCGCAGAGCACCGTCGAACGTTCGCGCAACGCCGCCTTGACGGTCTCGATCGAAGCATCGATCCTGCCCGACCGCGCGAACTGGTTGACGATCCCCTGCGCGACCATGTTCGGCGAGATGTAGGTCCAGGTCGCGAGCTTGACGATCCTGGCGATCAGATCCTCGGGCCCGACCAGGTAGCCGACCCGTATGCCGGGGCAGACCGTCTTTGAGAACGACGAGGCGTAGACCACGTTCTCCGGGTCCATCGAGACCATCCGCTCGAGCGGCTCGCCCTCGAACCGCAGTGCGACGTAGGGGTCATCCTCGAACACGATGAACTCGTGCGCGCGGGCCAGCTCCAGCAGCCGCTCGCGCTTGCGCGCCGACAGCGTGTACCCGGCCGGGTTCTGGAAGTTGGGGATGATGTGAGCGAACTTCGGCCGCGCCCCGGCGACCAGCACCCGCTCCAGCGCCGCCACGTCGATCCCGTCGGGCTCGAGCTCGACCATCCGCACGTCGGCGCCGAGGTTGCGCAGCGACAGCAGCGTGCGATCGTAGGTGGGCAGCTCGGTGATCACAGCGTCGCCGTCCTCGACCAACGCGTCGAACAGAAACGCGTCGGCCTGCATCGAGCCGTTGGTCACGATCACGCGCTCCGGCGCCACACCATGCTGCTCCGCGATCCACTCGCGCAGCGGCCGGTAGCCGACCGCCGTGCCGTAGGCGGTGAGACCGGCCGGGTCCTCGCGGAAGGCGCGATCCGCTGCCTCCCGCAGGCCTTCGACGTCGACGATGTCAAGCGACGGAGCGCCGCGTGTGAAGGAGATCGTCGCCACGGATCAAAAGGGTACGGGGTTCGCACGCGCATGGTCCCGGTCCTGGTCGGGAACCCCGCCGTGGGGGCCCGCCCTTGGCGGCCACGCGGCCGCCACAGTCACCCCTGAGCGCTGCTTAGGCCGCTGCCCCGAGCGTCGCCATCGCGATCTCGGCGACCTGCGTCGGGGTTCGGCCGACCCGCACGCCCTTTGCCTCGAGCGCCTCCGCCTTCGCCGCGGCGGTGCCGCGCGAGCCGGAGACGATCGCACCCGCGTGCCCCATCGTCTTGCCCGGAGGCGCCGTGAAGCCGGCGATGTAGCCGACCACCGGCTTGGTCACGTGCTCGGCGATGAAGTCCGCCGCGCGCTCCTCGGCGTCGCCACCGATCTCGCCGCAGATCACGATCAGCTCGGTCTCGGGGTCGGCTTCGAACAGCCTGATGATGTCGATGAAGTCGCTGCCCGGGACCGGATCGCCGCCGATCCCGACGATCGACGAGTTGCCGAAGCCGCTGCGTGCCAGCTCGTTGCCGATCTGGTAGGTGAGCGTGCCTGACCGCGAAACGACGCCGACGTTGCCCTCCTTGAAGAACGAGGCCGGGATGATTCCGACGCTGGCCTTTCCGGGCGACAGGATCCCAGGGCAGTTCGGACCGATCAGGCGAGCGCGACCATTCTTCTTGATCGTGTTGAAGACACGCAGCTCGTCGTGCGCGGGGATGCCCTCGGTGATCGCGACGATCAGCTCGATGCCGGCGTCCTCGGCCTCGAGGATCGAGTCGGCGGCGAACCGGGGCGGCACGAAGATCATCGCCGTGTTGGCACCGCGCCGTTCGACGGCCTCGCGGAAGGTGTTGAAGACCGGGATCCCGGCGACGTCCTGACCGCCCTTGCCCGGGGTCACGCCGGCGACGACCTGGGTTCCGTAATCGCGGTTGCGCAGCGTGTGGAAGGTTCCCTCGCGCCCGGTGATCCCCGAGGTGACCAGGCGCGTGCCCTTGTCCACGAGGATGCTCATACGGGGCTCGACTCGTTTGAGAGCTCCACGACCTTCGCGGCGGCGCCGTCCATCGTCGATTCCGTGTGGACGTTGGGGAGCGCGGCGTCGGCGAGCATCGCCCGGCCCTCTTCGCCGTTGGTGCCATCGAGGCGAACCACGAACGGCACGGTCGGGCTGATCTGATCGAACGCCTCGATCAGCCCGCGGGCGACCTCGTCGCATCGGGTGATCCCGCCAAAGATGTTGAACAGCACCGCGCTGACCTTGTCGTCGGAAAGGATCACCTCGACCGCGCTGGTGATCGCGTCGGCTTTCGAGCCGCCCCCGGCGTCGAGGAAGTTGGCCGGCGCGCCTCCGGCTTCGGCGACGACGTCGAGCGTCGACATCGACAGCCCGGCGCCGTTGGCGAGGATGCCGATGTTGCCGTCGAGCTTGACGTAGGTGAGTCCGCGCTCCTTGGCCATCCGCTCCTGCGGATCCTCCTTGGAGGGATCGCGCAGCTCGGCGTTGGCGGGGTGGCGGAACAGCGAGTTGTCATCGAGCGTGACCTTCGCGTCGAGCGCCTTCACGGTGCGCTCCGGCGTGACGATCAGCGGGTTCACCTCGACGAGCGTCGCCTCCTCTGAGATGAAGACCTCGTAGAGCGCTCTGAGCAGCTCGCCGATCGGCCGGACGACGTCGGCGTCGACGCCCGCCTCGAACGCCAGGCGGCGGCCGTGAAAGTCCTGGAAGCCCAGAAGCGGGTCGACGTGGAGTCGCGCGATCGCGTCAGGGTCCTCGTCGGCTACCTGCTCAATGTCCATCCCGCCCTTGGTCGAGAGCATCACCAGCGGCGCTTTGGCCGAGCGGTCGAAGATCACCGAGGCGTAGTACTCGGACTCGATTTGCGACGCGCGCTCGATCCACAGTTCGTGGACCGTGAGCCCGCGGATGTCCATCCCCAGGATCGCGTCCGCGTGCTGGCGCGCGTCCGCCGCGTCACGGGCGATCTTGATGCCGCCGAGCTTGCCGCGACCGCCGATCTGGACCTGCGCCTTGACCGCGCACGGATAGCCGATCTCCTCGGCGGCGGCGACCGCCTCTTCAACCGTCCGCGCGGGCTTCCCGGCTGGGACCGGTACGCCGTGCCTGGCGAATAGCTGCTTGCCCTGATACTCGAGCAGATCCATCGCGGCGGACTGTAGTCGAACGGTTCGGGCGCCGTTCCACGCCCGACGTGCATGAGGGCTCTCACCGCACCCGCCGGGGGCGGGTTGCTGCCGTTCCATGCCATCATGAGGCGCCGCGATGCCGATTCCCAAACAGATCACATTCGTCACTTTCGATGTTTACGGCACCCTGATCGACTGGGATGCCGGCGCCTACGATGCCTTCACCAAGGAGGCGGCCAGGGACGGGTTCACGATCGAACACGACGAGTTGGTGCCGCTGTTCCACTCCGTCCAGCAGCAGATCGAGGCGGGGTCCTACGAGCTGTATGCCGAGGTGCTCCGCCGCACCGCGGTGCAGATCGCCAGAGACCTGGGCTGGCCGTTGGAGCCCTCGCGATCAGGTTTTCTACCCGAGTCGGTGCAGCGTTGGCCGCCGTTCAAGGAGACCAACCCGGTCCTGCAGAAGATCGCCAAGAAGTACAGCGTCGGCCTGATCTCGAACATCGACGACAAGCTTCTCGGCCAGACCCGCCGCCACATCCCGCTGGACTTCGATCTCGTCGTCACCGCTCAGCAGGTTCGCTCCTACAAGCCCGATCCCGCCCACTTCACGGAGTGCGAGCGCCGGATCGGTGGCAAGAAGGGGTGGGTCCACGTCGCGGCGAGCTATTACCACGACGTCGAACCCTGCCTGAAGAAGAAGATCCCGGTGATCTGGGTGAATCGCGACGGCCAGACGCTCGAATCGGGGCAGAAGAAGCCCGACGCCGAGGTCAAGAGCCTCAAGGAAGCGGCGAAGCTCATCGATGTGACGTGAGCCGTCGCCCGACCGCCATCCGGTGATGAGAGCGCTGGCGGTCGACCCGGACGTGGTCGTCGTCGTCAGCGCCATGTGGCAGACGACCTGCACCGCGATCCGGTCGGGCGAGGAGGGGTTCCTGATCGACTCGCCTGTCCTGCCGGACGAGCTCGACACGCTGCCGTCGCTGATGGTGCAGGCGGCCTTCCCCGTCAGCGGCCTGCTCGTCACCCACGGCGACTGGGACCACCTGCTCGGACGGCTCGCGTTCCCGGAGGCGACCCTCGGCGCCGGCGAGTCGACCGCGCGGCGGCTGGCGACCGAGCCCGGCGCGGCGCAGCGCGCGCTGCGCGCGTTCGACGAGGAGCACTACATCGAGGGCCCACGACCGCTCGGGCTCTCGGGGGTTCAGGCGCTCCCGGTCCCGGGAAAGCTGTCGATCGGCGCGGACGGGACCGAGCTCGAGCTGCACCCGGCCGGCGGACACAGCGAGGACGGGACGATCTTCTGGCTCCCGTGGCTATCGGTACTGATCTGCGGCGACTACCTCTCGCCGGTCGAGATCCCGATGATCGGGGAGCGAGGCTCGCTGGGTGCCTACTCGGACACGCTGAAGCGGCTGTCGGGCCTCGTCGAGCGCGCCACGACCGTGATCCCCGGACACGGCTCGCCGCTTGACGGGGAGCGGGCACGGCGCATCCTCGAGGAGGACGTGAACTACGTGCACGCGATCATCGAAGGGGGCGACGCGCCATTACCCGAGGGCCGCAGAACTCCTCGCCAGCGCGAGATCCACGCCGCGAACCTCGCGACCCTCGTGTGATCCGACACTACTAGTCCTCGGACTAGTCGCCGGCGGTGATGACGGCGAGCGTTTCGCCGGTCGCGACCGAGGCGCCGGCCGCGACCGGCAGCTCGGTGACGGTCCCTGAACGGTGGGCGGTGATCTCGTTCTCCATCTTCATCGCCTCGATCACGCAGATCAGCGCGCCCTCCTCCACGACCGCGCCGGGCTCGACCGAGACCTTCAGGACCGTGCCCTGCAACGGAGAGACGAGCGTGTCGCCGGAGCCGCCACCGCCAGACGACGAACGGCCGACGCGCCTCGGCGCCCGGCCGGCGAGCGCCGGCGCCGCCGCTCCATTCAGCCCGGGCGGTCCGATGACCCTGACGTCGAACCGCTTGCCGGACACCTCGACGGTGTACTCCTGCTCGAGCTTTTCGTCGGCGAGCTCGCCCACCGGCGCGCGGGACGGAAACGCCAGCGCCTTCAGCCACTGCCGGTCCTCGATCAGATCCCGGCAGGTCTCCGCGCCTGCCCATTGCGGCGTCCGCAACAGCGCTTGGTGAAACGGCAACAACGTCTTGAGCTCACCGATCTCGTACTCGGAGAGCGCCCGCAGCATCCGTTTTGTCGCCTGCTCGCGATCCGCATCCCAGACGATCAGCTTGGCGCATAACGGGTCATACATCGGCGAGATCTCAGACCCGGGTCCGACCCCGGAATCGACCCGCACCCCCGGCCCCGCCGGCTCGCGGTAAACGCCGATCCGACCCGGCGCCGGCGCGAAGTTCTTCGACGCGTCCTCGGCATTGATCCGGCACTCGATCGCGTGCCCGCGCAACACGACGTCCTGTTGCGAATAGGACAACGGCTCGCCGGCCGCGACCCGGATCCCCTCCTTGACGATGTCGATCCCGGTCACCATCTCGGTCACGCAGTGCTCGACCTGAACCCGCGTGTTCATCTCCAAAAAGAAGTACTCACCGTCCTGCAAAAGCCCCTCGATCGTCCCAGCCCCCGTATAGCCAACCGCGGCCGCGGCATCCACGGCGATCTGACCGATCCGCTCGCGCAGCTCTCCTGAGACCGCCGGCGCCGGCGCCTCCTCGATCAGCTTCTGATGGCGACGCTGCACCGAGCAATCCCGCTCCCCGAGATGAATCACCCTCCCATGCCGGTCCGCCAGCACCTGCACCTCGACGTGACGCGGATCGGGCAGGTAGCGCTCCAGATAGACCGTCGCATCAGAGAAGAACTTCTCCCCCTCCCGCGCCGCGCCCTCGAAAGCCGCCTCCAACTCCTCATCGGAAAGCGCGACGCGAAAGCCCTTGCCGCCACCACCGCCCGCCGCCTTCACCGCCACCGGAAACCCGACCTGCTCGGCGATCACCCGACGCGCATCCGCGACGGTCGGCACCGGCGCGGTCGTCCCGGGCACGATCGGCACGCCGGCCGCCGCCATCAGCTCCCGCGCCCGCGTCTTTGAACCCATCGCCTCGATCGCCGACACCGGCGGGCCGACAAACGCGATCCCATGCGCCTCCAACGCCTCTGCAAACGCCGCGTTCTCAGCCAAAAACCCATACCCCGGATGCACCGCCTCCGCACCCGAGCGCTCCACCACATCCAACAACCGCTCGACACTCAGATACGACTCCGCCGCCGGCCCCGGACCGAGGAGATAGGCCTCGCCGGCCCGTCGCACATGAACCGCATCCCGGTCGAGCTCCGAATACACCGCCACGGTCGCGATCCCGAGCTCCTCGCAGGCACGGATCACCCGCACGGCGATCTCCCCCCGATTTGCGATCAAGAGCTTTGAGAACACGCGGCGCAGGACTTTAGACCCCATTACTGATTGCCGACCTTTTCATTTAGAATCCGCCGGCGTGAGCACGCTCCCAGAGGTGCGCGGAACGGCGCGGGTCGGGGAGCGCGTTCGCAGGCGGGACTGGTTGCGCAGTCCCCGGCTCGGCGCGCTCGCCGACAGACTTCGCTATCCGCTGGGCGTCTACGCGATCTCGCGCGCGCTGTACCTGCTGATCGGGCTCGCCGATCTGCTCGTGCGCGGCGGGTCGGTCGCGGACGCGGTCTCCAACTGGGACGGCAAGTGGTACCTGCTGACAGTCACCTACGGGTACCCGCACACGATCTGGCACCTGCAGGACACGCTCGGTTTCCTGCCGCTGTTCCCGATGGTGATCTGGGTCGTCGCCCGGCCGTTCCAGGCCGTCGGCCTCGGGCTTCCCACCAGCTACATCCTCGCCGGCGTGATCACGGCGCTGGTCACCGGCGCGATCGCGACCGTGTTGATCGGGCGCCTCGCGCAGCGCTGGTGGGGAGAGGCGGCGGCGCGTCGAGCGATCCTGTTCTTCTGCCTTTTCCCCGGCACGATCGTGTTCTCGATGATCTACACCGAGGGACTGCTGCTGGTGCTGTTGGCGGGCGCGATCCTGGCGATCGAGCGACGGCGCTGGCTCACGGCCGGGATTTTGGCCGGCTTCGCGACGGCGGTCGGGCCGGTGGCGACGGCGATCATCCCGGCCTTTGCGATCGTCGCCGTGCTCGAGATCCGCCGCCACGGCTGGCACGACCGGGAGGCGCGGCGGGCCCTGCTTGCCCCCTTGCTGGCACCGGCGGGGTTGGTCGGCTTCGGCGCGTTCCTGTGGGTATGGACGGGAAGCCCGTTTGCGTCCTACACCACGCAGCATGCGCAGTGGGGATGGCAGGAGTCGAGCTCCCTGGCCGCGATCCCGAACCAGGCGGCCCTGCTGTTTCAGCAGATCGTGAACTTCAGCTTCCACCATCCGGGGATCAACCTGAATGTCGTCTCCGGCCTGGCCGGCACCGCGTTCCTGTTCTATGCGCTGTGGCGACTCTGGCACTGGCGCTCGTCGGTGTCGCTGGTCGCGCTGCTGTGGACCGTCGGTGTCGGAGCCCTGACCTTCACATCGGCGAACGTGCCGCCGAACCCGCGGATGCTCATCTGCGCCTTCCCCGCCGTGTTGGTCGTTGGCGCCGAGGCGGAGGGACGCAACCAACGGCGGCTGCTGCTCTGGACGGTCCTGCTGACCGTGGCGATGAGCATGGGTACGTTCGTCGGCAACGGCCTGCGGCCGTAAGGCGCCTACGGACCCTCGAGACAGGCTCTAAGAGCCCGACCGCAGGAACCGGTACACGTGCACCTGGGCGGAGTAGCCGAAATGCTGCAGCGTCGGCTCCCCGTAGACGTTGCTGAGCTCGGTGAGGAGACCCAGATAGCGGAGGTAATGGCGGAGCGACGTCGCCGGTCCGAAGGGCTGCCCCTCGTGACTCGTGACCAGCCACAGCCGCGGGCAACGGGCGGCCACCCGGTCCGCGCCCCGCAGCAGGACATACTTTTCGACGTATGGGCGCACCTGCGTCCACGGCGTCGTCGGGAGCACCGGGATCAGACCGGCCGGCTGCGCGGAACCGCCGAGGTAGTAGTCGAACAGCGTCCGCCCGTCCTCGGGGTAGAAGGCGACGCAGGCCGGATCCGAGCGGGTCGCCGCCAGAACGTAGTCGGTGGCCGCGCGCCAATTCTCCGGCGAGACCCCGTAGGTGGGGACGATCTGCAGCGCCCGCAGCGCCAGCAGCACGCCGAGCGTCGCGAGCCCCGCCCCGCGCGGCAGGCGCGGGTGCCAGAGCCCCCAGCCGAGTAGCAACGCCAGCGCCGGAATCAACAGGATCGCGGCTCGCGAAAGCTCGATCGGCTGGCCGACAAGCCCGGCAGCCAGGGCGAGGACCGCCGGGACGAGCAGCCACGAAGTGGGAACGATCAGCGCGAGGGCCTGACGGGCTGATCGCTCCCGGATCAGCCTGATCGCCGCGACCAACGCAGCCGTCAGCAGCACGCCCGTGAGCGCGGCCGCCACGACCGCGGTGGGGGTTCGATTGAAGTTGGGGGAGAACCCAGCCGAGGTGAGCGTCACCGCCGCCTGGCCGAGCGTCGTGCCGCCCAGCTTCGGGACCCAGAACAGCTGCCTCGAGCCGCGGTTCAGCGCCAGCGCGAGCAAGGGCATCGAAAGCACCGCGACCGCGGCCAGGCAGCCGACCACCACCCGCGCGCGGGCCCGGAATGCCGTCAATACCAGCAGCAGTTGGGCCGCAGCGAGCAACAGCGCGTCGAAGCCGACATACACGGCCGCCAGGGTCGTGAGTCCGTAGGCCGCGATCGCGCCGGGCGAAGGCCGTCCGCCGGCGGGCGCCTGGACAATCGCGGTCAGCGCCAGGAATGAGCCGGCGCCGAGGGCGGCCATCAACGCGTATCCGCGGGCATCCTGGCCCCAGAAGATGAGCGGCAAGCTGACGGCGGTGAGGACGCCGGCAGTCAGGGCGATCCGGCGGTCGGCGAACAGTCGTAGCGCGAGCGCCGCGACGATCGCGGCGGTGAGTGCGTCGGCGATCAGCGACGGCAGCCGGATCACGGTCGCGCCATCGCCGAACCACGCGATCACCTGATGCATCAGCAGGTAGTAGGCAAGCATGTTGCCGCCATCGTGGGCGATTCCGTGCCACAGCGCCGAACCGTGCTGCGAGGCGATCGCGACCGTCGCGCCCTCGTCGAGCCATAGGCTGCGGGTGCCGAGCTCGACGGCGCAGAGCGCCGCGGCGAGCAGGGCGGGGAGCACGATCGTCAGCTGATCGGCGCCCAGTCCCCGCGGGGCGCGGGGGCGAGAAACCTCGTGCTCGAGGCGGGCGCTGCCGCGCGTTGCGGACCGCTCGGCCTCCTGAGTGGCACTTGGGCTGGTGAGGATCCGGAGCACCGCCCGTAGGTTGTAGCGTGTCGCCCGCCTTTCAGGCCCGCTGGCCTGGGTGGCGCCGCCGGGCGTTCCTACAGCTACTGGCGCGCGCGGATCATCCCGGCGCCGACGGTGTCGTTGGTCGACTCGTCGATCAGGATGAAGCTGCCGGTGGTGCGGTTGCTCGCGTACGAGTCCACGACGAGCGGCGAGGAGGAGCGAAGTCGAACGCTGCCGATCTCGTTTAGCGCGAGCTCGCCCGCGTCGTGATCGTGCGCCAGCGTGTTGACGTCGGCCCGATACTCCAGCTCCTCGACGACCACCCGGGCCGATTTCGTCGTGTGCTTGATCGCGTAACGCCCGCCGGGCCGTAGCGGCGATTCGCTCATCCAGCAGACGGTCGCCTCGAGCTCGCGCGCGAGCACCGGGCCGTCATCGGCGCCGACGATCATGTCTCCGCGCGAGACGTCCAGCTCGTCCTGGAGACGGAGCGTCACCGACATCGTCGGATAGGCGGCCTCGAGTTCGCCGTCGTAGGAATCGATCGCGCTGATCCGGGTGCGGCGACCGCTCGGCAGGACGACGACGTCGTCTCCGGGACGGAACACGCCGCCGGCAACCTGGCCCGCGTAGCCGCGGTAGTCATGATGCTCATCGGCCATCGGTCGGATCACCCACTGCACCGGGAAGCGCGCCTCAGCGAGGTTGCGATCCGAGGCGATCACGACGTGCTCGAGGTGGTAGAGCAACGGCGGACCGTCGTACCATGGCATTTCCAACGAGCGGCTGACGACGTTGTCGCCGTTGAGTGCCGACATCGGGATGAAGGTGATGTCCGAAATCGACAGTCGCGACGCCCAGCCGGTGAGTTCGTCGACGATCGCATCGAAGGCATCCTCGGAATACCCGACGAGGTCCATCTTGTTGACCGCCACGACCAGGTGCGGGATTCGCAGCAACGAGGCGATGTACGCGTGGCGGCGGGTCTGCTCGCTCACCCCCTTGCGCGCGTCGACCAGCACGATCGACACGTCGGCCGTCGAGGCACCGGTGACCATGTTGCGCGTGTACTGCTCGTGGCCGGGCGTGTCGGCGATGATGAATTTACGACCGTGACGGGCGTGCGGCGCGTCGCCGTTCTCGCTGCCAACAGCAGCTGCACTACCGGTCTGGAAGTAGCGGTACGCGACATCGATCGTGATCCCCTGCTCGCGCTCGGCACGCAGGCCATCGGTCAGCAGCGCCAGGTTCAGGTAGCCGTCGCCTCGCCGCTCGGAGGTCCTGGCGACATGCTCGAGCTGATCCTCGAGGATCGCCTTGGAGTCGTGCAGGAGCCTCCCGATCAAGGTCGACTTGCCGTCGTCGACCGAGCCCGCGGTGGCGATCCGCAGGAGCTTACTTCTGGGCCTCACGTTCTCGTCGTCGTCGTCGGCGAGCTCGCGGTCGAACGCGGCATAGGTGCTCAAAAGTACCCCTCCCGCTTGCGATCCTCCATCGCCGCCTCGGTGACCCGGTCGTCTGCCCTGGTCTCTCCGCGCTCGGTGATCCGGGTCGCGGCGATCTCCGAGACGACGTCGGGCAGGGTGGTTGCGGTCGACCGGACCGCGCCCGTGCAGGTCATGTCGCCGACGGTCCGGTATCGGACCGATGCCTCGAACGGCGTTTCGCCGTCGATCAGCTCGACGTAGGGATTGAGCGCGTACAGCATCCCGTCACGTTCGAAGACCTGGCGGCTGTGCGCGTAATAGATCGACGGCACCTCGAGCTGCTCGGTGGCGATGTACTGCCAGACGTCGAGCTCCGTCCAGTTGGAGATCGGGAACACGCGGACGTGCTCGCCGCGGCGGATCCGCCCGTTGTAGAGCGACCAGAGCTCCGGCCGCTGGCTCTTGGGATCCCACTGGCCAAAGTCGTCGCGGAACGAGAACACGCGCTCTTTCGCGCGGGCCCGCTCCTCGTCCCGGCGGGCACCGCCGAACGCGGCGTCGAAGCCGTGCTCGGCGATCGCGTCGAGGAGCGTCGTCGTCTGCAGACGGTTGCGCGAGGCCCGCGGACCGGTCTCCTCGCGGACGCGGCCGGCATCGATCGAGTCCTGGACGTTGGCGACGATCAGGCGCTCGCCGAGTTGCTCGACCAGCCGATCCCGGAACTCGATCACCTCGGGGAAGTTGTGGCCGGTGTCGACGTGCATCACGGGGAACGGGAATCTGCCCGGCCGGAAGGCCTTCTCGGCAAGGCGCATCAGCACCAGCGAATCCTTGCCGCCGCTGAACAGCAGGACCGGTCGCTCGAACTCGGCCGCGACCTCCCGCATGATGAAGATCGATTCGGCCTCCAGCGCCTCGATGTGAGACAGCTCGTAGGTCATCGACGTGGCGTCGAGCTGGCTCACAGATGGAGTCCGCACTCGGTCTTCTCCTCGCCCGCCCAGCGGCCCTCGCGGCCGTCGCCCGCCAGCGTGCACGGCGCGCAGCCGATCGAGGAGTAGCCCTGATCGTGAAGCGGGTGGTACGGCAGGTCGTGGGCGAAGATGTAGCGCCAGATGTCCTTTTCGCTCCAGTCGGCCAGCGGGTTCAGCTTCCAGATTCCGCGGCGCTCGTCGCGCTCGAGCTTGGCGGCGGTGGAGCGCGTCGGCGCCTGCTCGCGGCGGATGCCGGTCACCCACGCATCGACGTCGGCCAGCCCCTGCTCCAGGGCATCGACCTTCGCTTGTCCGCAGCAGCGCTCGCGCGTCCATGGAGCCGCGGGACTGGAGGCGTCGATCACCTCGACGGGCAGCCCAAAGCGCTCCTCGAACCGCTTCCACGTCTCGAGCGTCTCCGGGAACAGCACGCCCGTGTCGATCATGAACAGCTTCGCGTCGGGCGTGATCTCCGACAGCATGTGTGCCAGCACCGACTCCTCCTTCTGGAAAGAGCAGGCGGTCTTGAGTCGCGGATGAAATCGCTCGATCGCGTAGGCGAGCACCTCGTGGGCGGTCGCGTCGTTGAGGTCGGGGACTGTTGTACTCACGTTTGGCAAAACGTTATCGAGGCGTGAACCGCGAACGCGGCCTCAGACCGCGCACTCGCCCTCGCCGCGCACGACCTGGAACGGCACGTTCTTGGTCCAGTCGATGAAATAGGTCATGTTCTCCAGGGAGAATTCGACCGGCATGGCCAGGTCCCTTACCCGCTCTTCGAACTTCGCGGCCCCCACCCGCTCGGCGAAGTCGTTGAATTCCTCGCCGTCCAGGCGCTCGGCTTCGTAGAACCGCACCCAGCGTTCGACGGCGTCCGGCACACGCTTCGCCGGCAGCCGGCTCTTCAGCCGCGTCCCAAACTGGACATCGCCGCCCTCGTAGGAACCGGCGATGTGCGCGATGTACGCCGGAATCGTGTGCTCGCCGACCTTGGTCGAGGCCCCGTAGAAGCCGATGTTCGCGATGTGATGCTGGCCGCAGCCGTTGGGGCAGCCGCTCATCTTGATGTGGATCCGCCGTGTCAACTCATCGTCGATCTGCATCTGCACGAGTCGCTCGTGGATCGCGTGGTTGAGGCCCATCGAGCTCGTGATTCCGAGCTTGCAGGAGTCCGTCCCCGGGCAGCTGACCACATCGGTGATCTCGTCCGCGCCCCAGTCGCCGAGCCCCAGCTCCGAGAGCCGCTTCCAGACGTCGTAGACCGCCCCGTCGCGGACCCACCGCAGCACCAGGTTCTGTTGGACGGTCGTGCGGGCGGAGCCGCCGGTGAATTCCCGCATGATCTGCGCGATTCCCCGAAGCTGCTCCGGAGTCAGGTCACCGCGGCGGATGTTGACCTCAACCGTCGAGAACCCGTGCTGGCGCTGGGCCTGGACGTTGCTGGCGAGGAACCGATCGAACTCCTTGCCGTCGCCGTTGGGGGATCCCGCGCTGATCGGCGCAGCCGGGGCGTCCGCCTGCTCGTCGTTCTCGTACAGAATCGGGGCGAGTGCGAAGTCGCGCTCGGCGACCCACTCCCCCTGCAGCTCTTCCTCGACGAGCTGTCGGAACGCGTCGATCCCGATCTTGTCGATCAGGACCTTGATCCGGGCGCGAGCGCGGTTGACGCGCAGGAACTCCTGGCGATCGAAGATTCGGAAGACCGCCTCCGCGATCTTCAGATAGTCGCCATTGTCGAGCTCGACGAACTCGTACAGGGTCGGGGCGAGGCGCGGCATGATCGAAGTTCCACCACCGACGCGGATCTCGGCTCCTCTGATGCCGTCGCGTAGCCGCGGGAGGAACGCGATGTCGTGGATCCGCGTTATCGCGTTGTCCTCCTCGGTCGCCGCGAAGGCCGTCTTGACCTTGCGCGGCATCGCCTGGGTCGTCGGGTGACGCACGAAGTAGCGGACGTAGGCGCCCGCATAGGGGGTGACGTCGAACAGCTCGCCCGGGAGCACGCCGGCGCGCGGGTCGCCGGTGACGTTGCGGACGGTGTTGCCGCAGCCCTCACGGCTGGACAGGCCGGCGTCGCCGAGCTCGCGGATCAGCTTCGCGGCGTCGGGTAGCGGGATGTGGTGCATCTGGATGTTCTGCCGGGTCGTGACGTGGCCTTTGCGCAACGGCACGTAGCGCTCGATTCCGGCGGCGAACGCGTCGAGCTGATCGGGGGTGACCCCGCCCATCGGGAGCTTGACGCGAATCATCTGGACGTCGGGCTGGCGCTGCCCGTAGACGCCCTGGCGCAGACGGAACTTGATGAACTCATCGTCTTCCGTGTCGCCGCGCAGGAATCGCGTCGCCTCGGTGTCGAAGTCGTCGAATTCCTGCTGCAGGATCGGAATCACGTGCCCGGGCACGTTCTCGAGGACCTCGGGGTTCTCGAGCGAGCCCAAACGGACACTATGTCCAGCTGCCTCGGTGTTTAGGGATGCCGGCTCCATTGCTTCCTTGTGATCGAGAGCGAGAGACTCAGAATGTACCAAAAGGCGACTGGAAAACCGCCTTATTGTGTGATCGGACGTGACGAAGTGCAGCTCGGACCCGTTTCCAGCGACCGACCGGACCCGGCTGGAGACTCGGCTTAGCCCCAGCGTGGCGCGGCCTCGGGTTGCCGCGCCACATCCTCGCGCAGCGCGGCAGCGAGCCACGCGCTCGTGCCCGGCTCCCGCTCGGCCGCGGGCTGCGCGCCGGTGCGCGTGAACCGCTCCAGCGCGGCGACCACGGCCGCTGCCTCCTCCGCTGAGGAGTTGGGGGCGACCACCGTGAGCTTCGGACGACCGGTCATCTGATCGCCCAGGCTATCGTGCCCCCGAATGCCGCAGCTGTCAGTCCTCGACCACGACGCCGTCCTGGCGGCCGTCTCGCCGGAGCTCGCGATCGAGCACGTCCGCGACGCGCTGCTACGCCACCACGAGGGGGTCTGGGAGATGCCGGCCAAGGTCTACCTCGACAGTCCGCCGAACGGTGACTTCCGCGCGATGCCGGCCCGCGGCGACGGCCTCGCGCTGCTCAAGTGGATCACCTCGTTCCCCGGCAACCCCGACCGGGGGCTGCCGACCGTGATGGGCGTGATCTGTCTGTCCGACGCCGCCACCGGCGCCCCGCTGATGCTGTTGGACGCTCGCTCGGTGACCGCGCTGCGGACCGGCGCAGCCGCCGCGGTGGCGTCCGCGACACTGGCCCCCACAGACGCGCGGACCGTCGGCATCGTCGGCTGCGGTCTGCATGGCGCCTGGGTCGCGCGTTGCCTGCTCGCGGCCGGCTACGGGCCGGGCGTCTGCTTCGACGTCGACGGCGCCGCCGCCGAGCGCCTCGCCGGCGAGATGGCCCACGGCTGGCGCGCCGGCAGCCGCGAGGAGGCGGTCGCGCAGGAGGTCGTCTCATGCGTCACGCCGGGCGCGGAGGTGGTGATCGACGTGCAGGACCTCCACCCCGGGGCACATCTGAACATGCTCGGCGCCGATGCTCGGGGCAAGGCGGAGGCGACCGTCGAGGCGGTCGTCGCCTGCGCCCTGTTCTGCGACGAGTGGGAGCAGGCCTCGCATGGCGGCGAGCTGACGGGTGCGGTCGATGCCGGACTCGTCTCACGCCCGCAGGTCACCGAGCTGGGCGCGGTGCTCGCCGGCGACGCCGCCGGCCGTGCCGATCAGCTGTCCGTGACGCTGTTCGACTCGACCGGACTCGCGATCCAGGATCTCGCGATCGCTCGCGTCGCCCTCGCTGCCTGGCGCGAGGGCCGGGTCAGCGCGCAGACGGTCAACCTATGAGGACCCGCTAGTTCACATAGACGTTCGGGACTCTCGCATCGAGCCGCGACCGCTCGCTGTAGACCTTGACGACCAGCCGACGGAGGCCGGCGACCTCGGCGTCGTATGCCTTGATGGCCGCGATCTGCGCCTTCTGGGCGGCGACCGTCTGGCTCACCGTCGCCGCCCTGTCGAACTGCACCAGGGCCGCGGTCCCGCTGGAGCTCGCGGTTCTGAGTGCGGTGGCGAGTCGACCGGCCGCCGCCGACATTCCCCCGAGAGAGTCCATTTGCGTGCGATACGCCGGCAGCGATACCGCCGGCGGCCGGAGCTTCCCCACCGCGGCCGCAACCGAGCGGACGGCAGCACGGAAGCTGTCGAGCGCGTCTGCTTTCGGCGGTCGACCGCGGCGAGCTGTGCCCGGGTGAACCGGCCCCGGACCGCGAGCGCGACGTGCAGGGCGTGCGATGCCGGGCCCGAGGGGTTTTAGCGCGGACTCGAATGCGGGCAGGAACCGCTCAAGCCGTGCGACTTCTCGGGTCAGGGCGAGCTGCCTGTCGGCGAGCCTCAGCATCAGCGTTCTCAGCTGCCGCGCCGGCTGCTGGCACCCTGATCGCCGCGAGGCGGCCACGTAGAGCGGCGAGCCGGCGTTCAGCGGAGCGCAGCGACCCGCGCGCGGACGCCAACGATGGCTGTTTGCGTCTCCCTTGCTGGTCCTGCCTGCGCTTGGCCGGTGGCGCCGGCGAGGGCACTCCCGGCGTGTCCGATTTGCGCGAGCGGTGGCTGCATCGCGGTCTCGACTCGCTGCACTCGCTTGATGTACCTCGCGACGGCCTGGCGCTGCGTGACCTTGCCGGTTCCACAGCCGGAGATCAGAACCGCGGCCGCTGCCGTCGCGCACCAAAGGCAGCGTGCGGCGGGTGGGCTCACTTGAGCAGTTCAACGACGCTGGTACTGCCGTCGGCGTGCTGGAAAACCAGCTTCACCAGCCCGCGCCCCGGAGCAAACCAGACAGTCCTGACACCGCTACCGAATGGGTGACCCTTCTGCGTCAGCGTCGTGCGCACCTCCAGCGCCTGGAATCGGCCGGCTGGCACTTTCACGTTCTGGATCCCGACGACGGCGGTGCGCCCGGTCACGCCGAAGACGCTGAAGTCGTGCGCGTTGCCGCTCGCCCATGACTCCCCGGCCGCCGGATAGGCCGTCAACACGGGGTTGAAGCCGAACACCAGCAGGTCGATCGGCGTGAAGAAGTGGCGCCCGTCCCCGAGCTTCGGCAGCTTCGCCAACGTCGCGGCGGACGACTGCGCGGAGATATCGCTGACGCCGTCGAGCCGGGTGGTGAACGTATACGCGGCTGCGGCGCGCAGCGGACCCGAGTTGCTCTTCACGGAGACCGCGGCCGACCGGTTGGCTGACTGCGTCACGGTCATTGTCTCGACCTCGGGCTTGGACAGATGCTTTGAGTTGGTCCAGCGGTAGCGGTTCTTCAGGCCGACGGTCAGGGGGAACCAATTGGTATCGGGCGGCGGCGGCACCGGCGTGAGGTTGGTGGACAGCAGCGACACGCTCGTGACCGGCGCGGCCCCCGCGCCACCGGGCTGCCCGCCGACGTGGTCGAAGCTGATCTTTACGGGCCCGACGCCGTCGACCCACCAGGTGGTACGCGTACCGCTGCCGTAGGGGTCGCCCAGCTCGCCGGCTTCGGCGATGTCGGTCCGGACAACCGCTGCCACGACACCTCCGGGGAAGGCGGGCACCTTGACCAGTTGATGTCCCAGATAGCGCGATGTGCTCTGGACGTCGTTGAGCGAACCGCCGGTGGCGTTCCAGGTGGTTCCCTGTAACAGTGGCTCGGAAAGGACCGGAACGCGGTCGCCCCAGATCAGGTTGAAAAGCGCGCTCGACAGGCTGTTCGGGCACCCGGCGGCGGCCGAGCACAGAATTGGCATCATCGGTGCCGGCGGACACCCGTTCCAGTTGAGGTTGAGCAGGCCGGAGTCGGTGTTCTGGAAGGTCATCACGCCGACATCGCTGGTACCGTTGGCGGAACAGGTCGGGCCCTGGCCTGCCGCCGGAGTTGGTCGGCGGGATCCGCCCAGGCGAGCGTGAACGACGACCCCTGCACCTGCTGCACCGCGACGTTCTCGATCGTTCCCTGCGGGTTGTAGGCCGAGTCGCTCCACTCGTACTGCCACTTCGCGCCGGCGGTGTCCGGCAGCCAGTCATCTGCGCGCGCGCAAGCAACCCGACCGAGCACGCCGAGAAGGGCGACGATAGCCGCGAGCCCGCCTCGGCGGACGTGGCGCCTCCATACGCCGGTGTGACCCCCCAAACCAATCGAAAGCATAAGGGATTCGGGCGGTCGGGGCCACCACTCAGTCGCGAGCGATTCGACGAGCCACCACGCGCGCCAGGCGAAGCTCAAGCGACCGTCGCGGTGGGGCGGTGAACGTCGCGAAGCTGATCTCTGTGACGGTGCGACCGTGGGCGAGAACGATCGCGTCGAGGTAGACGGCACCAATCGACTGGCCGGCCTGGCTCGCGTCGGCGACGACGCGATAGCCGCCCGCCTTCGCGCCGAGCCGCGGCAGCGTCAGACCGTGCTCGGGCTGACGACGTATGTGGTTCCGTTGCCCGAGGCTCGTGTCAGGCCATTCGCGACGCAGCGCACCAGTCCCGGACTGATGACCGCGCCGGCGACGGCGCTCCCCTGCGCCACCGTCGCGTAGACGTAGGCCTGCTGGGAGATGAAGGGGCCCGACGAGGTCGCCTGGAATCGGCCGGTCTGGGCGGCCGGGCCAGGTGGGCCGCGGCCGCCCCCGGCGCGTAGCCCGAACAGGTGATTGGCGGAACCTTCTTGGCGACGGCCGGGCGCTCCTGCCACCCGCTCCCGAGTTGGGCCCTGGTGATCAGCGCGGCGCGCGCGATGACTGGAGGCGGAGGGGCGGAAACCACAGTTGCGGTTGTACAGCACCGCTCACGAGTGGTTGAACAGGTCCTGCGCCCAGCCCTTGAGAAGAGTCCCCTCCGCGGCTGAGATCGTTCGGCTCGTGACGAACGCGCTGACCGCGTTGATGAAGTTGGTCAGGTTGGTCTTTACTGGGTTTGCAGTGTTCGTCAGGTCCGACAGCAGCGACGTCTGGGTGCTCGAGGAGAGCAGGCCGGCGCTGAACCCGGCCTTGACGAGATCCTGCACCCCGGCCATCGATGGGTCGATCGTGAACGTCTTCGTGAGCGAGGTGGTGTTGCCGACGCCGTCGGTCGCGATGACGACCAGCGTGTGGCTGCCCGCCGCGAGCGTGTAGATGTTGATCGTCGAACCGCTGAAGCTGGCGCCGTCAAGCGTTGTCGTGACGGTGGCGCCGCTGACGTCGGTCGCGCTGGCGGTCGCGGTGATGTTGGCAGTGCCGTCGTAGCTGCCGCCGACAACGGTGCCTTGAGGCGCGGAGAGCGAGGCGGTCGGCGTCGGCGGGGTGGTGTCCAGCCGGACGGTCAGCGACTGGGTGGTGGTGTTGCCGGCGAGGTCGGTGACGGCGACTGTGATCGTGTAGATGCCGTCGCCGGAGGACAGCGACACCGACGGGCTCGCGCCGTACGCCTGCGAGGCGCCTGCGACGCCGTTGATCGAGATCACCATGCTCGACATCCCGGCAAGTTCCGAGAGGGACAGCGACAGCGCCGGCGTCTTGCCGGCTGTCGTCAGCTGAGCGCCGATCATCTTGCCGCCCGTCACGGTGAAGCTGCCGCTCGGGTGCGCCGTGTCGATCACCAGTTGCTTCGGCGCAGTCGTCATCGACTGATTGCCGGCGTTGTCGGTCGTCGTGGCGGTCACCGTGTACTTGCCGTCGGCGAGCGCCTGCCCCGCGTACGGGGTGCCGTTCACGTAGAGGACCGTCGTCGTGCCGGAGGTGGTCGACCCGTAGGTGAACACGGGCTGGGTGACGTTCGTCATCCAGTCGCTGTTCGACGCGCCGCTGTCGGAGCTCGCGTTCAGGGCGATCGCCGGCGCCGCGGGCAGGACCGTGCCCTTGACCAGGTTGAAGGTGAGCACCGTCTGCGAGCCGACGAGTTGGTGGCCGTGATCGTGAGCGTCACCGGCCCGTCCTTCAGGGTCGAGAGGTTCGGGCTGAAGGTCCACGTCATGTTCCCGTTCACCGAGGCGCTTCCGGTCAGCGTGGTCGCGCCGTCGGTGAACGAGTACGCCACGGTGTCGAACTTGTCGGCGTTGCCGTTGAAGCTCCAGCTGGAGACGTTGCTCGCGTTGATGTTCGCCGGGATCGTCGAGACGGTCAGGACGGGCGCGACCGTGTTCTTGGTCACATTCAGCGTCGTCGTAGTGCTATCGCCGGCACCGTTGGTCAGCGTCACGGCGATCGTGAGGGTCCCGTCGAGCAGGAACGACACATCAACCGGAACCACAAGCGTGCCACTCGCGGGGATCACGTCGCCGCCGCTCGCTTCGCCCGTGGCAGAGTCGGTGATCTCCACATCGGCAAAGGCTCCTGCCTGTCCCTTGATGGTCACATTGAAAGCAGTGTCGTTCATGTTGTTGGCGTCGGCGGGCGCCGTGACCGTCGGTGCGGGCGGCGGCACGCTGTTCTTGCTGATCGATGCGGTCAACGTCGTCGTCGGAGCGCCACCGCCTGTCTCCGTAACGGTTAGTCCGATGACGCCGTCGGGGAAGGACGAGAGGTTGACGACCACGGCGAAAGTGTCGTTCGAGGCGATCACTCCCGTCCCGTTGAGAGTGCTGCTGCCCTCGGTGAAGGAGTAGCTGACGTTCGCGCCTGGCGCCCCAGTCACGACGAGCGCCACGGCCTGTGCGGTGGTCGCATTGATCGCCGGCGGCACACTGACACTTGGCGTGGTCGAGCCCCCGCCCGAACCGCCACCCGACCCGGATGGAGCCTTGGTGACGCCGGACGTCACATCGGGCCCCTGTGACTCCATCGGGAGGATGTTCGCCGTCTTCTTGACGTCGACCGCGGTCCCTCCCTCGTTCTCGGGCATCTGATTGAGGGCGGCCCAGTCTGGGCGTGCCAGCAGGCGTCATGCTGCAGGCAGAGCGCCATCTCGCCGAATGGCTCTCCGTTGCGAGCCGACGCACCGCCGTACTTGAGGCCGACGAGCTGATCGGCCCCGTCGGCCTTGGACAGGGCATACAGGTAGGTCATCAGTGACGGCTGCAGCGTGCGACTGATGGTCGGGTTGCCGAATGGGCCAAACGGAACGTAGTAGCTGTTGTGGTTCCCGACCCAGTCGATCAGTCGGTCGCCGGCGGTCCCCGCGACGAGGATGTCCTGGCCGGCCCCGCCGAAAGCCATGCTCTCCCAGGCGGGCGTCCCGAAGACGGTCGTCGTGCACAGCACTCGGGGGCTGCTGCCACAGAGGACGTTCGGTACCGGCACGTCGTTGAGTCCGCCGTCGACGTTCGTCTGGGCGCGCAGATCGATGTAGTCGTTGCCGTTGCCGCCGAACACCTGAGTCCGAGAGCCGCCGGCGACGATGTAGTCGTTCCCGAGGTCCCCGAAGATCGCCTTGGTCCCCGTGACCGGCTCCTGCGGGTCGCCCGTGCCCGGGTAATACACCGTGTCGAGCGGCTCGAGTTGGTCGAGCGTCGGGTCGTAGCTCGGGTTCATGAAGAAGTTGAGGCAGCCGGCCGGCGGACCCCCCGCGGTCCAGACGCACAGGTTTCCGTTCGCCTGAAGCAGCGTCTCCAGCCTCGGGTTGGCGGGTTGGAAGTAGTCCGATTTCCCAGCTGGGCTATGCGTGCCGGATTGCCGTGCACGATCGCTGTGTCGGGCGTGTAGCCCGCCGGGTTGCCGGGGTTGACCGGGTGATAGAAGTCGCTCTCGATCGCCGCAGTGTTCAGCTGGTTGCCCTGCATGTCCCAGTTGTCGAGGTAGCTCACGGCCGGCGCCTCGGCACCGTCAATCGCCGAGTCGCCGGGGCCGCCGTGGATCACGCCGTTGCCCCAGCCGCCGTAGATGATGTTGTGACCGAACTCCGGTGAGAAGGTCACGCACGCCTGGTTGGACTTGCATGTATCGAGGAACGTGGGGTCACCGTTCGAGACGCCTGGCGACACGTAGGTGCTCGGGTCCCAGTTGTACGGGTACAGGATCACCGAGTACTGGAGCGAATTGGCGATGTTGATCTCTGCCACCTCAGCGCCGTCATTGCTCGCGATCTGTTGGTTGAGCTGCCCAGCGGGGATCGGCGCGATGTTGTACAGCGGCTCGCCGTAGCTGGAGCTGACGCGACTGGCGAAGCAGCGCCCGCCGCCGCCGACGATGCACTGGTCGCCGCGGCCGCCGGAGACCCAGTTGTCGCCGTAGCCGAGGATGATCGTGTCGTCCTGGGCGCCGCCGAAGATCGTGTCGTCGGCCGGCCCGCCGTAGATGAACGCGTCGCCCGACTCGGCGTGGATCTCCGAGCCCTGCTGCAGGGTGTCAGCGGCGATCCCCTGGGCCGCGTTGGCCGGGACCGGGGTCCCTCCGATGTCGCCGACGCCGTTGGTCGCCTTGGCGCCCGTCACGAGCGGACCACACGTCACCGTGGTGCCGCAACCGGGGTCACCGGGCGCCTCGCCGGCGAGGTCTGGGCCGCCGGGCGTGTTGTCGAGCAGCGTGACCGTCCGCGGGATGATTCGTCGTTGGCGTCGAGGTAACCCATGACGTCGTAGTTGTAGGTGAGGAAGCCGGTCGCCGACATGACGCCGCCGGCCGGCGCCCGGCCGGTCGTGTTGCTCGTGCCGACGAGCCGGACGATGTCCCCGTTGTTGGCCACGATCACGTTGGAGTCGTGGGCGTGGGCGTCCGGGTCGGGTACGCACTGATCTGCCGCGTTGAGCGTGCCCATGCTGCAGTCCTCGTAACCGATCGTGCCGCCGGACCCGCCGAAGATCATGTTCTGGCCGCTCGCTCGCTCCTGCGGCAGCGTCAGGCTGAACATGTCGGAGTTGCCGCCGACGATGTCGTTCTGGCCCTCGTTGGCGAAGATCGTGTTGTTCCCGCGGCCGCCCTCGACGTAGGTCTCGCCGTCGGTCACCACGAGCGTCGCGGGCGCCGCGCACGGAAGCGCCGTACAGGTCGTGCTCGGCGGCCCGCCGGTCAGCGTCAGCGTGTTGCCCGAGACGGCTGTCACCACGCCGATCTCGACGCCGCCGACGTCGACGGTCTGACCGACCCGGAAGCCCGAGTCCGCCCAGAACGTGCCGGCCGGAGCGGTCACCGTGAACAGGCCGCCGCTGATCGCCGCAAACGCGAAGCTGCCGGTGGCGGAGTAGTTGGGCCCGGCGTTGTCGAGCGACGGGTTGACCTGTAGCGGCACGTTCGGGTCGATCGCCAAGGCGTCGCCCGGCGTCGTGCGGCAGGCGCCGACGCGGTCGCCGAGGAAGAAGCCCGCGAACGTGCACGAGGCCCCGCCTGCATATGGGTCGCTCGAGGTCGGCGAGTTGGTCGCCGGTGCGAGGCCGTTTAGATCGACGATGTCGATCGAGCCGTGCGCCTGGATGATGTTGTTGTTCGACTCGCCGAAGATGAAACTCGAGCCCGAGCCGCCGGCGATGTAGTCGGCGCCCTTGGCGGCCGAGTCCCACAGGTAGGTCGGCACGGTGCAGGTCGGTGCGCCGCCGCAGGCGAACGGCACGGACAGCTGGATCCCGATGACGCCGTTCGACCCGGCTGACAGGAAGTCGGTCCACCACGAGCTGCCGGTCGGGCTGGCCTGCGGCGTGCCGTTGTTGAGCGAGCCGCCCTCCGTACCGCGACCTGGGTCCCGCAAGTGACAGTCGTGAGGCTGTCGTTGTACATCGTCGTCCCGCACAGGTCCTGGAAGCGCGGGTCGGTGTAGTTGAACAGGTGGGTGGTGCGATTCAGCGAGACGCTGCCGCCGACGATCAGGTTGTCGCCGGGACCGCCCTGGATGTTGTCGTTGCCGTCGCCGCCGACGATCACGTTGTCGCCGCCCGACCCGTAGAGCGTGTCGTTGCCGTGATCAAGCGGGATCGCCGAGTTGATCGACAGAATGTCCCCTGTCGTCTGGATCTTCTCGCGGACCGGGTCGCCCCACGGGGTCGTTCCGCTCGGAGCGCAGAACGGGCTCTCGGCGGAGGTGATGCCATCGGGCCGGCAATAACCCTGTGGTGGACCGATCACGACGGTCAGGCCGCTGACCGGGCTGGGCACGCCCGCGTCACGCGACAGCGTCACCTGGGTCGGGGAGACGAACGCCTGGATCAGCGTCCCCGAGGAGATGTCGATGTCGGTCAGCGCCGACCCGACGTCGGAGGGGCTGAAGCACGCGACCGCGCACGTCACCGTCGCCTTACCGTCGAGGTGTTGGAGGTGACCGTCGCCGTGATCTGTCGCGAGCCGCCCACCATCAGGGTTGCGTTCGTCAGGTTCGCGTTGCCGAGCGCGTTGGCGGACAGGATGACCTGCTTCGACGAGCGTAGGTGGCGATCACCGTCCCGGCGGGGATGTCAGCGCCGGTCGCGAACGCGAGCAGGCCGACATCGCTGGCGGTGAAGCACGAACTGGCGGTGCACGAGCTGAGCTTCAGGGTCGACACGCCCGCGGTCGGGGTATCGGATGTCAGCGTCGCGCCGACGACCGTCTGAACCTTGGTAAGGGTGACCGGCAGGGTGTTGACGCTCGCCGCGTTGAGCGCGTTGCGCGACAGGGTGACGAACGTCAGGCTCGGATCGACCGAGACGATCGTCGTGCCGGCGCCCAGGAACCCGTAGCTGTCCTGGACTAGCATGCCGACCTCGGAGGTCGTGAAGCACTGAGTGCCGCCGCTGCACGTCAGCGTCGCCTCGGCCGGTGGAGACGTTCGACCAGGTTCACGGTCACCTGGGTCGTTCGCGCCGAGGACGCCGACCGTCGCCTCCTGGGTGTCCTGGGTGACGATCCCCTTGGCGCCGAAGATCACGTTGTTGTAGTTGCCGAAGCGATCGGTCGTGACCTCGCCCTGGCCCGGCGCGTTGCCGTAGATCAGGGAGTTGCAGTGCGGCGTCGGGGACTGCTGGCACAGCAGCGGGTCGGCGTTCGGGTAGACGCTCGTGTTCGTGACCGGGAAGCTGATCGCGCGAGTGACGACGTCGACGTTGATTCCGTCGTTGCCGAGCAGCTGGTTGTCGCCGCGCCCACCGTAGATGGTCGTGTTGCCGGAGCCGCCGGCGATGAAGTCAGGTGCCTGGCTGCCGTAGATCGTGTTATTGCCCGGTCCGCCGTAGAGGATCAGGCCGACGCTCGGAACCTGGCTCTCGGGGACGCGGCAAAGTCGGCGCTTCGTCGATCACGTGTTGCCGGCGAGCCGGACGCGTTCGCCACCGGGAAGATGAAGCCGGGTAGCTGTTGCCGACCAGTCGCCAACGGCTTGAACCTGAAGCGCGCGTCACCTGCACGGGTCGCCGCTGACCAGATGCCGTCCTGCGAGGCGCTTCGGAGACGACCAGCGGCGACGGCGCGAACCCGAGCAGCGTGGCGGCGGTGATCGAAGTGGCGGTCAGCGTGGCACCGCTGACCGTCAACGTCTCGCCGTCCAAAGAGATGCCGCTGATCGTCCAGGCGGCGACCCGTCGACCGACAGCACCATGCCGTCGGCCGACGCGCCTGCCAACGCCGTGCTGGTCAGCCATGAGCGCGCGATCGCGCGGTTCAGGGTGCCGGTCGACGGACCGGTGCCCCCTGGCGGACAGTCGGTCAGCAGCTCTCGGTGACCGTACCCGTGGCGATCGTCGGCCGATACCGGGGCCGGGCCCGCCCCCGCCGTGACAGTGATGTCGTTGCCGCCGACCCGAGCTGGCTCTGGTGACGGGGCGAAGACCCCGATGTTCCTGTTTACCGTCGGCAGCGGACCGATCGGGCGAAGGTCACAATCGGCGCCGCTGGCGCTGCTCAGCCCGCGAACGTGCCGACGATGTGCCGCCTCGACGGTGATGTCCTTGCCGATCTGGCTCTGGGTGAAGCCGACTGTGCCGAGTCGAGCAGGTCGGTGCGTGTGACCACGTTCCGGAGAAGGTGAACGGCGCACGGCCGGGCGGTCGAGGTGACCGCCTGGCGAACATGCCGATCGTGCCCGCCAACCGCAGCCGGTCGTGCTCGGCAGCGCGCAGGTTCCCTTCTTCGGGAGCGCGCCGGCGACGGTCAGGCGTAGGCCTGCCGTCGGTAGCGACCTTGGTGATCATGCCGGCGGGTCCCCACCCCGAGTTCAGCTCCGACCAACGGCGAAATCGGAGGCGGCCCAGCTGTTCCGTCGGTGCGCTCGATCGTGTACTGCCGGCTGTCGCGGCGTCGCAGCGACGCCGAGGTCGCCGTTGACTACCTGCAGGTAGGCGGCGCCGCCGCTCTGGACCATCGTCAGGCCGCCGCGGCCGCAACGTGCACGGGTGCCGTCGGTTTCGCGCAGGCTGTCCTGTTGTCATTGGAGAACGGGCCGTCGACGACGCTGCCGGTGACCGGCGCCCGCCGATCGCCCTGGCCCGATCATCAGGCTGACGACCTGGACGGTGGACAGGCCGGCATCGGCGAGGACGTTGCCGTCGCTGGGTCGACCGTGATCGAGCCGAAGCTGATACCGCTCGGGAAGATCGCCGGCTCGCCGAAGGTCGGTTTGCTCGGGTTGCCGGGCTGGTAACCGTTGTGGTTGGTGAAGTTCAGGCCGGGGCCCATCCCGAAGCCGGTCAGCGTCGTCGAGCTGAGCGTGCCCATCTGATCCTGCTGCGAGCCGTCGTCGAAGATGTTCAGCACGTTGACCTGCTGGTTCTCGGGCGGCTGGGGCCCGACTCGAACGCCGGCGAGTTGCTCTCCTGCGGGAGCATCACCGGAGCGTTATCGCGGCGTGCTCGTTACCGGTCGGCCCGCCCTTACCGACAGCGGCCCCTTGATCGCCGACAGGAGGTGCGGGACCTTCGGGAACTCGAGCAGCTTGCGTTCGCTGCGGAAACGTCGAAGTACGGGTCGGCAACGACCGGGATCGTGGTCGGCACGAACCAGTTCGTCGAGGCCAGGTACGACGGCCGCCCACTCGTCGAGCGAGACCGTGGTCTGGCCGGTACCGCTCAGGCCGGCGTCAGCGAGCGTGCCGACCTTCTCGGTGAACGACTGGCCGTTCGGCCCGAGCCGAAGTCGGCGGTGGTCACTGCAACACGTCGACCTTGTTGGGCGAGGTGCCGGTCAACGCCTGGATCTTGAACAGCGGGCCGCCCGGCGTGAGCTGGACAGTTGACCCTCGAGGAAGCCGTCGTCGAGCCAGCTGGAACCGTCGACTCGGGTCAGCGTGCCGACGCAGGCACCGTTCACCATGCTGGCGCAGCCGTCGTAGTTCACCAGGCCGCTGAAGATGCCCTGGTTGACGACCTTGCCGAGGGTGACGCAGCTCGCGCCGCCGGCGCAGCCGGCGAAGACGGCCGGGAGCGCCGTGGTCAGCGTGATCGTGGAATCCGTCACCGACAGGATCGTGTCCCACGTGGTCGGTTGCCCGAAGGCGTTGACCGCCGTGTCGTCGCCCGTGCCGGTCCCGGCGATCTGCAGACGCTGCCCAGCCTGGAAGCCCTCGGTCACGAAGCTCGTGAGGTTGCCGGTATTGGCCGTGATCGTCTTGCCGGAGATCGTCACATTGCCGGCGAACAGGGGACGCTGCTCAGCGCGCCGATCGCCTCGAGCGTGATCGAGCCGCCGGGGATGATGTTGGTCTGGCCGTCGGTGATCAGCGCGACGTTGACGTTCCGCCCGGCGGGCGGCTGCGCCGTCAGGCTCATCGTGTAGCTCGAGCCCGGCCCCGGCAGGTAGGCGTTGCCGGGCGTGGTCTCGTTGGCGCCCGTCGCGCACGCGGTGTTCCCGCACTTGGTGACGATCATGTTCGCCGGCGCCTGGACAACGCCCTGCGCCTCCTCGCTGGAGAGGATCTGGACGAACAGCGGGCTGTTGTCGTGTTGACGGGCGTCCCACCGGCGGGGTTGTAGCCCTGGTCGGCGGTGCTTGGGTCGACGACCGCGGTGATGAACTCGTTGTGCGGATCGAACGGCTGGAACTGCGGCGCTGCCGAGACCGCGATCACGATCGGGACGTTCCAGGTGCTCGGAGT
The DNA here is from genome assembly GCA_963830475.1 of uncultured Solirubrobacterales bacterium. Classification (GTDB taxonomy): domain Bacteria; phylum Actinomycetota; class Thermoleophilia; order Solirubrobacterales; family Solirubrobacteraceae; genus Palsa-465. The sequence continues at coordinate 121,246 of CAWHMX010000007.1, read as the reverse complement.
GAACGTGACCTGGTAGCTGCCGGCGGTCGAGCCGAACGGCGGCGTCGCGGCGAAGCAGCCGGGATCGAGCGGCGAGCACGGCGCGCCGAGCGCCAGGTTGACGTAAGAGTCGATCGTTCCGAACGGGAGCAGGCTGTTGATGTCGAGGGTCACATTCGACGTCGGTTTGCTGGCTAGCTGCACGGAGACGTAGTCGACGATCGCGCTCTGTGGAAGCCGGTGGTGGCCTCGAGCACGGTGTTGGCGCCGTTGCGGGCAGGTAGGACGAAGCTGATGTTGGCCTGCGTGCCGACGGCAGCCGAGAGGACAGCCTGGGTCGAGCTCAGCACGGACAGGATGACTGTCCCGACCGGAATGAAGCCGCCACCGTCGAACTCAACGATCGGCCGGCCAACGTCGCCCTGGTTGAACGCCGCCGTGCTCGAGGTGAAGGTCGTCGTCCCGTTCCCGACGCCGTCGGTGAAGGTGTGGAACGACGCCAGTCGGCTCGGCAGCTCGAAGTTCACGGCGCCCGGGGTGAGCGTCTTGTCGACCGTCGCGGTCGAGCCGTCGGAGCTGACAGCGGTGATCACCGTGTTGGCCGGGATCACGGAGGTGCCGCCGATCTGCAGGATCGGCTGCCCGATGTCGTTCAGCGTGAACGTCCCGGGCACCGCCGCGACGGTCGTCGTCGTGGCGGTGCCGGTGAACTGCGCGGGCGGGGTGACGCGACTCGGCAGTGCGAACGACACGCTGGTGCTGGTGCCGGACGCGGCCGTCGACAGGATCACGCTGCTGCAGGTGGTCGCGGCAGCGCCGCAGCTAGGGGCGAAGCCGGTGATCGTCGTACCGGTGGAGATCAGCGTGCCGCCGTCGATCTCGAAGATCGGCTGCTTGAAATCGGCCGCCGTGAACATCGCCGTCCCGGAGGTCAGCGTCGTCGAGCCGCCGCTGAGTGAGCCGTCGTAGTAGAGGCCGGCGGTGTCGGTGTTGCCGAGCTGGCCGATGAGGATCCCAGGTGTCCCGGTATCGGTCTTCGTCACGTCGACGTTGCTCACACCGGCGTCCTCGAAGAACGGATCGAGGCTCAGCACCGAGCTCGAGACCTCGTAGACGCGGCTCCCGTCGGGCAACGCGTCATTGATCGCGCCAACCCAGACGACCTGCGGCGTCTGCCAGTCGCTCGCGGTGAAGTGGAGAACGACCGCGCGCTGCGGCACGTCGAGTGGGGCGCCGTCGTAGGTGGTGTGCTGGTAGAAGTCGGAGTTGGCGGTCGTCGTGCCTGGGTTCGGCGTCGTCCCGAGCGGCTCGGTGGCCAGCAGGATCGAGTCTCCGAACTGGCCGGACGGGTTGTCGCCGAGGCGGTTGAGCAGGAAGTCAGGCTCGGCGGTGATCATCACGTACACGTCAGAGGTCGGCTGCTGGGCGAGCCGGACCGTGTAGGAGTCGATCGTGCCGATCGGGCCGCTACCGGTCTCCTGAACGTTCACCCCGCCGGCGGGCTGCGTGATTATCACCGCGCCCTGCGACCCCTGGGCGACGCTCAGGCTGACGCCCGGGATCGTCAGATCCTGGTAGAGCTGTGCCTGGGTCAGGATCTGGTTGTTGATCGTCGAGCTGGTTCCGTTGATGTCCTGCGAGAAGACACTGCCGGTGACATCGCCGGCGACGTTGATCGTGTTCGAGCCGGTGCCGCCGACGACGCGAACAGCGACTCCAGGTGCGGTCGAAAGCACATCGATCGTGTCGTCGCCCTCGAGCGCGTCGATTTCGATCACCTGGATGTTGCGGTAGCTGACCGACATCCCGGCGCCGAAGATGCCCTGATCGGTGACGACGATGTGGTCGGCGAACTCGGTCCCGAGGATGATCAGCTTGTTGAAGCCGGTGCCGCCGTCGACCGACACCGGCGCGTTCATGTTGTACTCGACCTGGTTATTGCCGGCGCCCGTCCGGACGTCGGTCTGCGCGGCCGTCGAAAAACCGTTGGTGGTGACCGGGATCGGCAAGCAGGACGGCGCGGAGATCGTCGTGCACCCGCCGGGCAGGATGATGTTGCCGGCGCTGTCGGTCTGCGCCAGCGCGAAGCCGCGGACGATGAACAGGTTGTTGCCGCCGTCGCCCTGGAGGTGGAGGACCGCCTGGTTGCTGTAGACGGTGAACGTGTTGTTGCCGGTGCCACCGTCTGCGACCAGCGGTGCGCTGGTGCCGCGGGACAGCCAGCCCTGGGTGGTTGCGACGGTCGCGACGTCGAATGCGTTCTCGGAGGCGAGGTTGCCCGAGCCGCCGAACGTGCCGGGTGTACTCTGCGCCGGCTGCGTGCACGGATCGCTGCTCGTGCCCGCCGTGCAGGTGCGGCGCAACCCGTATACCTGGCCGATCTGGAACTGGTTGTCGCCCGAACCACCGTCCAGGTACGTCGGCGCGGCGTTGTCGTCGACCGCGAAGTAGTCGTTGCCGCCGGTCGAGTAGACGTGGACGCCGCCGTTCATCGAGCTGTCGTAGTTGATCCGCTCGACCCCGAACGTGCCCGTCGTCGAGTCACTGGTAAGGACGCCGCTCGAGCCGATCGCCTGGGTCTCGGTGAGACTCGCGTGGAGCAGCGCAACGAACGCCGCGCCGGCGGTCTGGTCGGAGGTGCCCTCGTAGATTCCCGGCCGCGCCTGGCTCTCGCCGTTGATGTACGGCACGCTGCGCAGCAGGAAGGTGTCGTTGGTCGCCCAGTCGCTGTTAGTCGCCGAATCGATCCCCGTGAAGTTCGGCGTGCCCGCGGTGTAGGAGTCGTAGCCGAAGATGTTCAGCGTGTCGCTCCCGTCGGTCGGAGCGTGCGTGCCGAGGACGTTGAGCACGTAGTTGTTGGCGCAGCTCGAGACGGGAGTCCCGCCTCGGCTGGGCACGCGCCGCACCAGCTGCCGCTGGTGTAGATGTCGTAGTTGTTGTTGCCGGACTGACCGTCGAGCGTCAGCGAGTTCCCGAGCGCGACGTCGGCGCTGGCGCCCAGCGGCACCGTCGATGCGAGCCGGTTGACGATGAACGTGTCGTCACAGCCGGAGCCGAGGTTCGGCGGAATGGCCTGCGTGCAGGTGCCGGCGCCGTCGCCGCTGGGCGCGAAGGCGCCCACCGGGGTCGGGGTGTTCGAACCGTATGCCCGGGTGTGTCCGCCGAGATACGTCTGGTCGAAGATGATCGTGTCGCTCTCGGCGTTGCCGAACACCCGCGTGAGTCCGCCGGTACCCGGCGTCACGACGCCGCGGAGGACGATCACGGTCCCGTCACCCACGGTCGTGTCGAGGCCGCTCGGGTGGAAGTCGCCGTAGATATCGATATTGCCGGTCTGGTTGACCGGGAGGTTCGGGTTCAGCAGAACCGTGTTGCCGGTGCCGGGCTCGTTGGCCTCGGTCGTGGCGGTGATCACGGCCCCGGGCTGCGGCGTTCCGGACGCGGTCGGCAGCCCGTTGTTAACGGTGCCATCCGTGATCACATCGGCGGCCGAACGGAGGGTCACGTTGCCACTGTCGGCTTCGACCAGTCCGTACGGAACCGTCTGGAAGTCGGGGGTTCCGGTCGGCGGCGGGCCCGCTCGTTGACGAGGGTGACGCCGTTGTGGAGAACGAAGATGTCGTTGCCCGCGGTCGGGGCGCCGAACAGGACCGCGGCGCCGGTCGAGTAGGCGTAATTCGGAACCGTCGCGAACACCGGGATGCTGGTCGCCGCAGCCCCGACGGCGCCGCTGACGACGAACGTCTGCGAGTTGATTCCAGACAGGATCGTGATCGTCGAGCCGGCGGTCAGCGCGGTCGCCAGCGGCGACACCCCGATCGAGGTGACTGCCGTCGAGGTCGACAGCGGCGCGGACAGGGTCGCGACCTCGCCCTGGCTCGCGCCGGCGACGGCGTTGCCGTCGGTGCCGGTCTCCGTCGTCGTCAGCCTGACGTTTCCGTCGGAGGCGTGCGCGAGCAGCACGTTGAGCGGGCCCTGGGTCTCGGTGACGTAGATGTTGTTGTCGGCCTGAGCCGCGAAGTCGCACGTCGCCGTCACAGTTCGCTCCACGTTCGACGCGTTCTGGTAATTGGCGTCCTGGTAGGCGGGGGTGAACGACGTCGTGCAGCCGGACCCATTGGACGAGTTGACCTTCAGGTCATTGAGGCCAGACGGGTCACCGATGTTGCCGGCCAGCGTTCCGGCGAGCGCCAGTAGATTGATCGTGTCGCCGATCACGTTCGGTGCGGTGCCGCCGAGGCCGTTGTTGTGGCCGTCGGTGATCGCGCCGTCGTAGTTGGTCAGGCTGACATCGGCGCACGTCGTCGCGCTCGATCCGAAGCATGTCGTCACGGTGCCGACGTGGAGGTCCTGAGGGGAGTCGTTGACGACCCTGCTGAACGTCTGTGTCACCGGATCCCAGAGCGTGACGGTGTCGCCGCTTGTCTGGGCGATCCGGATCACCCCCGGCGCCTGGGCGTTGAGGACGCCGAACCTGTCGACGGAGGTCAGGACCTGGAGGAAGTTGCTGTCGGTGCCGATCGACCCGTGCTCGGCGGTCAAAGTCACCGTCACGCCGACGACGTTCGGCGATGTCCGGGGCGGCTGGACGCCGATCGGCGGCGGGTTCGGGCTACCGACGGGTGCGTCGAGCAGCGACCCGAACGCGTCCAGAGTGACGTTGTCGTCGCTCGAGCGGATCAGCCCGATCCGCATGTCGTTGCCCGGCTCGGTCAGGTTGATGAACCCGTTTGTGTCGGCGTTGACGTTGCCGAGGTTGTGGACGTCGACGTCGGGGGTCGAGATGTTGATCCGGGTGGCCGTCGGGTTGTCGTTGGCGGCGTACACATTGACGCTGCCGTTCTGATCCGCCGATCCCGCGTCGAGCAGGCTGAAGTTGTACGTGCTCGGCACCGCGCTCGGGGTCAGCCCGAAGACGCCTGGGTCGTAGTTACCCGGCGAACCGATGTCGGGCGTGTAGTAGTTGAAGTACGGGTCGCCCGGATCGGGAGTCCCGTTGACGTTCACTTCCACACCTGGCAGCGCCTTGGTCCCGACGCCCAGGAGCGTCGCCTGCAGCCGCAGGTTTATGCTCTGCCCGGCCACCAGGTGATCGACCTGAATGTTGTACGGCGAGCTCACCGTCGGCGTCGTGATCGACGGGTCGCGGAGCCACGTCAGCATGTCGAGGTTGATGTCCGTGCCGGCCGTCGCCTTGAGCTCCAGCAGGCTCTTGTCGTAGGTGATCATGTCGACGTTCACGTACGGCTCACTGGAGGAGCCGATGCTGCCGGTGGTAGCCGTGATCTGGAGGTTGTTGGTGATGATCAGCGACGTGTGGGGGTCGGTGCCGCTGACCGCGACGCCCCGCAGGGTGCTGGCGAGAATGTTGCCGCCGCTGTTGGTGATGTCGGTCTCGCCGATCGGGTTGTTGATCGTTCCGTTCAGGACGATGTTGGCGCTGGTCGTGCCGGTGATCGTCACGAGCGTCGGGAACACGTTCTGGACGATCGCGAAGCCCGGGCCCGGCGGCGAGGTGCTGCCGCGGTTGAAACTGATGCTGCTGGCGTTCAGGTTGACATTCGGCTGACCGGCGGTGTTTATCGGGTTGATGTCGTCGACCTTCAGCGTCAGCGAGGAGTTGTTGATGATCGTGACGTTCTGGTAGTTCTGCCGGAACGTGAACGTGCCCCAGTGGTGACCGCCGACTGTGGCGCCACCGCTGATGTTGCCGTTGCCGTTGCTGTTGGTATCCATCGTGATGTCGCCGACGTCGTTGTTGACGATGTCGGCCACGATCCCCGTGCCGGTATTGCCGGGATCCATCGCGGTACCCGGCGCCGGGTTGGCCACGCATCCGGTGCTCGGGGCCGTCTCGCACCCGATCGTGATGTTGATCGCCTTGGAGACCGAGCCGTTGGTGCCGATCTCGAGGAACGGGCTCGGGCCGTCGTAGATGACGACATCCGAATTCCAGAAGATGTTCGGCGCCGTCCCTGTGTCGAAGACGTTCTTCTCGTCCTGCGCCTCGACGTACAGCGCCAGGTTCTTGTCACCGTTGGTGAAGAGCGGCATCAGGCTCGGGTCGTTCTCGGTCCCACCCGGGCCGAACGTCAGGCGTGGCGACGCCGTGACCGTCGCGCCCTGGTGGCCCGCTGCCGTGTTGTTCAGATGCCCGAAGCCGCTATCGCCCCCGGCCGACGGGCCGATGCAGATGCACGTCGATGAGTTGCTGGCGTTGCTGGTCTCGTTGATGTGGTAGGCGCGGATGTCAACGCCGTCGATACCGTCGATCGATGTCGTGTTCGTGCTCTGGCCGTCGATCAGCGCCGTATCGAATGAGGTCAGGTGATAGTGGTCCTCGGCGTCGGAACCGCCGATGAACGCGATCGCGAAGTCGTGGGCATGCGCGAACTGGTCGCCGCTCGAGCTCGAGTCGACGGCGACGGTGAGACCGGTGATCGCAGCGCTGGCGCCCACCACCGACGCGGTGTTGTCGTTGACCGTCGTGTCCGCGGTCGCGCCGGAGAAGTCGCCAAGCCCGCCGCTGGAGCTGTCGGCCGTGTTGTGGGTGTTGTAGTAGGTGGTCGAGCCGATCTTGACGTTGCCGCCCGCGTTGATCGAGGCGCCCGTGGCATCGATCTGTGTCGATGAGCTGTCGCCGGTGATCGTGAACGGGGAAGTGGGCTGGGCGCCGACGAACGCGTATGTGTTGGTGGTGACGTTGATGTCGGACTCGACGAACGAGGCTGCGATCAGGCCGCCCGAGCCGTTCTGGGCGTTGCCGCTGTCGTTGGTCGCGGTGTTGGCGGTGATGGTCACGTCGCCGCCGGCCATGATCGTCGCCGCGTCGTCGTAGGCCTGTGTCGTCGGGCTGTTGTTGACCGTCGCCTGCGGTGCGTTGAACGAGCCGACACCGCCACCGCCGCCCTCGGCGTCCGCGTTGGTCAGGCCGTCGCCGGACGGCGGTAGCAGCTGACGAAGTGACGTTCCGTCCGTGGCGAGGATCTCGTTCGTCCCGGGGCTGAGGGTGCCGCCGGACATATCGACGCGCAGCTCGTCGACGGTCCCGCCGCCCACCGGGGTCAGCGCGATCCCGGCGCCGGACAGGTTTGGCCACCGAGGAAATCGCCGCCGATGACCGTCACCGTACCGCCGGTGCCGTGGTCGCTCCAGCTCTCCTGGGTCGAGATTGGGATCGCGCTGGTACCGCCGGCCGGGTCGAGCTCGATCGAGCTGCCGGAGGATGCCGAGTCGATCGTGTAGGTGAAACCGTTTGTCAGGTTCGCCACGGGCGCCGGCACGATCTCCTGGGTCGCCCCGGCCTTGCTAGGCGCCGAGATCGGAACCGCGACAGGATTGTGCGTCTGGGTGCAGCCGCTGCCACAGCTGAACGTGTAGATCTGCGAATCCTCGAGCGTGGCGGCGAGCTGGATCACGAACGGGTTGACGACGATCACGTAGTAGCTGCCGCCGGGGGTGAGCCCGCCGACCGTGTGTGCGGTGTCGGTCGCGCTGGTCTCGTACACGACCTTCTCTCCCGTGTAGAGCCCGTCGGGATTGAGAAAGAGGTGTCACACTGCTTGGCGCTGCTCGTTGCCGCGAAAACCTGGCCGAGCGCGATCGTGTTCGTCCCAGGCTGCGTGTAATCCGCCGGGTTGACGTCGACGCTGCTGTCGCTGAACGTCAGCGGCTGCGGGGCGAGGTAGGTGACACGCTCACCGCTGCCAAACGTATTGCTTACACCGATCGCGCCGCCGGTGACGTTGTTGCTGCCGCCGCTGGCCGTGATGTCGTTGAACGTCACGCCCGGATCGGTGGCCGCGGCGAACGTCGTGTACAGCTCGACCGTGAATGGGTCGATCACGCGCAAGTACAACGTCGTGTTGGCGGGAGCCCCGATCGCGCCGAGCGACGACCCGGGCGCGCTCTGCAGGACCACCGCGTCACCGGTCTGGAAGTTGTCCGGCTGTGCGAAGCGAATGAAGCTCCGGTTCGGATCGACGCCGGGGCAGCTGTTGGGATCGCTGGTTGCGTTGCAGAAGCCCGGGATCGCCGAGGTGTCGACCGACCCGGTCGTGAACGTGTCGCCGAACTGGAGGGTGTTCTGATTGACGGCAATCACCGTGTAGAGGCAGCCGTTGTCGATCGCGTTCGAACAACCCGACCGCATTCCGGGCAGCACGTCGAGGCTGCTCGGCACGAAGTTGCCGCCCGAGTCCAAGGTTCCCGGCACGTACAGCACCGCGTCACCGGTTGAGAGACCGCTGGACGGGAAGTTCACCGTCCCGTTGCCTGGTTGACGTCGCTCGGGATGTTGAACGTATCGCCTGGAGGCGGACCGCTCGCCTGCGACAGGTTCTCGGCGTCGATCGTGACGCTGCCGCCCGCGTTGATGTTCGAACCGCTCCCCATGTAGGCGGTCACGGCCGGATTGACGTTCGCGGTTGCGTTGGCGGAGCCGATCTGGACCGCGCCGCCGCCGAAGGCGGTCGCCCGGGTGTGTCCCTCTGCCCGCGTCACCTGGGCCGTCACCCCGACGTTGCCACTCACGAGCACGTTGTTGCCGGCGAGGTACGACGAGACGGTCGGGCTGACGTTCGAGGTCGCCGAGATCCCGCCGAACGAGACGATGCCACCGGTGCCGGCGTTGGAGTTGACGTTCGTGCCCTCGGTTGAGTTCGACGAGATCGTGAGCGAACCGGGCGTGCCGTTGCCGTTGCCGACCGTCGCGCCGCCGGCCGCGAAGGAGTTGACCGTCGGGCTGTCGGTTCCATTGGCCGTCAGCTTGGCCGCGCCGAGCGCGCCACCGCCGCCGCCGTTGGCTGTCGCGGTGGCCTCACCGACGTGAACATCAGACACGCTCACGTTCGTCCCGGCGCTCTGGATCTTGGCCGCCGAGGTCAGCTGGGCGTTGTTGGAGCCGTCGATCGTGGCGTCGCCCTCGGACACGGTGATGCCGGCCAGCAGGCCGATGCTTATCGCGTGCAGATTGCCGTTGGCGGAATCGGTGCCGTTGGCGTCGACGTCGATCTCGGTGGCCTGGTTGACGGTCGCGCCGAACGAGGCGTTCGTCCCGGCGTGGTCGTTCGCCGCCGCCTTGAGGATGCTGACCGAGAGGCCCCCGGCCCCCGTTCCGTCCGTGGACGCGCTCGCGCTGTTGTTGCTGGTCGAGGTGAGCGAGATCTTGCTGGTCACGCTGAGCGTCCCCGAGCCGACGTTCGCGTTGGTCGAGGCGCCCGTCTCCAGGTCGGCCTCGCTCTCCGCGCCCGAGCCCGAGAACAGTCCGAACGCCACTGGATTGGAGGTCGCCGTCGAGTTGTTGGCGCTGTTGGCGGTGATCGTGAGGCTGCCGGCGCCGGAGACGCCGCCGTCGAACTCGCCGGTCGTCGGTGCGGCGATGTCGGCCTTCGGGATATTGATCGAGAACGCGAACAGCGCGCCGGTTCCGCTCGTGGAGCTCGCGTTGGCGGTGTTCTGCGAGGTCGCCTCGAACAGGATCGCCCCGCTCGAATCCAGCGACGCGGTGCTCGCACCCGTCGCAGACGTGACCGCACGGCCGGTTATGTCCGCCTCGGCGCCGGAGCCGCTCAACCCGAGCCCAAACGCCGCGCTGATCGTATCGACCTTCGCCGTGGAGCTGTTCTGCCCGTTGGCGTTGACCGTGATCCCCGACGAGCTGGTGACCTTGCCGTCGAGCTCGGCCTCGACGGCACCGCCGACGCTGGCGTTGGCCACCATCACGGTGATCGACGCCGCGAAGCTCAGGCTGATGCTCTCGATACTGGCTGTGGCGCTGTTGGCGACGGCGCCGCCGCTCGAGTTGGCCGTCAGTGCCTCGATGTCGATCGCCCCGCCTGAGCTGAGGCTGGCGTCAGAGCCGACGATCGCGGAGATCTTCGCGCTGTTGGTTATCTCGGCGTCGGCGTATGCACCGGAGGCGCCGACCACCGAGGCCCCGATCATCGTCACCGGCGCGCTCGCCTGGTTGTCGCCGTGTGCCCACGCGGTGATCGACGACGAGCCGCTGACGCTGCCGTCGAGCTGGACCTCGGTCGCGCCCTCGACCTTGGCGATGCCGACCAGGATCGAGAGACTGAAGCCACTGACGCTGATCTCGGGGATCCCCGCGATCGGCCCGACCACCACGTGGTTGGTCGCCTGCGCGGTGACGAGCACGGCCCCGCCGGCCGACAGCGCCGCCCCGGCGGTCGCCGACTTGGTCGTCGCGCCTTCGGTGTTGCGCGAGTCGACCGCGTGCCGAATCGTCAGGCCGAGCGTCGCGAACCCGACCTTCGGGTTGAGTGTCTCGGCGCTCACGTTGGAGTGGTCGCCGGTCGCGGCGACGGTCATGCCGCCGCTGATCGAGCCGTGCGCGCCCGAGGACGCGAGCGTGGTCCCGGACAGGTCGGTCACCGCCACCGCGCCACCGAGCGCGACCAGGCCGACGCCGACCGAGATCGCCTGCGTCTGCGGGGCCATCGCGTCGTCGGCCTTGACCGTGATCGAGCTGACCGTGCCGGTGCCCCCGAAGCTCACGTCGCCGATCAGCGCCTGGGTGTCGCCGCTGAGCTCGGCGACCGCGACGCTCGCGCCGGCGGCGACGACGCCACCCTGGCCGCCGATCGCGAGCGCGTCGACCGTGCGGCCGTTCATCCCGGCGCAGTGATCGGTCAGGACCTCGCCGCAACCGGCGCTGACGGTGACGCCGCCCCCGGACCGTAGGATCGCGGCGGAGTCGTCGATGTGCGCCATCTGCGAGCTCGAGTCGTTGACCACGACGACGTCGCCTCCGACCGCGACCAACCCGGCGGTGCCCGCGATCGCGATCCCGAGGATGTTCTCGCCGTAGGCCGAGCGGACCGTCACGGCCCCTGCGGTCCCTGCGGTGACCTGCGCCCCGGAGTTGATCCCGGCATCGGTCGAGCCCTCGACATTCAGCACGTACACGCCGACACCGACGCCCACCGCGCCGACCGCGATCACGCCGGCCAGTCCGAGCGCGCTTAGGTTGTCCGCGGCGACGACGTTGACGTTGCGGCCGGCCGTGACGTTGCCGTAGATCTCGGCCGAGGTGCCGTTCGGCGGCGCCGTCTGCGCGAGCTGACCGGAGACGATCGAGCCGTTCTTCTGGCTGCACGCCATCTGGTTGGTGGCGGTGGTGTCACCGGGCGTGTTGTCGCAGGTCCCGTTCTGGCTGCCGACCTGCCCCGAGATGCGGTTGTTCGTCGTGTACTGGCCCGTGACCTCCTCCCACGGCGACTGGACGCTGCCGAGCGGCATCGCGGTCGTCTGGCTGCCGGGTGCGATCGGCTGAACGCCCGTGGTCGCGGCTGTCGCCTTGAAGTATCGGGTGTGGCCGTCGGCGTCGACGAACGAGACGACGTCCCCACTGTTATACGGAGTGCTGTTCGACCAGGCGCTCGGGGTGCTCGAGTTGGTGGTGCCCTGGAGCATGCTCATGAAGCCGTCGCTGCCCTGACCGCCGCTCATCTGGTCGCCGAGGCTCGCGGCGCCGGTGCCGCCGTGGTCGTCCAGCGCGCTCTGCTGGGCCTGCCAGGAGCCGGTGTCGGTCGGCGCGGTGGTCGGATCGTCGACGCTCGCGACGTAGACCTGGCAGTTCGAATCGGTGCTCGGATCGCAGCCGCTGGCGCTGACCGGGTCGTACTCGACCTGGTCGCCCTTGTGGTACTGATCGGACGCGACGCTGCTGGCGGCATTCGTCGCGCTCCACGCTCCGCGGTCGGGGCCACCGGCCGCCTGGTTGTACGTCGAGACGGTCTGGGTGCCGATCGTCCACACCGAGACCGCGCCGGCGACGCCGACGAAGCCGGCGCCGAACCCGACGGCGAACGACTGGATCTCCTCGTGCGCGAGCGCGTAGACATTGACGTCGCCGTTGGCATCGACCGTCGAGCCGGTGCCGAGGTAGGCCTGGGTGGTCTCGTCGACGACGCCGATGTCGACGCCGCCGCCGACGCCGACGACGCCACCGGCGGCACCACCGGCGATCGTCAACGTCTTCACGAAGTCGACCGCGGCCACGTCGACGCCCTGGGCGGCACCCGCGCCGCCCTTCGCGTTGACCTGCGCGCTCGGCCCGACGAACGCCTTCGTGTCGACATGGGCGATCGCGACGTCGACGGCGCCGGCGACGCCAACAGCGCCGCCGCCGATCGACGCCGCGAGGCCGAAGATGTTCTCGCTGGAGCTCGCCTGGACGGCGACGCCCTGGAAGTTGCTGAGCGTGCCGAAGCACGACGAGACGCCGGAGCAGTTGCCGTTGGTGCTGCCGTCGCGGGCGGTACCCGAGATCGTCGTCGCGGTGTTGGCGCGACCGTCGACGTGGCTCGATCCGCCGATGAATGCCTGCGTGTCCTTGGTGATCGAGAGGACGCCAACGCCCGCGGCCACGCCTACGAATCCGCCGGCCGCGGTGCCGGCGACGGAGATCACGCTCGTCTGGTCGCTGGCCTCGAGCAGGACATTGCCGGCGGCGTCGATCGTCGCGTTCGTTCCCGTGTCGGCGTAGGTCGTGTCGTTCAGGACAGTCACGCCGCCCGAGGCCGCGACGCCGACCGTGCCGCCGCCGGCACCCGCCGCGACCGACACTATCGAGCCGCTGTTGTCGGCCGTCACCGACACGCTGTCGGGCGAGAACACGATCGCCTTGTCGATCGCGTTGCTGTCGATGTAAGCCTTGGTCACGAGCGTGACCACGCGCACCGCCGCGCTCGGCGCCGCGCCGACGTCACCGCCGATCGACAGCGAGGCGGCGATCCCGAGCTGGCGGAAGCTGTTGGCCGCGGCGACCTTGACCGAGCCCGCCGTCGTGTTGCCCGACGTACACGCGGTGTTCCACGCGCAGTTGATGTGCGCGCCGGCGCCGATATACGCCTCGGTGTCGGTGCTGACCACATTGACCGAGCCGCTGATGTTGACGGCGACCGACCCGGACGCGCCCGCGCTGACGGCAACGGCGCTGATGTCGTCGCTGTTGGTCGCGGTGACGGCGACGCCGTGGAACCCGGTCTGCGTCCCGGCCGTCACGCTCGCCGGGTTCTCCTGAGAGGCGTCAGCCGACGGCTGCTCGCCCTTCTTGACGATGCTGTGCGACCGGCCGTAGTCGACGCTCGGGTTGACGCTCAGCGTGATCGCGTTGCCCGGACCGCAGCTGCTCGCGTTCTGATCGCAGAGCTCGACGCTGTTGCCGCTGACGAACGCCTTGTACTGGTTGCCGTCGAGGAGACCCGGGATCGGCGTGCCGCCGCCGGCGCTGTAGACGACCGTGTCGCCGGTCGCGAAGTCAGGCGTGTAAGGAAGGTTGATCGTGTTGCCGACGACGTCCTTCGCGGGCGTGAACCGCGGCGAGCTGTCCATCGGCGCCGAGACGGAAGTGGCGGGGACGAATCGCTGGGACTCGCCGCCGCCCGACGGTGCGCTCAGGCCCGAGATGACGGCTCCGCAGGCCGGATTGCCGGTTGTCCCGCAGCCGGGCTCGACCGGAAGCGTCATCAGCTGGATCTCGGTCGGGGAGACGACGTGGACGTAGTAGACCTGCCCCGCGGCGCTGCTCGTCCCGCCCGTGTTGCCGCTGCAGCTGATCAGGCTTCCGTCAGGGTTCGACCCGCACGGGAGCCCGTTGATGTTCGCGCCGCCGCCGTTGTCGTAGCGGACCGCCTCGTTCTCGGTGTAGATCTGCTGGTAGCCGGGGTCATCGACGGCGAGGTTGAAGGTCTTGCCGTCGCCCTCGAGCGCGTCGCTCGGGTCAAAGCGCGGATCGTTCGTGTCGACCGTGAAGCCGCCGGTCGCGACGGTGATACCCGGAGCGAGGCCCCCGCCACCTGCGGCCCAGACCTGCGCGCCCGAGTCGATCCAGGCCTTCGTCGTCTTGTCGACGATCGGCACCGCGCCCGCCGCGCCGACCGCCGCCGTGCCGCCGAACGAGACGTTGCCCGCGATGACCTGCATCGACAGGCCGTCGTTGGCCGTCACGCCGACGCTGTCGCCGGCGGACACCTTCGCGCCCGAGCCGATCGTCGCCTGGGTGCTGACGCTGAACACCGACACTCCGGCGTTGACCGTCACCGCCGCGGTGCCGCCGATGCCGACGCTGGCGGCGATCGACAGTACGTCTTCGCTGGAGTTCGAGCCGATCGTCACCGAGCCGTTCGTGCCATCGGCGGTCACCGTCGTGTTCGCCCCGATCGCGGCGAACGTCGACTTGTTGACGACCTGGACGTCGACGCCGGCGCCGACGCCCGCGTCGCCGCCGATCGCGATCGAGCCGGCCGCGTCGTCGAACGTCGACGTGTCGCTGGCGCTGACGGCGACGCTGCCCTGGCTGGCGCTGGCGCCGCCACCGCCGGTGGTCGGTTTGCAGGTGCTGTCGATGTCGGAACCCAGGTGCGCGCAGGTCGTGTTGTTCATCACGTCGATGGTCACCGAGCCGGCCACGCCCGCGTCGCCGCCGCCGCTGCCGCCGACGGCGATCAGCAGCGGATTCTCGGTCTGCGAAGCGCTGACCGTGATCCCCGCGCTGCCGCCGGAGCTGATCGTCGTGTTGGCGCCGGTGCCGGCGTTGACCGCCTCGGTCCGGACCAGCGTCGCGGACGCAACGCCGACGCCGGCCGAATCGCCGAAGCTGACCTGCCCGGTCAGCAGCTGCAGGTTCGAGATCGTGTCGCTCGCCCGGATGCCGAAATCGCCGCCGGCCGAGATCGTCGAGGAATCGCCGACCACCGCGCTCGAGGACATCGGGTCGAGCACGACGACGATGATCGAGCCGGCCACGGCGGTCGACCCGGCCGACCCGCCAGTTCCACGGCCAGACCGAAGTAGCTCTCGGTGGAGCTGACTGGACGTTGACGGTGCCGCCGAAGGACGCGTCGACGGAGTTGCCGACGGAAGCGTTGACGGTCTTGCCGATCACCTCGACGTCGAGCCCGACACCGACTCCTGCGTCTCCGGTGGTCGCCGCGAGCCCGCCCGCGATGTTGACGATCTGTGTGCTGTCCGTCGCCTGGACGGTCAGCGCCTGGCCCGCCGATCCGAGCTGGAAGCTGGGGTCCTGGTTGAGCTGGGCGCCGTCTCCGATCGTCGCCTCGGTGTCGAACGTGTAGACGTCGATGATCACCGAGCCGGTGACGGCGGCGTCGCCGCTCGACGCGGCAGCCCCGATCGCGACCGACGAGAGCGGCGGCAGCGCGCTCTGGAGCTTGCCCTCCAGGCCGGTGGTGCTGAGGCCGAGCTTGGTCAGATCCGGAACCAGCGCGACGAGGCCGCCGGTGGCCGTGACGGAGACGGCGCCCCGCGCCTTGACCGTCGTGACCTGACCGGTGCTCGAGTCGATGTGCGCCTTGGTCGCGTCCGGGTCGATCACGTTGACGACGATCGCGCCGCCGACGCCGCTTCCGTCGATCGACAGCGCGCCCGAGACGGCGAGGCTCTGCAGGCCCAGCGGGTCGGTCGCGTTGATCGTGACACCGCCATCTGTGATCAGGGTCGAGCCGGCCCCGACTCCGGCATCGGTGTGGAGGATCAGAACCTGGACGGCGATCGCGGCGGAGACGCTCGCGTCGTTCTTGCCGCCGCTGCCGGCGATGCCCCAGGCGGTGAAGTCGTTCTCGGCCGGCGAGATCGCCTGGACGGTGATGCCGGCGCCCGACCCGGTGCTCGTGATCGAGTCGCCGCTGCCGATCGAGGCGTCGTTGGTGACCTCCTGCACGTTCAGGCCGACGCCCGCGGCGACGTCCGCCGAGCTCGAGCTGCTGCTCAGGTTGACCGCGAGGCCGATCGCGCGGGCGTATCCGGTGGTGTGCGTGCTGCCCTGCACGATGACCGAGCCGCCGGTCACCACGACCGTGACGTTCGGGTCGATCTCGGCGGTGTTGGTCGCGTCTAGCCAGTTGACGGCGATCGCCGCGGCGACGCCGACGCCACCGCCGCTGTCGCCGGACTGGCCGGACGACGAGCTGTTCGCGCTGCTGAGCCCGTTGCTGCCGTTGGTGCCGCCGCTCGCCGACGGCAGCG
Source organism: uncultured Solirubrobacterales bacterium (assembly GCA_963830475.1). Taxonomy (GTDB): domain Bacteria; phylum Actinomycetota; class Thermoleophilia; order Solirubrobacterales; family Solirubrobacteraceae; genus Palsa-465. The sequence continues at coordinate 105,256 of CAWHMX010000007.1, read as the reverse complement.
TCCCGACGCCCGTGCCGCTCGCGTTCGGGTTGTTTTTGACCTGGTTGTTGGCCTGCGTGTCGGCGTTGTCGCCGCTATTGCTGGAGCCCTTGGCGCTGGCCTTGGCCTGCGATGAGCTGTTCGCCTCCGAGGTCGCCTGGATGTCGAGCGACGTCGCGTCAAGGTTGCGCGCCAGCTCGGCCGTCGTCGTCCAGCCGACAACGACGTTGATCCCGATGTCCGCGCCAACCGCAACGCCGCTGCCGGCCGCGTCGGCTGAGCCCTCCGCGTCCGCGTCGACCTTGTGCGTGGCCGTGATCGTCGCCGTGCCGCCCGCGGCGAGCGTCGTCGCCGAGCTACCGATTCGCGCCGTCACCGCGTCGCTCGCGACGACGATCAGGCCGACAGCCGGCGCGACGCCGACCTTCGAACTCGAATCGACGCCCGCCTCGACGTCGGTCTTCAGGGTCCGCGTCGAGGTCGCCTCGACGTCGACGTTGTTCGCCGCCGCCACCACGACGTTGTTCTCGACCTCGGCGCGGGCGCCCTCGGAGGTGAGGATGTTGAGCGCGATCGAGGCGCCGACGCCGACCTTGGCGCCGCTGGAGTCCTTGCTGCCGTCGCCGCTGCCACCGTCGGAGCTCGAGTTGTTCTTCTCGGAATCGGCATCGACCGTGGCCTTGGCGTTGGCGGTGTCGACCTCCTGGGTCGTCGCCTTCAGCGTCAGATCGCCGGTCCCGGCCGTGTCGGTGACGGGGACGGTGCCACCCTTGCTGCCGAGCACCGCCTCTGTGTCGTTGGAGGTGAGGTTCATCGCGAACGATCCGGCGATCGCCGCGTCACCGCTGCTGCTCGCGCCCGACGTCGAGGTGGCCTCGACCTGGTGGGCGGGGATCTGGATCAGCTGGTTGCTGCTCGCGCCGGTGTCGGGGAGTGCCGCATCCTGGGTGATCGTCGTCTGCAGCGCCACCAGAGACCACTTTTTCGTGGTCCCGTTGAACTGGTAGACGCCGGGCTGGTCTGCCTCGTTGGCCATCGTGAGGAAGAAGTAATCCTTGTCGCTCGCCGTCGTCGGCAGCTTCGAGCCGGAGTCGACGAGATCCCATTCGGGCGTGAGCCCGCTCGTGTTCCACCGGTAGATCGGGTCGTTGGCGGTCGCCGTGGTGCCGTCGCCGCCGTTCATCCCGGCCTCGATGTCGATGCCGTTGGCGGTCACCGTGGCGCCCTCGGTATTCGCCTCGTTGGTGATGTTGGCAACGTTGATGGAGATCGCGGCGCCGACGCCGACCGAGTTGTCGCCCTTCGTGCTGCCGTCCGCGTTGGCGAGCACATCGGTGTTCGCGAGGGTCTTCAGGCTGACAGGACCGCCCGCGTTGACCGTCGTGCCCGACGCCAACGTGGCCCTCGAGCTGCTGTTGACGATGTTGATCGTGATCGCGCCCGCGATCGTGACCGCGCCGCTGCCGTCCGAGCCCGCGCCGTCCGCCGCCGGTGTGCTCGTGCTGCTCGACGTCTTCCCGTCGGCGGTCATCTGCGTGCTCTCGGCGGAACCGAGTTGCTTGTCCGCCTTCTGGTTGGCGGTCTCGCCGCCGCCGTCGGACTGCTTGCTGTCGCTCGAGGTCGTCTCGCCCTCGCCGGCAGACTCGCTCTCGGCGTTGAGGTGAACGGCGCCGTCGGCCTCGAACGAGATCCCGTCGCTGCCGCTCGTCGTACTCGAGCTACTCAGCGAGCGCGCGCTGCTCGCATCGACCTGGTAGTCGGCGACGACCAGCGATAGCGAGATACCGATCCCCGCCTTCGAGCTGGTGAAGTCGCCCTTCGCGCTCGAGTCGAGGTCGGCGTCCTGGGTGGCGGTGGCGCTGATCTTGCCGGTCGCATCCACCTCGGCGCCGGCGCCGAACCCGGCTGTCGTGGTGATGTTCGGGATCGAGATCGCGATGCTCGGATCGATCGCGATGCCGCCGTCGGCGCCGCCGTCGGCCTCGGTGGTGAGTGAGGAATCGGTCTTCGAGGAGAGCTCGATGTTGCCGGCGCCCGTAAGGGTCGCGCCGTCGCCGAACACGCCGTCGCCGATCAGACCACTCTGGGTCGTGTCGTTGACGAGGTTGATGGCGACCGAGGCGCCGATGCCAACCTTCGAGTCGCCGGCGTTGGTCTGGAGGATCAGCTCGTGGTCGGAGCCCTGGGCGACGCTGGGGTCGAGCGTGATCGGCGTGCCGCCGTTGGTCTTCGAGAGGATGAAGTGGCCGGGGCTGACGACCGTCACGAAGTAGGTGGTCCCGTCCGTGAGACCGCCGATCGGCGCGCCGCCGCCGTCGGAGTACTTGACCTGATCGCCCGTCACGATCGGCGTGCCGTCGCCGTGGACGATCTCCTTCGGAAGCGCGATCACATCAAGGCCATCGCTGGGATTCGTCGGATCCTGGGTGATCACGCCGGGGGCGTTGGGATCGAACGCGTCGTTCGCTCCCTTCGCGGAAGTCTTACTGGTGGTCGCGCCCTCGGCGTCCATCGAGACGTCTCCACCATGGAGGTTGACGGACGGGGGTCCCCGCGACGGCTCGCCGTTGTAGAAAAGCAGGGACGCCGAGGTGTTGACCTCGATGATGTTGAGGGCCAGCGAGCCGTCGATGTTCGCCGTCTGGCTGCCGTCGGCACCCGACAGCGCCGAGGCGACGAACGTGTGCGTGGGCGCGCCACCGCCACTGCCGCCGGTGCCGGTCATGTCCGCAGTCAGCGACAGGCCGTGCGAGCTGACGACGTCACCCGAGCCGATGTTCGCGTCGTTGTTGACATACGCCAGGTTGATCGCGACGGCCATGCCGATGCTCGCGGTCCCCTTCGGATCGGTCGCCTCCCCGTCGGCGGTGGCGGTCGCCGACGTATCGGCCGACGAGTGCAGCGTCAGTGCGCCACCGGACGTGACCTGCACGTCGGGCGGCAGCGACGCGTCGGAGGTCGCGTGGACGAGGTTGAAGCTGACGGCAGCCGCCGCCGAGATCGATGTCGAGCCGCCGCCGCCTGAGCCGCTCGTGTCCGTCTCGCTAGCCGTTGGGGTGGCGCTGTCGGCCGAGCCCTTGGCACCGTTGCCCTTGGCCTTGCTGCTCGCCGATGTGAGCTGGCTGTCGGCCTGGCCGTTGACGTCCTTGCTGTCGCCGTCGCTGGCCATGCCGTCACCGGAGGAGGTGTCGGCGCCGGCGGTGCTCGCCCGCGAGTCGGTGCTGGTCGTCGATTTGCCCGTCGCCTGGAAGGTGACCGCGCCGCCGGCCTGGAGATCGCGCATCGTCGTCGCCTGGACCAGGTCGCTGACATCGGTGATCGCGATCGATGCGCCGGCGCCGAGCGTCGCGCCCTTGGTGTCGCCCTTGGCGACGGTGCTGACAGTCGCCGTTTGAGTCGCCTCCGCGTCGAGCACACCGAGGATGGTCAGCTTGCTGCCGGTGCCGATATCGGCCGTCGTCGTGACGTTGGCGATCGTGATGGCGATGCTGGGAGTGATCGCCTCGGCGCCCTCGGAGCCGTTCGAGGCCTCCGTCTCGATGTCGTCGCCAGCCTTGGAACTGATCGTCACGTTGTTGGCGCCCGTCAGCGTCGCGCCGTTGCCGACGCCGGCGTTCGTCGTGTCGTCGACGTAGTTGATCGCGAACGAGGCGCCGATCCCGACGCCGTCGACGCTGCCGTCGACGCTCAGGCTGTGGTCCTCGCCGGTCGCCTGGGTCGGGTCGAGCGTGATCACCGATCCGGCGCAGTCCGCGCCGCCGGTGAGCTGCAGGCTCATCGTGTTGCCGTTGACGTTGACGTTCTTGGCGCAGTAGACACCGCCGTCGCTGAGGCCACCGATCGCGGGGTCGCCGCCGGCGTCGTACGTGAGCATGGCGCCGTCAGCGATGTTGTTGCCCGAATCGTCCTTGATCAGGAACGGCAGGTTGATCGTGTTGGCGCCGGTGATCACTCCGGTCCCGTTCGGGTCGAACACCTTCTCGTCGGAGCTCGCCTTGACCTTCGACGAGGAGTCGGACTCGGCAGTCAGCGTCAGCTGCGTCGCGTTGCCACCATCGGTGATGTCGACGACGCTCGCGGCTGGCAGGGTCGCCTCGCGGTCGATCTGCAGGACGGTCACGCCGACCGAACCGGCGACCGCGACCGAGGTGGCGTCGCCGTGGCCGGAGACCGCGTTGTCGACGTATCCGTCGGTCATCGGTGTCCACTGCTTGGAGTTGGCGGAGGGCGCCAGGGTCGTGTCCGGACTCGCGACGAGCGCGGCGTACTTGGAGCCGGTCGTCGGGTCGGTCACGACGTCGTCGTGCGCGTACGTGGTGCCCTGGGTCCAGTTGCCCTGGTCGGTCGTACCGGTCGTGTCCGGCATCACCGACTCGACCGTGATCGTCGGCGAGTTGACCGTGGTCGTGGTCGTTCCGCCGATATACGCCTTGGTGGTGGTCGTATCGATCCCGACCGCGACGCCGACGCCGACGCTTCCGGCCGAAGGCTTGGTCGCGCCCGTCCCGGCGGTGCTGCCGTCGGCCATCGTCGGGGCCGAGTTCGCGGACGAGGCATGGACCAGGACGGTGCCGCCCGTGGCCGACACGGTGGTTTCGCTGATGAACGCCTCGGTGTCGTCGCTGAAGTCGGTGAAAGCGATTGCCGCCGCCACCGGGATCGACTTCGGCGTCTCGCCGTTCTGATCCTGAACCTTGTCGTTGCCGCCCGTCAGGGTGTCCGGCGAGTCGTCTCCCGAGCTGTTCGGGCAGCCGCTCGACTGCATGCACTTGTTGGAGCTGGCGCCACCGGGACTCGCCTTGGCCGTGGTGCCGTCGGTCGCCTTGGTGTCGGCGGTGATCGAGATGTTCCCGGTCGCGCTCGTCATCCCGGCGTCCGAGATGAAAGCCTGGGTGCTGGTCGTCACGACCGAGACTGCGACGGCGCCGCCGTCGGCGGCCTTGCTGGCGTCACCGCTCGTGACGACGTTCGTGGTGTTCACCGCCGCCAGCGTCAGGTCGCCGCCGTTGGCCTGGATCGAGCTGCCCCCAAGCACTCCGGTCGTCGCGGTCGAGTTGACGACGGTGACGGCGATCGCGGCATCGGCGCCGCCGACACTCAGTCCCGTCGTCACCGCGTTGGCGGTGTTGGAAGAAGCCGCGGTCAGCGACACCGCGCCCGAGCTGATGATCGAAGAGCCGCTCTGAAGCTCGACGATCGCGGTGGTGGTCGACTCGATGTTGGCGATCGGTGACGGCGTGCCGCTCGTGTCGGGCGCCGTCGTCGCGGTCGCGCTCAGTGTCACCGCGCCGGCGGTGATCGTCGCTGCGTCAAGGATGATCTCGGCGTCGGCTGTGGCATCCGGGATGATGCCGATCGTGCTGCATACGGTGCCGCACCCGTTGCTCGACGACGTCGCTGTGATCGTCACCGTCGCCGTCCCCAGCGGGAAGCTTCCCATCAGCGTGATCTTGCTCGCCTCGACCGTAAGGACCCCGTTGACGATCGAGCTGATCGCAACGGTCGTGTCGTTGGCGCCGTTGGTGAGGTCGGTGACGGTGATCGTGGTCCCGTCGGAGTTCAGCGTGATCGTGTCCCCGGGAAGACTGATGTCCGGGTCGCCGGGCGAGTAGAACACGCCGACGGTTGACGACGGTGGGCTCGGGCCACTACCCGGCTCGGCCGCGGGATCAGGCGGCCGTGGATCGACGCTGGTCATCGTCGCCGCGCCATCGGCGCCAGCCGCAATGAGCTGGGAGCTGCCGGCGCCTGTCACCGGGGTCGAGCCCGTCGGCGTCGCGGCGCCGGCCGTTGAGGAGAGAACCGCCCCGACCGAGGTCCCGGGAGTCGAGCCTGAGCTCGCGGTCGGGGCGCTCGGATCGCTCGTCGTGGTGGTCGCGGAGGAAGTGGTTGGCGACGCGGTCGTGACCGCCGGTGCAGTCAGGGTGCCGTCGGCGCCGGAGCCCGTCGCCGACGACGTGTCGATCGTGGCCGTCGTCACCCGCGGCGTGCTCGTGGTCGCCGCCGACGGGGTCGATACCGGCACCGAAGCGGCCTCAACCGTTGTCAAGGTCACTGAGGTCGTCGTCGTGGTCGTCGACGGGACTGAGCTGACCGTCGTCGACGACGCTTCGGTCGTCCACGAGTCAGTTGTCGCGCTGACAGGCGCCGAGACCGTCGACTCCGTCGACGCCGCGGACGCCGTCGACGCGGACGAGATCGGCGCCGACGAGGTGTCTGCGGAGCTGATGCTCGAGGCGTCTGCGGGCGTCGAGCTCGACTCGCTCGGCGTCGTGCTCGCCGTCGAGTCCGCGGACGGCGTGCTCGACTCGGTCACGGTCGCGGGAGCCGTCGAATCGGCTGCAGCCGAGCTCGTGTTGGCCGTCGTGTCTGCAGTGGCCGTGTCGGTGGCGGTCGTTCCCGCCACAGCCGCGGGTGTGGTGCCCTTGGTCGATCCGTTCGTGTCGCTCGGACCCTGAGTCACGTCACTCTGCGGCGCGCTTGTGTCGGCCTGCGTCGCGCTGGTGTCGCCTGTGGTGCTGCCGGCGGGAGCGGTGCTCGTGTCGCTCGATGACGGGGCGGGAACCGCGGACGAGGTCGGGCCGGACGGGTCGCTCGCCGTCGTGTTGTTCGCTGTCGCGTCGTTCGCCACCGTGGCGCTCGCGCTCGCATCGGTCCCGCTTGTGTCGTTTGACGCCGCCATGTTGCTCGACGTCGCGCTCGTGTCGGACGTCGTTGCGGTCGAGGAGCTGCTCGTGTCAGCTGTGGTGCCGGTCGAAGTCGAGTTCGTGCCGGCGCCGGCGGTCGTGCCCGAGTCCGCCGCGGTCGCATCAGTGACGATCGCCGGGTTCTCGGGGGTCGACCCGCTGGCGTCGCTCGCGGTCGTGTCGTTTGCCGTGGCGTCGTGCGCGGTGGCGCCGGTCGATGCCGCGTTCGCGCCCGACGCCCCACTGTCGCCCGAAGCCTGAGCGCCGGCCTGCTCCATGTACGTCTGCACCGTCCCGGGGCCGGACGAACTACCGCCACCGGTCGTCACCGGGACTCCGGTGGACGGCGTCGCCGCGCCGTTCCCGCTGGGGTCGCCCGGGCTCGGCGCGGTCGCGGTCGAGTCCGCCCCGGTCGCCGTCGAGCTCGAACCGGACGGTGTCGCGCCGCTCGCTCCCGTCGGGTTCGGATCGGTCGGCTCGGTCACAACCGTGCCGTCCGCGGGAAGCGTCGGAGTCGCGGGCCCCGGCGTGGTGACGGGGGCAGCGTTCTGGATCGAGCTCGACAGTCCGGACGCCGTCGATGAACTGGCCGAGCGGGTCGGCTGCGTCGGCGTCGACGATGCAGGCAGCGAGTACGACGAGGTGACGGCCGGGACGCGGCGCTTGACCGTGCGGGGAACCCGCTTGACGACCGTGTGGTGGACGGGAACCCGCTTGACGACCGTGTGGCGAACACGCCTGAGAACCGTGTGGCGAACGGTGTGGCGAACGTGCCTGACGACCGTGTGCTGGACCGGAACCCGCTTGACCACGGTGTGGCGAATGCGGTGCGTCACCACGGTGTGGTGAACGACCCGGCGGGTGGTGGAGGAGGCGGGTGCCTGAAGCTTCGGGGCCGTCGGCGCGGCGTAGCGGTGCAGCCTCGGCACGCCGAGGATTGGGAACGGCGCGACCGGCAGGTTCAACGCCGGCATCCCGACGGCCGTCGCCGGCGTATCGAGCAGGCCGCGAATCGACGCCGCCAGTGCCGTTTCGTACGGAAGCGAGAGCGCGATGAGCGCCACGATGGCGAACCAGAATCTCTGATGGCGCGTGCCGAGGCTCGAGACGCCGAACGTCCCGTGGCTTCCAGCACCGGCCAATGCTGGTCTTCGCACCCGCGTATGCCCCTCGTTGCGTCCCGCTTCTCGGAAGCGTTATCGGTTTCGCTCGTGCCCTCGTGGCCACTGCCTCGGGCCTCCGTTGCCCAAGGTGGAAAGTCCTGTGGGTGGTTGCTCCAACCGCCGGACCCCCGTCTCGGCGCGGAAGCCTTTCACTTCGCCGGCCCCGCGTCAAGCATTTTTTGACGACCCGCTCACAACGGCAGTCTGAGCGTCAGCCGTGTCCGTGTTCCGCCCAGTTCGACGACCGTCAAGCCGACCCGGGTACTCTTGCCCTGGATCTGGCTGCGGCCGCGTCGAATCAGCCGCCGCGGTGCGACCAGCAGCCCCCCTCCGATCCCGACCCGGACGCGCGCCGTCGGGCTCCGCAGCTTCACCTCCAGCGAGCCGCGGTGGACGGTCGCGGAGAACCGCGTCTTCCCGCTAGCGGTTCTGATCGAGAGTCCGCGCAGCGCCTTGCGCGCGAACCCAAACCCGGAGCTGAGCGAGATCGTGAGCTTGGTGATCGGCGGGTCGCCGATGAACGCCACGAGCGTGAACCTCAACCGTGGGTGGAGGGTACGGAGCGTCAGCGCGGCGCCCGAGGCGCGGATCGGTACCAACGGTCGGACGACCGAGGTGCCGGCTGAGGTCACGGCTGCCGCCGCGGCTCCGCCGATGTTGGCAGCCCATTCCTCGACGCGAAGAGCGTGCCCAACGTCGGCTCCCGTAAGCGTGTAGGCCTCGGCGGTCGCTCCGGTGATCGGCGCGCAGCCCGTGCCCGCGGCGTTGCAGCGCAGCCACTGATACGAGTACGAGGTCGGGCCCTGTGACCAGCCGCCGTGAGTCTCGGTCAACCGCTGGCCCTCTATCGCGCGGCCCGAGATCGAAGGTCCCCAAGCGCCAACCGGTATCGGCGGGAGCGGCCCACCGACCCCGACGAACGAGTCGCCTGAAGCGTCGGCGGCAACACATCGTATGGTCGACGGGCACGCCACCCCGCCGACGGCGATTCCCGCCGTCAACTGCTGTGGAGTCCAGGGCGCTGCGCCCCAGGGATCTCCCTCGAGCACGGCTCCACCGCTGCCGACAGCGACGCAGTCGTGGCCGGTTCGGCAGGCGACCGCGGTCAGTTGCTCGCCAGCCGCGACGGTCGCCCTCCACGGGATGACGGCATTGGGGTTGAACGCCACATCATTGCCGGCGGCGCCGAGCGCTACGCAGTCGTTCGTGTCCGGGCACGCGATCGCGGAGTCGAGACTGGGATCGACGGCGCTCGAGCTGTGCGCGGTCGGGTTCTGTGGGTTGAACGTGAGCTCGCTGCCGGCGTCGTCGATGGCGGTGCATTGGGTTGCCGTCGGACATGACAGCCCGAGGAGGCCGTGCCCCGGGTCGAGCATGATCGGGCTCGGCTGCCCGGGAGCCTGTGGGTTGAAGGTGATCTCGGCACCGTGGTCGTCAACGGTCGTGCACTGCCCCGGGAGCGGGCACGCCACCGCAAACAGCGCGTGACCCGCGTCCAGCAAGACAGGGGTCGCACCCCCGGGCGACACCGGGTTGAACGTGACCTCGTTGCCGTCGTTGTCGACCGCGGTGCACTGCGTGGTGCCGGTGCAGCCAAGGCTGTAGATGGCGGTCGTCCCCGGATCCACTGCGACGGCCCCGAGCACCGCACCGCCTCCCGGAGCGAACGTTGCCTCCAGCCCCCGGGCGTCCATCGCAGTGCACTGTCCCGTCGAGGGACACGCGAGCGCGGTGAACTTTGTGCTTCCGTCCACCGGAACCGGGGCGGGCGTGCTCGGCGGGTTGGCAGGGTCGAACGTCACCTCCGCGCCGCTGGCGTCGACCGCCGTGCACTGGCCGGAGGTCGGACACGACACGCCGGTCAGCACGCGGCCAGGATCGACGGGCTGGACGCCGCCGGCTTTCACGCCGTTCGCACCGAGATTGATCGAGACCTCGTTGCCGCCGGCGTCGACAGCGACGCAGTCGGAGTCGGTGGCACAGGCGAGTGCCGTCGGAATGCCGTCTGTGTCGATGCTCGTCGTCGAATTGACACTGGGACCGAACACGACCAACGAACCCCCGGAATCGACCACGAGACAGTTCGGGCTCGAGCTTTGACAGACGAGCGCAACGGGTCCCACGCTCGCGGCCGGACTGCCCTCGACTGTCGTCTCGCCCGTCACCTGTGGCTCGGTCGGGTCGAATGTGATCCCGTCCGGCCCCGCGTTCTGTGAGCCGTTGTCGACGGCGGTGCACATCGTCGGGCTGGTGCAGTCGACGGCGACCAGAGTTCGGCCGCTGTCGATCAGGTCCGGAGACTCTTTACCGATCCGCGCTCCGGTGGTCGGGTCGAAGGACGCCTCGTTCCCGGACAGATCGACGGCCGTGCACTGGACGGCCGTCGGACAGTCGACCGAGATCGGAATGCCCTGCGAGTCGACCGCAGCGCTCGTGATCAGCCGAGCTGTCTGGGGGTTGAACGTGGCCTCGACGCCGCCGGAGTCGACGGCCGTGCACTGAACCGCCGACGGGCACGCGATCGCCGTCGGTATCGCACCGGTGATCGAGAGCGCGGTGACGTTGGCGGGCGCCTCCGGATTGAACGTCACCTCGTTGCCCTGTTGGTCGATCGCCGTACATTGCGTCGCCGCCGGGCACGCCACTCCGGTCATCCCGACCCCGGCGGCATGCCGATCGACAGGAATCGCGGCCGACCACGTTAGCTCCGTGCCGGCACTCGCCGCGGTGGGCAGGAGTAGCAATACCGCAAGCGCGAGCACCGAGCCGCGGACTCGCGACCCCATCAACCCGACCGCTGTCATCGCATTTGCCCCCTGGACGAATCTGGCTCCGGCGACTCCCGTCCCGCGCCGAATCTACCTCACCTCGACCGGCCCAGCTGCACCGCGGTGGATGCCGACCACGATCCGCGCGGCCGTACGCAAGGTCCGGCCGGGCGAACCGGCCATCGACACGGTCAGCGTCAGGATCGTCCGCACGTGCCGGCGAGCCCGCTCAATCAGTTCGTGGGCCGCGACCAGCCCGGTGCGGAGGTCCACGTGCAGGATCTCGGCGGCGGGGTCTGAGGTGAGCTCGACCCCTCGGCCGCTCCGTAGCACCGCGAACGAGCCGGCCCACAAGCCGCCGATCTGGGAGCCCGTCCCGAACGCGTCAAACGGAAGTGTCCCGACCCCGTTGCCAGCACGACGCGCGCTCAGGCCCGCCGGCAGCTGCACCCTGACGCTCTGCAGCCGCGGTCCCCATATCGACGCGCGCAGCTCGAACCTCAGTCGCGGGTGACCGCCGACGAGGTCCGACAGCGACAACCGCGAGACCGTCGGCCCAGCCGGCAGCCCTCGGACCTGCCCGGTCAGCGCAGACACGACGGCCGGGCCGCGCCCGGCCTGATTTGCCGCCTGCTCGACCAACCGGAGCCTGTGGCCGGCATCGGCCGCGGTGAGCCGGTAGCTCAGGGCGGTGGCACCGGGGATCGAGTAGCAGGATCGTCCGCGGCGCGAGCAACGGAGCCACTGGAGGCTCAACGAGGTTCTCACCCCCGACCATCCCCGTGCCGACCCCCTGAGCAGGTTCCCCTGAAGCGCAACGCCCGACACCCTGGGGCGCCGCGTGGCGACCGGGGTGCGGGGCAGCTTCCCGGCGCCGGAGAACGCATCGCCGGCCGAATCCACGGCCACGCACAGGGCCGGCGTGGCGCAGGCGACCCCGCTCAGCGATTCGCCCGTGGCGATCACGCTGGTGGTCGTCGCTCCCGAGCCCCCGGGGTCGAACTCGACGGCGCGCCCGGTCGAATCTACCAACAGGCAGTAGGTCGAGTCTGGGCACGCGAGCGCAGTCGGCTGCGCCGTGTCGACCCGCGCATTGGAGATCGCCCCCTGCTTGAGGATCGGCGCAGCGGTAGCCGTGCTCAGCGCGAACGTCACCCGCTCGCCGCCCGAGCTGGCCAGCACGCATTCCGAGGCCGACGGGCAGACGACGCCGACCGCCGAGTCGTTCAGCACCTGCACCGGTTTGGGCTTGCCCGGGCTGCGCGGATTGAAACCAACCGCCTCGCCGGCTCCGTCGACGACGACGCAGCGAGTCGCAGAACCGCACGCGAGGCCCGTGATCCCGGTCCCGAGCTCGGTTCCCAGCAACACATGGCGCCGCCCGCCCGACTTGCCGGGATCGAAGGTGATCTCGTAGCGGTCTTGATCGACGGCCGTGCACTGGTCGGTCGTCGGGCAGGCAATCCCCAGCAGTGCGTCGTTGTTCGGCGTCAGCCGTCTCGACGAGCTGCTCGCGGGCAACCGCGGGTTGAAGGTGACCGCGTTGCCGGCCAGATCCACAGCCGTGCACTGCTTGTCGGACGGGCACGCCAGTGCGTAGACCGCCTGCGCACCCGGGTCGACGGTCGCGACGCTGAGCACAGCGGCGCTCCTGGGATCGAACGTGACCTCGTCGCCGGTCTCGTCGACCGCCGTGCACTGAGAGACGAGCGCGCAGGCGACGGCGGCGTAGTGCGCCGGGCCTGGCCCGGCGCCGTCGTGCGCGAGCGGCCCTTTCCACGCCAACCTCGCGGACGCGATCGGCGGGGCGAGGACCCCGAACCCGAGCACAGTCGCAATCGCCACCACGAGCGGCACGACAGGCAGAGGCCGCTTCCGTTGCGACAAGGGAAAACCAAAGATAGCGGCCCCCGAGTCGTGAGCCTACGGGACCAGTCGCCCCGGGGTACGGCGAATCACAGTGGGATGTTGCCGTGTTTACGCCGTGGCCCAGGCTGGCGCTTGGTCTGCAGCGTCTGGAGTGCGGCGATCAGCTTCGGGCGGGTCTCGTGCGGGATGATCACATCGTCGATGTAGCCGCGCTCGGCCGCGATGTAGGGGTTGGCGAAGTGGGCCTTGTAGTCATCGATCAAGCGCTGGCGCCGCTCCTCCGGGGTCGGCGAGGCGGCGATGTCGCGGCGGTAGATGATGTTGACGGCGCCCTCAGGGCCCATCACCGCGACCTCGGCGGTCGGCCAGGCAAAGTTCATATCCGTGCGGATGTGCTTTGAACCCATCACGTCGTAGGCGCCCCCGTAGGCCTTGCGAGTGATCACCGTGATCTTCGGCACCGTCGCCTCGGCGTAGGCGTACAGGAGCTGTGCCCCGTGGCGGATGATCCCGCCCCACTCCTGCGTCGTGCCGGGCAGAAATCCGGGCACGTCGCAGAACGTCACGATCGGGATGTTGAACGCATCGCAGAAACGGATGAACCGAGCCGCCTTGGTGGAGGAGTCGATGTCGAGCACTCCGGCCAGCTGCGAGGGCTGATTGCCGACCACCCCGACCGCGTACCCATCCAACCTCGCCAGACCGCAGACGATGTTGCGCGCGTAGTGCTCGTGCACCTCCATGAACTCACCGTCATCGACCACCAGCTGGATCACATCGCGCATGTCATACGGCTTGTTGGGGCTGTCGGGAATGACCCGGTCAAGCTCCGGATCCATCCGCCCGGGGTCGTCGGCCGCCTGGACCCGAGGCGGCGTCTCGAGATTGTTCTGCGGCAGGAACGACAGCAGGTAGCGAGCGTCCTGGAGACATTGGTCCTCATCGTCCGAGGCGAAGTGGGCGACCCCCGACCTGGTGCTGTGCGACATCGCCCCGCCCAGTTCCTCGAACCCGACCTCCTCGCCGGTGACCGTCTTGATCACCTCGGGGCCGGTGATGAACATGTGGGAGGTCTCCTTGACCATGAAGATGAAATCGGTGATCGCAGGCGAGTACACGGCCCCGCCGGCACACGGCCCCATCACCAGGCTGATCTGCGGTATCACCCCGGAGCACTGCACGTTTCGCCAAAACACCTCCGCATAGCCGCCGAGTGAGACGACCCCCTCCTGAATCCTGGCGCCACCGGAATCATTGATCCCGATCACCGGGCAGCCGATCTTCACCGCGAGGTCCATCACCTTGCAGATCTTCTCCGCCATCACCTCTCCGAGGGATCCACCAAAGACCGTGAAATCCTGGGAAAAGACGCACACCCGACGGCCATCGATCGTCCCGTGCCCGGTCACCACCGCATCCCCATAGGGCCGGTTGCGCTGCATCTCGAAATCGGTCGTGCGATGGCGCACGAACACATCCAGCTCCTGAAACGACCCCGGATCCAGCAGCCTCTCCAGACGCTCACGGGCCGTCAGCTTTCCCCGCGCGTGCTGCTTCTCAACCGCCGCGTCTGAACCGGCATGGATCGCCTCATACCGCAGCTCCGACAGCTGCGCGAGCTTCTCGGCAAAGGTCTCCGGAGCCTTCTCGCGCATCGAGGCGGCGAGTTTACTTTGAGGCGGTGGCCTCACGGGGCCACCGCCGTCACCGGGCGCGGTCTAGAACTGCGAGAACGGACGGTGGTGGGCCTGGCCGAGACTGTCGAGCGCCGCGCCGAGGGCGGTCTCCGGATCGGTTTCGCCTTCCGCGACCATCGCTGCACCCGGCGGCTGCTCGAGTCCGGCGCCGGCCTCCGGATTCGTGCCCGCGGCCGACTCCGAGTCGGCCGCGACGACCGGCTCCTGGCGCTCTCGGGCGAACAACGCGACCAGCCGCGCGAGGATGCCGGATCGCCGGACGTCCGTCGCGGGCTTGGGCGCCACTGGCTCCACCGACGCGATCGGCTCCACTTCGGCGATCGGCTCCGCCTCCGGCACCGGTTGGTGCTCGATGTCCTGCGGCAAAGTCGCGGTCATCGTCACCTTGGTCCCCCAGTTCGAGGGCTCGATCGTCACCGTGCCGCTTGCGCGTTCGCCCTCCCAGGCGACGGTGGTCTCGGGCTCGAGCCTGGTGATCCTGATCTCGCCAAACGCCCCGAGATGGCGCGCCAGCGACTCGCCGTCGCTGCACGCCGCCCAGAGCTCGGGGGGCGATTTGACGAGCGTTCGAATTGCTGTCGTTTTACTCACGCCGCCTTGCTTCGAGGCCCGCCCTGGCGACTCCTGCCCCGATTTCGAAAGCGCACGATGTCTTGCTCGGATCAGCGGTCGGATGGTCGGCTGGGCCCCGCGAGCCCCTTCACTGGGTGCGCGGGCGCCGGCACCGGGTACGCCTTGGCGTCGCCGTACGCGTACACCGCCCCCACGCTCGTAGTCAGCCAGTAACCCCGTCCGTCTGGCGTCGCGAGCATCCCGGTGAACGGCCCCGAGTGGACCCGACTCGCCAGCGGAGATCCGTACCAAGGGGTCCCGCGCGACCGGTAGACGTTGCCCTGGGTCGTGTACAGCCAGTAGCCGCCGTGCGGAGAGGAGACGATCCCCGCGAACGGGCCCGGGCGGCTGATCCGCGGCAACTTCCTGGCGTTGCCGAACCCACGGACGACCCCGTCCTTCGTCAGCAGCCAGTAACCGCGCCCGCTCCGGTTCGCCGCCATCCCGATGACCGCCGCCCCGCGCTGACGCGCGAGCGAACCGTAGAAGTGGGCGAACCTGCTGCTGTAGACGTTGCCCTGGGCGGTGTACAGCCAGTAGCCACCCGCGGGGTCGGTGACGATCCCCACCACCTGATGGCTCGGGTGGATCGCCGGCAAGGCCGCCGCGGTGCCGTAGTGGTCCACGGCGCCGCCCCTGGTGACCAGCCAGTAACCCAGACCACCGGTCGTTGCGGCCATCCCCGCGATCGCATCAGAACCAGCGCCGGTGCTCGTCGGCGCGCCGTACAGATGTTCGTAGAGGCTGTTGTAGACCTCGCCGTGCGCGGTGAACGACCAGTACCCGCTCGCGGTGCGATGGACCGCGGCGGTCGGTGACGAGGTCGCCGGGCTGCCCGGCCCGACCACGTTCGTCGCGCCCTCGACGACGCGGAGTGTCCGCCCCGAGTCGGCGGCGGTCGCCGCGTAGCTCTGAGCGGTTGCGCCGGGAATCGCTGTACAGCCCGCGCCCACGGGGTTGCAGCGCTCCCATTGGTAGGAGAACGACGCGGGCGACCCAGACCAGCCGGCGTGCTGCTCGCTCAGGGTCTGGCCGACGAGCGGCGTGCCTGAGATCGTGGGCCCGACCGCGGCGACCGGCGGTGCCGCCGCGACGGTGGCCGCCGCCCCCGCGGCGGCCGTCGCCCCGTCGAGATAGTCGGTGTCGATGTTGAGCTTGACGGCGCCGTAGACGTCGTCGTGCCCCCCCTGGTACTGGTGCAGCCGCTGGCCGTAGAGCCAGTCCAGCGCCGGCAGCGAGGGGTCGCTGACCGTCGCCAGACCGTTCCAGTTCGCGAACCAGACGTCGTCAGGCTCGATGTAACCGGTGCCGATCCGCGACACCAGATCCGCGATGCCCGACGAGGCGTTGCTGTAGATCCCCGACTTGTAGCCGGCCGCGTGCAGACTCGCGGTCCACGTCGCGAGGAACGCGAGGACGCTGCTCGTGTTGGCAGCGGTGCGGGTGTAGCCCTCCATGTCGAAGTAGATGGGGTTGCCGGGGCCGATTCCGAGCGCCTGCGCCTGGGTGACGGCGTCCGTTGCCGCCGCGGTGCCCTCGGTGCTCGCGGCGGCTGCAACGATCGCTGCGCATCCGCACGAGTTGGACGGTGCCTGTAGCCCCACGTAGATCGGAATCAGATGCCAGCCCGCGTGCGATTCCTCGGTGACCCAGGTCGCATTCAGGTTCGGCTGTGAGCACGCGATATTGGCGCCGCCGATGTAGATGCCGACCGCACCGAACGGGGACGCCGCCGCCCAAGCCGCCATCGCCGCCGCGCTGGGGGCGGAACAGGCATCGAACCCGAGCCCGTTGTAGATGGCGCCCGGCGCGGCCGGGGGTCCGAGCACGTGGCTGACCACGCGAGGGACCAGCTCGGCGATCCGCGCAGCCGGCGGGTGCGCGCGGACGGGCGGCCGCGGGTGGACGATCGGAGTCGCGAGGAGCGAGTGGACACCGAGCGCCCGTCGAATCACCGCTGGGTTGCGCCGCCAGGTGGCGGTCACAACGACGCGATGGGTCCTGACCACGACGTGCATGGCCGATCCGCCCAGCGGGACCGAACGCGCCCCGCGCCGCGGCTGAACGAGGATCGCCTCGGTGCGGCCCGTCGCGTTGGTCGGGCAATTCTGCGCGACGCTCGGCTTTCCCAGGTAGAGGGCGTGGCGGTTGAACCGTACGCACGCTGTCGAGCTATGCGAAAGGCTGTATACGGGCCAGCCCGCGGGCACGGTCAGGCGGTACCCGTGGTAGTGGACGACCCTCGTGGCGCTCGCTGCGCTCGCATTCGGGACGGCGACGGCAGCCGACAGCGTTGCGATCACGCCGGCGAGCAGTAGACGTCTGGACACCCACCTTGAACCGGAGCGCGTCCACGAAGTTGCGCGGCGCAGGACGATGAAACTATTGAACCGTCATCACCACGATCGTGGCCGCTACGAGCACCGCCATCGCCCGTCCGACGAAGTTCGCCCGGTTCCGCGCCGCGACATAGTCCCCGCTCCACTCGACCTCGCCGCCGCCGGCCGCCTCGATGTCTCGCGACGCGAGCTCCGCCAGACGCCGCTCGTGAGGGATCACGAACGACCCCTCGAGTCCTCCGATCACGACCGCGGCGGCGATCCCCCACTGTACGTAGAAATGGCTCCACTGATGGAGGTGTGAGGCCAGATAGACCCCTGCGATCACCACGACCAACAGCCCGGGGTTGACCAGCGAGCGAGCCACGACCACTCGAACCCGATGGAGCACCGGCACCGTGCGACGGTCGAGACGCTCGGCGGCGACGGCGATCACCGGGTAGCCGATCACGACCCCAAACGCGCCAACCACGAACAGGATGTGCACCGCCAGCGCAACGGTCGGGAATGTGACCGCGTCGACGAGCATCGACGCAGGTCAGTCGCCTGGTTGGTAGCGGCCGAACACGTCTCCCATAGCGCCGCAGACCTCGCCCACGGAGCAGCGATCCCTGAGCGCCTGCCGCAACACCGGAAAGATGTTGACCGTCCCGCGGGATGCCTCCCGGATCTCCTCGAGACGGCGATCGGCCAGCGCCTGGTCACGGTCCTGCTTGAACGCCCGCAACCGCGCCACCTGTGCTCGCTCTGACTCGGGATCGACGCGCAGGATCTCGGTCACCTCGGGAGTGTCCTCGACAAACCGATTGACGCCGACGACGACGTCCTGCCCGGTCCGGTAGCGCTCGTGATAGCCGAACGCCGACTCCTCGATCTCCGACTTGATGAACTCGATCGCGGCGACCGAACCGCCGAGTTGGTCGACCCGATCGATCAGCCGGCTCGCGCGGGTGTCGATCTCATCGGTCAACGACTCGACGAAGTACGAGCCGGCGAACGGATCAACCGTATCGGCCACGCCCGACTCATACCCGATGATCTGCTGGGTCCGCACCGCGATCTTCGCCGCCCGCTCGGTCGGCAGCGCCAGCGCCTCGTCGAACCCGTTGGTGTGCAACGACTGGGTGCCGCCGCAGACCGCCGCGAACGCCTGCAGCGCGACCCGGACGATGTTGTTCTCCGGCTGTTGGGCGGTCAACGTCACCCCACCGGTCTGCGTGTGGAACCGCAGCCGCCACGACCGCTCATCCTGCGCTCCGAACCGGTCGCGCATGATCCGCGCCCACATCCTCCTCGCCGCCCGGAACTTCGCGACCTCCTGAAAGACGTTGTTGTGACCGTTGAAGAAGAAGGCCAACCGCGGAGCGAACTCATCGACCCGCAGGCCCGCGTCGATCGCCGCCTGTACGTACGCGATCCCGTTGGCGAGCGTGAAGGCGACCTCCTGCACCGCCGAGCACCCCTTCTCCCGGAAGTGATACCCGGAGATCGAGATCGTGTTCCACCGCGGGATGTTCTCGCGGCAGTACGAGAACAGGTCGGTGGTCAGGCGGATCGCGCCCGCAGGCGGGTAAATGAAGTTTCCCCGGGCGATGTACTCCTTGAGGATGTCGTTCTGGGTCGTCCCTGTCAGCTCTCCAGCGGACACCCCCTGCTCCTCGGCGACCAGCTCGTAGAGCAGCAGCAGCACCGAAGCGGGCGCGTTGATCGTCATCGACGTCGATACGCGGTCGAGCGGGATCCCGTCGAACGCCGCCCGCATATCCTCGATCGAATCGATCGCCACCCCCGTCCGGCCGACCTCCCCGAGACTCCGAGGATCGTCGGAATCGAGCCCCAGCTGGGTCGGCAGATCAAACGCCATCGACAACCCCGTCGATCCGTGCTCCAACAGGTACCGGTAGCGCTCGTTTGACTCCCGTGCCGACGCATAACCGGCGTACTGACGGATCGTCCACAGCTGCTTTCGGTACATCTCGCGGTGGATCCCGCGCGTGAACGGAAACTCACCCGGCTCCCCCAGCGACCCCGGAAGGTCCTCGGGTAGATCCGCGGCGCCATAAAGCGCACTGACCTCGATCCCGGAATCGGTGAACCGCCGCGGATCATCCGCGCCCACGACCGGCGCGATCGACTCCTGCTCGCCGCCCTCCATGATCGGCTGAGGTTACCGGCGGGCCTTCCCACCCGCCGGTACGGGACGAGGCGGGGTGGCTACAGAACCTTCGAGAGGAACGCCCGCGTGCGCTCGTGCCTGGGGGCGCCGAGCACCTCGGCCGGCGGACCGGACTCGACGACGATCCCGTCGTCCATGAACACGACCGTGTCCGCGGCTTCCCTCGCGAAGCCGATCTCGTGGGTGACGACGATCATCGTCATGCCGCTGCTCGCGAGCCCCCGCATCACATCGAGCACCTCGCCGACCAGCTCCGGGTCGAGCGCCGAGGTCGGCTCGTCGAACAGCATCAGCTTCGGCTGCATCGCCAGCGCCCGAGCGATCGCGACGCGCTGCTGCTGCCCTCCCGACAGCGCCACCGGGTGGGCGTCGAGCTTGTCGGCGAGCCCAACCCGGGTCAACAGCTGGACGCCGCGCTCGCGCGCCTGACCGCGGTCCAGCTTGAGCACCCGCATCGGCGCCAGGGTCACGTTCTCGAGCGCCGTCATGTGCGGGAACAGGTCGAAGTGTTGGAAGACCATCCCGATCTGGGTCCGCATCCGGGCAACCTCCCGCTCGTGCAGCTCGTACAGCTTGCCGCGCGCCTCGCGGTAGCCGACGAGCTCGCCGTCGACCGACAGCCGCCCCGAGTTGATCTTCTCGAGGTGGTTGATGCAGCGCAGGAAGGTCGACTTGCCCGAGCCCGACGGACCCAGCAGGCACACGACCTTGCCGCGGCCGACGGTCAGGTCGATCCCCTTCAGGACCTCGTTGCGGCCAAAGCGCTTGTGGACGCCGATGGCGCTGACCATCGAATCGGTCATCTTCGGCCGCCGCCCCCGAACGACAACCAGCGTTCGCGCATCGTCGCCCGCTCCGCGCGCGAGAACCCCTGGCTGACCCGGCGCTCGAGGAAGTACTGCCCGACGTAGGCGATGCTGGTCATGATCAGGTACCAGATGCTGACGACGATCAGCAACGGGATCGTCTCGAAGTTCTGGGAATAGATCCCCTGAGCTTTGTAGAGCAACTCCCCGACCGCGATCACCGAGACCAGTGAGGTGTTCTTGAGCATCGAGATTGTTTCGTTGCCGGTCGGCGGCAGGATCACCCGCATCGCCTGCGGCAGCACGATGTGGCGCATGATCTTCAGGCGGCCCATGCCGAGCGACGCCGCTGCCTCCGACTGGCCCTCGGGCACGGAGATGATCCCTGCGCGGACGATCTCGGCCATGTAGGCGCCCTCGTTGAGGCCGAGCGCGAGGAGTATCCCGGCGACGAAGGGGGAGATCACCGAGTTCGCGTTCAGATGAACGAGCGCTGGTCCGAACGGCACCCCAAGAGGGATCAACCCACTTGGCTGGTACAGAGCGCCGATGTTGAACCAGAAGATGATCTGCACGAGCAGCGGCGTGCCACGGAAGAAGAAGATGTACAGCCAGCTGGCGCCCGACACGATCGGGTTCGGCGACAGCCGCATCACCGCCAGCAGCATTCCGAGCACCACCCCGACGACCATCGCCAGACCGGTCGCGTACAGAGTCACGACCGCGCCCGAGAGGATTCGACCGTCACTCAGGTAGTGCCACACCACCGCCCAGTGGAAGTCCTTGTTGGTGACGATCCACCGGACAGCTGAGCCGGCGACCAGCAGGAGGATGAGCGCCGCCAGCCACCGCCCAGGGCGACGAACCGGGACGGCCTTGATGTCGCCAGCAGGCCGTCCCGGTGTCTCCATCTCCGTCGGCTCGGAGTCACTCATTGTGAGCTCCGATGAGACTATGCCTTCCTGGTTCTAGCTGGTCGCGCCGTCGATCTTCACCTGCGAGGCGGGGATCGCGATGCTCGAAACCCCCCACTTCGCGAAGATCTTCTGGTAGGTCCCGTTCTTGATCAGGTGCAGCAGAGCTGCCTTCACCGCCTTGGTGAGACCACTGCTCTTCTGCACGGCGATGCCGTACGGCGCCGTCGCAAAAGCCTTGCCGACGAGCTTGAACTGACCCTTGCTCTGCTTGACCTGGTAGGCCGCCACGGGCGTGTCGGCAAAACCGAGCTGCGCCCGGCCCGAGTTGACTGCCAGGTTGGCCCCGTTCTGGTCCGGGAAGCTCTCGACGTTGACGGACTGCTTGCCGTCCTTGGTGCAGGTCTTGCTCTGAGCGGTGGCATCGGCCTCCTCGGTCGTGCCCTTCTCGACCGACACGGTCAGCCCGCAGATGTTGGCGATGCTCTTGATCTGAGTACCGCCGTGGGCCTTGGTGTAGAACGACTCGCCCACGCTCGCGTAGTCGACGAAGTCGACCGACTTCTCCCTCGCCTTGGTGTCGGTGAACGACGATGCGCCGATCTGATACCTGCCCGAGGCCATGCCCGGGATGATGTTGTCGAAGCCGACGTTGACGATGGCTACCTTCAGCCCCATCGCGGCGCCGAGCGCCTTCGAGAGGTCGGCGTCCATCCCGATCACGGTCTTGTCGTCCGATGCGAGGAACTCATCGGGCGCGTAACTGGCGTCGGCAGCGACGGTGATGCCGCCCTTCGCCTTGATCGCGGCCGGCACCAGCTTCGCGACCGACGGTACCGAGGCGGCCGAAGCCATGGCGGGCGCGGCTGCCGCGATCCCCGCGCAGAGCAGGGTGGCGAGCACGCCGCCGTAGATGTTGGTGGTACTGCGACGAATCCTCACGTCATCTCCTTGTCTTGGAAGCCCCAGGAGCGCGCAGATAGCGCGCCCGAGCAGCGAAGATAGCGGGCGTGATGAGGGTTGTAGGCTTAGTTACAAGCGATGCGTGTTAGCGTCCGCTTGTTCGCTGGATTGCGTGAGCGCGCCGGCGAGGACCAGATTGAGCTCGAACTTGCGGACGGCGCGAGAGTCGGTGATGCGCTCGCGGCGCTCTCGGACGTGACCGAAGGGGTCAGAGTGGTCATGGCTGTCAACCGTGAATATGCCGACGCCACGACGCCGCTCTCGCCCGGTGACGAGCTGGCGTTGATCCCGCCGGTGTCAGGCGGCGGGCCGGCCGGCCGGCCGCCGGTGAGGATCACCTCCGAGCCACTGTCGCTCGACTCGGTAACGGCCAGCGTCGTCGATCCGCGTGCCGGCGCCGTGGTCGCGTTCCTCGGCGTCACCCGCGATGTCCCCGCCCTCGAGTACGAGGCCTACGCCGAAATGGCCGAGCACAAGCTGGCGGCGATCGTCGCCGCGGCGATCGAGCGCTTCGGCCTGTGCTCGGCCGCGGCCGAGCACAGGGTCGGGACGGTGCCGTTGTCCCAGCCCTCGGTCGTCGTCGCGGCCTCCGCTCCGCACCGCGACGCGGCCTTCGCCGGCGCCCGGTATCTGATCGACGAGATCAAGTCGCAGGCGCCGATCTGGAAGCGCGAGCAGGGCGAGTGGGTGGCCGAAACGCTGCCCGAACCGGATCGATGACCCACTAGGCACCCGGATTCCCGGTAGATTGCCCGCCGTGACGACCTGCCTGGTGACCGGCGGAGCCGGATTCCTTGGATCGCATCTCTGCGACGAGCTGCTCGTCAGGGGCCACCGGGTGATCTGCGTCGACAACCTCGAGACCGGGTCGCTGGCGAACATCGAGCACATCCGCAGCGACAGCTTCCTCCATCGGAACCTCGACATCATCGAGCCGTACTACGTCGAGGAGCCGATCGACTTCGTCTATCACTTTGCGTCGCCGGCTTCGCCGATCGACTATCTCCGGCTCCCGCTGCACACGCTGAAGGTCGGCTCCTACGGGACGCACCACACGCTCGGGCTGGCCAAGCGCCACCGAGCCCGGTTCCTGACCGCCTCGACGAGCGAGGTCTACGGCGACCCCCAGGAGCACCCACAGCGGGAGACCTACTGGGGTCACGTCAACCCGATCGGACCGCGCGGCGTCTACGACGAGGCCAAACGGTTCGCGGAGGCACTGACGATGGCGTACCACCGCCAGCAGGGCGTCGACACCGCGATCGTCAGAATCTTCAACACATACGGCCCGCGAATGCGCCCAAACGACGGCCGTGCGATCCCAACCTTTCTGCGCCAGGCGCTGCAGGACCGTCCGATCACCGTATTCGGCGACGGTTCGCAGACGCGTTCGTTCTGTTACGTCGACGATCTGGTGCGCGGGATCATCTCGCTCTCCGAGTCGGGCCACCACGATCCCGTCAACATCGGCAATCCGGCCGAATTCACGCTGCTGGAGCTGGCCGAAAGCGTGATCGACGTGACGGACTCGGGCTCGACGATCGTCCACGAGGCGCTGCCTGTCGACGACCCGCAGGTCCGTCGGCCGGACATCAGCAAGGCCCGCGAGCTGCTCGGCTGGGAACCGCAGGTCGACCTGCGCGAGGGTCTGATCAAGACGATCGAGCTGTCGGGGCCTGAGGCGCTGATCGGTGGCGACCGCTGAACCGTGGCGACCGCAGCTTGGCTCGGCGCGCGAACGTGCCGATAACCAAATAAAAATCGTAACTTCGGGGTAGTAATTCCGTTTTAGTCGGAAACCCCGCCGATTGCAGAGACAATGTGAGCAGCTCCCAGACCGGGCCGAGTCACGGATCGACCAGAGCCTCCGTTCGGAGGCGGATCCATGGAGCAGACGACCAGACGGCGGTTGACGCACGCCCTGAGCCGCTCGCTGCGGCGGATGGCGTCTACGCCCCGACCGTCCTGCCAGACCGAGACGTCCGTCGCAAGCGGCCGCCGCTGCTGTCGCTGTTTCTCCGGTTGGACACCCTGCGGCGCATCTGCCGAGCCCTTTCGCTGCTGGTGCTCGATTTCATCGGCGTCGCAGCGACGCTGGTCTCGGCCCTGTGGCTGAAGGTCGCGGTGCACGGCCATCCGAGTCTCGCGACCGCGTGGCATTCCGCCCGGCCGATGCTGGCGTTCGCCTATCTGGTGACGGTCCTCATGTTCGCGCGCGCCGACCTGTACGCCGAGCGCGCGCGACGTCCCGGGATCCTGCGGATCTTCACGTCCCTATGCCTGGTAGCCCTGATCGCGCTGGTGTTCGCGCTCGCCGACCGCCAGGAGTTCGAGACATACTTCATCTTCTACGGCTCCGTCGTGATCGGCACCGTCTACATCGGGGCGCTGCGGTACGTGCACACGTTGGTCACGGGCTGGGTGCTGACGAACGCCGGCTACCGCCCGCGAGCGTTACTGGTCGGCTCGGGCAAGCACATCGAGGCAGTCGCCGAGGCGCTCGGCACGCGGGCGCGGGCGCGGGTCGAGATCGTCGGTTACATCTCGCTGGCGCCGCGCCCGCAGAACGGGCTGAGGTCGCTCGGTCGGCTCGACGACCTTCCCGAGATCCTGATGTCGGCGAGGATCAAGGAAGTGATCATCGCCGACCCGGACTTCCCGCAGAGCAGAGCGGTGGAGCTGGTCGATATCTGCCACCAGCGCGGCGTCACCGTCCACATCGCGCCAACGACCATGGAGATCCTGTTCGATCGCGCGGAGTTCGTTCCCGGCCAGAGCGTGCCGCTGTTCCGCCTACGCCCACCGGTCTTCGAGGGACTCGACTATGTGCTGAAGCGCGGCTTCGACCTGCTGGTCGCGGGCATCGTGCTGCTCGTCACCTCCCCGGTGTTGATCGCGATCGCGATCGCGGTCAAGCTCAGTTCGCGGGGACCCGCGATCTATCGCTCGGAGCGGCCGGGAATTGGCGGCCGGCCCTTCTATTGCCTGAAGTTCCGGACGATGCGCGAGGACTCGGACCAGGTACAGATGGACCTCGAATCGCTGAACGAGAAGAACGGCGCGCTGTTCAAGATCCGCGACGACCCACGGCTGACCACCGTCGGCCGGCTCCTGCGACGCTTCTCACTCGACGAGCTGCCGCAGCTGATCAACGTGATCCGCGGGGAGATGTCGCTCGTCGGTCCGCGGCCGCTGCCGATGCGCGACTTCGAGCTGCTCGAGGATTGGCACAAGAAGCGCTACCTGGTGCTGCCCGGGATCACCGGCCTCTGGCAGGTCTCTGGCCGGGCGGATCTGGATTTCGACGACCTCGTCCGCCTCGACTTCCTCTACCTCGAGCAGTGGTCGGTCTTCCTCGACCTGACGATCCTCCTGAAGACGGTGCCCGCGGTGCTGACCCGCCGCGGTGCGTACTGAGGCTTGGAGCCTGTCTCCTAGCGAGACAGAGCATGTCTCTGCCAGGTAGGCTGGCGACTCGATGCCGCCCACCGACCGGTTTGTGATCAGCTTTGCGGCCGAACCGCCGCAGGACTCGCTTCCGCACGGCGACTGGGCCGAGACGCTCGCCGGGCACTTCCTGGCCGCCTGCGGTGACATCGACACCGACGGCGAGGAGCTCGGGGACCCGGGCGAGATCCGCTGGTTCCCGGACCGCACGTACGGTGGACGGACGTATGTGCCGGCGACGGCGCGGACCGCGGAGGGCTTCGAGGTCTTCGGCTTCGTCTCATTCGGCGACGGTGGTGGCCAGGCGATCGGCCCATCCGACTTCGTGTCCCGGGCCGACTACACCGGCGAGCTCGCCGACGACAACCCGGACTGGAAACTCGATCTCAACGACGAGGTGATCGGTAGCTGGCGCGGCGAACTGGGCGCGCGGGCAGACATCACGCTCGTCTGGGGCGTGCCGCTGATCGCGGGCGGGACGCTCGTGACCGCCGAGCTCGCGAACCTCGCCGTCGACCAGTGCGATCTCGTCGAGCAGCGCTTCACGCTGATCGCGGCCGATAACTACCGTGGCGACTACGTCGACGTGAAGCTCTGGGGCAGACGCGGCAACGAGCTGGCGGCCGAGTCCCTGTACGTCGAGGACGACGAGGACGACGAGGACGACGACGGGTAGGTACGACCGGGCTTCACGTCGTCAACGGGGTCGTGGAAGCACCCACGTGCCGCGGCTACCCTCCGTGCCGCGCCCTCGTAGCTCAATGGATAGAGCACGCGCCTCCTAAGCGCGGGATGCAGGTTCGATTCCTGCCGGGGGCACTGATCGTGGACAGCACTGACGCCTTCGTGGACGCGTATCTGCGGCGCCTGGCCGGCGAGTCGATCAGCTTGGAACCGACGGCACTCGCGACCAAGATCCTGGGGCGCGGACGCGGTGGCTTCTGCTATGAGCTGAACGGGCTCTTCGCCAGGTTGCTGGATCGTCTCGACTACCAGGTGACGCTCTTCGGCGCTCGGGTTTGGGATGGCCAGACGTTCGGACCCCCGTTGGACCATCTCGTGCTGGTGGTTGGCATGGCGAGCGAAGCGAGAACGTGGATCGTCGACGTCGGCTTCGGCGATCACTGCGTCTACCCGGTGCCCTGGCGGGAAGACGTCGATCACCGTGATCCCGGAGGCATCTTTCGGCTGGAAGCGACCGACGACGGGAACTGGGACCTGTTCCGCGACGGCTCCGTCCAGTACCGGATCGAGAACGGCTCCCGAGTGCTGGCTGACTTCGAAGCAATGTGCTGGTACCAGCAGACCTCGCCGCGCTCGCATTTCACCCGTTCATTGATATGTAGCCGGCGCACCGACGCGGGGCGCGCGACGCTCAGCGGACGTCGCCTGATCCTCACGACGGCTGACGGTAAAGAGGAGACCCAGATTGACGATGACGAGCGCGTGCTCGACACCTACCGGAAGATCTTTGGAATCGAGCTGGAGCGGGTTCCGACCGTGGCGCTCCCAAAGACGTCGTGACCGGCTGGGCGACGAGCCGGTCCGCCGCAGCGGCTCGCAGATCGTCAACCGCGGTCCGGTCGCCCCGGATAGACCTCGTCGATCGTCGTCAGCGCAACGAACGGAGCCCCGGCGGCAGCCTCGATCGCCGCTGCGCCCCCGGCGAGGCGGTCGCAGATCGCGAGCACGCCACGGACCTCGTGACCTTCCTCGCGCAGCGCCGCCACGGCCCGCAGCGTCGAAGCGCCGGTGGTGACCACATCCTCGACCACCATGCAGCGCTCGCCGGGCTCGAGTAGCGGACCCTCGATCCGGCGTGCGAGCCCGTGCTGCTTGACCTCCTTGCGGACAAAGAACGCCTTCACCTCGGCGCCGCCGGCGAGCGCCGCGCAGGCGATCGGATCGGCTCCCATCGTCATCCCGCCGACGGCGGTCGCATCCCATTCACGCGCCTGGGCGGCGACCAGCTCGGCGAGCGCCGCGAACCCGCCGCGGAGCAGGATCGCGCGTTTGGCGTCGACCAGGTAGTGCGCAAGGACCCCGCTCGTCAGCACGACGTCGCCGATCACCAGGGCGTGCTCGCGCAGTGCCTGCAGCAGGCGCGCACGGGCCTCGGGGTGAGCCTCGAGCGACACGCTCAGGTGTAGGTGTCGACCCGGTCGCCGAGCCTCAACCAATCGAACGCGGTGATCGCGTCGGAGATCGGTAGCCGCATGCAACCGTGACTCGCCGCATAGTCCGGCGCCGGGTCATAGCCGTGGATCGCGTAGCCGCGGATGAAGAAGTCCGAGTAGTACATCCC
The DNA here is from genome assembly GCA_963830475.1 of uncultured Solirubrobacterales bacterium. Lineage (GTDB taxonomy): Bacteria > Actinomycetota > Thermoleophilia > Solirubrobacterales > Solirubrobacteraceae > Palsa-465. The sequence continues at coordinate 77,532 of CAWHMX010000007.1, read as the reverse complement.
GTCGGGGAGATAGCCCGGCGTCCGCAGGTAGACCCGGTAAGAGCCGAGGATCGTCGGCGTCGACGGCTTACCGGAACTGATCGGGAAGATCATCTTCACCTGGGAGCCGTCGATCAGCGCCAGCAGCTGATCTGACAGATCGCCCTCGGCGTGCTCGCCGTGATCGGGGTAGCGGACCTTGAAGCTGCCGGCTCCATTCAACAGTTGCCTGGTAGTCGCCGGGCCGACGCTCTGCGTGTGTCCCCAGCCGAGCATCCGGTGGTAGGCGTCGAGCGCGAGCCCGGTGCCGAAGTCGAACACCCCGGTCTGGCGGATGTAGAAATGCAGGGCCGTCAGGCGCTGCTGGATCAGCTTCACGAACGGGCCGGTCGATCCGAAGCCGACCTCCTCATCGAGCGACATGAAACCCGCGCTCGTCCGGAAGCCCTCCATCTTGGAGTTGGGAGTGTGCTTGACGACGACCGAGACGCGGCCGCTGCGCGGCGCTCTCAGAATCGCGCCGAACTTGCCGGCATGGCCGCCTGCGTATCTCAGCCGCAGCGTCGTTGTCTTGAACGGTCGCCCGTTCAGGAATGCCGTGAGCGTCAGCTTCTGTTCGCGCATGTACGGGCGCTCGGTTCCGTTCACGGCGACCGTGCGGTCGGGCACGGTGACTGGCGCCTGGTCAACCTTGAACAGCCCGCCGAATCTCAACGACGCGGTTGCGTGGACCGCCGGCTTCGGCCTGGGGCTCAGGATCGGTGTCGGCTTGGGTTTGGGCTTCGGGGGCGTCGTCGGGATCGACGTTGGCGTCGGCGTGGCCGCTGGCGTCGGCACGGTCGTGGAGGTGGTGGAGGCCGGCGCCGGGATGGTCGTCGGAGTCGTCGTCGACGTCGGCGACGGCTCGGCGAAAGCGGCAGTTGGCGCCCACAAGCTGGCGGCCAGAACGAGTGCAACCGCCACTCTCGGGATCACTGAGTCCCCGACTCTCACCGGCGGAAGTAAATCAATCGCCAGCGCCCGATTGAGCCAGTGGCCCGGTGAGCAACCCGATCGTGAGCAGCGAGCCGACCATCACCGCCAAGATCACACCGCCACCCCAGTTGAGCTCGTTGACTCCGAGCGCGGCAGCGTTGTTGAGCGAGTGCAGCGCCATACAGGGATACAGCGACCCGGTTCGCCAACGCACGATGCAGAGCACGAATCCGAGGAAGGCGAGCGGAACCAGAAACTGAGGATTTGCGGAACCCGCGTGCGCCAGTCCGAACAGGAGCGCGACGATCACCGCGGCCAGCCACGGCCCGAGCTCCCGGCCGGCGACCGTTACCCGCATCTGCCGCAGAACGCCGAACAGGAATCCGCGGAAGAAGAACTCCTCCGCGATCGGCGCGATCACACAGACGAACACCGCCGCGGCGACAGCGGCAGCGGTGCTGTGCGTGACACCGAGCTCATTCGGCAGCTTGTCGCTGCCCTGCAGCGCGAACAGCGACGAGTAGACGTATGTCACGACGTAGTAGCCGAGCCCGGCGAGCGCCACCGCGCCGGCGCCGATCCGCCAGGCCACGCGGCGGTAGCCGAAGTCGATGAGCCGCATCCCGCCTATGAACACCGCGAAGTAGATGGCCACCACGACGAACGAGAGATCGAACAGGAGATCGGCGGTGAGATTGACCGCCGGGGTCGGGTTCGACAGCGGCGAGCCGAACGCGGAGCCGACGATGTCGACGAGGAGCGTCGTGAAGATCGAGGCGAACAACCCCACCAGCACTGCCGCGGGGGCGATCCAGATCGGCGGCGGGGGCCGCTCGGGACGCGGCGCGGCCGGCGGCCGCTCAGCTGAGTGGATCGACATCGGCGCCGAGCTTAGGGCCTATCGGCGATCGCGTCCGGCTCCGCGCTGACCCCGACCAGCGCCCCGGACCGTAGGTTCGGTGCGGTTCGATTGTGCGCTTCAAGGCACCAGCTCGCCAAGCGACCTGATCGTCTGGACCCCGTGGGGAAGTCGCCGTCGCGCACCTGGCGCGCCGTCGGAGCTGTCCCGAACCAGCAGCACAGGTTCGATCCCGGCCGCCCGTGCCCCTGCCACGTCCTCCTCGAGGCTGTCGCCGACGTGTACGGCCTGCTCGCGCTCGGCCCCAGCGCGGTGGAGCGCCTCGGCGAAGATCGCCGGGTCGGGCTTGGCGGGGCCGTAAGCACCCGAACTGACGACCGCGTCGAGCTCGGCCCGCAAGCCGAGCTCGACGAGCAGCTCCTCGAGCGAGGAATCCCAGTTGCTGACGACGACCGTCCTGGCCCCGGCGGCGCGAATCCTGCCGAGGGCCGGTCTGACGTCAGGGAACGGTCTGAACACGAGCGAACCCAGCAACGCGCCGGTCATCTCGTCGGGACTGAGCCGGGCTACCGCCGGCACGGCCGGCATCAGTGCGCGGCGCAGCTCCTCGGCGCAACGGGCGCGAAGCGCCGCGACCGAGCCGGCGTCCTTGCCCTCCTGCATGTGGGCGCGGTAGTACGCGATCTCGGCACTCAGCGCCCGGCGCGCGACGGCTGGATTGACAGCGATCCCGTGCCGGTCGGAGAGGACGCGGCGGAGCAGCGGCGCCGGGGGCTCTAGCTCCAGCAGCGTCCCGTGTGCATCGAGCAGGACGGCGCGTCTCACCCCACCCAGCGCCACGTCGCGAACTCGGCCGTGAAGACTCCGAGCAGCACCGCCGTCGCCGCGACCCCAGCGGTGATCATGCGGCGGCGCACGAGTAGTCCCGCCCACCAGATGAACAGCGGGAACAGTACCACCTCGTAACGCGGAAACGATGACAGCGGCTGGGGAACGACGGGGTCCGAAAGCGGCAGGGCCAGGCCCAGGAGCGCATACGCGCCGTAAGCGAACGGCAGCCTCCGAAAGACCCCGACGCAGGCGATCAGCCCAGCCACCAGGAACGAGAAGAGCATCAGGTTCTGGCCCCCCCCGACCAGCGGATTGCCTCCCGAAAGCTTGAAGTAGATCGGCGGAGCCGGCCCGTGCAGGAGCTGGCGCAGCCCGTCCCAGGCGGCCACGGCACCGTCCCAGGCGCCCGTGAACGGCGTCGTCGTATGGTGAAACCACAGTTTCTCGGCGTGGAACGGATCGAGCGCGTTACCGGCGGTGATCGCCGTGTAGATCAGATACGCGGCGATCCCGGCGGGGATCAGCGCCAACCAGAGCACGTCCGCCGTCAGGCGGTAACGGGGCACCAGGGCACGCAGACGAGTGCCCTCCAGGGCCGCCCAGCTGGTTGCCCGCGCGGTGACGTCCGCCCGCGGGCCATACAGGAACAGGATCGCGACCGGCACCAGCAACAGCACCCCGCCATTACGCGAGGCCGCTGCGAATCCCCCGAACAGCCCGGCCGCCCACCAGCGACCGCGTCGCGCCTGCAGGATGCAACCCACCGACAACAGCAAGAACAGCGATTCGGTGTAGACCGCCGAGAAGTAGAACGCCATCGGGCTGAAGGCCACCAGCAGCAGCGTGGTCTCGGCGACCTCGCGGCTCGCATCGAGCACCACCAGTTGGTACAGCAGGAACAGCGCGACCGCGAAGCAGACGAGCGAGATCAGCACGCCCGCGACCAGGTCCGAGCTGATCACGGTGCCGACCACGTGGATCAGTCCTGGGTACAACGGGAAGAAGGCGGTGCGTCCGAGCTGATCGCGGTAGCCGAAGTGGGCGATCTCCAGGTACCAGACCGAGTCCCAGCGGGCAAAGGGCGCCGCCAGAAGGTTGCCGAAATAGCCGAACGGGGTCGTCAAGCCGAACGGGTCGAAGGCCTTCCAGCCGGGCGAGGGCCCAAACTGAAGGACGGCGAACATCCCGGACAGCAGCACGACAAGCCGCGAGGTCCAGAATGCTCGCCAGACGATCCGCGCGACTTCGGCCCGATCCGCAGGTGGCCGCCCGTCCCCCGCTGGCGGCGACTCCGGCTGCGGCTGCGTGGTGAGCGTCGACACGTCAGGCGAGTGTCCCACGAGACCGCCGCGGCTGAGCGGCATCTCGCAACGAGACGTCCACCGCGTCCCGACGGCAGGATCGTTGTAACCCGGGCCGAACAGAAGCTCACGTACACTCGCTGGGCCTGGACGATGCGCTCGATGCGCCCGTGCTCGTCCCCCGACGGATCCACCCCCGATGAGCCGACGCGAACGACAGCGGCGACGCAAGCGAAAGTCACATCCCGTTCTACGGGTGCTGGTCGTCGTCGGGCTCGCGCTTCTCACCGCAGCCGTAGTGGGTGCCGTCGGTGTCGTCGGCTGGGTGATGGCAACCGCCAACTCGGCTCCGAACCTCAATCACTTGAAGCCACACGTCCCGGGACAGATTTCCGTCGTGTACGCCGCCGACGGCAAGCCCCTGGGCGACATCGCGTCCGTCGTGCTCCGCTCCGACGTTGCCGGCAGCGAGATCCCACGGCAGCTCCGACAGGCGACGGTCGCGACCGAGGACCGGCGCTTCTACCAGCACGGCGGGGTCGACTACGTGGGGCTCCTGCGCGCAGCCGTCAAGGACGTGCTGGACGGCGGCGCGACCTTGCAGGGCGGTTCGACGCTGACGATGCAGCTCGTCGGCAACGTCTATCTGCCCGAGAACATCGCCGACCACCACGATCTCCGCTACAAGATCGTCCAGGCCAAGCTGGCCAACGAGCTCGAGGACAAGAAGTCCAAGAGCTGGATCCTCACGCAATACCTCAACGACGTGCCCTACGGCACCGTCGGCGGCCAGAGCGCATACGGGGTCGGCGCCGCATCTCAGATGTTCTTCAACAAGCCCGTGCAGAAGCTCGATCTCGCCCAGACGGCGCTGCTCGCGGGGTTGCCGCAGGCGCCCTCGGCCTACAACCCGTTCCTCTACCCCAACCTCGCCCGCCAGCGGCGGGCAGAGGTCTTGGCCGCGATGGTCAGCTCCGGCTACATCACCCGCCGCCAAGCGCGGGCCGCCAACCGTTCGCCGCTGCAGGTGGTGCCCAACAGCGTCTACCAAGAGGTCAGCTACCCCTACGTGTTCGACTACGTCAAACAGCAGCTCGTCAGGGACCTGGGCGAGGCGACCGTCGAACGCGGCGGGCTCAAGGTGTACACGACGATCGACCTGACCAAGCAGGCCGAGGCGCGCCGCGCGATCCTTGCCAACGAGAGTGATCCCGGCGATCCAGCGGCGGCGTTGGTTTCGATCGATCCCACCAACGGGCACATCCTCGCGATGGCCAACTCCTCGACGTATGGCACCGGACCGGGCGAGACGACCTTCGACTACGCGACCAACGCAGAACGTCAGACCGGGTCCGCGTTCAAGACGTTCGCCCTGATGACGCTGATCCACGACCAGGACGGGGACCCCAACCAGACCTATTACAACTCGCACTTCCTGGCGCCCGGGTGGCTGCCGGGTTATCCGACCTACCAGGTCCACACGGCTGAGGAGACCTACCAGGGCAACATCAGCGTGACTCGCGCGACGACGATCTCCGACAACACCGTCTACGCGCAGCTCGGGGTCGACCTGGGGATGAGCAACGTCGACGCGACCGCCCACGCGATGGGGATCACGACGAAGCTGTGCGGCAACCCGTCGGAGGTGATCGGCGGCCTCTGCGTTGGCCTCTCGCCGCTGCAGATGGCCGATGCCTACGGGACGCTGGCCAACGAAGGCTCACACGTAGCCACGACGATCATCGCCAAAGTCGTCCTGCCGGACGGCAAGACGATCAACCTCGGCAACCCGACCCCGCACCGGGTGTTCTCTCCGGGCGAAGCGTACGCCGGCACCCAGGTGCTGAGCACCGTCGTCACCAGCGGCACCGGAACCGCGGCGAACTATGGCTGCCCGGCCGCGGGCAAGACGGGCACGACCAGCAACTACACCGACGCGTGGTTCGTTGGCTACACCCCCGAGCTATCGACCGCGGTTTGGGTCGGGTACCCCAACGCGACCACTTCGATGACCGACATCAACGGGCTCGGGCCCGGATTCGGGGGCACCCTGGCGGCACCGATCTGGCGTCAGTACATGGAGGCGGCGTCGGACGGCTACTGCAGCTCCTTCCCCACACCCGCCGAATACTGGTCTGGCAAGCCCTTCTTCGGGCCGCACTCGAGCAGCGGCTCGTTGTCGGTCGCGCCGACCACGTCCTACACCTCGCCGTACACCTCGCCGGCCACCACGCCCGCGACCACCACGCCCGCGACCACGACGACTCCCGCCACCACGCCTCCCGCCAGTCCCTCGCCGGCCACGCCGCAGCCTGGAGCCCCCACTCAACAGACACCACCGGCTACAGGCACGCCTCCGGCGGCGAGCGGCGGGGCCGGGCTCGGTGGCGGGCACTAGTGTCCTAGAATCCCAGCGATGCCGAAGGAAGAAAAGGTCGAGCTCGAGGGGGAGGTGGTCGAAGCCCTCCCCAACGCGATGTTCCGCGTCAAGCTCGACAACATGGATCGCGTCGTCCTCGGCCACGTGGCGGGCAAGATGCGCCGCTTCCGGATCAGGATCCTGCCGGGCGATCGCGTACGGGTGGAGCTCTCGCCGTACGACCTGGATCGCGCCCGCATCGTCTACCGCCATCGCTGAGCAGCACCTGTCAGAGCTCGAGCTGATCGCCGACCTGGGCGAGCTGCTTCGGTGTGAAGACTCCCGCGTCGTTCGCTGGCTCGGCGACGATGCCGCCGTGATCCGCGCGGGTACCTACGCGGTCACCTCGGTCGACGCGATGGTCGAAGGCGTCCATTTCCGCGTCGGACAGCTGACCGCCGCCGAGATCGGGCATCGTGCGTTGGCGGCTGCGCTGTCGGACCTGGCGGCGATGGGAGCCCGTCCTGGCGAGGCCTACCTGGCTTTCGGGCTGCCGAGCGGGAGCGACCGCCAGCACGCGAGGGATCTGATCGCCGGCGCCCAGGAGCTCGCCAGCCGCACCGGCGTCACGATCGCGGGCGGTGACATCACCCGCGCTCCGGCACTGCTCGTGTCCTTCACCGTCGTCGGCTGGACCGACGAGGTCGGCGAGCTGGTCGGTCGCGACGGCGCCGCACCCGGTGACCTCGTTGGCGTGACGGGCGAGCTCGGCGGCAGCGGCGCCGGCCTCGCCGTCGTCGAAGGCCGAGTCGAGCTGGACCACGAAACGGCGCAGCAGCTGCGCCATCGCTATGCGCGACCCGAGCCGCGGCTCGCTGCGGGGCGGGCGTTGGCGCAGAGCGGCGCCAGCGCGATGATCGATCTCTCGGACGGCCTCGCGACCGACGCCCGACACCTCGCGCTCGCCAGCGACGTCAGGCTCGAGGTCTCGCTGGCGCGGCTCCCGCTGGCCCGCGGAGTGGCCGAGACCGCGGCCCGGCTCTCAGCTGAGCCGGCCGCGTTCGCGGCGCAGGCGGGCGAGGACTACGAGCTGTGCTTCTGCGCACCGCCGGCAGCGCAGGCGACGATCGAAGCTGCGCTCACCAGGTTCGACGACGCCCCGGCGATCACCTGGATCGGTCGGGTCAGCGCCGGCGCGCCGGAGGTCAGCTTTGACGGCGCCTTCGGTGCGCTGTCCGGGTATGAGCACGCCATCTAGTGGTCCGTCCCACTGGTGGGGCTCCCGCTAGCGGCGTAACGCGGACTTGGTTCCACCAAGCGAGCCCGGGCCGGCGTAGCTGAGCGGGCCACGCACCGTCACGACCGGTTCGAGGTCCAGCGTGCCCGCTCGCGCGGCCCGCAACGCAATCACCAGCGCGCTGGCAAAGCAGCCGAGCGCGATGCTCCAATAGATCCCCGAGACCGCCAGCTTCCCGCTTGCGATCATCAGCGTCACGCTCCAGGCGACCCCGACCGGCGACAGCCCGTACGCGCCCATGTAGTAGGCGATCACCAGGATCCCCGGGACGATCCCCAGCAGCGCCAGCGCCAGCACGGCCCCGCGGCGGGCCCGCACCGCGGGCTGGGCCAGCCAGATCCAGGAGTGCAGCGCGACTGTCAGCAGCGCCGCGGAGAACGGGTTGACCAGCCACACCGCGAACGTAAGCGCACACATCACGAGGCTGAGCGACACCGCGGCGCCGTCGGCGGCGGGCGACTCGGGACGGCGGGCGCCGCCCAGCCCCCGCGACAGCAGTCGCACGATCAGCGGCCGCAGCCACACGAATGAAGCGATGACCAGCGCGATTGCGATCGCCAGCACGGCGGCATCGCCGCCGGTTATCGGGACTCCGGCGGCACCGACCGCCCCCGATGGCGTGGCCGACAGAAGACCCGCGGCTCGTGCCAGCAGCACCATCACCAAGCCGACCAGGAACGGCACAGCGCCGGCCAGCACCCACCCGATCCACATCGGCGTCGAATGGCCGCGCCGCCGCGCCCGCGCGAGTGCATCGATGGTGGCAATCGCGACCGGCAGGATCAGCGCCAGGACCAGCAGCCGCACCGCCCAGTCTGGAACCAGCTTGCCGCTGATCAACAAGTACGGGCTCGGCGCCGCGACCGCAGGGCCCTGGTCGAGGGCGTTGACGGCCTGCAGCACCGCAGTTCCGAGCCCGGCGACCCTGCCAGGGGGTCCGAGCGTGGCGTCGGCCGGCGTGATCCGGTCGCCGGACAGCGACAGCAGCACCGCCGGGATTCCGCGCGAGTTCAACGGCGCCTGTCCGGTCAACGGGAACGGGAACGCCAGGTGGGCTATCTGGCTACCGATCCCGTAGGTGCCCGAATTCAGGCCGGCCTGCTGGGCGACGAAGCCGGAGACCGTGTTCCGCAGCAGCGGCGGCGCGACGACATCGCCGTCTGACCAGGGGACCACCAATGGCCGGTTTACGCGAGCGCCGGCGAGGTTGCCGAGCACAATCACGGCGTCGACGGATTGGCCCGCCAGTGAACGGGCAAGCTTGGTGGCACCGGCGGCGCCGACCTGCCCGCTGATCGAGACGAGCATCAAGGAGCGATGCAGCGTCTCCGTGGAAAGCGCCTGAGCCAGACCCAGCATCACAGCCGTGCCCGACATATCCGCGACGCCGGTGCCGTCGCGATGGCTGACGACCACGATCGTGCCAGGGCCAGACCCCGGGCGAACCGCCGTGACCGTCTCGAGCGCCCTGACGCCGACCGCGGTCTCGGCGACGTGCGAGCTGATCGAGACGTTGAATCCGGGCAGCGTCGGCGACGACAGCACCGCCGCCACGTGGTGGGCCAGCGATTGATCGCCGGTGCCGCCCGGCGTCCGGTGCGGGTAGTCGCGAGCGAGCGCCCGCGTCGTCTTCGCCGCACCGGAGAAGTACGCCCCTGGAGCCAGCGTCGTCGTCGCGCGGCCCGGCTGGCCCTGGAGGGAGAACGCGAACACGATCAGGCCGATCACCACGAGCGCCATGCCGGCGCGATAGATCCGCAGGTCGACCATCCTCGCCTGAGGTTAGCCCGGCTCGCGGCCACGTCCAGGTTGTCGCGCGCGCGTTCAAGCCGCGGCCGGACGGGACATTCCCTGCGGTCCGACCTCGGCGATCACGTGCTCGCCAAGGTCACCCCCGAGACGCCCGCCGCCACATCAGCGGGGATCTCCAACTCGAAGACCGTCCGGCCGGGGCTGGAGTCGACCGTCAGCCGCCCATCCATCCGCTCGGCCAGTTCGCTGGCGATCGTCAGGCCAAGGCCCGACCCTTGCGCTCGATCTGCGGTGAAGAACGGCTCGAAGATTCGCGGCAACGCGGTCGCGTCGATCCCATCGCCGTTGTCGCGGACAGCCAGCCTGACGGTCCCGTTGTCCCGGCCCGCCGAGACCTCGATCCAGGTGCCCTCGGGCGTGTGCGTGAGCGCGTTGTCGATCAGGATCCGGACGATCTGGGCGAGTCGGACCGGGTCGCAGACGGCATCGGTCTCCGGCGCCAGCCGCAGGTCCAATCGCGCATCGTGCTCGGCGACCGACAGCTCGAACTCCGCCGACACCGAACGGGTCAGCTCGGCCAGGTCGACGTGCTCGGGCCGCAGTTCGAGCGAGCCGGCCTCGAGCCGAGAGAGGTCGAGCAGGTCGACCGACAACTTGCGCAGCCGCTCGACCTGCTCGGCGACGTGGCCGAGAAAGCGCCGGCGGGTGTCTGGATCGAGATCGTCCTCCTCGAGCAGCTCGACGAACCCGCCCAGCGAGAAGATCGGGGTCCGCAGCTCGTGAGAGGCGGTCGCAATGAATTGCTTGCGCGCCCTGTCGAGCTGCCCGAGCTGTTTCTGCATCTCGTTGAAGGCGACCACCAGCTGGCCCAGCTCATCGCGAGAATCGACCGGCAGCGGGTGGCCGAACTCGCCACCGGCGACTCGCTCGGCCGCACGCTCGAGGCGCTTGACCCGCAGCGCCAGCCAGCGCGCCGTCAGATACCCCCCGATCAACGCCAATACCAGCGCGATCCCACCGGCGATCAGGATCTGGCGGCGGACGACCGTGACGCTGTGAACGACGTCGGCGAGCGGGCTCGAGAAGACGACGACGCGCCTGCCGCCCGGGCCCGAGCTGAGCGGGATCGCGGCCTCGGCGACGAGTCCGGAGCTGCTCATTTCAGTGCCGGGAGTCAGCCGGCCGCTACGGGCGGCCATGCTCGCGACGGGGAAGCCGAGGTACATCGCCGAGCTCGGGTTGCTCGAGTCGGCGAGCACCGAGGCCATCTGGGTGCCCTGGTTCGGCCCGGGTACCTTGACGAGAGTTACACGGGCACCGGACTGGAGGCTCGCGTAGTTGACCCGGTACTGGAGCTGATCGCTGGTCGGGTCGCTCCCGACCATCAGCTGGTACTGACGGGCATCCCGAGCCAGCTCTGCCAGGCGATCGTTGATCAGGCGCGTCTGGAGTCCCGGTGCGACGTACATGTACAGAGTCGCGATCGCGACCAGTGTGATCCCGAAGAACGCCAGGACCAACCGGTTTCGCAGCGACGTCAGGATCGGCGTCAGCCGACGTGGCATGACTAGTGCAGCGTCCCGGAAGTCCTTTGATGTTCGGGCGAGTGGCTGGGCGTGGATGAGGCGCGACGTTGCAACAGCAGATACTGGAGGTATCTGCCGTTGCGACGGCACGACTCAGGCGCGTCCAGACGCCGCCAGAGCGCAAAGGAATTTCGAGGACGTTGCACTAGGGGTCCGTCGGCCTACGGCTCGGTGTCGCGGAACCGATACCCGACACCGCGAACGGTGAACAGATACTGGGGGTCCTTCGGATCGGGCTCGATCTTCTCGCGAAGGTGCCGGATGTGGACATCGATCGTGCGAGGATCGCGGTAGGCCGAATCGCCCCACAGGCCCGCCAGCAGCATGTCGCGAGTGAACACGCGCCCGGGGGAGCGGGCCAGCGTGCAGAGGATCTCGAACTCGACGAAAGTGAGGCCCGCATCCTGGCCGCCGACGCGCGTCGTCCGCTTGAGGAAATCGATCCGCAGACCGTCGACCTCCAGCGACTCCTCGTCCTCGTTGGACCGCTGCCGGCTGCTCATCTCGCTACGGCGCAACGCGGCCTTGACCCGGCTCGAGAATTCGCGCAACGAGAAGGGCTTGGTGATGTAGTCGTCGGCGCCGAGTTCGAGCCCGACCACCTTGTCGATCTCCTCGGACTTGGCGGTCAGCATGATGATCGGGACGGAGCTTTGGCTCCGTAGCCGCCGGCAGACCTCGAGGCCGTCGAGCCTTGGCAGCATCACGTCGAGGACGACCAGGTCGAACGGCTGCTCCTCGAACTTCTCGAGCGCCTCCAGGCCATCCTTGGCTTGGACGACCTCGTATCCGTCTCGGCGCAGCGGGTAGGAGAGCAGGGTCTGGATCGACTGTTCGTCGTCGACCAACAGAATTCGGGCAGGCCGATCCGGTATTGCCGAGATGGATGTCTGGGCTCGCGTCAGAGCCACGGTCCTAGGTTAGTCCGTTGAGGCGTCCGGCAGGCCTGATTGCGCCGGCCGTTCGCCGTCGTAGTAGGAGACGGACCCGTCGATTCGGCGGAACATGAATTTGTCGATCGAGCCGCCGGTCCAGACTCCGATCTTGTCGCTGTCCGGATATACCGAAACCGCGGGCTCGGTAGCGCTCGAGAACATCAACACCCGAGCGCCGTCAGCGGCCTTGTTGGTCAGCTTGTGGGCGCCGGACGGACCCGCCGGAAAGCACACTACGTCGCCGTCGCGAACCGTCGAGAGGCCCTCCGGGCCCCGCAGCTCCAGCTCTCCGCGCAGCACCACCAGCCACTCCTCGACGTACTCATAGTGGTACGGACAAAGGCTCTGGGCCTCGGGGATCTCGTAGAGCCTGACATGGAGCTCGGCGCCCCCGGCGTCGGCACCGATCCCGATCTGACCAGCCCGGTATCCCGGCGGATCGTCGGGGTCGTAGTCGAACCGCTCATCGAACACGTTCGGGCGAGCCATCGGATCTCCATCATGTCAAGCCGGCGCACGATCACGACAGGATCGCCAGTCGGATCCAATATTGTGCGCCTAGGCCCGATCCCGATGGGGCGCATGCCCGGATACGACATATGACCTTCGCGACAGGACCTTAGATGTCAGCTCCGCTGATGCTCGTTTCGAACCGTGGTCCGGTCACGTTCGGACCAGACGGAGAGGTTCGCCGCGGGACCGGCGGTCTCGTGACCGCACTGATCGGCCTCGCGACCCACCGCGACGTCACCTGGATCGCCTCCGCGATGACCGATGAGGATGTGGCGATGGCCGAACGCCACGGCGGCCAGGCGTTCCCCGTCAGTGCCCCCGGCGGCCGCGAGTACCGGGTCAAGCTGGTCGCCTCCGACCCCGAGGCGTACGACCGCTTCTACAACATCTTCGCGAACCCACTGCTGTGGTTCATCCAGCACTACCTGTGGGACCAGTCCAACGCCCCGGACATCCGCCGTAACGAAACCGAGGCCTTCGAGTTCGGCTACAACGTCGTGAACGAGGATCTGGCGCGGGCCGTGCTGGACGAGATCCGGGACGTCGAGCGGCCCGTCGTGATGGTCCACGACTATCAGCTCTACACCCTCCCGGCCTTGATTCGCCGGGCCCGGCCCGACGCGTTCCTGCACCACTTCGTCCACATCCCGTGGAGCCAGTCGGACTCCTGGCGGGTGCTCCCCGCGCCGATCCGCGAGGACATCTACCAGGGGATCCTCGCGAACGACATCGTCGGCTTCCACACCCGCACCTATCGCCGCAACTTCCTGCAGTGCTGCGAGGACATCCTCGGGCTCGAAGTCGATCACGCGGCCGGAATCGTCCGGACCGACGGTCGCGAGGTCTGGGTGCGCAACTATCCGTTGCCGATCGACACCGACGCGATCCAGGAGGTGGCCGCCCGGCCGCGCGTCGCGGACTTTGAGCGGGAGCTGCTGCGGCGTCGTCGCGACGACCTGATCCTCCGAGTCGACCGCGCCGACCTGTCGAAGAATGTCCTGCGCGGCTTCACCGGGTTCGACGTGTTCCTCGAGCAGCACCCGGAGTTCCGGGAGCGAGTCACCTTCATCGCGCAGCTGATGCCATCCCGAACCGACGTTCCCGAGTACGCCGAGTATCTCGAGCGCATCGAGGCGATCGTGGCCGTCGTCAACCACCGTCACGGTACGCCTGACTGGATGCCGATCCAGCTCAAGATCCGCGACGACCTCGAGGAGGCGGTCGCCGCCTACAAGCACTACGACGTGCTGATGGTCAACGCGATGTTCGACGGGATGAACCTCGTCGCCAAGGAGGCCCCGGTGGTCAACGAGCGCGCGGGAGTTTCGATCCTGTCGGAGAACACGGGCGCCCACGAGGAGCTGGGCGAGTTCGCGCTGTCGGTCAACCCGTTCGACATTCAGGAGCTCGCCGACTCGATCCACGCGGCGCTGACGATGCCCGCGCAGGAGCGGCAGCGGCGGATCGACGGCTTGCGGTCGGTCGTGACCGCACGCAATCCGGGCGATTGGATCGACGAGCAGCTCCGGGATATCACCGAGAAGGAGGCAGGCGGAGTACAGCTGCGCCTAGGCTGAGCGGGCCAGCGGGGTCCGGCGCTGTCAGCCCGCCGGCTCGAGCAGGAACAGCGGGATCACCCGCTCGGTTCGCTGCTGATACTCGGCGTAGGGAGGGAAGGCGGCGACCGCTCGTACCCACCAGGTCTCCCGCTCGCCACCCGCGAGCTCACGAACCCGGAAATCCCCCCGCTCGGGGCCGTCCCAGACCTCCGCCTCGGGGTGGGCGCGCAGGTTGTGGACCCAGGCTGGGTGCTTCGGCGCGCCGCCCTTGGATCCGACCGCGACGTAGCTCCCGTCATTCTCGACGCGCATCAGGGGGGTCTTGTGCAGCTTGCCCGACTGGGCCCCGCGGTTGACGACGACGACGACCGGCAGGCCGGTCTCGCGCAGCGTCGTCCCCTCGGTTCCACCCGAGCTCTCCCACTCCTGGAGCTGATCCTGCACCCACGCGGCCGGGTCGGGCGGCGCAAATTCTCCTTCGAGCGGCACGATCGGCATCCTATCCGAGTCGTTCTCTTCCCTCTCGTCACTCGACAGGAGCAAGCATGGAATACAGGCAGCTGGGCCGGTCCGGCCTACGCATCTCGCAGCTGACGCTCGGCACGATGGGTTTCGGAGGTCAGGGCCAGTTTCGCGATGTCGGCGCCAACGACGTGAGCGGAGCCCGCCGCCAGGTCGACATGGCGCTCGACGCCGGGATCAACCTGATCGACACGGCCGACATCTATTCGGGCGGTCTGGCCGAGGAGATCGTCGGCGAGGTCCTCCAGGGGCGCGGCGACCGCGTCCTCGTGGCCACCAAGGCTCGCTTCGCGATGGGCCCGGGGCCCAACGACGCTGGTCTCTCCCGCCACCACCTGATCGAGGCGTGCGAGGCGAGCCTGAAACGACTGCGACTCGACCACATCGACCTCTACCAGCTGCACGAGTGGGACGGCCAGACGCCCCTCGAGGAGACGCTCGCAGCGCTCGACCACCTCGTCCAGAGCGGCAAGGTCCGCTACGTCGGTTCGTCCAACTTCGCCGGCTGGCAGGTGATGAAAGCGCTTGGAATCGCCGACCGGACGGGGCTGCCGCGGTTCGTCAGCCAGCAGGTCTACCTATCGCTGCAGGAGCGCTCGGCCGAGTATGAGATCGTCCCGTCGGCGATCGACCAGGGGCTTGGACTGCTGATCTGGAGCCCGTTGGCCGGCGGCCTGCTGTCGGGGAAGTACCGGCGCGGGAAGGAGCCACCGTCCGGCTCGCGGCACGCCGGGGAGTGGGGCGAGCCCCCGGTCTACGACGAGGACAAGCTGTACGACACGATCGACGTGCTGGTCGAGATCGCGCTGGAGCGGGATTCTTCGGCCGCGCAGGTCGCGCTCGCGTGGTTGCTGCACCGGCCCGGCGTCAGCAGCGTGATCGTCGGGGCTCGCACCGAGGCGCAGCTCGCCGACAACCTCGCCGCCGCCGACCTGAAGCTCAGCGATGCGGAGGTCGCGCGGCTCGAGGAGGTCAGCCGGCCGCCGCTGATCTATCCGTTCTGGCATCAGCGCGCGAGCGCCGGCGACCGGCTCAGCCCCGCCGACCTGTCGCTGATTGCGTACTGAACCGTCTCGACGGGGCCAGTGGTCCAGCGAGACCACTGGCCCCGCCACACGCGCTCTCGATCCCAGCGGGGGCGTCAGCGCCCGGCCGGAACGAGCGTCTTCGCTTGCTGGCGCTCGGGCGTGATGCGGATGACGTTCCAGGCCAGCCCGACCTTCGCCATCGCCAGGATCACGATGCCCGAGATGTCGAGCTCATACCAGCGGAGCCCGTGGAACGCCGAGCGCGGGAAGGCGTGGTGGTTGTGGTGCCAGGACTCGCCGAGCGAGAACGGCGCCAGCCACCAGACGTTGGTCGACATGTCGTCGACGTCGAAGCGGCGGCGGCCGAAGATGTGGCAGATCGAGTTGATCGACCAGGTGACGTGGTGGACGAGGAAGATCCTGACGAGGCCGCCCCAGACGAGACCCTGGGCCGCGCCGGCGAGCGTGAATCCGTGCAGCACGAAGCCGGCGGCCGTCGGGATCAGCAGCGACAGCAGCACGAGCTGCGGGAAGAGCCGCCCGATCCGGCGCATCCCCGGGTCCTCGTAGACGTCCGGCGCAAACTTGCGCCAGTCCGCCTGGCCCTGCGTCTCCATCAGCCAGCCCGCGTGGGCGTGCCAGAAGCCGCTGAAGCCGTGGCCGTGGCCGACGTGGGGACTGTGCGGGTCGCCATCGCGGTCGGCGTTGGCGTGATGCTTGCGGTGATCCGCGACCCAGTCCAGCACCGATCCCTCGACCGACAGCGAGGCGGCCACCGCGAACGCGTGCTCCACCCAGGGGTAGGTCTGGAAGGCCCGGTGGGTGAGCAGGCGATGGAAGCCGATCGTCACGCCGCAGGCGGTCAGCAGGTACATCACGGCGAGGATCGCGAGGTCGATGGCGTCGACGGCACGGTTCCACAGGAGCACGATCGCGACGAGGGTCCCGAGGAACGGGACGACCACGCCGAGCAGGTTGGCGTTTCGTTCGGTTCTGGTCACCGGCAGAGCTTTGCATCTCCCGTGCACAATTTCTTGTGACCCTGGTCGCATTGACAAGGCCGAAAGTTGTGCAATTGCTAGTACTCGGGCGGCGGTCGAGGGACACCGGCGGTCGTGGTGTTCCTTCTGGCTGACGCGACGGCGAGTGCTGGGACCCCTCTAGTTGAGGGTGCGACCCTGGGCCAGCAGCTCGACGAAGCTGACGATCCGGCGAGCTCGCGTCTCGGGCCGCTTGGCGTCCTGGATCCGGTAGAGGAAGGCGTAGCGTCGGACGCCCGTCAGGGTCGCAAAGAACGCCTCGGCGTCGGGGTTGGCCGCGAGCGCCGCCGCGAAGTCCGGCGGGACGGTGGCCCTGCTCTGTGGTTCGTACGCGGCGTCCCATCGTCCGTCCTCCTGGGCCCGTCGCACCTGGTCCATCCCGGCTGGGCGCATCAGCCCTCGGTCGATCAGGTCGAGCGCCTTGCCGCAATTGATCTGCGACCACTTGCTCTTAGGCCTGCGTTGGGTGAAGCGCTGGCGGTAGAAGCTCTCGTCGACGCGTCCGACCTGGCCGTCGATCCAGCCGAAGCACAGCGCCACTTCGATCGCCTCGGCCTGCGTGACCGTCGCCCGGGGCGCGCCCTTCTTGGCGAGCTTCACCCAGAGCCCGAGCGAGGACCGGTGGTTCTCCTCGAGCCACGCCTCCCACGCGTCGCGGTCGGCGAGTTCGATCAATGGCAGATCGGTCGATGATTTCGGCTCGCTCACCGTTGCTATATTCGCTGCTCGCCGCCCCGCGGTCGATTTCTCATGGCCAAAGACCCGACCCTCTACGACCTCGTGCTGCTGCTGTCGATGGACGGCGAGGACGAGGCGCGCGCCAAGATCCTCGCCGACGTCGAGGCGGCGATCGCCGGCGCCGGCGGCTCGATAGCGCGCAACCAGGACTGGGGACGGCGTCCGACCGCGTTCAAGATCAACCACGAGGGCGAGGCCGAGTACCACCTTCTGCAGTTCACCGGCCCGCCCGCGCTGCTCGAGTCGCTGTCGCACAGCCTCCGGATCGCCGACGAGGTGCTTCGGTTCCGGATCATCAAGGTCATACCGGGGACGCCGGAGGCGCCGGAAAGCGCTCCGCCCGTGCTGGCCGGCGCGAGCACCTCGCCACCGGCTGGCGACGGCGAGACCATTTAGAGACGGGCTCTTAGTTACGAATCCGTATCGCCAGGCGCACGTTCCGTGCCGGCCGTGTGCGGATTGTGCGCCAGTTTGCGATTAGCGGTTCGGGAGCCGCCTGTGGCCCGCCTAGACTCGGCCATAGCGTTCAAGAACTTAGAAAGGAGCCACGCGATGGCGGGCAACATCAACCGCGTGATCATCACCGGCAATCTCACCAGGGACCCAGAGCTCCGGGCCCTGCCCAACGGCGGCCAGCAGGTGTGCTCACTGCGTGTCGCGTGCAACGGACGACGCCGCAACGGCGAGGGTCAGTGGGAGGACGCGCCCAACTACTTCGACGTCACCGTCTGGGGCTCGCAGGGCGAGAACTGCGCCCGGTATTTGTCCAAGGGCCGGGGCGTCGCGGTTGATGGGCGGCTGCAATGGCGTGAGTGGACGGATAAGAACACCGGACAAAAGCGCCAGAGTGTGGATATCATCGCTGACACCGTGCAGTTCCTCGGTGGCGGTGGCGAAGCGTCGGGCGGCAGCGGGAACGGTTTTTCCAGCAGCGCTAGCGCGCCAGAAACCGACATCCCGGTCGACACGAACGACTTCGTCTCGGCCCCGGCGGGCGGCGGTCCTGCCGAGGACGACATTCCGTTCTAGCGCAGCGGTTCAGCAAGCAGACTTCATAAGGTGATGCCAAGTGGCGAAACAACGTAGACGGCCGGTTCGCCGGCGCGACAGGAAGGGCGGCCCGTCCTCGGGTCGGCGTAAGCCCTGCCCGTACTGCCGCGACAAGGTCGACCAGGTCGACTACAAGGATGTGGCCACCCTGCGGCGGTTCATCTCCGATCGAGGCAAGATCCGCTCGCGGCGGATCAGCGGCGCCTGTCGCCGGCACCAGAGCCAGGTCGCGCGTGCGGTCAAGCGCGCCCGTGAACTGGCCCTGCTGCCGTACGTCGCCGAGGGCAGCGGCGATCATCGCGGCGGCCGCGGAGACCGAGACCGGGACCGGGACCGAGATCGAGACCGCTGACGGGGGCTGGAGGGGAGATGCCACAGGCAATCCTGCTCGAGGACGTCGAGTCGCTCGGGGAGCGCGGCGCGGTGGTCGATGTGTCCGCCGGCTACCTACGCAATTACCTGGTTCCGCGGAAGCTCGCGGAGGCCGCGACCAAGTCGTCGATCGATGTGGCCACCCGTCGTCGTGAGGCCGCCGAGCGAGCCGAGCGCGACGCCCAGGACCGCGCCCGGGATAACGCGGCGCTGCTCGGGCGCACGGTTCTGACGATCCCGCAGCAGGCGGGTGACGACGGCAGGCTGTTCGGGTCCGTGACCCCCCAGGACATCGCGGACGCGATCCGCG
Source organism: uncultured Solirubrobacterales bacterium (assembly GCA_963830475.1). Lineage (GTDB taxonomy): Bacteria > Actinomycetota > Thermoleophilia > Solirubrobacterales > Solirubrobacteraceae > Palsa-465. Next base: position 58,526 of record CAWHMX010000007.1, on the reverse strand, counting down.
ACGCTCGCGGGATCAGGGTCGACCGGCGCAAGGTGTACCTGGAGGAGCCGATCCGCAACATCGGCACCTACATGGTCGTCGTCGAGGTGGTCGACGGGGTGACCGCGACCGTCAAGACGATGGTCGTCGCCGCCTAGGGGCCAGGGGCCGCCGGGCGGGGCAACCCGGGTCGAGGCTGCAGCCGTCAGCCGCTCACGGCTGCCGCGAGCCGGGCAGCCAGCACATTCGCCAGCGCGACCAGCTCGTCCGGGCCCAGCACCTCGAACGGTGCGTCGAGGGTCGCCATCCAGACCAGGAAGCTGCGCGACCAGGGCCCCTTGGTGGTGACGACGCACGCGTCGTCACCGTCGGGCTCGACCGTCGCGTAGCGGCCCGGGACTCGCACGCGGACCTCTGCCACGGGCGCGAGCACTCGGATCCGGCCCGGCGGAGAGTCGACCTCGCCCGAGCGCGCACGCAACTGCCGGGAGACGTAGGCGGCGGGATCGCCGCCGGGAACCATCCGGTGGCGCCCGCGTTCGGCCGGCCGGATCGGCGGATGGCCGTTGATCCGGTCGATCCGGAACGTCCGCCAGTCGTCTCGGTCGAGGTCGAACGCCACCAGGTACCAGCGGTATCCGCTGTAGACCACCGCAGCCGGATCGACCCGCCGGCGAGACGGTCGCTGATCTCCGGCGACGTATGAGAACCGCAGCAACTGATTGTCGCGGCAGGCTCCCGCCAGAGTCGCGAGCACGTCCGAGTCGATCCGAGGGCCCTCTATCCCGAACGCCCACGTTGCCTGGCTCAGTGCACTGACGCGTCGACGCAGTCGCGGGGGGAGGATCTGCTCGAGCTTGGCCAGAGCCCGGACCGAGGTCTCCTCGATCCCGGTGATCGTGCCTGCGGCTGCCGTCCGCAGGCCGACCGCCACGGCGACCGCCTCGGCGTCGTCGAGCAACAGCGGCGGCAACTCGCCGCCGCTGCCCAGCCGGTAGCCGCCGGCGACGCCGCGGGCACCCTCGACCGGATACCCGAGCGATCGCAGCTTGTCGACGTCGCGGCGGATCGTGCGCGGTCCCACCTGCAGGCGCTCGGCGAGATCGGCGCCGGTCCATTCGCGCCGCAGCTGCAGCAGCGACAGCAGGGCGAGCAGGCGGGCGGAGGTTTCGATCATGCCCGGAATGGTGGCGCACATAGCGGACAGGAGCTGACCGCAATGGTCCCGCATGGACCACTATTGCGGACCGAAACTGTCCGTAATTGGCGAGACCCTTTCCCCATGTCAGCAATCACTCTCTCTCAACCAGTCGCAACCCCGGCCGCGCGAGCAACCCGGCTCGCCGCCTGGCTTGGCTTCATCGCCGTGGTCGTCGCCTCCGTCATGGACCTGCTGGACTCCACGATCGCCCAGACTGCCGCGCCCGCGATCCGCCGCGAGCTCGGCGGCTCCTACGCCGACCTCGAGTGGGTCACGGCCGCCTATACGCTGGCGATGGCCACGCTGCTGCTCCTGGGCAGCCGTCTTGGAGACGTGTTCGGGCGCCGTCGGGTCCTACTCGCCGGCATTGGTGGCTTCGTGTGCGCCTCGATGCTGTGCGCGCTGGCGCCGTCCGCGAACGCCTTGATCGCCGCTCGTGCGCTACAGGGCGCGGTCGCCGCGATGATGGTCCCGCAGGGCTTCGGATTGATTCGCGAGTTGTTCGGCGACGAGGGCCAGCAGAAGGCATTCGCAGTCTTCGGCCCGGTGATGGGCCTGGCCGCGATCGCCGGTCCGCTCGCCGGAGGCGGGCTGATCGATCTCAACCTCTTCGGAGACGGCTGGCGCGCGATCTTCTTCGTCAACGTTCCACTCGGCATCGCGGCGATCGCGATCGGGCTGCGGTATCTGCCGCGGCTCGCTCCGACCTCGCCCGGCGCGAAGCTCGACGTCGTCAGCATCGGCCTGGCGATGGCGGGCGGCTTCGCGCTCGTCTACCCGCTGATCGAAGGTCGCCAGCGCGGCTGGCCGACATGGTCTTTCGCGATGCTCGCCGCCGGCGCGGTGCTGTTGGCGCTGTTCGGGTTCCAGCAGGCCCGCCGCGCCCGTCGCGGCCGCGCGCCGCTGGTTGTTCCGTCGGTCCTCCGGCGCCGTCCGTACGTCGCGGGCCTGGCGGTGGTCGTCGGCTTCATCGGGGCGATGGGGGGAATGATGATCGCGCTGACGGTGATGTTCCAGACGGGCCTTGGATACAGCCCGCTGGCGTCCGGGGTGGCGACCGTCGCGATCCCGGTTGCCGCGATCGGCGGATCGATCACCTCGTCGCTGCTGCTCGCGAAGATCGGCCGGACGACGATGCACATCGGGCTCGTGACGATGGGTGTTGGCCTTGCGATCGTCTGCGTCGTCCTGTCGGGCCTCGGGGCCAACCTCAGCCACTGGGACCTGGTCGGGCCGCTCGCGATCACGGGCTTTGGGATGGGGATGGTCTTCGTCCCGATGTTCGACGTGATCCTCGCGGCCGTCGAGCCGCACGAGATCGGGTCCGCGTCGGGTCTGCTCGAGTCGGTGCAGCAACTCGCGATGTCGGTCGGGATCGCCGTCGTCGGCACGGCCGTGTTCGACCGGCTCGGTGACCGGCACGGCGCCGGTGCGTTCGTCAGCGCTGCCGGCGTCGGACTGCTGGTGGCAGTGGCGTTCCTGGCGGCGGCCGCGCTGGCCGTCTGCTGGCTGCCAAAGCACGCGCGCGCGGCGGCGTAGTTCGGCCTCGACGTTCGCCCGCGGACGGGTAGCGGCAGTTCTTGCAGGGAGCGGGATTGCGCGGTGACGCCGTCCTCGCCTGGAGCTATTTTCGAGCATCTCGTGAGCGTCGCGCCCACCGCCAGCCCGCCCCCACATCAGCTCGACGCCGAGAGATCGGTGCTCGGGGCGGTGCTGCTCGACGAGCGCCACCTGCATGCGCTGCTGGTGGACGAGCAGCTCCGCCCCGAGCACTTCTACGTGCCCCGGCACGCCGCCATCTTCGCCGCGATGCTGGACCTCTACAACCACGACCGCAAGATCGACCACCTGACGGTCGCCGAGCACCTCCAGCGCGGTGGCGAGCTCGAGGAGATCGGCGGCGCGCCGGTGATCGAGGAACTGACCGCCTGGGTGCCGGCTACCGGCCATGCCAGCGACTACGGAAGGATCGTGCGCGAGCACTCCCAACTGCGGGCGCTGCTCGACGCGACCTACAAGATCCAGGCGGGCGTACACAACCGTGAAGGCGGCGCGCGGGCCCTGCTCGAGCAGGCCGAGCGGGCGGTCATCGAGGTCGCCCAGGACGAGCGCCAGCGCACGTTGCGATCGATCGAGGAGGTGCTCCACGAGGAGACCGACCGGCTGCACCTCCGCTCCACCCAGAAGTCCCCGCTGACCGGGACGCCCTCGGGCTTCCGTGACATCGACGAGCTCACCGGCGGCTTCCAGCCGGGCAACCTGATCGTGATCGCGGCCCGCCCGTCGATGGGCAAGTCGGCGCTCGTCGCGAACGTCGCCGAGAACGCCGCGCTCGACGGCTATCCGGTGGCGCTGTTCTCGCTGGAGATGTCCGAGTCCGAGCTCGCCCAGCGGTTCGTCGCCTCCCAGTCACGTGTCAAGGGCGAGGATCTGCGGCGCGGGAAGGTCGCCGAGACCCGCTGGCCGAAGATCCTCGAGGCATGCCAACGGCTCGGCGAGGCGCCGCTGTACATCGATGACTCCAGCGACACCGGCGTGCTCGAGGTGCGCGCCAAATCCCGCCGGCTGCACCACGCGCTCGCCGACAAGGGGGGCCTGGGGCTGATCATCATCGACTACCTGCAGCTGATGCGTCACGAAGGCCGGGTCGAGAGCCGCGTCGAGCAGGTCGGACAGATCAGCCGCGGCCTGAAGAGCCTCGCCCGCGAGCTGAAGGTCCCGGTGATCGCGATCTCGCAGCTCAGCCGCAACGTCGAGCAACGCGGGGGCGACAAGAAGCCGATCCTCTCTGATCTACGAGAAAGTGGGCAGATCGAACAGGACTCCGACCTCGTGATGTTCATCTTCCGCGAGGAGTACTACAACCGCGAGTCGACCCGGCCCGGCGAGGCGGACATCATCATCGCCAAGCACCGCAACGGCCCGATCGGCGAGCGGACGCTGACGTTCCAGAGCGAGTTCCCGAAATTCATGAACTACGCAGCGCCGCAATTCGCAGCATGAGCGAGTGCGCCTTCAGGATCTGCGACGGGTCAGGCTTCCTCTACGACGAGGAGACCAACACTGCCCATGACTGCCGCTGCCGGCCGCAGATCGTGGCGCGCAACAAGGCGCGTGGCCTGTCGGCGGTGATCCCCGTGCGCTACCGGGACATCGGGTTCGACCGCTTCCCGGTGACCGAGATCGATCCGATGATCGTCGCGGCCACGCGGCGTTTCGTCGATCACATCGACGAGCGCCTCGACGAGGGACGGGGCCTGTGGTTCATCGGCCCCGTCGGCACCGGCAAGACGACGCTAGCGATGCTGGTCACCAAGGCCGCGCTGAGCGCCGGGCGATCGGCCGCCAGATACTCGTTGCCGGGCCTGCTCAGCCAGATTCGCAAGACCTTCGAGACCGGTTCCCATGTCGATCTGCTGGAGAGACTCACCGCCGTCGACCTACTGCACATCGACGACATCGGCGCCGAGCAGACGACGCCGTGGGTGCTGGAGGAGCTGTACTCGATCGTCAACGCACGCTACGAGGAGCGACGCTCGATGGTCATCACGACCAACATCCTCGACCGCGAGACGCTCGAGCGTCAGATCACCGAGCGAACCGTGTCGCGGCTGACGGAGATGTGCGATGAGCTTCCGCTTGTCGGCCCCGATCACCGGATGGACCTGCGGATCGCGTAGGAGCGCCAGCCGGAACTCCTGGGGCCGCGGGCACGGGCCCCGGCGGAGCGGTTCCGACCGCCTGACCGTGCCCCTACACTGACGTTGAAATGCCCGGAATCGTGATTATCGGCGCCCAGTGGGGCGACGAGGGAAAGGGCAAGATCACGGACCTGCTCGCCGAGCGCGCCGATGTGATCGTGCGCTTCCAGGGCGGCAACAACGCCGGACACACGATCGTCCGCGACGGCGAGACGTGGAAGCTGCATCTGATGCCGTCGGGGATCCTGCACCGCGGGAAGCTCTGTGTGATCGGCAACGGAGTCGTGATCGACCCCAAGGTCCTGACCGACGAGCTCGACGAGCTGCGCCGGCGCGGCGTCGACACCAGCAGCCTGCGGATCTCCGCCAACGCGCACCTGATCATGCCCTACCACATGCTTCTCGATCACGCGGGTGAGATCAAGCTCGGCAAGCTCCAGATCGGAACAACCCGGCGTGGCATCGGCCCGTGCTACGCCGATAAGGCCGCCCGGCTCGGAATCCGCGTGCAGGACCTTCTCGACGAGAAGATCCTGAAGAAGAAGATCGTCGCCGCGCTTGAACCAAAGCGGCTGTCGCTCCGCGACTTCCAGCGCGACCCCCGGCTCGACCTACAGGCGATGACGGACGAGTACCTCACCTATGGCCACCGGATCAAGGGCTACATCGCCGACACGACGAGGCTCGTGCTGGATCGGCTCGATGCCGACGACATGGTCGTCTTCGAGGGCGCCCAGGGGACGCTGCTCGACATCGACCATGGCACGTACCCGTTCGTCACCTCGTCGAACCCGGTGGCCGGTTCGGCCTGCATCGGCGCCGGGGTCGGCCCCAAGGACATCGACGAGATCTGGGGCGTCACCAAGGCCTACAGCACCCGCGTCGGCGCGGGACCGTTCCCGACTGAGCTCGAGGGCTCGCTGGCCGACGAGCTGCGCGAGCGCGGCGGCGAGTATGGGACAACGACCGGACGCCCCCGCCGGGTCGGTTGGCTGGACCTGGTAGCGCTCCGCTACGCGGCCCGGATCAACTCGCTGACGGCCCTGGCGATCACCAAGCTCGACGTGCTCTCGGGACAGCCGACGCTGCACGTCTGCACTCGCTACCGCGGGCCCGAGGACGCCGAGTTCGACCATTTCCCCTATCACCAGACGGTTCTGCATCACGCTGTCGGCGGGTACGAGGAACTGCCGGGGTGGCCGGAGGAGATCCGCGACTGCCGAAGCGAGGATGAGCTCCCCGATGCTGCCCGTCAGTACCTTCAGTACATCTCGGATTTCGTCAAGGTTCCCGTCGCGATGATCGGGGTCGGGCCCGCGCGCGACGAGGTGATCTGGACGAAGGACGGCGAGGGCATGTACGGCTCGGGCGCCGCGCTCGCCGCCTAGCGGGGAGACCCACTAGCCAGTTACTGGCTACCCGCCTTAGAGCCCGTCTGCAGACCGAGGTGCCTGGTCGGCGAGCGCCGGATCAAGCGCGGCAGATGGATTTGGCTGAACCTCAAAAAGACGAGGCCGCCAAGCGACGCTAATCCTTCCGCCCCAGCTTTCGCAGTCGTCAAAATCGCTGGCCCTGCGTCGACAGCGGCGCTCTCGGGCCTCGGCAGGGACAACCGGCGGCCGAAACTGATGATTTCTAATCGGAAACCATATATGATCGATCGGAGGATGAGGGAGACGGCCTCCACCAGCGCGACGCGGGAGGCGCGCCGCGACTTCGAACAGCAGTGCCACTACATCGGCGGCAGGTTCGTCGCGAGCATCGACGGCGCGACCTTCGAGTCGCTGGACCCGGCGACGAACGAACCGCTCGCGGCGGTCGCGGCCGGGCAGGCGGCGGATGTGGAGGCCGCGGTCGCGGCCGCCCGTCAGGCGTTTGACCAGGGCCCCTGGCCGCGGTTGAAGGCCGCGGACCGCGCGACGGTGATGCGGCGTGTGGCAACCCTGCTACGGGAGCGCGCCAACGAGTTCATCGAGTTGGAGGTGCTCGACGTCGGCATGCCGATCTCGCAGATGCGGGGACTGGCGGCACGCGCGGCGGACAACTTCGACTACTACGCAGGCGTCATCACCGAGCTGCACGGGCGGTCGTTCCAGGTGGGGAACGAGTTCGTCAACTACACCGTGTACAAGCCCGCGGGCGTGGCCGGTTTGATCATGCCGTGGAACGCCCCGTTGATGCTGACCACCTGGCGCCTGGCCCCGGCCCTGGCGGCCGGCAACACTGTGGTCCTCAAGCCCGCCGAGTGGGCGCCGTTGTCGGCGACGCTGCTGGCGCAGGTGCTCGAGGACGCGGGCCTGCCCGACGGTGTCTTCAACGTCGTCCACGGATTCGGCGAGCAGGCCGGCGCCGCCGTCGCGGCGCACCCGGGCGTCGACCTGATCTGCTTCACCGGCGAGCCGGCCACCGGAAGCATCGTCGTCGCGGCGGGCGCCCCGACGCTCAAGCGCTTCTCGCTCGAGCTCGGCGGAAAGTCGCCGGTGCTCGTCTTCGAGGACGCTGACACGGAGCCTGCCGTTGACGCGGCGCTCGCGCAGATCTTCAGCATGAACGGACAGCGGTGCACCGCTGGCTCGCGGCTGCTGGTCCATCGCTCGCTGTACGCCGAGATCGTTGACGCGGTCGCCGAGCGCGCAGCCCGAGTCCGCGTCGGAGAGCCGTTCGATCCCGCGACGGAGGTCGGCCCGCTGATCCGGCCCGAGCACCTCGAACGCGTGCTCTCGTACATCGACTCGGCACGTGCGGAAGGGGCCATTGTGCTGGCGGGCGGCGGCCGGTCGGACGGGTTCGAACGGGGCAATTTCCTGGAGCCAACGGTGATCGGCGGCGTCAACGAGACGATGCGAGTCTTCAACGAGGAGATCTTCGGCCCGGTACTGGTGGCGATGCCGTTCGACGATGAGGATCAGGCGGTCCGGCTGGCAAACGCGACTCGGTACGGACTGGCGGCGTACGTCTGGACGAACGACATTCGCCGTGCACATCGGGTCGCGCAGTCGATCGACACCGGCCTGTGCTGGATCAACTCGCAGAATGTCCGCGACCTGCGGACGCCGTTCGGTGGCGTCAAGGACTCCGGGATAGGGCGCGAAGGAGGCGACTACGCGTTCGAGTTCTACTGCGACATCGAAGCCGTTCACGTGGCGCTCGGCGCTCATCGGATCCCGAAGTTCGGGGCGGGAAGCGACGTGTGAGCGATGGCGACCGCGTCTGAGCTCGTCTCCCGTCGCCCACCGCCGCCGCCGTTCGACATCCTGCGCTCGGCGTACGTCGAGTTGCAGGTGACCGATCTGCAGGCGTCCGCGCATTTCTACGTCGACCTGCTCGGGTTGGTTGTGTCGGCTCGAGACGATCGCACGCTCTACCTGCGGGGCTGGGAGGAGCGTCTGCATCACTCGATCGTGCTGCGGGAGGGACCGACACCGGCCGCCGTGCGCACGGGCTTCCGCGTTCGTGACGAGGCTGACCTCGATGCGCTCGCTTCGGAGCTCGAGCGGCGTGGATGCGAGCTTTGCTGGGCGAGCGGCGCCCGCACAGGGATGGGGCGCGCGTTGCGAGTCTGGGACCCCTTCGGCTTCCCGCTCGAGTTCTTCTACGAGATGACCCAGTTCCCGACGCGTCTGCAGCGATTCGACGAGCAACGCGGAGCCCCGATTCTGCGTCTCGATCACTTCAATCTCCACAGCCCCCGAGTCGAGGAGGGGGTCGCGTTTTGGATCGACCTCGGATTCGGCTGCTCGGAGTACATATCGACGGATGGCGAGGACGAGCGGCTGACCGGAGCCTGGCTGCGACGTAAGCCGACGGTCCACGATGTGGCGTTCACCGTCGGACGGGGCCCACGCCTACACCACGTCGGAGTCTTCGTCGCCGAGCCGGCAGGGGTTCTGCGGGCCTGCGATCAGCTTGCGTCGGCCGGCCACGCATCGGCGATCGAACGTGGTCCCGGGCGCCACGGCGTCTCCAATGCGTTCTTCGTCTACCTGCGCGATCCCGACGGACACCGGATCGAGCTCTACACCTGCGATTACTACACGGGCGACCCTGACCACGTGCCGCTGCGATGGTCCGTCAGCGACCCGTGCTGCCGGTCGTTCTGGGGAGCCTCCGCCCCAGACAGCTGGTACGAGGAGTCGTCTGTCGTGCTGGATTCCCAGGGCGCGCCGGCACGGACCCGGGACGCCGATGTCGACGAGCGCCTCGTGCGCACCCAGATTCTGGCCTAGGGCACGTGAGCTTGGGCCTAACATCCTTAATCCAAAACCTATATGATTCTGTGAGAGTCTTGCACCGTCGCGCCGAAGCGCAGGCGCCCAGGGAGATGAGGCGAAGAGAGGCCGAATTGCGGACCCGGGGAACCACTCCCTGCTCACCTGGTGCTGATCGGGGACAGCCGCGATGAGCACTACGGGAACGCAGCAGCCTGGCCGTGACGTCGGCGACACCGCGCAGCAAGACGGGTCGGAGCTTCTGTTGCGGGTCTCCCATCTGGCCAAGGCATTCGGCCCGACGCAGGCCGTTCGCGACTGCTCGTTCGAGCTGCGCGCCGGCCAGGTCAGGGCCCTGGTCGGGGAGAACGGTTGCGGCAAATCGACGGTCGTCAAGATCCTCAGCGGCGTGCACGTCGCCGATGCGGGGACGGTCGAGATCGGCGGTGAGCCGATGGCGCCGCTGCGGGCGCCCCGGCAGGCGCAGCGGCTCGGAATCGTCACCGTGTTCCAGGAGGTCCTGGTCGCCGAGTCGTGTTCGGTGCTCGACAACGTCTGGCTCGGCAGCGATGACACCTGGCGCCAGCGCGTTCCGTCGAGGGACAAGCGCGCCCGGGCGCGTGAGATGCTCACCGAGCTCCTGGGGAGACCGCTCGATCTGGGGATCGCCGTCGAGGAGCTGTCGCTGTCCGATCGGCAAGCGTGCGGGATCGTGCGGGCGCTGCTGCGGGACCCGAGAATTCTGATCCTCGACGAGGCCACCTCCGCACTCGACGTCGCCACCCGGGATCGGCTGTTCGCGATCGTCCGGGACCTTGCGCGCAAGGGCACCGGCGTGATCCTGATCACGCACCGGCTGGACGAGATCGAGGAGATCGGAGACCGAATCACGGTGATGCGCTCCGGCGAGGTGGTCGGGGATCTGGAGCGCGGGGGCTGGACGTCGCAGCAACTGGTCCGCCTGATGACGGGAGCCGACGCCCTAGCGAGCGCTGGGCGCGAACAGCTCGTGGGCGCGGGCGAACGCAAGGACGCGACCGCGCTCAGCGTCCGTGGCCTCAAGCTTGGCGCTGACCGGAAGCCGATCAATCTCGAGATCAAGGCGGGGGAGCTGATCGGACTTGCGGGCCTCGAGGGCCACGGCGGCAATCTGTTCCTCGAAGCGCTCCGCGGCGGTGTCGAGGTCGAGGGTGAGGTTGTGTGTCATCTGGGAGACCGCGAGGCCGTGGTCTCCTCACCCGCTGACGCCGCCGACCACGACATCGCCTATGTGCCGCGTGAACGCGGCCTCGATTCGCTGTTCAGCTGGATGACGATCCGCGAGAACTTCGCGATGCCGACGCTGGGCCGCGACACCCGCGGCGGCATGCTGTCGCCGCGGGGTTCGCGGCGACGGTTCGAGGGCTACATCAGCCGGCTCGGGATCGTCCTGCGATCGCCGGAGGACGGGATCACCACGCTTTCGGGCGGCAATCAGCAGAAGGTCATCGTCGCGAGATGGCTGGCGTTCGGCCCGCGGATCCTGCTGCTCAACGACCCGACGCGGGGAATCGACATCGGCGCCAAGCACGACCTCTACGCCCTGTTCGGGGCGCTCGCCGCACAGGGCCTCGCGGTGGTGATGCTGTCCACGGAGCTCGACGAGCACGTCGAGCTGATGGACCGCGTGCTCGTTTTCCGCGAGCACGAGCTATTCCGGGAGTTCGACCGCAGCGAGGTGTCGCGTGAACGACTCGTCGCCGCCTTCTTCGGCGAGGACGGGCAGGACTGAACATGCCGCAGACCAGCGACCGCACCCCGGTCAAGCAGGGCGCCGCCGCGACGGTCACAGCGCCGACGAGCGTGCTGGCGCCCGTGACCGCCCGACTGGGTCGGATCGCGCGGGGCTACAGCTTCGCGTTCTCGGGTCTGCTCGCGGGTGCCCTGTTGATCGCGACCTTGATCCAGGATCACGGCAACTTCGGCCTGACCAACCAGCTCGCCGACGCGGCACCGCTGATCATCGCCGCGCTGGCGAGCGCGCCGTCGATCATCGGGGGAGGCTTCGACCTGTCGATCTCCCCGCTGATCTTCTTCACGAACGCCGCCTACGTGGTCTGGCTCGCGCCGCACGGCCTCGGAGGAGCGGTTTCGATTCCGATCGTCCTCGGGCTTGGCGTCGCGTCCGGAATATTCACCGGGCTGACGATCACCTGGCTGCGCGTCCAGCCGGTGGTCGTGACGCTCGCGATGTACTTCGCCCTCCAAGGGGTCAATCTGCTGCTCGCACCGAACCCCGTGTCGATGTCGCATATTGGCTGGATCTCTCATCTGACCGGCACGATCGCCGGGATTCCGGGGGGCTTCTTCACGATCGGGGTCCCAATGCTGATCTGGTTCGGCTTGCGCTTCGTCCCGTTCCGACGGCTGCTGTATGCGGTTGGGTCAAACGACGCGACCGCTTTCTCGAGCGGCGTCAGCGTCGCTTCGGTTCGCGTCGCGAGCTACGCCCTCGGCGGGCTCTTCGCCGGCATCGGCGGGCTGGCCCTGACGAGCCTCGTGCAGTCGACCAACGCCTCGCAATCGACGGAGTTCACGTTGGTCGCGATCGCCGCCGTGGTGCTCGGCGGAACCTCGCTCGCGGGCGGTCGCGGCGGGCTGCTCGGGGTCCTGTTCGGGGGAGCCGCGATCTACCTGCTGCAGAACCTGCTCGCGACGCTCCAGGTCAACCAGGCGTGGCTGCAGATCGTCTACGGCGGAATCCTGATCGCCGCCGTCGTCATCCAGGGCGCGCTCGCCCCCGAGGCCAGGCTCGCCGGAATTCGCCTCAAGCGAAGTCCCGTACTGCACCACAGCAGGAGGCGTACACCGACGTCACTGCTGGCCGGACTCGATCGGCTCGACCTCGACTCCGCCGGCGATGGCCCAGGGACGACGAACGGACGCGCGGCGCTGTCAGATCAGCCGCCGGGCGCCGACGTGACGCGTCCCACGGCGACGGGACCGTGGCAGAAGACCTGGGCAACTCTCAAGAGCGTCCAGGCGCGCTATCCGCTGATCCAGATCGTGGCGCTGATCGCGGTGTTCGTCTACGGCGCGCTGACGCTTCCGGGTCTCGCCAGCTGGATCAGCATCCGCTCAATTCTCGTGCTCGCGGCGCTGGTGGGCCTCGCCTCGGGCGGGCAGACGCTGCTGATCCTGATGGGCGGGTTCGACCTCGGCGTCGCCGGGTTCATCGTCGCCGGCGCCCTGACCGTCACCGCACTCAGCGCCAAGTACCACATCACCTTCGTCGAGGCGCTCCTTTGCGCGCTCGCGGGTTCGGCGGTGCTGGGCGGCTTCGCGGGCTATATCTGCCACCGGTTCCGGATCAATCCACTGGTCGTGACGCTGGCGATGGGCACGGTCGCGCTCGGAATCGTCGAATTGCAGAGCGGTGGCAACGCCGAATACGCCAACGCGCCCGGGTGGTTGACGACGATGGCCGAGCCGGCGGCCAAGACGTTCGGGATCGGCCTTCCACCGCCGATCGCGATCTGGATCCTCGTGCTGATCCTGTTCGCGGTGTTCCTATACCGCACCAAGATCGGGCGCAACCTGTTCGCGACCGGGGCAAATCCGCGCGCCGCCGACTATGCGCTGATCAACACCCGCCGGGTCTGGATCGGCGCGTTTGCGTTCAGCGCCGCCACCGCCGCGCTGGTTGGTGTCCTGATCGCCGGCTTCGACGGCACCGTCGTGACGACGATCGGGGACCCCTACCTGTTCCAGAGCGTGGTCGCGGTAATCGTCGGTGGGACCGTGTTCGGCGGTCCCGGCGACTACACCCGCACCAGCATCGGCGCCCTGTTCTTGACCGTGCTGGTCACGGTCCTGATTGGTCACGGCGCCAGCGCCGCCACCGAGGAGATCGTTTATGGAGTGATTATCCTTATCGCTGTCGCCACGTACGGACGCGAACGACGACTGCGGGACCGCTTGTGAGGGAAGCGGAAGACGGACAACACGGACGAGCTGTACGAAGTAACACTAATCGAGGAGGAGAGAGCAAGTGAGGAAGTTTCAACAGATGATGCGCAATCTCGCGCCGGGTTCCGGGGCAGGCCGCAGCTGGCGGTCAGTCTCGCTGGTCGCGATGGCGACGGTCGTCGCCGTGCTGGTCGCAGCCGGCGGCTCGTCGGCAAGGTCGGCCCACGGCGTGCTCGGCGGAGGAATCACCGAGGGCAAGAAGTGCGGGCAGACGGTCCCCGTCGGCCCGACCAACCCGGGCGGCGTCTACAAGTCGATGCCGACGGCGCTCAAGGACATCTATTCGAGCTATCCCGGCGCTCTGTACAAGAGCCCATGGGCGACCAAGAAGGTCACGGCCAAACCGCCGTGGAAGATCGGGTACATCGCGTTCGCGGTCACCAACCAGTACAACGCTGACGTCGTCACCGGCCTGAAGCAGCAGTTCGCGGCCGCCAAGAAGCAGGGACTGGTGAAGGGCAGCCTGGTTACCAACATTCCGGCAACCTCCGCGCAGTCCACGCCCGAGGAGCAGATCTCCGCGATTCAGCAGATGGTGAGCCAGGGCGTCAATGCGATCATCCTGCTGCCGGTCGACAGCGTCTCGGAGACGCCGGCGATGGAGGCAGCGGGCAAGGCCGGCGTGCCGGTCATCCTCGCCGACACTCCGCCGGCACCCGGCTCGAAGTACGCCGTCTCGGCGTGGTCGCAGAACCAGGTCGAGGCTGACGCCGGCGCGCTGGGGCTGATCAAGAAGGGCAACATCCTGTTGGTCAAGGGCATCGCCGGCAACGAGAACGACGTCGTGCTCTACCACCAGGCGGTCGCCGACCTCAAGAACTGCCCCAACATCCACGTTGCGGCGACGCTGTACGGCTCGTGGGATAACGGCACCGCGAAGTCGGTCGTCTCCCAGTACCTGGCCGCCCACCCGCAGCCGATCGCCGGGGCGATCCAGGACGGCGGCATGTTCGCCGGGGTCGTGTCAGCGTTCCAGGCCAAGGGCGTGACGCCCCCGACCGTTGCCGACGGCGAATGCTACGGCGGCGACCTGTCTTGGTGGCTCGCCAACCAGTCCAAGTACAAGACGTACGCGGGCTGCTTCAACGGCTTCCAGGGCGCGTTCACGTACATGAGCGTCGCGCTCAGGGTGCTCGCCAACAAGGGTCCCAAGTACAACGTGCTCGAGATGCCGGCGGTGACGATCAACAACGCGAACCTGTCGAAGTTCGCGAAGAAGGGGCTGCCGCTGACCTCCAACGCCGAGATCGGCGGACCGGAGACGGCATGGTGCAGCAACACCTGCCTGGATCCCTATTTCAACAAGGCAGGGTCGCCGCTGAAATAGCGATCGCGGCACTACGCAACGCTGAGTAGGTACTGACTACGGCCCGGTTCGTCCGCAAGGATGGGCCGGGCCGGTCCTCGTCAGGGACGAACGAACAGAGGGAGATTGATGACCGAGCTTGACGAGCTGCGCGACCGGTTGCGGACGCTCGAGGACCGGGAGGAGATCCGCAACCTGATCCAGGCATACCGCAAGACGCTCGACGATCGAGATCTGCGCGGCTTCTCCGAGCTGTTCGCGGCCGAAGGCACCTGGACGGGGCGGTCGGGACGGGCGACGGGACCCGAGGAGATCTACTCGATGCTGACGGCAGCGCTGCCCGACAACCCACCGGCGCCTGGATCGACGCTATGGCACCTGAACACCGATCCCGCGATCCAGGTCGAGGGAGACCGGGCGACGGCTTTCACCTTCTGGATGCATGTGCGCCGCGGCGACGGCGACGTGCCGCTACTGCCGACGCTCGGCGGTTACGAGGACGAATTGATTCGAGAGAACGGGCGCTGGCGGTTTGCGCTGCGCACCGTTCTACCCCTGATCCCGGCCTGAGGGCCAACGAGGAGATCGACATGCAAGACGGCATGTATTTCGTGTTCACGCTGCCTCCGGCAGAGGTGTCCGACGAGGAGTTCTCGGCGTGGTACGACACCCACATCGCCGAGGTCCTGGAGATCCCCGGCTTTCTGGCTGCACGGCGATATTGGCTGGCACAAGCGGCTCCGAACCGGCCGTCGATCGTGTTCCGGCACCTCGGCGCGTACGTGCTCGAGGGGGCCTCCGCCGAGCCGGTGGCGGAGCTCGGACGCCGCTTCGGCGCTGGCGAGATGACGACCGCGCCCTGGTTCGAGGATGTCCGCGTGGAGGCGTTTGTCGGCCGCGCCCTGGAGGACCCGGAGATCGACCTGTCCGATCACGCGTACGTTGTCCTGAGCCATGCTCCGCGGAGGTTCACGACCGAGGAGTACTACGGCTGGTACTACGCCCACGCGCGCGAGAACCTCACCTCGGACGGGTTTGACGAAGTGTGGCGCTACGCCCTAAAGCTCGACATCGCCGATCGCGAGTCGCCGAGCACCGCGACTCACGCGGCCTTCTACAAAGTGGAAGGCGAGCTTCCTTCGCTCCGCGAGGCACTCAAGCGGTCCTTCGAGGCCGGCCGTGTCGATATCCCTGACTGGATGCCCGAGGGGGAGTTCCACTCCTACGACTGCCTCGCAGCCGCGGCGCTCAGCCGGAGCCCGTCGTTCGCATCGTCGGGCCACTGAGCGCCTTCGATGCGTCCGACATCGGCGGCGGCCCTGGTCGGAACGGGACGACCACCTCCTCCCGACGCGAGATCCGCCAGCGTCCGTCGCGCTTGACCAGCGTGTCGACGTAGCGAGCGACGATCGTGTTCTCGTAGTTCTGGGCGATCCAGACGACGTCCGTCAGCGCGCTTGCGCTCAGCCCGTCGTCGGCGAGCTCGATCACGGGCGCCCCGCACAGGTGCTTGCTGCCGTAATCGTCGGGCAGGCAGTTCGTCATGAACTCGCGGACCGCATCGAGGCCTTCGATCGGCGCTCCGTCGACGACCCAAACCACGTCCTCGGTCCACAACTGCTCCCAGGCGGCCCAGTCGCGGTCATCGAACGCCATCGGGTAGCGGGCGAGGAGGTCACGGATCTGCTCGCGGTCGAGCAGATCCTCAATCGACTGCGCGGTCATCGGCTCGTCATTGTGCTGAGAAGCCGCCATCGACGACCATGACCGAACCGGTCGCGAAGCTGGCCCGGTCGCTGGCCAGGAACACGATCGCGTCGGCGATCTCCTCGGACGTGGCCGTCGCACGCAGTGGGTGCGGTTGGCGGACGAGCGCGTCGGCAAACGGGTCGGAGACGGCGGTTTCGGCACCGAAGGCGGCGGACATCGCCGTGTCGCCGACCGTACCCGGCGCGACCGCGTTGATCCGGATCCCGAGCCGCGCGTACTCGAGTGCGGCGGTCCGCGTGAGCCCGATCACGCCGTGTTTGGATGCCGTGTATGGGGTGGTGCCCGGGCAGCCAACGAGGCCGGCCGCGGACGCGGTGTTGACGATCACCCCGTGACGCTGCTCGTACATCTGGGCCAGCTGCGCGCGCATGCACAGCCACACGCCCTTGAGATTGACGCTGAGGACCTCGTCCCAGGAGTCCTCGCCGAGCTCATGGAGCCAGCCGACCGGGCGCGAAATACCGGCGTTGTTGACGCCCACGTCGAGCCGCCCGTGGCCGTCGACGATGTGCTCGTGCGCGCGCTGCACGTCGGCCGCCGACGCCACGTCGGCCTCGACCGTCTCGACACTCTCGAGCTCGCCGGAAACGCGCGCCAGCGCCGCCGCGTCGCGGTCGATGACCGTCACCGACGCGCCGGCGCCGTGGAAGGCACGCGTCGTCGCCAGGCCGATGCCGGACGCGCCACCCGTGATCGCGACGACCTTGCCATCGAGTCCGAGATCCACTGTCATCCCTCCCCAGGCTTTGCAAAATAACGCACTGAAATGCTATACGATCTGCCGCGACAACGAGGAGGGGATGCATGGGTGATGACATCAGGCTCTACCTGTTCGAGTGCGGGGTCATCAACCTTCCGCGCTACGTCGTCAACGCGGGCGACGCGCTGAACAGCGAGCGCGTGCGCAACCCGACACCCTGGTATCTGATCACCCATCCTCGCGGCAATGTGGTCATCGACGGGGGCAACGCGCCGGAGGTGGCGGTCGACCCGATCGCGCACTGGGGATTCTTGGCCGAGCGCTCGCCGGTCGAGATGACTCCCGAGCAGGCGATGCTGCCGGAGCTCGAGCGCCTCGGAGTCGATCCGGCCAGCGTTCGCTGGGTCGTACAGAGCCACCTGCACCTCGATCACACCGGCGCGCTGGCCGTGATCGACCGCCTCCCAAACGCAGAGGTGCTGGTCACACGGACCGAGTTCGACACGGCGCACAACCTGCAGACCTGGGAGCGCGCGGCCTACTGCCCCGCCGATTACGACAAGCCGGGAATCCGCTGGTCGCTGCTGGAGGACCAGGAGGACGGCTACGACCTGTTCGGCGACGGCACGCTCATCTGCTGGCGCACCCCGGGACACACCGCCGGGCACCTATCGTTCGAGGTACATCTTCCGACCGGCAACGCGATGGTGCTGGCAATCGACGCCGCCAACACGCTCGAGCACCTCAACGAGGAGCAGACGCCGGCGTTCATGCTCTCGATCGCCGACGCGACCCGCTCCGTTCGCCGGCTGCGCCGCCTCGCGTGGCGAGCGCAGGGGCAGGTCGTCCCCGGCCACGACCCGATCGAGTGGCCGAAGTTCAAGCACGCACCGGAGTTCTACGCGTGAGCGCACTCGCGCCGCTGATCGCTCCGAGCGCCGAGCGCCTCGAGCTCGGTCGCGGCTACGAGTTCACCGAGGGGCCTGCCTGGAGCGTCTCCGAGCAGGCGCTGATCTTCTCCGACATCCCCGCAGACCGACGGTACCGCTGGAAGAGCGGCGTCCCCGAGGTGTACATCGCGCCGAACCACAAGGGCAATGGAATGGTCTACGAGAGCGGCGGCACCTACCTCGTCTGCGAGTCCGACACGAGCCTCGTCAGCCGCTTCGATCGCGACGGCCGGCGTCAGGTGGTGGCCTCGCATTTCGAGCGCGCCGAGCTCAACAGTCCCAACGACATCGTCACCCGCTCGGATGACTCGATCTACTTCACCGACCCCAACTACGGCCGTTGGAACGACCACATCGGCATTGCTCGTGACCCCGAGCTGGATTTCCAGGGAGTGTTCCGGTGCGCACACGACGGCGGTGACCTACAACTGCTCGTGCCCCGCGACGAGTTCGAGCAGCCCAACGGCCTCTGCTTTTCGCCCGATGAATCCGTTCTGTACGTCAACGACTCCCCCCGCTGCCACATCAAGGCGTTCGACGTCGCCGCGGACGGCACCCTCGGGCCAAGTCGGCTGTTCTTCGAAGGATTGGGAACCGGCGAGGTCGGTGCCAGCACGCCGGACGGGATGAAGTGCGACGAGCACGGCAACATCTGGGCCAGCGGGCCGGAGGGCATCTGGGTGGTCGATCCCGATGGTCGCCACCTCGGAACGATCCCCACGCCGGAGTTCCCGGGCAACCTCGCGTGGGGGGGGCGAGATCTGAGGACGCTGTTCGTGTGCTCGTCGACAACCGTGTTCGCCGTTCGGACGGAGGTCGGCTCGGCGCCCCTTCCCTGTCATGGCGCCCCTTCCCTGTCATGAGCTCTAAGAGGTTGTCTCAAAACCGCTCTCACGAGAATCCCCAGACCCGGAGGTCACCCGCGATGACTGACTCCTTGACCGCGCTCGAGGAGCGCGTCCAGCGCCTCGAGGACCGCGAGGCCATAAGCACGCTGTTCATGCGTTACCGCCACTGCCTGGACGAGAAGGATTTCAGCGGCTACGCGTCGCTGTTCGCCAGCGACGGAGAGTTCGTCGCCGCGGGCGGCTCCGCGAGCGGCCGCGAACAGATCGAGCAGCTCGTCGACGGGATGCGCGGGAGCCTGCTCACGGCCGTCGCCGGCGACGACCTCCACATCGTCGTCAATCCCGACATCGAGATCGACGGCGACCGCGCGAGGGCTCGGTCGAGCTGGATCTACGTGGTCCGCGACGATGAAGGTGGACCGAGCCTTTGCAAGGTGGGCCACTACGAGGATGAGCTGGTCCGCGAGGACGGCGAGTGGCGGTTCGGGCGGCGATTCGCGCCGATGGACATGCCCTGAGGCAATGCGCGCCGAGCGGACTTCCCTCGGACGCGTCGGCGTCTGGAGCCGCGAGCTTCGGTTCCAGCCCGATCGCGCGGCTGCCGCAGACGCGGCCCAGGAGCTGGAGGCGCTGGGGTACGGGGCGCTGTTCATCCCCGATGTCGGCGGGGACGTGCTCGGCGCCGTCGAGGAGCTGCTGACGGCTACCTCGCGGATTGCGATCGCCACCGGCATCATCAACATCTGGATGCACGACGCGAGCGCGATCGCGGCCGGCGTCTCGCGGCTCGCCGATGAGGACCGAATGCTGGCCGGGCTCGGCGTCGGCCACGCGGCGAACGTGGACGTGGGGGGGCCGGGCCGCTATGTGCGTCCGCTGTCGAAGATGCGCGACTACCTCGACGAGCTCGACGGCGCGAGGCCGTCGCTGCCGGCGCCGAACCGGATCCTGGCGGCGCTGGGGCCGCGGATGCTCGAGCTCTCGCGCGACCGTGCCGGCGGGGCGCACCCATACCTGGTGCCGACCGAGCACACCGCTCGCGCTCGGGAGATCCTCGGGCCGGATCCCCTGCTCGCACCCGAACAGGGGGTCGTGCTGGCCGGCGATCGGGCCCGCGGCCGGGAGATCGCCCGCGCGCACGTCGCCGACTACCTGCGCCTGCCGAACTACGTCGCCAACCTGCGTCGGCTGGGGTTCGGCGACGAGGACGTGACGGGGAACGGCAGCGCGCGCCTCGTCGACGCGCTGGTCGTCTACGGCGACGAGCAGCGAATCGCCGACCGGGTCGCCGGGCACCTGCGCGCCGGGGCCGATCACGTCTGCGTCCAGGTCGTCGGCCAGCGCGACGAGGCGCTCGCCGTCGAGGACTGGCGACGGCTTGCGCCGGCGCTGACCGGGTTGTGAGCGAGATGGCCCCCCGGGCCCGCACCTGGCTGATCACCGGCGCGTCGCGGGGGCTTGGCCGGGCATTCGCGCAAGCGGCACTCACCGCCGGCGACACCGTCGTCGCGACCGCGCGCGACACCAGCGCGCTCGCCGATCTAGTCGACGAGCACCCCGGTCGCGCGTTCGCGCTCGAGCTCGACGTGACCGCGCGCGAGCTGACGTTCGCCGCCGTGGATGAGGCGGTCGCGTTGGTCGGAGCGCCCGCCGTCGCGGTCAACTGCGCCGGGTACGGTCTGCATGCGCCGATCGAGGAGTGCGGCGAAGGGTCGGCGCGCAGCCAGATGGAGACGAACTTCTTCGGCGCGCTGTGGTTCGCGCAAGCGGTGACGCCGCACCTGCGAGGCGCGGGCGCCGGGCACCTGATCCAGGTCTCCTCGGCAGCCGGCGGCGTCGGCTTTCCGCTGGTCGGGCTGTACTGCGCGAGCAAGTACGCACTAGAGGGGTTGTCAGAGAGCCTGGCGCTCGAGCTCGCCCCGTTCGGGGTGAAGGTCACGATCGTGCAGCCGAGCGACTTCCGCACGGGCTTCCGCGAGGCCTGCGTGCGTCAGATCGCGCAGACCTCACCGTACGCGGCGGCGTTCCCCGATGCGGTCAAGTCGCTGGGCGTGACGTCATCGGCCCGCGAGGCCGGCGATCCGAAGCGCGCTGCCCGCGCCCTTCTCGAGCTGGTCGAGATGCCCGACCCGCCGCTGCGGCTGCTGATGGGGAACCTGGCGTTCGACAACGTCACCGGGGCTCATCGCCGTCAGCTGGTTGAGTGGGACTCGTTTGAGCAACTGGCCCGCTCAGCCGATGGCTGAGAACTCAGGCCGGACCACAGCGGTCACGAGGCGGGCCAGCCCCATACGCGCCGCAGGCTTGCTCCGAGGATTTGCCGCTTGTCGGTCGCGCCGAGCCTGTCGGTCGCCCGGATCAGGTCGACCGTCTCGCGGTAGTCGTGATCGAACACGGTCTGGTCGCTGCCCCACATCAGCCGCTCCGGGCCGAACGCGGCGATTACGCGCTCCAGGTGAGGCCAGACGTCGTCGTGGGGAGACGGCTCGCGCGAGAGGAGCGGCAGCGACGTGAGCTTGACCGCCACCTGCTCGAAGCGGGCAAGCCCGAGCAGGCCGTCGAGCTTGGCGAAGGTGTCGCCGTAACCTGGGTTGAGCATCGGGATCTCGAACAGCCCGAGGTGATCGATGATCAGCGGCAGTTCCGGGAACCGCCGTGCGATCTGCTCCTGCAGGTCGAAGCGTCCGGGGGCATTTACGCACACTCGCAGGCCGGCGCGCCCAGCCGCCGCGAGCATCCGGTCATCGTCGCCGGCGGCGAACCGCGCAACCGCTGTCGGCGCCCACAGGTTGACGCGCAGACCGACGTAGGCGGGATGCGCGCCCCACTGCGCGAGGACGTCCTCGACGTCGGGCGCGGCGGAGTCGACCCGTCCGACGACGCGGAACCGGTCGGGATGCTGGTCCCAGGCGGCGACCGAGTAGGAGTTGTCGTACCCATAGATCGACGGGCTTACGACAAGCGCACCGTGGACGCCCTCTGAGTCCATCAGCCCCAGCATCGCCTCGGTCGACCCCTGCGCGAGGTGCTCGCGGAACCGGGTACGCATCGCCTCTAGCGCCGGATCGGCCAGCACCGCCGGATCCCACGGGTACTCGGGATCGTCGTCGCCGAACAGATGGACCTGCGCGTCGATGATCTCCGGCTCGTTCAAGGCACCCATACGCGATACCAAAACCTATAGGATTGCCGCGATGGCCGTGGATATCGACCTCACGGGCCTTGAGGGACTCGTCGACCCGGGCGAACAGCTGACGCGCGTCGGCAGCGGGTACCAATTCACCGAAGGCCCGGTCTGGAGCCCCGGCGACCGGAGCCTCTATTTCAGCGACATCCCGAGCGACACGCGGTGGCGCTGGAGCGAACGCGACGGCATGGTGCGCGACGGCGCCCCGACTTTCAAGGCCAATGGCCTGGCGCTCGATGCGGGCGGCAACCTGCTCGCGTGCGAGCAGGTGTCCAGCTCCGTGGTCCGGTTCACCGCCGAGCGGCGCCGCGAACTGGTCGCCTTCCACCACGGCGGCAAGTACCTGAACAGCCCAAACGACATCGTCGTGCGTCGCCGTGACGGCGCGATCTACTTCACCGACCCGGACTACGGACGCTGGAACGACTGGATCGGCCAGGAGCGCAACCGCGACCTCGATTTCCGGGGGCTGTACCGCGTCGCCCCAGACGGCGGCACGAACGGGGATGCCGAGCTGATGGTCGCCGAGGACGAGTTCGACCAGCCCAACGGTCTGTGCTTCTCCCCCGACGAGACGATCCTGTACGTCAACGACTCGCCGCGTGCCCACATCAAGGCGTTCGCCGTCGCCGACGACGGCAGCCTATCCAGCGGGCGGGTGCTCCTAGCGGGCGTCGGGCACGGCTTTCACGAGGGCGATTCCGAAGAGCTCAAGCGGGCCGAGCACCAGGAGCACCACGACCAGGGCGCCGTCGATGGGATGAAGTGCGACGAACACGGCAACGTCTGGGTCACGGGACCCGGCGGGGTCTGGGTGATCAGCCCGGCGGGCCAGCGGCTTGGAGTGATCAGAGCTCCCGAGGTGGTCGGCAACCTGGCCTGGGGCGGCGACGACCTGCGGACGCTGTTCCTGATGACGTCGACGACCGTCCACAGCCTGCGGACGCGAGTCGGGCCGGCTCCGCTCGTGCAGCATCCCTGATCGGGCGCGAGCGGGTTGTCCCGGCTCAGCCAGCCGTGATGCGATCTCCGATCGCGATGCAGTTCCACGACGCGAACGTGACCTCGTCCCACCACGACGGCAGCTCGGGCCCGCTGTCGTCGACGCCCTTGCGCTCCCGATAGGAGTCGGCGGTCCCGAGGCTCGCGCGTTGCATCTGAGCGAGCAGCTCGTCCGGATCGCCCTCGATCTCGTAGAGCGACAGGTATCGGTAGGTGACCGGCTCGCCCGCGTCGACCACCACCGGCTCGAGCCGGTAGCGCTGAGCGGAGACGAAGCCGGGAATCGAGAGGATCTCGCCGAGGTGGGCGTCGTACCACGCGTTGAACTCGGCCTCGTCGACGTGGTCCGGGATCCGGCTGAAGACGATCTGAAGGTTCTGCGCCACCACCGTCACCGCCGTGAAGCGGCCACGTACGGGGAGATCGCATGACAGTCGAGCGAGGCGAACTCGATCTGCCCGAACCAGCCCGGGTAGGTGACGCGCCGGCCGTCCGCCCGCGACTCTGCCAACGCTCGCCGCAGAGCTGGTGCTTCCTCGCTGACGTCGTAGATCGCGGCGTGGGCGGCCGCGCTCGGCGCATCGGGATCGACCGTGTCCGCCTCGAGCCGGAATCGCCAACCCGCGTCAAAGCCGTCGGCGGTCAGGTTCTCGCGCAGATGGACCGAGTACCAGTCGTTGTAGGCATCGAATCCAATCTGCTGCGGACGGGTCGAGAACACCAGATAGGCGTGATCAGGCAGGCGGACCTCGTCGTCCTCGAGCGCGAAGCCGTCAAACGAGGCGAACCGGATCTGGTCAAACCATTCGCGCAGCGTCAGCTCGGCGGCCGTCATCCGATCCGCCAGCTCGGCCATAGCCGGCCCCGACTCCTCGCCCTCCAGCTCGTACAGGGACAGGTGGCGGTAGTTGGTCGGCGGGCCGCCGGTGACCCGCGAGAGCCAGTAGCGCCGGGCCCCGGCAAACCCCGTGCCCGCCACGATCTCCTCCGCGTGACGCTGATACCAGTCCGAGTACTCGGCCTCGCCGACACCCGGCGGCGGATTGCTGAACACGAAGTAGACGCCGTTCGCCATCCTTATCTATAGCTTATACTATACGATTTTAGGTAACCAACCTGCGTGGAGACAACACGACATGACCGACGAGGCGACCACTTCCGATGCGATGTTTGAAAAGGGCGTCGCGATTCGGGACGAGATGCTCGGGCCCGAGCACGGAAGCGCGAAGCTCGCCGCGCTTGACGACTTCGATCGCGATCTCGAGAGTCTGATCACGCGCTATTGCTTCGCCGAGGTGTGGGGCCGTGAGCAGCTTCCACGCGACATCCGCAGCATGCTCACGATCGCGATGCTCGTCGCCATGGGGAGGGCTCCGGAGGTGCGCGTCCACGTGATGGGCGCGATCAACAACGGCGTGACGCCCGAGCAGATCCGGGAGATCATGATTCACGCCGCGATCTACTGCGGAGTGCCGGCCGCGGTCGACGGTCTGCGCAACGCCCGGGCGGTGCTCGACGAGCTGGGAGCCGCATGACCGGTCGAGACGCGGCGCCCGTCGGCTTCGTCGGCCTCGGAAACATGGGCTGGCCGATGGCGCACAACCT
Organism: uncultured Solirubrobacterales bacterium; assembly: GCA_963830475.1. Classification (GTDB taxonomy): domain Bacteria; phylum Actinomycetota; class Thermoleophilia; order Solirubrobacterales; family Solirubrobacteraceae; genus Palsa-465. The sequence goes on along the minus strand of CAWHMX010000007.1, from coordinate 34,061 downwards.
CAGCGCGGCCGGGTTCTCGCTGATCGTTCACGACGCCGATCCGGCGCGAGGCGGCCGCTTCGCCGCCGAGCACGGCTCCGAGGTGGCCATGACAGCGGGCGACTTCGGGAAAGCCGGCGTGGTCGTGACGATGCTTCCGGATGACCGCGCGGTGGCCGACGCGGTCCTTCGCTGGGAGGGCGGGATCGCGACGGCGCTCGCACCGGGAGCCGTGCTCGTCGACATGAGCTCGTCGAACCCGGTCGCGACGCGCGCGCTGGGAGTCGAGCTCTCGGGCCGAGAGCTCGACATGATCGACGCGCCGGTGTCGGGCGGCATCACCCGCGCGGCCGACGGCACGCTCGCGATCATGGTCGGCACCGACAGTGAAGCCGCGTTCGAGCGCGCCCGCCCGGTGCTGGAGGTCCTTGGCGGCAGGCTGTTCCGCACCGGACCCCGGGGTTCGGGCCACGCGATGAAGGCTCTCAACAACTTCCTCGGCGCGGCCGCGTACGCCACGCTCGCCGAGGCCCTCCGGATTGGGGAGTATTTTGGTCTTGAGCCAAACGGGATGCTCGACGTCATCAACAACTCGACCGGCCGTAGCTTCAACAGCGAGGTCGTCTTTCCGCAGGATGTCGTGACCGGGCGCTATGGCACCGGGTTCGCGCTCGGCTTGCTGGCGAAGGACGCCGGCATCGCGGCCGCGCTCTCCGACGCTGCCGGCGTCGATGCGCCGGCATGCCATCTGGTCGCGGAGCGCTGGGCTGCCGCGGCCGCCGGGCTCGGTCCCGCAGCGGATCACTCCGAGGCGCATAAGCAGTGGGAACCACAGTCCGCATCCGCGATCACCTCACCAGAGGGTCTTTAGACCATGCCCGGCGAGAAGCAGAACGGCATGACCAAGCAGGAGCGGGTGTACCGCGCCATCCGCGAGCGGATCCTGAGTGGCAGCTACGGCCCCGGCTACCGCGTCGTGATCGATTCGCTGGCCGAGGAATTCGCCGTATCGGCGCTGCCCGTGCGCGAGGCGATCCGCCGCCTCGAGGCCGAGGGGCTGGTCATCTACCGGCCAAATGCCGGGGCCCAGGTCGCGCCGGTCGATCCCGCTCTGTTCGAACAGGAGATGACCCTGCTCGCAGTGCTCGAAGGATACGCAACGGCTCTGGCCGCGCCGGATCTCACTCCCGAGGACATCGGCGAGCTGACCGCGATCAACGATCGAATGGTCGAGGCGATGGACCGGCTCGACGCGCTTGGGTTTGCTCGGCTCAATCAGGAGTTCCACAAGTTGATCCACGAGCGCTGTCCAAACACGCCGCTCGTGAACATGCTGCGCGACGTGTCTCGCCGGCTGGACGCGATCCGCCGCACGGTCTTCATCCAGATCCCGTACCGCGGCTCCGCGTCAGTGGCCGAGCATCAGGAGCTGATCGCACTGATCGCGAACGGTGCGCCGTCGATCGAGATCGAAACCGCCGCGCGGGAGCACAAGCTGCAGACGGTTCGCAGCTTCGAGGCGTGGCAGCTCGAGCACGAGAGCGGCGTCGGCGCCGCGATCTGACTTCGGGGTCCGGGCCGGCGCTCAGTGCGCCGCCGGCGTACCCACGTGCGGGCTGCCTTCGAGCAACTTCGAGACGCGCTCCTCCTGGGCCACGGTCAGCGGCGCCAGCGGCGCGCGGACGGTCGGGTTCGGCAACAGGCCGATCCGGTGCATGACCCACTTCGCCGGGACCGGATTGGTGGCCGTAAAGGCGGCGTCGACGAGCGTGTGGAGGTCGTAGTGGAGCGCCTGGGCGCGATCGTGATCGCCGGCGGCAAATGCCTCATAGAGCTCGGCGACCGGCTGCGGGGCGAAGTTCCCGACGCAACTGAGGTGCCCGCAGCCGCCGAGCACGAGCATCGGGTAGCACAGCAACTCGATCCCCGATAGGGCGATGAAGTCGCGGCCGCATTCGTTGAGCACGCGCGAGACGTGCTCGAAGTCGCGCGTCGTCTCCTTGATGCCGACGATGTTCGGGTGTGCACGCCGCAGCCGGCCGACCGTGGCGGGCTCGATGTCGACCGCCGAGCGCACCGGAACGTTGTAGACGAGGATCGCCAGGTCGGGGAACGCATCCGCGATCGTCGAGTACCAGGAGTACAGGCCCTCCTGCTGCGGACGGGCGTAGTAGGGACAGACGACCAGGGCGCCGGCGGCACCGAGACGCCGGGCCTCGGCGGTCAGCTCCAGCGTCTCATCCATGCGCGCGGTCCCGGTCCCGGGCAGGAACGGCACCCGGCCATCGATCGCCGCGGCGGCGGCTCTCATCACCTCGATCCGCTCGGCGACCGTCTGCGAGGTCGGCTCGCCGGTCGACCCGCCGACTGAGATGCCGTGCGAGCCCGCCCCGATCTGCCACTCGACCAGCGCGGCAACCGTCTCGAGATCAAGCTCGCCGTCCGCGCTGAACGGCGTCACCAGCGGCGTGATCGCACCGCGAATCGAACGTTCGCCAAAGCCGCTCAACGCAGCGCCTCCTCCGTCGAGGGCGCGGCGCCGTTGCGAGCAGCAAGCCACGCCTCGTATTCCTCGCGGTGGGCTTTGCTCAGCGGGTAGATGCCGCGGATCGACTCGCCGGCGCGGACGCGCTCCAGCGCCCACTCCTCGCACCGCTCCTGCTCGAGCGCGTCGAGAGCGACCTCCTCGGCGAGCGCGGCGGGCACGACCACGACGCCATCGGTGTCGCCGACGATCACATCGCCAGGCATCACCAGGGCGCCGCCGCAGGCAACCGGAATGTTCGTGTCGGCCGGGTAGTGGATGATCCCAAGGGGCGCCGGGTGCCGACTCTGGTGGTACACGGGCAGCTCCAGCGCCGCGACGGCTGCGCTGTCACGGAGACCGCCGTCGGTCACGATCCCGGCAGCGCCGCGAGCCAGCGCGCGTGCCGCCAGGATGTCGCCGATCGTGCCGGCGCCCGGCTCCTGGCGGGCGTCGATGACGAGCACCTCATCCGGGCCGATCGACTCGACCGCGCGCTTCTGCGCGTTCAGCTCGGCACGGTCGCCGTCGCGCACGTCCTCGCGGAGCGGCAGGTAGCGCAGCGTGTAGGCGTAGCCGAACAATCGCAGGTCCGGCCGAGTTGAGACGAGGCCACCGATCACGCAGTTGCGGATTCCGCGACGGCCGAGTTGTGCCGTCAGCGTCGCGGTGGAGACGGTCATCAGGGCCTCGGCGGCGGGCGCTCGCAGGGTCACGACGCGAGCGCCGTTGCTTCCGAGCGCGGCGGCCCGGTCGCCGGGCTCGACGTGCGGCTGCGCCCCGAAGGGCGCGATCTCCGCTTCGGCTTCGACGACGCGGTTGCGGATGCGTCCGACGCCTTCGACCTCGACCTCGACCTCGTCGCCGGGCTTCACTGGACGCGCCCCGGCCGGCGTGCCGGTCAGGATCACGTCGCCGGGCTCGAGTGTCATGAAGCGAGAGAGATCGGCGATCAGCAGCTCGAACGGAAACAGCAGGTCGGCGACGCTCTCGTCCTGCACGACCTGGCCGTTGACGCGCGTCCTGACCCAGAGCTCGTCACGATCGACCTCGCCCGCCGGAACGGGCTCGCTCAGCGGCGTGAAGCCATCGTGTCCCTTCGACAGAACGTTCGAACCTCGGTCCGCCCACCGCAGATCGTGCACGCCGAAGTCGTTGGCCGCGGCGTACCAGCCGATCGCGCTGCCCGCCTCCTCCACCGTCAGGTTCCTGGAGCGCTTACCGATGATGACGGCGATCTCGCCCTCGAAAACCAGCAGTTCCGTGCCTCGCGGTCGCACGACCGGATCGCCGTCGTGGCCGAGGGACGACACGGGCTTGAGGAAGTAGGACGGAACCTGTGGCCGGCGTCCGCGCTCGGCTGCGCGACCGCTGTAGTTGAGGTGGACAGCGATGATCTTCGTCGGCGCGGGCACGGCTGAGATCATATACTATTTGATAAACGATCAATCGCGACCGCAGCAGCCATGCCCTCCGAACACACCACATCCGCACTCACCTCATCGACACGGATGACGCCGCCGTTCCGCGCCGAGCACGTCGGCAGCCTGTTGCGACCCGCGGAGCTGATCGCCGCCCGCGGCCGCGCCGCCAGCGGCGAGATCACGCCGGCGGAGCTGCGCGAGATCGAGGACGACGCGATCCGCGATGCCGTCCGCATGCTCCAGGACGTGGGCCTGCGCTCGATCACCGACGGGGAGTTCCGCCGCGCGTCGTGGCACATGGACTTCGTCTACAGGGTCGGCGGCATCGTCCAGGCCGAGACGAAGATGCGCAGCGTCTTTCACAACGACGCGGGGGACATCGAGTTCACCCCGTCGGCGCCGCGCATCGTCTCGAAGCTGAGCCTCGGGGAGACGATCTTCGCCGACGACTTCGAGTTTCTGCGCTCGGTCGTTGCCGACGGTATTCCGAAGCTGACGATCCCTTCGCCGAGCATGGTCCATTATCGCGGCGGGCGCGCCGCGATCGACGTCGATGTGTATCCGGAGATGGACGGGTTCTGGAGTGACCTCGCGGGCGTGTACCGCCAGCAGATCGACCGCCTCGCAGCGCTGGGTTGCACCTACCTGCAGCTGGACGACACGAGCCTCGCGTACCTCAACGACCCAAGCGAGCGCGATGCGTTCGACAAGCGCGGCGAGGACGGCGAGCATCAGCACCTCACCTACATCCGGACGTTCAACGCGGCGCTCGAGGACCGGCCGGCGGGGATGACGATCGCGACGCACATGTGCCGTGGCAATTTCCGCTCGTCCTGGGTCGCCCAGGGCGGCTACGACTTCATCGCCGAGCCGATGTTCTCAGAGCTCGACGTCGACGCGTTCTTCATGGAGTTCGACGACGAGCGCTCTGGCACATTCGAGCCGCTGCGGTTCGTGCCGAAGGGCAAGCTCGTGGTGCTCGGGCTGGTGACGAGCAAGCGTCCCGAGCTCGAGTCCAAGGACATGCTCAAGCGCCGGGTCGCGGAGGCGTCCAGGTATATCGACATCGAGCAGCTGTGCCTGTCACCCCAATGCGGCTTCTCCTCGACGGTCGACGGCAACTCACTGACGCGTGAGGAGCAGATCGCGAAGCTGAGGCTGGTCGTGGAGACGGCCGAGGAGATCTGGGGATCGGCCTGAGCGGCCGTCTTAGCGCGCGATTCAGGAGCCCGGGACGCGACCCGTCTCCTTCTTCCAGTTCGGGTCCACGGTCGACTCGTCCGGGTTCTCGCCGGACACGGCACCTTCGATTCGCGCGCGCATCGCCGATGCGAACTGGGTGCGATGAGTGAGGATCCAGAAACGCCGCGCCGCGATCCCTTCGAAAGTGATCGCTGCGACCTGTTGGGAGCTCATCAGCTCGTCGAGTTGTGGGTATGAGACGTCGTCGAGTGGCGCCGGCGCGGGCCCGAGCCGGTCTGGCCAGTGCTTGGCGGAGTTCACGATGCCGGTGGCCACGGCCCCGGGACAGAGCACTGACATGCCCACGCGCGAACCGACTGCCTCGAGCTCGCGGAACATCGTCTCGCTGAGCCCGATGACGGCGTGCTTGGCAGCGTTGTAGATCGCGGTGTTGCGGGCGGTTACGAGGCCGGAGACCGACGACGTGTTGACGACGTGGCCGGTGTCGCGCTCGATCATGCCGGGAAGGAACGCCTGCATTCCATGGACGACACCCCACAGGTTGACGTCGACTATGAACCGACACTGAGCGTCGGTCATCTCGACGAACGGCCCGCCCAGGAAGACCCCGGCGTTATTGAACAGCAGGTGCACGTCGCCGACGTCCAAGGCGACGCGGTTCGCCGCTTCCATCATCGCCTCGCGGTCGGCGACGTCGACCACGAGCGGGTCGGCGTCCAACTCCTCGGCCGCAGTGGTGACCGCATCGGCGTCGACGTCGATCAAGACCGCGCGTAGCCCGTCCGAAACGGCGCGTTCAGCCAACGCGCGGCCGATCCCGCTTGCGCCCCCGGTGATCACCGCGACCCTTCCCACGGCGCCGAGCCTATCCGACGCCCCAGGGTGCCAACGCTACCGCCGCCAGCGCTCGACCAGCTCGTCGTCCGCGACCCAGCCGCGCAGCCGAGCGGGCACCCCAAAGACGATCTCCCGTGGCCCAACGTCAGCGGTGACGATCGCGCCCGCGCCGACGAATGCCTCCTCGCCGACCTCGACTCCTGGGACGAGCACGACGGCCCCGCCGAGACGGGCGGCGCGGCGGACCACGGGCGCGCGCAGATCCACGCCCCGAGGATGCCGACCCATCGCGTCGTCGTTGGTCATCAAGACCCCGGGGCCGAGGAACACGTCGTCCTCGACGACCGCGCCACCGGTCACGTAGACACCGGTCTGGATCGAGACGCGGTCACCGACCCGGGCGCTGAAATCCACGCAGGAGGCGCGGCCCACGACACAGCCCTCGCCGACCCGCGAGCCCTCCCGCAGCTGCGACTGGTCCCCGACGATCGTGCCGGCACCGACCACGGCGCCCGCGTAGACGATCGCCCCCGAGCAGACGGTGACGCCTCTGCCGATCTCCAGGTCGGCGAGCTCAACGGCCGCGGCGCTCGAGCCGGGCCGCAGACGCGGGCGTTTGCCCAGCACGACGCAGTCCTCGATCACCGCATCTGCCCCGATCCGGACGCCGGCGTGAATGACCGTGCACGAGCCCACCGCCACGCTATCCCCGAGGACCGCGCCCGGCTCGATCACGGAACCGGCGCCGATCGAGACCCCGTCGCCGAGTTCCGCGCCGGGGTCGACGTGGGCGCCGGCGGAGATCCCGTCAGGGGCCTTAGGCATTGCCTCTCGCCGAGCCCTCGAGCGAGCGCTGCAGGTCCTCCAGGACGCGGACCACTCGCAGGCCGCTGGCTCCGTCGGAGAGCGGAACGGTTCCTTCGGCGATGGATGCGACGAAGTGCTCGCACTCGACGCGAAGGGGCTCGACGTTCGGCAGCCAGGGCGAGAAGATCTCGCCGCTGCGGGTGATGTATTCGCCGTATCCGCGGGAGTCTTCGTCGAAGCCCTTGTCGTAGACCGTGATCTTGCCCTCGAGCGCCATGTCGTCGAAGGTCGCCATCCGCCGCGACCCGACGATCGTGAACCGGCGCTCCTTGTGCGGATCCAGCCAGCTCAGATGGAGGTGGGCGGAGAGGCCCGAGGGAAACCGCAGGAAGCAGAAGACGACATCCTCGACCCCCGGACGGACGTACGCCTCGCCGTGCGCGACGACCTCGGTCGGTTCCTCGCCCGCCAGCGCCAGCACCACCGAGACGTCATGCGCTCCAAGCGACCACAGCGCGTTCTCGTCGGCCCGCAGTTTGCCGAGGTTCAGGCGATTGCCGTAGATGTAGTAGATCTCTCCGAGCTCGCCGCCGTCGGCCAGCTCCTTGAGCTTGCGGACCCCCGGGTGGTACTCGAGCAGGTGGCCCACCATCAGGATCCGTCCCGCCGCCTCCGCGGCGGCGACCGCGCGGTCGGCGTCGGCGACCGACTGCGCCAGTGGCTTCTCGACGAAGCAGTGCTTGCCCGCCTGCAACACTCGGACCGCCAGCTCCGCGTGCGTCGGGACGGGGGTCGCGAGTGCGATCGCGTCCAGCGACGGATCCTCGAGCAGGTCTGAGACCTCTGCGGTCATCCGCGCTTCTGGAAACTGCGCCGCGGCTCTGGCCCGCGCCGATTCGGAGCTGTCGCAGCACCAGCGCAGCTCGGCGCCGGCGAGAGCTGCGAAGTTGCGGGCCAGATTCGGCCCCCAATAGCCGAGACCCACGACTCCGATCCGGATCGGTCCGGTGACCATCGAGCGGGCAGTGTACGCGTCGGGCGCTCGTCGACCCCTCGGGAGTCTCTAGTGGGAGCCCCACTGGCTCAAGGGCCGCCGCCGAACGCCAGCTGCAGCGCGGCAACCACCCGCTCCCCCGCGCGTCCATCTCCGTACAGCGGCGGACGCTGCTCCGGTGGGGCAACCGCGAGCGCCGCGCAGGCCGCGGCCGGGTCGAGGTCGACCAGCGTGTTCCAGCCCGCCTCGACGGTCTCGACCCATTCGGTGCCGGGCCGAAGCGTGACGCACGGCACGCCCGCCAGGTAGGCCTCCTTCTGCATTCCGCCCGAGTCGGTGAGCACGGCCCTCGCATTGCAGAGCAGCGCCGTCAGCTCGAAGTACCCGACTGGGTCCGTCACGTGCACCGAATCTGCGCCGCTCAGCGTGTCGAGCAGCCCGGCGTCCTTCAGTCGGGCCCTGGTCCTCGGGTGCAACGGCAGGACGATCGGCTCCCCGACGCCGAGCAGCAGGTCGACCAGCCGGCGAAGCCGTGCCGGGTCGTCCACGTTACCCGCGCGGTGGGCCGTCGCGAGCAGGTAGGCGCCCGGGGTAACGCCGCGCGCTCTCACCAGATCGACTCTCCCGGCCGCGCGCGGCTGCACCGTCCGCGCGACGTCGACCATCACGTCGCCGACCACCTCCACTGCCCCGACGACCGCCTCGCGCCGCAGGTTCCTGGCACCCACCTCCGACGAGCACAGCAACAGTGCGCCAAGATGATCGGTCAACACCCGGTTGACCTCCTCGGGCATCGCCCGATCGAAGGAGCGCATCCCCGCCTCCACGTGGGCGACCGGGACCCCGGCCTGGGAGGCTGCCAGGGCGCCCGCGAGTGTCGAGTTGGTATCGCCGTAGACAAGCACGCAGTCGGGCGAGGACTCAGCGAGAATGGGCTCGAGCGCCGCCAGCATCCGCGCGGTCTGAGAGGTGTTGGAGCCGCCGGCGACGCCGAGCTCGCGATCCGGCGCGGGCAAGCCCAATTCGTCGAAGAACACCTTGGAGAGCGAATCGTCGAAGTGCTGCCCGGTGTGGAGGAGGATCTCCTCGGCGGCGCGGCGGAGCGAGGGCGTCACGGCCGCCGCCTTGATGAACTGCGGCCGGTTGCCGATGACGGTCAGGACCCTCAAACCAGTGTCCTGATGCGGGCCGATCAGACCGCGAGCAGCCCAGCGATATGACGCTCGACCGCGTCGGCAACCCCGGCCGTCACCGGTCCCGGCGCGTCGAACTCGTGCTCGTCGACCCGGGTGATCGGCTGCACCTCGCGGACGGTCGAGGCGAGGAACGCCTCGTCGGCGTCGAGCAGGTCGGTCAGCGTCGTTGCGCGCTCGGTCGCGCCGGTCACCTCGATGACGATCGCCCTGGTGATCGAGGCGAGGATGTGGTCCGACAGTGGCGGCGTCAGCAGCTCGCCGTCCTTGACCCAGAACAGCGAGCTGGTCGGGGCCTCCAGCACGCGGCCGTGGGGGGTGACCAGGAGCGCCTCGTCGTACCCCTGTTCCTGCGCGAGCCTCGTCGCGAGGCGGTTGGCGCCGTAGGAGAGCGATTTGACGCCGTCGAGGACGTGGGTTGGCGAGTAGGTGATCGAGCGCAGGCTGGTCCGCTCGGGCAGCGGGTACAGCGACTCGGTCAACATGATCCGCCGCCCACCTCTGGTCAGCATGATTCGCAGCTGGTCGTGCGCGGGACCGGCGCCGGCCTGCGCCAGTAGCCGGTGGAGCTCGGTGCGGACCGCCTCGAGGTCCACCGGCAGCCGCAGGTTGCGGGCCGAGCGCTCGAGCCGCGTCAGATGCTCCTCGAGCGCGAACGGAACGCCGTCGTAGACGCGGAGCACCTCGAACGCCCCGTCGCCGCGGACGAGACCCTCGTCGGTAACCGCGATCGTCGCCTCGCCGACGGGCATGATCTCGCCGTCGATCGATGCCAGCGACTCGGTCGCGCTCACGCGGCGACCGACTCTGCGGAGTCCACCGAGCGGCGCGACCAGACCTCCGCGAGCCGGACGATCGTCGCGGCCGCGGCGGCCATCTCCTGGACGGACGCCCACTCGCGAACGGAGTGATACTCGTGACCGCCGTCGAAGATGTTCGGCGTCGGCAGCCCCATCTCGGACAGCAGCGAGCCGTCGGTGCCGCCGCGGATCGGGGTGCGGACGGGCTCGATCCCCTCGGCGCGCATCGCCTCGATCGCCGCCTCGACCACCGCCGGGTCGCGCTCGATGTAGTTGCGCATGTTGCGATACTGTCGGCGCACGTCGAGCGTGAGCCGCGCCGCGGGATAGGCCTCGACGACCCTCTCCGCCGTCTCCCTCAAAAGCGCCACGTGCGAGTCGAGCAACTCCTCGTCGAAGTCACGCAGGATCAAGCGGATCTCGGCGTGAGCGGGGCTGCCGGCGAGCCGGACCGGGTGGATGAAGCCCTCTCTGCCAGAGCTGGTGGTGGGCGTCAACCGATCGTCGGGAAGCTCGGCGACGACCTGCGCCGCCAGCCGCAGGGCGCTGACCATGCGCCCGCTCGCCTGCCCCGGATGGATGTCGAACCCGTCGATCCGGACGACCGCCTCGAGCGCCGAGAAGGACTCATCCTGCAGCTCGCCGAGGCCCGAGCCGTCGATCGTGTAGGCGCAGCGCGCGCCGAACCGCTCGATGTCGAACAGGCTCGCGCCCTCGCCGATCTCCTCGTCGGGGGTGAAGCCGACGCGGATCGCCGGCCGTGGCAGCTCGGGGTTCGCGGCCAGGTGGGCAACGGCGGTCATGATCGCCGCGACACCCGCCTTGTCGTCGGCGCCCAGCAGGGTGTCGCCGCTGGCGGTGACGAGGTCGTGCCCGATCCGCGCCGCCAGCTCCGGCATCGACTCCGGATCGAGACGCGTGCGGGCGCGGGGCAGCTCGATCACGCCGCCGTCATAGTCCCGGTGGACCAGCGGCGTCACCCCGGCCCCCGGCGCGTCCGGGCTGGTGTCCAGATGAGCGAGCAACCCGACCGTCGGTGCTTGATCGACGGTCGCCGGGAGCGTCGCAAACACATACCCCTCGTCATCGATCGCCGCGTCGGCGAGCCCCATCGCCCGCAGCTCGGCCACGAGCATCCGGCCGAGCTCGAGCTGCCCAGGCGTGCTGGGCGAGCCATCGCGCGGGGCGGCCGACTGAGTCTCGACGGCGACGTAGCGACAGAACCGATCGAGCAGGGCGCCGGCCAGCGAGGCGGCCAGATCTGAGGTGAACGGAGCCGACACCGTTTTCCGATCATCGCAGGTCTCCCGCCAGGCGCGTCCGGACGGGCGTGGAATCAGCGGCTGGGCCTGACCGCGAGCGGCAGCGCCGTCTTCAATCCGGACTGGTCGACTGCCTCGACGCCGAGACCGATCGTGGAGTGCTGCCCCTGCCTGACGCTCGTCACCAACGACCCGGCGGGGATTACCGAGCCCGCCCCGAGCACGACCCGAACCCGGCTGGCCGCATCCCGCAGCGTCACGGTGAGCATGCCGCGCTGGCCCGAGACGCTGCGCGCGAGCGGCTCGTTGCCGGCCGAAAAGACGCTCACGGCGGACAGGAGCGACAGGCGCAGGTCGGCGGGCAGGCTCAGCGAGATCGTCCGCAACTCCGGCGCGTCCTGGCCGGCGGCGATCGCCAGCGACAGCACCGGCTTGCCTCGGGAAACCCGCCGCAGCGATGCGTTCGATACCTCCGGGCTCCCCTCCACTATCCACGTGAACGCCGCCCCGCCAACCGCAGCCGTGCCGTCAGTGGCCGAGACGTTGACGTTGAAGACGCCGGGCCGCTTGGCGGCGCCGGAGATGATGCCCGTGGACCCGTCGATCACCAACCCGTCGGGCAGTCCCCGGGCGGTGAACCGCGGCGCCGCGGCGCCCCCGACCGTCCGGATCTGCAGCCCGGAGGCGGTGCCCGTCAGCGTCCGCTGCAGCCCCGGGTTGTGAACCCGCAGGCTCAGCGAGCACAACGCCGGCGCCAGCGCGGCGGCATTCGGTGTCCCGAGCCCCGAGGCCATGTCATAGCCCGGACCGGCCGAGTACAGCGTGCCGACGTTATTCAGAAGGTCGTTGTTGCCCGTCGTCACGTCGTTGAAGTAACTGGTCTGCGCCTGCGCCGCGGCGCTGTACAGGGTCGGGTTGGCGAAGCCGACCGGCGCTCCGGCACACGCCGGCTGCGCGTCGGCAAGCGCGAACAGCGCCGCCCACACCGGCGCGGCGCCGCTGGTGCCGCCAGTCCCCTGCCAGCCGGTCGGGTAGCGCTTCATCGAGCCCGAGCCGTTGAAATAGATCAGGTAGCCCGTCGCGGGGTCGGCGTCGGCGGAGACGTCGGGCACCTCCCGGCAGTCGCCGCCCGCGAGATGGCACTGTGGCTGTGCGGCAGGCTCGATCACGTTCAGCGTCGGCGGCGAACTCAGCTGGTATGAGGGCATCGCCCACAGCGTCGAGACGCCGCCGCCGCCGGCGCCGATTCCGTAGGCCAGCGGACCCTTGTCGGTGAGCGCGCCGTCCCAGACCGTTTCCGTGGGCGGCGGTCCGATCGCCGTCATCGTCGTGCCGCCAACGCCGGTCACGAACGGCTGGCTGGCGGGGTCATCGACGGCCATCGCGGTGTCACCGTGGGCGCCGCCGTTGTAGCAGTCCTGCACCCCCTCGTCGCCGGCCGCCGATACGACCGTCTGTCCCTGCGCCGCCGCCTCCTCGAACAAAACATTCTCGGCCGCGGCGTCGGTCGGGCCCTCGATCGGCTCGCACTCGCCCCAGGAGTTGGAAATGACCGACGCACGGTCCTGGGCGATGATCTTCGTGAACGTGTCGTAGGGCCCCGAGCCGGGATTGTCCGAGTTCGAATTCGGGCCCCGATAGACGATCAGCCGCACCCCCGGAGCAAGCCCGATCAGCTGCTCGATGTCGAGCGCCGCCTCGCCGGAACCGGTCCCCCTGCCGGCGCCACCGTCGACGCGGATGTAGGAGATCGGCACCTTGGTGCCGTAGCAGCTCTGGTAGGCGGTGATGTCGGACCGCGCGTCCGACTCCAGCTCGTAGACCGCGATCGTCTGCCCGGAGCCCTGATCGCCGGCCCGATACAGCCCCCCGAACCCGTACGCCAGGGCGATTTGGTCGGCCGTATACGCGCTCTGCCCGGGTGCCGTCGCGATGGCGGCGTGACAGGGCTCAGGGCCGTTCGTGGCCAGGTTCCGTTTGATCCGCGCTGACGAGCCGTTCCGACGGGCCCGGCTCGATCCGCCCGATGCCAGGCGCCGCAGCGGCGAGATCCAATGCTGGAGGCCGCTGAGGCCGATTACCGACTGCACCGCAGGCGCGATCCGGCTGTCGACTGCAGGAGCTGAAGTGTTCATGACAACGTCGGCGCCGTCGCTCAGGCGGAAGCGTGCCAGCGACAGCGAGAACGCGTGCTCGACCGCCGAGCCGGACGCCTCGATCGGAATCGACAGCCCGTTGGCGCTGGTGCCCCCCGGAAGTAGGCCATGCGCCCGCAACGATTGGTCGACCGACGCGATGGTCGTCGCCCTCGGGGCGAACCGGCTGACGAATTCGCCGGGCGTCAAATATTGACGATACAGCCGTGAAGCGGGATCGCTGACGGCCTGTGCGTAGGCGTCGAGCGCCCGCGCGTTGCGCGGTTTCAGGGCGACCGTGATCCGCATCCGCTTCACCGATGCAACGCCGGCCACGAGGCTCGCGTGGCCCGGCAATCGCGGCGACGGCCCGATCCGAACCTGCGGCGCGTGTCGTGCGGCGACGGCCTGGGCGCCGCCAGCCTCCACCCCGAAGGCAGCCAGGGCCACGCAAGCGGTCGCTAATACCCGCCGACGCATCGAGGTGCGGCCCTCCTGGACATACCACCGACCAGCTTAGGGTCTATCGGGCAGGTTTCATCGGAAAACATAAAGATGTGATCCAGGCGCCGGGTCATTCGAGCAGCGGGAAGGAACGATCGCGCCGCGAGGGAACGAGGTAGTTGGCGCGCTTGAGCACGAAGATGAACTCGTTGATCCCGTTGTTGACGGTGTCCGTGATCGCCGGGTTCTGGAGCTGGGCCGCGGTCGCGTTCATCGCGTTTCGGGTCCTGATGAAGTCGGCGATCGTCCGTTGCAGCGAGACAAAGTGCAGGCCCGCCTGCTGACCGTCGGTCGTGTCGAAGTCGCGACGCAGGATCAACGGCTTGCCGCCGCGGCGGGCCCGAGCGGACGCTTGCGCGTGGCCGATCACCCCAAATCGCCTGATCGCCTCCTCGAGCTTGTGCGGCTCGGACGCCGCGTCAGTGGTGAGTCGCCCGACATCGGCAGGCGTCGTCTGCGGTGAGTACATGCGCGCGACTCGCTCCCGCTGGTTCAAGAGCCCATACCAGTCGTCCAGGCGAAGCCGCATGTAGCTGACGTGCATCATCGAGCCCTCCGCGAAGCGCCCGGACGGGATTGTGACGGCGTCCTCGCTCGCCTGGTTGCGCTTGAGAGAAGATCTGAAGCCCATATACAGCGGCGCCGTCCTCGCACACGGTGCGGCTTCAGCCAGACGTGCCGGTACTCGAGGTGCCGGCCGGCAACCGGAGGGCTGATCAGCAGCGTCAGCTCGTAGTGACCTGCGCCTGGAAGGGTCACGTTGTCGCCGTAATGGGGTCCCATGTACGCCGACAGCATGGGTTGGTGCTGCGCGTCATAGACGACCTTGCCTTTCCGTCTGATCGTCGTCCAGACGCCCGCGTACGGGATCGCGACCCCGGTGTGGGCGTCGCTCAGCATCACCATCAGGTGGAAGCTCGTGTGCCTGGTCGGCTTGACGACCCGCTCGGTGCCGGAGCCCGCGCAGATCACGAACTCGGCGGGCGTGGTCGTCCGCGCCTGGATCTGTATGCCGGGCATTCACGTCATGCCCGCGCGCCGGGCGATCCGGCGGTGGTCGTTCGGTCGGACGCTGCCGCCGCCGTTCGATTAGTGTCTGCAGAGCCGCAGCCGGCGACCAGCGCCGCGATCGACAGCACCGCAGCCGACAGCAAGCCTCGGCTGTTGAATCGACGAGCGCCCATCGGGGCCATCGAAGATAGCGCGGGGGTATGGTCGGCCACTTGAGCAATCCGAGCCTGGTGCTTCCCGAGCTGGCTCTGCGCTCCGGCGGGCTGACTCTGCGTCCGTGGTCGGAGGACGACGCCGCCGCCCTGAACGTGGCCGTGGCGGACAGCGTCGAGCACCTCAAACCTTGGATGGAGTGGATCGCGGGCGAACCGCAGACGGTCAGTCAGCGAAGCGAGTGGATCCTGGAGTGCGAGCGTGACCGGGCCGGCGGCGGACAGCTCGTGCTTGGGACGTTCGTCGACGGCGCAATCGCGGGGGGTTGCGGGCTGCATCCCCGTGTCGGTGCCGGCGGGCTCGAGATCGGCTACTGGACGCACCCGGCGTTCCTGCGACGCGGCCTGGCGACCGCTGCCAGCCGGCTGCTGACCAGCGCCGCCTTCAGCTTGCCCGGGATCTCGTTCGTCGAGATCCACCACGACAAGGCCAACGTCGCCAGCGGTCGCGTGTCGCGCAGGCTCGGCTTCGAGCTCGTCGGCGAGTCGCCCAAGCCGCCGACCGCGCCGGGGGAGATCGGGATCGAATGTCGCTGGCGCGTGGCCCGCGTCGTCTGGCTGGCGTGCCCGCAGCGCGCTTCGCCGCCGCCGGATTAGAGCCGTCGCGGCGCGCGCGCAGCGCACGTCGTTTCGATCAATGGACGAGGTACGTCTCGTAGACGACGCCGCTCGCCTGACGCCCGCCGACGGCGATGAACACGCCCTTGTTCAGCCACTCGAGCTCAGCGGCAGTGGTCTCGATCTGGGTGGACGTGCGAAACGTGTACTCGCTGGGGTCGACCGCCTCGCCATTGGCCAGACGGGCGAGGACGTCAGCGCTGCCGTGTCGTACCCCGCGCGACTGGACGTAGAGGACGTCGCCGGCGTCGGTCTGCAGGGTGTAACGGATGTCACCGAGCGCTGTGCCGTCGGGCAGCACCGTCTGCCAGTCGGCGCTGACGCCGGGGAGTAGTTTTCCGGTGAGACTGGGGCCGCTGAAGGTCCCCCCCGTCAGTGGGACGATGCGTCGGCGGCCGTGGCCGGTGTCACCGAGATCGACAGGTTCACCGACAGCCGCCTCGAGCCGATAGATGGGCGTCAGGCGTGGCTCGGGGAGCCGGAAGCAGCCTGGCCGCGGGCTCGCCGGGTCGTCGGCTCCTTCGCTGATCACGATCCCGCCTCGACTCTGTGGGGCTCCACCGCGATCTCGCGCCGGAGCGCTTTCAGCGCCGCGGCGTGGATCTCCGAGAAACTCGGGAAGGGCTGAATCGTGTCCCGCAGCACGTCGAGGGGAACGTGGGCCCGGATCGCGAGCGTCGCTTGCTGCAGCCACTCGCCGGCCTCGGGCCCAAGCGCATAGGCGCCGGTCAGCCGTTCGCCATCGCTGAGCAGCGTCAGGAACCCGCTGCACTCGGCGTACGCATGGGTGTAGGTGGCGGTCTTGGCCACCTCTGACAAAAGCACGCTGGCGCTGAACTCCGCCTCGGTTGCACCGACCGCGCCGGCCTGCGGGTCGGTGTAGGTGACACGGGGAACGGCTTCGTAGTTGGCCTCACGAGGCTCGCCGAGAATGTTCGAGGCGACGATCTCCCCCTGGTACTCGCCGACATGCGTCAGCTGCAAGATCCCCGTGACGTCGCCGACCGCCCACAACCGCTCGCCGACGCGCATCTGCGAATCGACCGGGACTCCATGCGGATCAGCTTCGATGCCGACGGTCTCGAGGCCGATCCCCTCGACGCGCGGGCGGCGTCCGGTAGCCACCAGCAGATGATCACCGCGCAGCTCTCGCCCGTCGTCCAACCGCAGGACAAAATCCGCGCCGTCGCGGGACGCCTGGACCGCCTGTACGCCGAGCGCCAACTCGATCCCGTCGCGACGGAGGGCCTTGGCCAGCGCTTCGCCCAGCGCCACCGGCTCCCGCGCGAGTAGGTGGTCTGCCCCCTCGACGAGCGCCACCTCGCCACCGAGGCGACGCACGACTTGGGCGAGTTCCACGCCCGCTGGACCGCCGCCGAGAACGATCAACCGTCTCGGCACCGCCCTCATCCCGGTCGCCTCATTCGTGCCCCACACGCCGTCTAGCTCCCGCAAGCCGGGTACCGGCGGGACAAACGGATCGGCGCCGTTGGCGAGCACGACGTCGGCGGCCGTGTATCGGACGCCATCGACCTCGACTGCTCCGGTCCCAGCAAGGCGACCGCGACCGCGCAGCAGGGCGATCCCCCGATCGGCCAGCCATTGCGCGGCCCCGGTATCGGTGTATCTGGAGACCATGAAGTCGCGCCAGTCGAGCGCGGCCTGCACATCGACCTCAGCTGTGGCGGCGGCTTCACGGGCGCCATGCACTGCCTCGCCTGGTCGCAGCAGCGATTTCGATGGAATGCAGGCCCAGTAGGTGCAAAGACCGCCGACCAGGTCGCGCTCGACGACGGCAACGCGCAACCCCCCTTCGGCGATCGCAGCCGCGGCGTGCTCGCCCGGGGCGCCACCGCCAAGGACGATCGCGTCGTAGTCGTCACTCATGACGGTAGCTCCTGCCCCGCCTGCTCGCGAACCATGTACTCGGCATACCAGTCCGGCCAGTTCGCGTCTGCCTGGCCGGTTCGGGCCTCGTGCTCACCGTGCGCCGCTTCGGCGCGCCGAAGCGCACCTGACAGTTCGGCGGCGGACGCAAACGACGTTGGCGCGGGATCGATCCGCCCCGGCAGTCGCGCGGTGATCTCTTGCAACAGCCAGCCGTTGCCGTCCGGGTCCTCGAACGAGGCGAACGAGCCGTAACTCTGATGCTCCGACGCGGGACCGCTGAGCCGATCGTTCGCGCCGACGGGGTGAAAGCGCGCTCCGATCTCCTCCTCGTGGAAAACCTCGGTCACCTCGGCACCGTGGGCGATGAGCTCGGCGCGTGCAACCTCGACGTCGGACACGACCAGGTACAGGCCACTCGCGGAACCGGGCGCGGACGAGCTCATGTCAGTCCCGAACTGGATCGAGCACGCCGAGCCCGGAGGGCTGATCTGGATCAGGCGGAACCCGCCACGTGTGACGTCCGCGTCGAGCCGCCAGCCGAGGCTCGTGTAAAAGCTCTTCGCCCGGTCGATGTCGGACACGGGGATGACGACGACCTCCAGCTTCAGGTCGGTGGTCCCGGCTCGAGACGTACGAGTGCCGGGTTCGCTGCTCCGTTCAACGCTGCTCATGTCGACCTCCTTGATCAGGGTTCACCACGCGAGTCTTGTTGTAGTCGCACCCCACCCAGTCCCTGGCCGATCTACGCGGGTGGGGCTGGCGGCAGCAGCAGCGACGAGGGCCACTCGGGGCCGTACAGGAGCTCCACGTCGACGGCCTGCAGCTTTTCCGCCGTGAGCGGGGGCGCTCCTGTCCCGGGGTTGCGCACGTAGCGTGGATGCGCGCCGGAGGAGACCTGCAGACGGATACGGTTACCGGCAGCGAAGCGATGCGCTATCGGCCACAGTTCGAACTCGACTCGCCAGGAGCCGTCACTGTCGGATTGTTCAAAGCGGTCCGGGGCGATGCTCGCCAGAGCGTCGCAGACGTTCCACGAGGCCCCTGCCGGGTCGACGTCGCAGACACGGGCGAACAGATCGAAGTGCGGTTCGCTCCCGCGTGCCCACAGCTGAACGCGGACCGGACCGATCGCCTCCAGCACCCCCTCGAGCGGGGCCGTGGTGAACGTCAGTACATCGGCGCGCGCCTCGAGCGGCCGATTGTCGCGGACGGGCCTTGATGTGACCATGATCGGCCCGCCGAGCGCCGGGGTCGGGTAGGTGGGGTCGTACCGGTAGCGGCGGCTTCCGCCCGTCCCCGCAGACGGCTGGTCCCATGCCAGGCGGTCTTCGCTCTGGATCCACAACTGCCGCGGGGCGCCTTCGGAAGGGGGCCAGCGCTCGTAGTCGCGCCAGCCGCCGCCGGTCGGCTCGCCGGTCACGAGCAAGCGCACCGTGGCCGGCTCGATCAGGCGTGGATCATCCAGGAGATGGCCGCGCAGCCAGCCGAGCCCCTGGCGCACCCCGGCAGCGGTCAGACCCTCCTGCGTGTGCGACCAGGGGCCGATGATCAGCTGCCGTGGCCGGTCGGCACGCTGAAGCGCGGCAAAGTCCTCCAACTGCCAGGGCAGGAACGAGTCATACCAGCCCGTGATCATCTGCACCCGAGCAGTCACGTCGGCGACCCCGGCCGAAAAGTCACGCTCCACCCAGTAGGCATCCTCGCGCTTCGGGGCTGAGAGCGCTTCGCGGAACCAGGCCACCTCGCCGCCCGTGATCCGGCGGTCGAGATCGACGAGCGAGGGCGCCGACAGCCGTGGGCGCAGCCACAGAAGCCTGACAAGCATCGGCAGTGGGGCGGGACGGCGCTCCTGCGAGGCGATCATCACCATCCATTGGGCGGAGGTCTCGAGCGACATGCTGCCTCCCGGATAGCTCTGGCCGTGGAACTGCGAGGCGCTCCCGTGAATCGACAGCGCCGCCAGATCGTCGCCGGCATCGGCGGCGATCGCCCACTGCGCGAGCCCAAGGTAGCTCTCGCCGGTCATCCCGATCGGGCCCGCGTGCCAGGGCTGGCGGCGCAGCCAGCGCAACGTCGCCAGGCCATCGGCGCGTTCATCGAATGGGTTGAAATTCCCCTCCGAGCCGAACGTGCCGCGGACGCTCTGCATCACTACCTGCAGCCCCCGCTGGGCCAACAGCCGGCCGTGCAGTAACCCGAAGAACCCACGGCGTCCGTAACAGGAGCGGACCAGCACGGTCGGCTGTGGCTGCTGGCGCGTCGTCCGGGCCACCCAGCGATCCGCCAACAGCACCGCCCCGTCATCCGTCTCGACCCGCAGGTCACGCTCGCACACGACGTCGCGCGTCTGCGCACGCGGCAGAGACCAACGGCGAGCGAGGACCTCACCGAGCCAGCCCATGGCAGTCGATTCGACGCCACCGTCCTCACCGCTGCCGAGCTGGGTCTGGCTGATGGCGCGCTGCACGAGCCCAGACTATGCCAACCCGGGACGGGGGTACCGTCAGGCGGGCGACCGGATCAGGGACTACCGAAGCCGGCCGTCGAGCAGCGCGAGCACCGTGTCGATCGCCTCGCGCACTGCGTTTGGCGCGAACGCCCCGCGCGAGCGCCACGCCACGACGCCATCGGGGCGGACGAGCACTCCGCCCTCCTGCGTGATCGCATGCGCTTCGAGCGCGTCGCCCGCCAGAGCGTGCGAAGCGATGCCTTCCGGCGGCGTCGCCCGCACCCCGTGCAGGAGGACGAAATCGCCACCGAACAGATCGAGGGTGGAGCGACCGTCCGCGAGTGTCACGTGCGGCGCGCGCGTTCCCGGCCGCGCGCGAGCTTCGCCCGGGTCCAGGTGCAGGCGCCCGTCGTCGCTCCCGTCATCGATCACCGCCGCCGAGCGCATGACTGTCCCGATCTCGAGCTGAATGTCAGGAACGAATGGCGGGGCGTCGTCGCTGCCTCGCTCGGGGACGACCCGGGTCGAGTAGCGCTGGTAAGCCTGGCTGACGACGAGTTGACTGAGGGGGCGGCGTTCGGCGTCGTAGGTGTCGAGCAGCGCCGGCTCTGCCTCGCCACGAACGACCGCCGCGAGCTTCCAGGCGAGGTTGTGGGCGTCCTGAAGCCCGGTGTTGCCGCCAAACCCCCCGTTGGGCGGCACGACGTGTGCGGCATCGCCCGCGAGGAACACGCGGCCCTCGCGGAAACGGTCGGCCCAATTTGCCTCCGCGCGCCAGTTCGCGACGTCTAGCACCTCCATCGGGATGTCCGCCCCGATCGCCGCGTGCAACAGCTCCTGGACCCGCTCCTCCGTCAGCCCGGATTGGACGTCGATCGCCTCGGGCCGTGTCACATCAGCGCCAACCGTGTTGACGACGAGGAAGCCCGTTCCGCCGTTGCGGTCAAGGCGGAAGAAGCCGCGCAGCTGGGGGTTGCCCACGTAGAAGACGCCCTGGTTGCGATCGCGGATCAGCTCGGAGCAGTCGCCCCGGAAATAGATCGTGATGCTCCGCGAAAGCTCCCCGTAGCCCTCCATGCGGATCCCGAGCCGCTCGCGGGTCGGGCTGCGGCTACCGTCGGCCGCGACGACGTAGCGCGAGCGGACCGTGCGCTCGGTGCCGAGGTCGAGATCGCGCACGGTCACGGTGACGCCGCCGCCATCCTCCTCGAGTGCGAGCACCTCGGCCCGGTTGCGCAGCGTCGCGCCGAGCTCGAGTGCGCGGTCGCGCAGGATCGGCTCCAGCACGTCCTGGTTGATGAAGACTCGCACCGTCGGGCTGTAGCCCTCCACTCCCTCGTTCAGGTCATGGACATAGACCGCGACCTCGCGACCGGCCAGCGACTCGACGGCGATGATCCCCCCGCTCGCGCTGTAGGTCTCGAGCGCCTTCGTGCGGACCCGCTGCTCAAGTCCGAGCTGCCGCATGATCTCAAGCGTCCGCACCTGAAAGTGCCCAGCACGCGGGTGGATCGCCGTGCCGGCATGACGCTCCAGCACCAGCGCCGGGACGCCGTGGTGACCGAGCAGCGCCGCAGTCGTCAAGCCGACGAGACTGCCGCCGACGATCAGGACGGGAACATCGTCCACCCGCCTGATCCTATTGCGACCGGGTGCGAGTCAGGGATCGGTTCGTACCGCCAACCGGATCCGGCGCGGGCGTCCATCCGAGTCGCTGACGACCACCGTCTCAAACGGGGGCGGGCAGCCAGTTGTCGGTGCCCGACGGCGGCAGCACGCTCACCATCGTCTAGGCTGAGCCGGTTCCCGGCCAGAGGAGCTGGCAAGAAGCCATGCGGCGTGAGGATGTGACAGCGGAGACCTGGCTGATTGTCAGTGGGCGACCTCCCTCCACGCCCGGGGAGCCGCTCAACACCCCGGTCATCGCCGCGTCCACCTACTCGCTTGGAGGCGAGCGGATCTACTCCCGCAACGAGGCCACGGAAGGCTGGGAGGCATTCGAGGCAATGCTCGGGGGCTTGGAGGGCGGTGGCGCGGTCGGGTTCTCGTCTGGAATGGCCGCATGCGCCGCGGTGCTTGGCCAACTGCCCTCGGGAGCCCACCTCGTGCTGTGCGATGACTGCTACCAGGGGGTGGCCGGGATCGCCGAGGAGGGCGAGAAGACACGTGGCTGGCGGGTCGAGCGGCTCCCCGCCACCGACGACCGGTGGCTGGAACGCGCGACCAGCGCGGAAATGCTCTGGCTGGAATCACCCTCCAACCCGCTTCTCGAGGTGGCCGACATCGCCGGGATCTGTGCCGCGGCGGGCGGAGCTCCCACGCGCGTGGTGGTCGACAACACCTTCGCGACGCCGCTCCTACAGCGGCCGCTGGAGCTCGGGGCAGACATCGTTGTCCACTCGGCGACGAAGCTGATCGGCGGGCACTCCGACCTCCTGATGGGCGCCGCCGTCACGGCTGACCGTGAGGATATGCAGCGACTGCGACGCGCCCGCGGGTTGTTCGGGGCGACCCCGGGGATGCTGGAATGTTTCCTCGCTCTTCGTGGCGCGCGCACGCTCGCCCTGCGCCTTGATCATGCGCAGGCCTCGGCCGAACAGCTCGCTCAGCGCCTGGGCGAACATCCAGCCGTCGAGCGCGTGCGGTATCCGGGCTTCGGCACGATCGTGAGCTTCGAGCTCGCCGATGCTGACACAGCCGACCGCGTCTGTCAGACCGTGCGGGTGATCCGGCACGCCACCAGCCTCGGCGGGGTCGAGACCTCGATGGAGCGCCGCAACGCGCATCCCGGGCAGGAGCACATCCCGCCAGGCCTGATCCGGCTCAGTGCCGGCTGCGAGAGCGTCGTCGACACCTGGCGAGACTTGGCCGTCGCCCTGGACGCGACGGCCTCCTGACGGCGACTTCGAAGCCTTCGGGCGGTCAAGCCGTTCGCCACGAGCGCTCGGCTTTCTCGACCCCGCGCTGGTCGAGCATGCCGAGCAGCGCGCGCAGTACGAACAGAACCTCCGCAGACTCGAAGAAGGACGATGCGTGACGGGATCGTTGGCCCACTCCTCGAAGGAGGTGGACATGGCTTCATCGGACCAAATGACCGGCCTGGCCGCTCGTGCCAAGGAGGCGGAGGACCGCGTCGCAGCCGCCCAGGGCAAGGCCAAGGCCGACCTTCAAGCGGACGTCGATACCGCCCGAGCGTCTGCTCAAGCGCAGGCGCAGAAACTGCGCGAGTCCGCCGACGCGGACAAGAACAAGCTCTCGGTCTGGTGGAACGACCTGCAGCGTTCATGGAGCGAGCACGTCGCCAAGGTTCGTGAGGACATCGATACCAAGCGGGCTGAACACAACGCCGATCGCGCCGAGAAGACCGCCGAAAAGCGAGAAGACGACGCTGCATTCGCGGTTGAGTTCGCGTACGCGGCGATCGAGGAGGCGGAGTACGCAGTGCTCGACGCTGCCCTGGCAAGGACTGAGGCCGACGAGGTGTCGGCGGCCTAGTGCAACGTCCTTGAAATTCCTTTGCGTTCGGGCGAGTGGCGACTCGCCTGGCGCGTTATCCAGAGCTGCTGTCTGCCTTGATTGGTATCGGTCCAAGCTGTCGGCGAAGGATCATGTAGGCGATCCCCCCGCCGGTCAGAGGCACGAGCAATCCGATCGCCTGATACAGCAGGACGGCGGCGACCGCCGCGTTATGGTCGACGCCGTAGACGATGAGCATTCCTACGATGCCGCCGATCGTCCCGATGCTGGCGGGCAGCGGCAGCGATCCACCGAGTGAGCCGATGACGTCGGCCATCAAGACCACGGCGAAACCGGGGACAGGCTGGGCGTGGATCGCGAGGAAGGCGCCCCAGAGAACGAGGACATCGAATCCGAAGCAGCAGACCAGATCATGGTCGCTCGCTCACGAGGTTTGCCGCGACCCAGTCAGAGAGCGCGCGAGCAGACTCGGTCGTTGCCTCTTGCCAGCTCTTGGCGGCGCCTTCGCCTGCCTGATCGCTCACATGCTTGACGATCCGGATCGGAACCCGCGCCTGGTTCGAGACCGCGGCCAGCGCGTAACCTTCCATATCGACTAGCGCCGCACGAGCCGCCAAGCGGGCGCGGACAACCGGGTCTGAGACGAAGACATCGCCGGTCGCGAGGGTCGCGCCGCCCTGGTCAGCGAGGGCTAGGGGCTCGCCGTAGCTCTCGCCGGTGAGCTGTCGCAGCAATTCACTGTCGAGGTCATGCTGGATCACTCTGCTGACCAGGTGGGTTCCGGTCCACCCCGATCGAAGCGCTCCGGCGGTGCCCAGGTTGATGACCCGGCTGGGCTTCGGACCTCGTGCCAGAACTGTCGCAAGCGCCGCGGCGGCGTTGACCTTCCCGGGTCCGGTCAACAGGAGCGGCAGGTCGTGGTCATAACCTTGCGCCTCCTCCCTTATGGCCATCACCAACAACGGGCGTTCCGGTGCAAGCGTGCCGATGAGTTCCATCGACCGCGAAGGTAAAGCGCGGCGCTGTTAACAGCAAGCTCCGGCGCCGCCGCGACAGCGACGCACCCAGCGAGATCCACAAGGGCTTGGGAATGTGGCGGAGGTCGTTTACGCCGCGAGCCACGTGTGACGAGACGGACTTGTTCACGATACCGACGGCTATGCGCGGAAACGGGCAGGCTATCGCCCGCGGCGGATGCTCAAAGCTCGTTGGCGCAGCCGACCTCTCGAAACCGCTCCAGTCAGGCGACCGCCCCGAGCGTAAGACGATCGTGATCCGATTCGGGGAGCCCAAGCGCGCTCGCAGCGCGGCAAGCCCGCTAGACGTCGACCCGCTCGCCGGGAGCGAGGACACGGACTTCGGTACCGCGCGCGTAGCGCTTGGCCAGCGCTGCGAACTCGATCGCGGGGCGTTCCATATCGGAGCGCCGGGCGCCAAACCAGCGGAGCGTGAAAGTGCCCCAGTGGATCGGGATCGCCAGCGCCGGTGCGATCAGCGCCACCGCCAAGGCGGCGCGCCTTGGGTCGAGGTGCCCAGCTCCTACCGAGCGACCCCACCCCCAGATCGGAACTAGCGCGACATCGATTGAGCCGCGCAGGTCGGCCATGGCCGGATCCAGGTCAGTGTCGCCGGGAAAGTACACCGACCTCGATCCCCTGACGACGTAGCCGATCGGATCGGCCACCGGTCCGAAGGGTCGTCGGCGCCGATCGTGGATTGCCCGCGTGGCGGCCACCGTCACCGACGCGATGTTGGTCTCGTCTCCCGGCCGCAGCTCTCGAACCCCGACAACACCCTTGCGGCGGAGCCATGACCCGGCCGAGTGCGGAGCAAGCACGACTGGTCCGTTTCCGAGGCGTCTCAACGACGCGAGATCCGTGTGGTCCGCATGGAGATGGGAGAGCAGGACGGCATCGAGCCGCCCCGGGCCATCCGTGGCGACCAGTGGCGCGACCCGGACCAACGGACCGATCCGGTCCCGCAGCACCGGATCCGTCAGGAGTTGCACACCGCTCAGCGTCATCAGCACGCTGGCATGCCCGAGCCACGTGAGCGCTGCGCCTCCTTCGACCGCGGCTCGGCTACCCGGATGGGTCACTGCCCGCGGTCCCCGGAGCCGAGGCGCTTTGCGGCGAGTGATCCTGCAGCGCTCGACGCCAACCCACCAGGACGTCGTGAACCGCGGCGGCGCCGACAACTGGTTCGCACGGCATCGGCAACTCGACCGGATGAAGGATGAAGGGACGGGTCTGCCACCCACCCAGGCCGCCGTGGAAGGAGATCAGCTCCTCGAACGCACAGCCCTGCTCGAGGATCGGATCGTAGAAGCTGTTGACGAGGATGTCCGGGGCGTTCACGAAGCGATCCGTGCGTCGTAGGTGGCCCGCTGCGCCGGGTGAAAAGCCCGCGAGCGGGTCCTCCCCCTCGAAGTGGTTCTCGTCCAGGTAGTTCGTGCCGCCCCCGCCGAGAACCACCGCGCCGTGCTCCCGCGAGCGCACCATCAGGAAGCCGACGTGCGGATGCCGACGCAGGGTGCCGAGCAGCTGCGGGTGACTGTCCTCGATGTCCTCGATCGAGAGGCGTCGCGTTTCCCCCATGAGATAGATCAGGCCGAGGTTGCCCGACGCAAGTACCACGACGTCGCGGTCCCCGACGGCTGAGTCGCGTGCGGCCGTTCCGCGTCCCGTCGCCTCCGCGACGGCGTGGTTGACCGTGGCCTCGCCTTCGTCCCACCCAGAAGGCTCCGTCACTCGCCCTCGGGAGATCGAGCGCTCGACCAGCTCGCGCAGGTCGTAGCCGTTTCGCTGCTTGAACGTCGCTCCCTGGGTTTGCCCGTGGTCTGAGAGCGCCACGAGCTTGTACGGCCGAGGGGCGTAGGGGCACGCCCGCTCGATCCGCCCGAATTGCTGATCGAGCTTCCGGAGCGCCTCCAGCGTGTCGGCGCGCTCGAGCCCCGAATGGTGGGCGACCTCGTCGTAGCTCGAGAACGTCGCGTACACAATCGGGCGTCCCCGCATCAGGTCGCTCAAGACGGCGAACACGATGAGATCCCGCACGCCCACGCACATCGCCGCGCGCAGGAACGGATACCTGCCGCCGCGATCACCGCGCGGGCGCACGTCTCGCCGCCGCTGTTGAGCCGTGGCCACCCACTCGATGATCACCTCCCAGAAGAACAGAACCAGCAGGCGCGTGACGTTGAAGCCGTTGGCCAGGAACGAGCGATAGCCGGGATTGGCCCGCCGCTCGGCGCTGATCCGGCTGGCGGTCAGGATCGTGGCATCAGCTTCGCCGGAGAAGAGGTTGCCGCGGCTCGCCCCTCCGTCGATCAGCAAGCCGCTGCCGGTGGCCAGACGCCCTTCGATGAGAGCGCAATCCTGTGGCGACGAGCACGCGATCAGCTTCCCCGTGTCCTTCTCCACCCAACGGAATGCGGGGACGTTGTCGTTTGCACCGAGCAGGATTCCCGCCTGGCTCGCCCCCGTCTGGGAGCTGAGGTCGGTTTCCCACTCGTCCAATCGGAACTCGCCGGACTCGAGCCAGCGCGCCATGTTCGGCGTCTCGCCGTCGCGTATCGCCCGCTGGAGGACCGGCAATGCTAAGCCGTCAATTTCGAGCAGCACGAGCCCCGGCACATCCGTGATCACCTGCTCGCCCTGGCGCCGGGCGATCCGCCTGATGACGCGCAGTGTGTAGGTGTCATCGTCGTTGACCCCCAGGATCACCTGGAGCACCAGAACCATGGCGGAGATCACGAGTGCCCCCAGCAGCGCCCAGCCGAACGAGTCGACTTTGAACGCGCTTGCGTCGATGTGCGAGACGAGTAGAAGGATCAGCGCGTCCAGCACGAGAATGGCGAGGAAGCCCAGCACCAGCGTGAACGGCAGTCGCAGACTTGCGACGAGTGGCGGGAGCAGTGCGTTGAGAGCCGCAATCAGGACCGCTGCCACGAGGGCGTCGCCGAAGCTTCCGATACTGACGCCGGGGAGGATCGCCGCGGCGACGAATGCGCCGACCGCCGTGACCAGCCAGGACAGCATGAGTTGCCCGAACCGAAACCGGGGAGTTTGCGGTCTCCAGCGCATCCCTAAGCCGTAGTCTCACAACAGTAAAAAACTCCGTCAAGCGGAGCTTTTCAGATGGACCGGCCCGTTTGCAGGCAAATTGCCTTAGATGCGGCTAGCTTGGCGCTGACAGCAGCCCGAGCCGAGACCGACGGTCCTCGTCGATCGAAGGGGCGCGACGCCCGCTACTTTGGCGGCTCCGGGGTCGCCAACGACGTGCTCAAGATGCTGCCCTGGGTCGCGGCCTGCGCATGTCTACTCGCGCTTCCGATTCACATCCGAACCAAGCGCCCGGCCCGCGTTGGCCCCGTATCCCCAAGGATCACGACGAGCAGACGCCGCGATGCGCAACCCCCGTAGCCGGGCTAGTACTCGCCTTTGATCACGAAGAAGGTGCCGCGGATGACGCCGGCGAGCTTGGACTTCTGTTTGGCGAACTTGAACCGGTCTGCGAGCTCCGCCGGGATCTCCATTCCCTCGGAGAGCTTGAACCCGACCGCGCGCTTCTTGCCCTCTTCCAGGCCGTACATCACGTTGATCGACAGGCCAGACTCGTAGAACACGTATGCCATCCGGAAGCCGTCGACCTCAAAGGCTGTCGCCTCGAGCGGGCGGGAGGCGATGACGATGTCACGCTCTGCCTTCAGGATATGGTGCACCCAGTCGACGGTGTCGGCCGCGTCGCTCGCTGGAGTGACGGAGAATGCGTGCGAGTACTTGTTCTGGTAGTACCGCGCTTCGTTGGCACGGAGCCCCGCGAGCGCCGGCGCCTCGGGGGATGATTCCAACCCGACGGTGGACACGTGCTCGAAGTCAACGATCTGTTCGGTGTGCTGGGCGCCCATGGCGTGCCCCTTTCGACAGTGGGTTTGCGGCGTGGCGGACGAGGCGTCGCTGCAATCTCGGAAGCTTGTGCGCACGACCGCGACAATGCCGGCGTGTGTGTTCTCGAATCATCGGCTCATCGGGTGGTCAGGGCGTCCGCGCCGCGCAAACGTCAAGAACTCGATGTAGCTCATTGCGCCATCATGACCACCCCGGCGCCCGGGCGCTTCTTGAAACCTGCTGGTTTGAAGCCAGCGTCCTGAAGCCCGGATCCGCCGGTAAGGATGGGCAGCGGGTATGAGCGCTATCGCTTGGGGTGGGTCGTCTCGAGGGCGCGTTGGAGGTTGTCGAAGCATCTGTTCCAGCCACCGCGGTGCGAGCGCACAGCTTCCTCGTTCCAAAGGCCGGTGTGGGTGAAGCGAACCGTCGTGATGCCGTCGGTCTCTTCGAATTCGACCTCGATCAGGGTCCGGGTGGGGTTGTCGTCCCAGATCCAGGTGAAAGCGAGGCGCGTCGGGGGGTCGATCTCGGTGTAGTGGCCGCCGCCGCCGTACTCGACGTCCTTGTGTGGGTCGCGCATGACCACGCGCACGACGCCGCCGACGCGGAGGTCGACCTTGGCCTCGGTCGTCTCCCAGTCGTGCTCGGCGTGAAACCAGCGGTGGAGCACCTCCTCGCTCGTCCACGCGTCGAACACCGCCTGGGCGGGCGCCTGGTAGGCACGCTCAATTCGCAGTGTCGTGGCGTCTGTCACGTCCGGGGTACCGTCCGCGTCGCATGCGCAGGATTATCCAGCCGGCAACGAGCGTCAGCCCAGCCGCGCTCCTGCGCCCACCGCGAGGAGTTCACCGGCAACACCTGCGATGTCAGCGATCATGCGGCCAGGCCGTAACCGCGGGCAGGGTTAGGGTTCCACCATCCGTAGGGCGGAGTCTGCGGGTAGCCCTCGGGTGAGTCCTCCCATTCCTCCTGGCGCCCGAGCGCGGTGAGGTCGAGGTAGCTCCAGGTACTGCCCAGCGCCTCGTCGCCGCGGTTGTTGACGAAGTAGGTGCGGAAGATCCGGTCGCTGTCGCGGAAGAAGGCATTGGTGCCGTGCCATTCGTCCACGCCGAAGTCGGCGTCGAAGTCGTCGGTGATCGTGTACCACGGGATCTGCTCCCAGCCCATCCCGGCCTTCCAGCGCTCGATTTCTGCCTGTGGGGCGCGAGAGACGTAAGCGAGGGTGGTGTCGCGCGCGTTCAGGTGCACGAGATTCGAGAGCTGATCGGCCATCATGGAGCAGCCGTAGCAGCCGCGTTCCGGCCAGCCGGTCGCGCCGGGCTCGAAGAAGAAGCGGTAGAGGATCAGCTGACGGCGCCCGTCGAACAGGTCGAGCAGGCCCGCCCGGCCGTTCGGGCCCTCGAAGCGATAGTCCTTCTCCACGGCCATCCTCGGCATCCGGCGACGCTCGGCGGCCAGCGCATCGCGGGCGCGGGTGAGTTCCTTCTCTCTGACCAGGAGCTCCTGGCGAGCGGCCTCCCACTCCTGCGGCGAGACGATCGGTGGCATGTTCATTTCGGTGTTTCCTCCTTCAGGTACTCATCGACGACATCGAAAAGGCGGCCCCAGAGGACGCGTTGGTGATCCATCCAGTCGGCCGCGACGCTGAGCACGTCGGGTTCAAGCGAGAGGCGGTGCGTTCGGCCCTCGACCGCGCGCCTCACGACCCCGGTGTCCTCGAGCACCCTCAGGTGCTTGGAGATCGCGGGCTTGGACACCCCGAAGCCGCCCGTCACCTCACCTACAGTCGCGGGGCCGGCGGCGAGCCGCTCGATGATGCCGCGGCGGATCGGGTGCGAGAGCGCTCTGAACGGATCGTTAACCATTGGGTTAACGGTACCAGCTGCCCGTCACGAGCGATGCGGCCGCGTCTCGCGTGCCATACGAACTCGTGACAGCGGGGCTCAGCGCTCGGAACCAGTTCCCCCGCCCGCCGTTCTCCCGCCGGCGGCGAGCCGCATCAGCGGCGATTCGAAGTCGATGTCCGCGGCTGTCCGCTCGGCGCGGGTTGCGCTGCCTGCGAACTCGTGCTGATAGCCGGACCAGGCGCGCTCGGCGATTCCGTGCTCGATCCCGGCGTGTACCGCGACTGCGAGTTCGGTCGCGGCGCGGCTGATCCGGTCGCCGAGCTCCAGGGCGCCCCAGTCCTCGGTAGCGGCGAACACTGAGGTGGGGAGGGTAAGGGCGCGCATGTAGCCGAACAGAGGGCGCATCTGCTCGTCGATCACGAGCGCATGGCGGCTAGTGCCGGCGGTGGCCGCGAGTAGCACGGGCTTGGCGATCAGCAGGTCGTTGTCGAGCAGGTCGATGAACGACTTGAAGAGGCCGCTGATCCCGGCCTTGTAGACCGGGGTACAGGCGATGACCGCGTCGGCCTGCCCGACCTGCTCGAGCGCAGCTTGCAGGTTCTCAGGGACGAGGCCGGAGACGGTCGCTTGGGCGACCTCAACCGCAAGCGGGGCGACCTCGACACCCTGGGCCGTGACGGTGCAGTCCATCTGGCGCATGTATTCGAGGCTGCGCTCGGTGATCCGGCCGGCCAGCATCTGCGTCGAAGAGGGCTCGTTCGTGCCGGCGCTGATCACTACCAGACGCCGCGGGCGGATCTGACCAGGCCCGGTGGCGTGGCTCTCCGACGATGCGGTCATCACGCGACCAGCGGGTACTCGGCGGCGAGCTCCGGGCCGGTGTCCTGGTACGGGGAGGCGCCGGTGAGATTGTCGCCTCGATTCGCGTTCGGCCGGGCCTGCCGCGTCGGTCCGTCGCCGAACTCGGCCTTCACCAGGCTCGTGTGGGTCGGGGCATCCGCGGCGCCGGAGGCGCGGCGGGCTCCCATCTCGCGGCGCAGCACGGGCACGACCTCTGTGCCAAGCAGCTCGACCTGCTCGAGCGCCATCTCGAGCGGCAGCCCCATCGCGTCGAGCACCCACAGCTGCCGCTGATAGTCGCCGAATCCCTCCTGGAAGGTGAGGGTCTTGTCGATCACCTCCGCCGGGCTGCCGACGCTCATCGGCGTGCCGCGCATGATGTCCTCGAGCCGGTAGCTCTTGCCGTAGATCGGTGAGGCCTCGAAGTAGGGGCGGAACCGCGTGACCGCGTCCTGCGACCGTCTGGCGATGAAAGCCTGACCGCCGAGGCCGACGATCGCCTGCTCGGCGGTGCCGTGGCCGTAATGCGCAAACCGCTCGCGGTAGAGATCGACCAGCGGCTTGAAGTGGAAGTTCGGGGCGAGGATGTTGTTCGCGAAGTAACCGTTGCCGTAATAGGCGGCCTGCTCGGCGATCTCCGGCGTGCGGATCGCGCCGTGCCAGACGAACGGCGGGACGCCGTCCAACGGCCGCGGGATCGCGGTGAAGCCCTGGAGCGCGGTGCGGGAGTCGCCCTCCCAATCGACCACGTCCTCGCGCCAGAGACGATGCAGCAGGTTGTAGTTCTCGAGCGCCAGCTCCACCCCCTTGCGGATGTCCTTGCCGAACCACGGATACACCGGAACCGTGTTGCCACGCCCGACCATCAGATCCACGCGTCCGCTCGCGAGGTGCTGCAGCATCGCGTAATCCTCGGCGATCGTGACCGGGTCATTGGTCGTGATCAGCGTCACCGACGTGCTCAGGATGATCCGCTCCGTCAGTGCGGCGATGTGCGCCAGCAGCGTCGTCGGAGAGGAGGAGAAGAACGGCGGATTGTGATGCTCGCCGATCGCGAACACATCAAGCCCGACCTCGTCCGCGCGACGCGCGATCTGCACGATCGCCTTGATGCGCTCCGCTTCGCTCGGAGTCTTTCCCGAGACCGCGTCCCGAGTTACGTCACTGACGGAGAAGATTCCGAACTGCATCGCGACTGACCTTTCGTTGTGTCCGCGGCGGCACTCCCAGACTATTTCAGGTCCAGCCACCGTCCTGCATGGCCTTAGGCAGGTCCGATCCAGTCGAAGGGACCAGGCCTGTGGAAGCGGGTGTCTCGGACGGTTGAGCCGATCTCAGCGGCGCTCTACCGCGAGCCGCAAGCCAAGAGCGATCAGCACGATACCCGTGACCCGATCCATCGCGGCCTTGACGCGAGGGCGCTGAAGGGTCTTAGCTGCCCGCGCGGCGATCAGGCAATAGGCGGATAGCCAGAGCACAGTCATGAGGACGAACACGGCGCCCAGCCCCAGGAATGGTAGGAGGACCGAGTGGCCGGGGTCAACGAATTGGGGCAGAAGGCTCGTGAAGAAGATGCCGATCTTGGGATTGGCCAGATCGCTGAGGAAGCCTTGTCGAAAGCCGCCGAGTGCGCTCATCGCAGGCCTGTGTACGGTCGGGGCAACCGCGCCCGATTCGATGCCGCGGGCAGCCCGGAGCGCTTGGACCCCAAGCCATATGAGATAGAGCGCCCCGACCAGCTTCAAACCCGTGAAGGCCACGGCCGACGCGCGCACCACCGATGCGACGCCGACGGCTGCGGCAAGCGTCCAGACCGACAGGCCAGTGCCGACGCCGAGACATGTTCCGAACGCCGCCTGGCGACCATGGACGAGCACATTCTTGGTGACCACGGCGGTGTCTGGGCCGGGTACCACGATCACAACGGCGGCGACGGCAATGAATACGAGCAAGTGGACACCCACAGCGTCCAGTCTGCCAAGGGAGCGCACGAGTGTCGAGCAGCTCCCAGCCGCAACGCCATCAAACGAAAAAGCCCCGTCGAGCGAGGCGCCAGTCGTGGCTCGGTTCCTTAGAAAGTGATGAGCTTCTGAAGGATCGTGACGCGGCTTTGGATGACGATGAACTTGGCGGTGAGCTTGTGATGCTGGTTCAAGAGCCGCCTTGCGGTCCGGTTGAGTCTGATGGTGACTGTCGCGCGATGGCCGGTGGCGAGCCTCACGCTGTGGCTGCCGAGCGTTTCGCCCTTGTCTTTGAGGGTCAGCCTGAGCAAGAACATGCAACTGGAGCCGCGTGAGCCTCGGCAAGCGACCGACAGACTCGCACCCGCCGCACTCGTCTTGACACGTCCAAACGTCGGAACGGCCCTGGCGGAGGCGCGGCTGGTTGTGCCGCTGGGGCGATCACCGGTCCCACTGCTGCTTGTGCCGCTGGAGCTACCACCGGTCCCACTGCTGCTTGTGCCGGTAGTGCCGCCGGCGGTCCCACTGCTGTCTGAGCCGCCGGTGGTCACACCGGTGCCGGCGCCGACATTGCCCGCGGTTCCTCCGCCATCGCTGTATTGGGCTTGTACCGCCGAGCTCGGCGCGGAGGTCGCCGGGGAGCTCGAACCGCCGGCGTTAGTAGCGGTCTCCCGCACCCGGATCGTGTCGCCGACCTCGGCGCTGGTCAGCGTGTAGGACTGGTCGGTCGCGCCCGCAATCGCCGAGCAGTTGCTCCCCGAAGCATCGCAAGACTGCCACTGATAGCTGTACCCCGTCGGGCTCCCGCTCCACGAAGCGTGCGACTCCGACAACTTCTGCGCCTCGACCACGCTCCCCGAGATCGACGGCGCACCCGAGGTCGACGGCACCGCCACAGCCACGACCGCCGCGCTGTCCTGGCTCAAGGCGCTGAGCGCGATCGACACCCAGGCGCTGTCCCACCCATGCGCCATCGCCTGTGGTGTCTCGGTCGTGTGCTGGATCCCCTCAGAGGTCAGAAGCGCGTCATAGTCGGCCATGTCGGTCTTGAACACTTCGTATCCGCCGATCCAGATGCGGTTGCTGCTCAGGAACGGCGCCTTGTGGGCGTCCAGGAAGCTGGGGGTCAGACGGTAGTTCGCCTGGAAGTTCGCGTCGGTCCCGTACACCGGGGCTGAGCTGGATCCAAACTGGCTGTAGCTGTT
>CAWHMX010000006.1:0-225936 GCA_963830475.1 uncultured Solirubrobacterales bacterium | reverse complement strand
CGCGCCCGGCAGGATTTGAACCTGCGACCTTTCGCTCCGGAGGCGAACGCTCTATCCCCTGAGCTACGGGCGCGTGGCGACGGGGAAGCCACCGGCGAGCTTACCGTGCCGGTGGCGCGACGGCGAGCCGGCTGGCTGCAATCTGCAAGGCTTAGGGCTCATGGAGCTGACGAGATTCGGGATCTGGTCGTCGTTGCGGGGGGCCGAGGAGCCGGAGCGCCGTGAGGCTGTCAAGCTGGTCGAGGAGCTCGGATTCGGCGTGTTCTGGGTGGGAGCCTCGCCACGGCTGTCGACGCTGCGTCCGCTGCTGGAAGCGACCGACAAGCTCGTGATCGCGACCGGGATCGTCAACGTCTGGCAGTACGAGCCGGCCGAGCTCGCCGCCGAGTTCTGGGAGCTCGACACGGACTTCCCCGACCGGCTGCTGCTCGGAATCGGGATCGGCCACCCCGAGGCGACAAGCGAATATCAGAAACCGCTGGCGAAGATGCGGTCGTTCCTCGAAGGCCTGGCCACCGCGGAGCGGCCGGTTCCGAGAGAGCGGATGACGGTGGCGGCGCTTGGACCGAGGATGCTCGACCTCAGCTTCGAGCGCACCCTGGGCACGCATCCGTACTTCACACCGCCGGCGCATACGAAGTTCGCCCGCGAGCGCCTGGGTCCGAGCGCGCTGGTCGCGCCGGAGCTGGCGGTCGTCGTCGACGACGATCATTTGAGCGCCAAGATCGCCGCCCGCGAGTACGCCCACTTCTACCTCGGCCTCAGCAATTACACGAGCAACCTCCTGCGATTCGGCTTCACCGAGGACGACCTGGAGAACGGTGGCTCCGAGCGGCTGATCGACGAGATCGTGCCGCAGGGCTCAGCGGCGCAGCTGGCGCCGGCCGTCCAGTCCCACCTCGACGCAGGCGCCGATCACGTCTGCGTGCAGGTGGTCGGGGTGCAGGGCGTCCCGGCCGATCAGTGGCGCGCGCTGGCGCGGACGCTGATTGACGGCTGAACCGCGTTCTTTGTCGATCCCGTACGTGATTTCGTACTAAATCGCCAAAGAACGTCCCGCGGGTTACCGGCAGCGCGGGCTGACGGGGATGTTCATGCTCGGTATCGGCGGCATGTCGCGCTTGCAGTAGGTCAGACGCCGGCCCGCCGGCTCGATCACGCCGTCGAACGGATAGTTGACGTTCGCCACCACGACCGTGCAGTGCCACAGCTGCCTCGAGTCGCTGCCGCCGGCGCGGGCGCAGCCGGATCGCATCAGGCGCCCGTCGATCAAGCCCTTTCGGATCTGGGTGCGCATGTATCCCGTGACCGCCTTACTGATCGCGGCTGCAGGCACGGCGCCCGCCGCGAGCGCGACCACGTGTGGCCGCTGGTCCTGACCGACGACGATCTCGGCCTCGCGGTGCTCCTCGGCGATCGCCTTGGGGTTACTGACCTGCGCCTCGGAGGGCGTGTCGTCGGTCGAATGGTGCACCCACAAGACGAGCGCCGCGATCAACGCGGCGACGACCCCCAACGACAGCGTCATCCGCACCCACATCGGGGCTTTGCGGAAACCGCCGGACGCTTGGGGAGGGCGACCCGAGCGCTTCCCTACGGCTGGCACGAGTTCAGCGTATCGCCGCTCGCCTGGTGGCCTCCCCAGTGACTCGCCGGCAATCGCCGCCTGAAGTCGCCGACGTAATCCGCCCCTGGCACACTGGCGCTGCATGTCCAGACGCCGCCAAAACCTCAACTTGTCCCCGCACGAACCCTAAATGGATTTCTCAGTGTTCTTCGCAGGCACGGGAGGTTCGGTTCCGACCTACCGTCGGGGCCTCCCGGCGCTGCTGATCAGCCGCGGCGGCGAGCGCATCCTGGTCGACTGCGGCGAGGGGACGCAACGCCAGCTGCTGCGCTCGATCGGACTGGCCGATCTCGACGAGATCTTCATCACCCACCTGCACACCGACCACTGGCTCGGACTTCCGGGTCTGCTCAAGACCTTCGACCTGCGAGGGCGCGAGACGCCGCTCCGAGTCCACGGACCCCGGGGCCTGCGAGACCTGGTCGACGGGGTCATGCGGTACGCCGGGCGGACCACCTACAAGCTCTACGTCGTCGAGCTCGAGCCCGGCGAAATCGTCGAGCGAGACGGCTACGCGATCGAGGCGGTCTCGGTCTCGCACCGCGGGCCCGCCTTCGGCTACGTGTTGGACGAGCACGAGCGGCCCGGAGTGTTCGATCCCGCC
Organism: uncultured Solirubrobacterales bacterium; assembly: GCA_963830475.1. GTDB lineage: Bacteria > Actinomycetota > Thermoleophilia > Solirubrobacterales > Solirubrobacteraceae > Palsa-465. Next base: position 223,705 of record CAWHMX010000006.1, on the reverse strand, counting down.
AAGGCGATCGCGGCCGGCCTGATCGCGGGACCCGAGTTCGGCCGGGTCCAGCGGGGAGAAACGGTGGGGGGCGTGACCCCCGATCAGGTGATGGGGCCGCCGCGCCGCGGCCGGAAGCTGGCGCTCTCCGGCGACACCCGGCCGTCTGAGGCGCTCAAGGCGGCGGCTCACGGAAGCGATCTCCTGATCCACGAGGCCACGTTCGCGATCGAGGAGGCCGAGCGGGCTCACCTGACCGGCCACTCGACCGCGTCGCAGGCCGCCGGAATCGCCCGCGACGCCGAGGTCAAGCTGCTCGCGCTCAACCACCTATCGATCCGCTACCCCGCGGCCCAGCTGCGCGACGAGGCCTGCGACATCTTCGCCGACACCGTGCTCCCGCGAGACTTCGACACGATCGAGATCCCGTTCCCCGAGCGCGGCAGGCCCGAGCTGCGGCACTGGTCGGATGCACCCGCCGTGGGCGTTGATACCCTGCACTGAACAGCACCTTTAATCCGGTCCCGTGAGGCCAGGAAGGAGCAAATGCCGGAGCGCACGGTCGTCCTCGACCGCGATGATATGCGCCGCACGCTGGTGCGGATCGCGCACGAGATCGTCGAGAAGAACCCGCCTGGACCGCAGGGCGGAGCGCACGATGGCATCGCGATCGTCGGTATCCACCGTCGTGGCGCGATCCTCGCGCAGCGGCTGCAGGCGCTGACCAGCGAGCTGCTCGAGCCGCAGGTCCCGCTCGGCTTCGTCGACATCAGCTTCTATCGGGACGACGTCGCCCTGAGGCCGAGCGCGCCGATCGTGCACGCGACCCAGCTCGAGTTCCCGGTCGACGGCCGCACGATCGTGATCGTCGACGACGTCCTTTACACGGGCCGGACCGTCCGCTCGGCGATCGATCAGATCTTCGACTACGGCCGCCCGGCGAAGGTTCAGCTCGCCGTCCTCGTCGACCGCGGCCACCGCGAGCTCCCGATCCGGCCGGATTACGTCGGCAAGAACATCCCGACGGCGCAGGAGCAGCGGGTCAACGTCCGGGTCGATGAGATCGACGGCTACGAGGAGGTAGCGATCGTCTCGGAGGAACGATGCGCCACCTGATCTCGATCGATGATCTCGACCGCGCCGGAATCGAGCGGATCCTCAACCACGCCCAGTCCTTCGCGGAGGTCTCCGGGCGGGAGATCAAGAAGGTCCCGGCGCTGCGCGGGCGCACGGTCGTGAACCTGTTCTACGAGTCCTCGACCCGCACCAGCTCGTCGTTCGAGCTCGCGGCCAAGCGCCTCAGCGCCGACGTCGTCAGCATCCGCTCGACCGGCTCCAGCGTCGACAAGGGCGAATCGCTGCGCGACACCGTGCAGACGCTCAGCGCCTACGACCCGGCGGCGATCGTGATCCGCTCGCCGCACGCCGGAGCTGCGGGGCTCGTCGCGGGCTGGACCGAGGCGGCCGTGATCAACGCCGGCGACGGCAAACACGAGCACCCGACCCAGGCACTGCTCGACGTCTTCACCCTCTCGCAGAAGCTCGGGACCCTCGACGGCCTGACGATCTGGATCGTCGGCGATGTCCTGCACTCCAGGGTCGCGCGGTCGAACATTCTCGCCTTCCAGCGGATGGGCGCGAGCGTGACCGTCTGCGGCCCGCCGACGCTGCTTCCGCGCGAGATCGAGGCGCTCGGCTGTGCCGCGACCCCGTCGCTCCAGCGCCTCGGCGAAGCCGACGTCGTCTACGTCCTGCGCATGCAGAACGAGCGGATGCGCGACGCCTACGTCCCGTCGCTGCGCGAGTACACCAAGCGCTACCAGATCGGGTTGCAGCGCCTGCGTCCGGGCCAGCTGCTGATGCACCCCGGCCCGGTCAACCGCGGCGTCGAGCTCTCGGCCGACGCCATCGACTCGGAGATCGCGCTGATCGGCGAGCAGGTGAAGTCGGGGGTGGCGGTGCGGATGGCGGTCCTCTACGAGCTGCTGGCGGGCTCGGCGACGCTGACGGCGGTCGCGTCGTGAAATCGCTCACCCGCCCACCCAAGCTCTTCGGTCGCGCCGGGCAGCCGGCCGAGTTGCTGATCCGCCGGGCGCATGTCCTCGATCCGCGCGCCGGCCTTGACGAGCCGCGCGACATCCTCGTCCGCGACGGCAGAATCGTCGAACTGGGCGCCCCCGGTACCGTGTCCGCGCCCGAAAGCGCGGACACGGTGGAGGCAGAGGGCAAGCACGCGTTCCCGGCGTTCGTGGACCCGCATGTGCACCTGCGCACGCCCGGCCAGGAGTACAAGGAGGACCTCGAGTCCGGCACGGCCGCGGCGGCCGCCGGCGGCTTCTGCCAGGTGATTGCGATGCCGAATACCGAACCGGTCGTCGACGAGGTGCCGGTGCTGCGCGGGCTGGTCGACGCCGCCGGCCGCGAGGCGCTTGTCCCGACCGGGTTCCTGGCATCGATCACGGTCGGACTGCAGGGCGTCGAGCTGACGGAGATGGCGGCGCTCGCCGACGCGGGCGCGCTCGGCTTCACCGATGACGGCAAGCCGGTCGTCTCGGCCGGGATGCTGCGCCGGGCGCTCCAGTACCAGCGTCTATCGGGCGGCGTGATCGCGCTGCACGAGGAGGACCCGACGTTGTCGGGCGACGGCGTGATGCACGAGGGCGCGGTCTCCGCACGCCTCGGATTGGCGGGGATCCCGTCGATCTCGGAGTCGACGATGGTCGCCAGGGACGCCGCGATCGCCCGCTACGAGGCGGCCCGCGTGCACTTTCAGCATCTCAGCGCCGTCGAGACAGTCGAGGCGCTGGCGGCCGCCCGCGAGGTCGGCGGGCGGGCTGGGTTCCGCGTCTCCGGCGAGGCGACTCCGCACCATCTGACGCTGACCGACGAGTCGGTCCGGTCGCTCGACAGCCGCTTCAAGATGAACCCGCCGCTACGGACCGAGGCCGATCGCCAGTCACTGATCGCGGCGCTGCGCAGCGGCATCATCGAATGCGTCGCGACCGATCACGCGCCCCACGCCCGGCACGAGAAGGAGGTTCCGTTCGAGCTGGCCCCGATGGGCACGACCGGGCTCGAAACGGCGTTCGCCGCGCTCCACACCGAGCTCGTGATGCCGGGCGTGCTCGAGCTCGAGCTGCTCGTCGAGCGGATGACCGCGGGCGGCGCGCTGTACGGCCTGCCGGTGCCGCGAATCGCCCCCGACGAGCCGGCGAACGTCGTGCTGGTCGACCTGACCGCGTCGTTCGAGGTCGGGGCCGAGGGTTACGTCAGCCGCTCGCAGAACTCCTGCTTTCACGGGCGCACGTTCTACGGGCGCGTCGAGCTGACGCTGGCGGCGGGCGCGGTCGCGTTCGCGAGGACGCCGTCGGGTCGGCTCAGCGAGGTGTCGCGGTGAGCGCATCAGAGGCGACCGCGTACGTGCTGCTCGAGGACGGCGCCCGGTTCGACGGGCTCGCCTGCGGTGCCGACGCCCATGCCGTCGGCGAGATCGTGTTCACGACCTCCATGTCGGGCTACCAGGAGGCGATGACCGATCCCAGCTACCGCGGCCAGTTGATCACCTTCACCTTTCCCCAGATCGGCAACTACGGCGTCTGTGAGGCGGCGATGGAATCCGATCGCGTCCACGCCCGCGCCGCGATCATGCGGGCCGGCGTCGATCGCGACGACGCCCCGGGAGCCGAGCTCGGCTGGCTGACGTGGCTGCGTGACTGCGGCGTCCCGGCGATCACCGACCTCGACACGCGAGCGCTGGTCAAGCACATCCGCGACCAGGGCGCGATGCGCGGCGGTCTCTTCCCGGCGAGGATCTCCGAGTCGGACGCGCGTGCGCTGATCGACGCCGAGCCGTCGATGAGCGGGCGCGACCTGGCACGAGAGGTGACTCCTGCGGCTGCGGTCTGTCTGGACCGCAGCCTTGTCGGGCCGCCCGGGGATTCGGCCCGTGGCTTGGGGAGGGGCGGGCGGGATCCAATTCGGATCGCGATGATCGATACCGGCGTCAAGACCTCGATCATCCGCAACCTCCGGCGGCGCGGCGCCGAACTGACGTTGCATCCCTGTACCGCGAGCCCCGAGGAGTTGCTCGACGGCGACCCCGACGCCGTCTTTCTCGCCAACGGGCCGGGCGACCCGGCGGCGCTCGACTACATCGTCGAGACGGTCCGCGCGATCGTCGGCCGCAAGCCCGTCTACGGGATCTGCCTCGGTCACCAGCTGCTCTGCCGCGCGGTCGGCCTGCAGACCTACAAGCTCCCCTTCGGACACCACGGCGCCAACCATCCGGTCAAGGATCTGACCACCGGCCGGACCGAGATCACCAGCCAGAACCACGGGTTCGCGGTGCTCGGGCCGGACGGCGACAGGACTGTCCAGCGCGACGAGCCGGTGCGATGGGAGACGGATTTCGGGGTTGCCGAGCTCAGCCACGTCAACCTCTACGACCGGACCGTCGAGGGGCTGACGCTCCGCGACGTTCACGGCGCGACCGTGCAATACCACCCCGAGGCCGGCCCGGGGCCGCACGACAGCCTCTACCTGTTCGACCGATTCGTCGAGGAAATCCGTGCCGCGTAGGGACGACCTCCACAAGATCCTCCTGCTCGGCTCGGGCCCGATCGTGATCGGCCAAGCGGCGGAGTTCGACTACTCCGGGACGCAGGCGTGTCGAGTCCTGATGGAGGAGGGCTACGACGTCGTGCTCGTCAACTCGAACCCCGCGACGATCATGACCGACCCCGAGGTGGCGACCACGACCTATGTCGAGCCGTTGCTGCCGGGGCCGGTCGAGCGGGTGATCGCCCGCGAGCGGCCCGACGCGCTGCTGCCGACGCTGGGCGGCCAGACCGCGCTGAACCTCGCCAAGGCGCTGCACGAGAACGGGACGCTCGAGCGCTACGGCGTCGAGTTGATCGGCGCCAGCCACGAGGCTATCGACCGCGCCGAGGACCGTGAGCTGTTCCGCGAGACGATGCTCGCGGCCGGGCTGCGGGTACCGCGCTCTCAGGTCGCGCAGACGCTCGCCGACGCCCGCCGGGCCGTCGCCGAGATCGGGCTACCCCTGATCATCCGTCCCGCGTTCACACTGGGCGGGACCGGGGGAGGGGTGCTAGCCGACGAGCGCGACCTCGAGCGGGTGGTCGGCCGCGGGCTCGACGCCTCTCCGATCGGCCAGGTGCTGCTCGAGGAGTCGGTGCTCGGGTGGGGCGAGTTCGAGCTCGAGGTGATGCGTGATCACACCGACAACGTGGTGATCGTCTGCTCGATCGAGAACCTCGATCCGATGGGGGTTCACACCGGCGACAGCGTCTGCGTGGCGCCGCAGCAGACCCTGTCGGATCGCCAGTACCAGGCGCTTCGCGACCAGGCGATCGCCGTGATCCGAGCGATCGGAGTCGAAACCGGCGGCTCCAACGTGCAGTTCGCGGTGAATCCTGCGACCGACGAGATCGTCGTGATCGAGATGAACCCGCGCGTCTCGCGCTCGAGCGCGCTGGCGAGCAAGGCGACGGGGTTCCCGATTGCGAAGATCGCCGCCCGCCTGGCCGTCGGCTACACCCTCCAGGAGATCCCCAACGACATCACGCGGGCGACGCCGGCCAGCTTCGAGCCGGCGATCGATTACTGCGTGGTCAAGTGGCCGCGATTCGCGTTCGAGAAGTTCCCCGATGCCGAGCAGGGGCTCACGACCCACATGAAGTCGGTCGGAGAGGCGATGGCGATCGGCCGGACGTTCAAGCAGGCGTTCGCCAAGGCTCTGCAGTCGCGCGAGCTCGATTCACACCCGGTGCATCCGGACGACGACGAGACGCTGATGGAGCTGTTGGCCGTACCTGGCGCCGAGCGCTTCGATCATCTGCTGGAGGCGCTGCGCCGAGGCGCCGCCGTCGAGGAGGTGCACCGCCGGACGAGCATCGACCCGTGGTTCCTGCACGAGCTGGCGGAGCTCGTCGCCGGAAGTGGCGTGGGTCGGGTCGGGTCATTCGCGGGCGAGCGGACGTTCAAGTCGGTCGACACCTGCGCGGCCGAGTTCGCGGCGCAGACGCCCTACTTCTACTCGTCCTGGGAACGGGCGCCGACGCACGAGGTGCAGCGCGGAGAGCGTCCCGCCGTCGTCATCCTCGGCTCCGGACCGAACCGGATCGGGCAGGGGATCGAGTTCGACTACTGCTGCGTGCACGCGGCCCAGACGGTCCGCGAGTCCGGCCGCGACGCCGTCATGATCAACTGCAACCCGGAGACCGTCTCCACCGATTACGACACCTCCGACCGGCTGTACTTCGAGCCGCTGACGCTCGAGCACGTGCTCGCTGTCTGCGAGGTCGAGCAGCCCGAGGGTGTGGTCGTGCAGTTCGGGGGACAGACGCCGCTGAAGCTCGCCGCTGGCCTGCGCGCCGCCGGCGTCCCGATCCTCGGGACGAGTACCGACGCAATCGACCTAGCCGAGGACCGCGCGCGGTTTGGTGCGCTGCTCGACCGCCTCGGCTACATGGCGCCTCCGTACGCGTCGGCGACCACGCCCGCGGAGGCGCTCGACCGGGCGCCGCAGGTCGGCTTCCCGCTGCTCGTGCGCCCCAGCTACGTGCTCGGCGGCCGGGCGATGGAGATCGTCTACAGCGTCGCGGGCCTCGAGGACTACCTGCAACGGGTCGGCGTGATCGGCGCGGCGGGCGCCGAGGACCGCAGCCCCACGATCTATCTCGACCGCTTCCTGGAGGACTCCGCCGAGGTCGACGTCGACGCGCTCTGCGACGGCGAGGACGTCTGGATCGCGGGAATCATGCAGCACGTCGAAGAGGCCGGAATCCACTCCGGCGACAGCGCCTGCGTGCTGCCGCCGCACGCGCTCGGCGAGGAGATGCTCAGCCAGATCCGCGAGTGGACGGCCGGAATCGCGCGAGCCCTCGGCGTCGTCGGGCTCCTGAACGTGCAGTTCGCGATCCACGGCTCCGAGGGCCTGCACGTGATCGAGGCCAATCCGCGGGCCTCGCGGACGGTGCCGTTCGTGTCCAAAGCGATCGGCCTTCCGGTCGCAAAGCTGGCGTGCCGGGTCGTGCTCGGCGAGCGGATCGCCGACCTCGGTCTCCCGAGCGACACCGCCAACGGGCATGTCTGTGTCAAGGAGGCGGTGCTCCCGTTCGACCGCTTCGCCGGGAGCGACGTCCTGCTCGGCCCGGAGATGCGCTCGACCGGCGAGGTGATGGGAATCGCTCGCGACTTCCCCACGGCGTTCGCCAAGGCCCAGGCGGCCGCCGGCTCGAAACTCCCCTCGGGGGGGACGGCGTTCATCACGGTCGCCGACCGCGACAAGCCGGCCGCGGTCGGAATCGCCTTCCAACTGCACGACATGGGGTTCGATCTGATCGCCACCCGTGGTACCGCCCAGGCGCTGAACCGGATGGGAGTGCCGGCGAAGGCGATCAACAAGCTCGGCGAGGGCTCGCCGCACGTCGTGGACTGGATCGAGCGCGGCGATGTCGCGATCGTGATCAACACTCCGGTCGGCACCGGCGCCCGCACCGACGGCTATGAGATCCGCCGGGCTGCGGTCGCCAGGAAGATTCCGTGCATCACGACGATGACCGGCGCCGTGGCCGCCGTCCGGGCGATCGTTGCGGCTGCGCATGGCGAACCGGAGGTGGTTTCGCTGCAGGAAATCTACGCCGAGGCGGCGCCCGCGACCTGAGATCTCAGGGGGTCATTCGGCGCTTGTAAAGGTCCTGAAAACTGCCTGCAAACCGCCGCTATTGTCGCAACCATCCTCGACAATGCTCAAGCTCAGGTTCAGGTCTATGCGAAATTGGCCATTGCGGTCTTGAACGCTGCTGCCCAAGATGTATAGTCGCCCGCCATGCCGCCGGTCAGTGATTCGCCTACCAAAACCATCGCAGCACCGGAGCGCTCGCTCGTGCAGCGTAGAGAAGCCCTGCAACGCGCCAATGACATCCGTAGCCGCCGGGCCCAGCTCAAGCGGGACCTGAAGGCGGGCCGTCAGCCGATCCACGAGCTGTTGCTCGACCCGCCCGAGTACCTGGAGACCGCGAAGGTCTTCGACCTCCTGCTCGCGGTGCCGAAGTACGGACGCGTCAAGGTCAACAAGATCCTGTCCATCTGCCGGATCTCACCCAGCAAGACGATCGGGGGGCTGTCCCAGCGCCAGCGAACCGAGCTCGTCGAGCTGATGCGCCGCCGCTAGTGTCCTAAAGGGCACTAACTGAGCGCCTCTGGGCCGGAGTGGAGTCCCGCGGTCGCGTCGCCAAGGTCTTCGTGATCACGGGTCCCTCCGGCGTCGGGAAAGGGACCGTGATCCAGGCTCTACGGGAGCGAGTTCCAGGGTTGGGGCTGTCGGTCTCGGCGACGACGCGGGCGCCGCGCCCGGGCGAACGCGACGGGGTCGCCTACCACTTCCTGACGCGCGAGCAGTTCTGCGAGCACGTTGCGGCCGGCGACTTCGTCGAGCACGCCGACTACTCGGGCAACCGCTACGGAACGCTGCGGTCCGAACTCGAGGGGCGCCTGGCCAACGGCATCCCGGTGGTGCTCGAGATCGAGGTTCAGGGCGCCCGCCAGGTCCGCGAACAGATGCCCGACGCGGTTCAGGTGTTCATCGCGCCGCCCTCGCGCGAGGCGCTGCGCGCGCGTCTCCTCGGCCGCGGCACCGACACGCCCGAGCAGGTCGATCGGCGCCTGGAGACCGCCGACGACGAGCTGGCGGCGCAGCCTGAGTTCGCGCACGTCGTCGTCAACGATCGCCTCGAGGATGCCGTCGAGCAGTTGGTCGGCGTCGTCAGCGACGCCCTCGACCGCTAACCTTCTGACTCCACCAAGCGAAGGACAGCCCTTGATCAATCCCCGTATCGACAAGCTGCTCGAGCACGTCGACTCCGATTACGCGAGCGTGATCGTGGCCGCCAAGCGGGCGCGCCAGATCAACTCCTACTACCACAACCTCGGCGAGGGCACGTTTGACGAGTTCCCGCCGCCGATGGTCGAGACCCGCTCCAAGAACTACCTGACGATCGCGCTCGAAGAGGTCGCTCAGGGCAAGCTCAAATACCACTACCGTTAGGCCCCACTCAGAGAGGGCCTCGGGCCATGCGATTACTGCTTGGGGTGAGCGGCGGAATCGCGGCCTACAAGTCGCTGGAGATGGCGCGTCTGGCAGTCCAGGCGGGCCACTCGGTCAGGGTGATCCAGACCCCGACGAGCCTCAGGTTCGTCGGTCGCGCGTCGTTCGCGGCGATCACCGGCGCTTCCGTCCTGACCAGCGAATTCGACGCCGACCCGGCTCGCGGCTCCTACCCCGGCGAGCCGGTGCCCGAACGGGCCACGATCAGCCACCTGGCGCTGGTCGAGCGCGCCGACGTCTTCCTGATCGCGCCCGCGAGCGCCAACACGCTCGCCAAGCTCGCGCACGGGTTTGCCGACAACCTGGTGACGACGGCGGCGCTGGCGGCGGCCTGCCCGGTGCTCGTCGCCCCTGCGATGAACAACCACATGTACCTGGCCGCGGCGACACAGGCGAACCTGCGGCAGCTGGCCGAGCGTGGGCTGACCGTGATTCCGCCGGGCGATGGCGAGCTCGCCTCGTACGGCGAGCGTGGCGTCGGCCGCCTCCCGGAACCGGCTGACCTGCTGGCCGCTTGCGAGCGAGCGCACTCTCAGCGCTCCAACGGAGCGCCTCCCCGCTCGGACCTCGAGCGCCTGCGGGTGCTTGTCACCGCGGGCGGGACCCAGGAGCCGATCGACAGCGTCAGGTACATAGGCAACCGGTCGTCCGGGAGGATGGGCTATGCCCTCGCGGCGCGGGCGGCGGCGCGCGGCGCGGCGGTCACCGTCGTCGCCGCGAATGTCGGACTCGAGGCGCCGGCCGGAGTCCGGGTGATTCCGGTCGCGACCGCCGCGCAGCTTGCCGAGGCATGCCGCGCCGAGTTCCAGGGCTGCGACGTTCTGATCATGGCCGCCGCCGTGGCCGACTTCCGGCCGGCGTCGCCGGCGGCCGACAAGCTCAAGAAGACCGGCCCGGCGGCGCCGAGCACGATCGAGCTGATCGAAACCGAGGACGTTTTGAGCTCACTGGCGGCTGAGCGCGGCAAGGCCCAGGTGCTGGTCGGCTTCGCCGCCGAGCACGGCGAGGATGCGGTCGCATTGGGCCGCGGCAAGCTCGAGCGAAAGGGTCTCGATCTGCTGGTCGTGAATGACATCGCTCGCGCCGACATCGGTTTTGACTCCCCGGACAACGAGGTCACGATCCTCGGCCGGGAGGGCGTCGAGCGGCGGGTCCCGCGTGCGGCCAAGGAGGCGGTGGCCGACGCGATCCTCGACGAGGTGGGGCGGCTGATCGAGCGCCAGCCGGCTCTGCCGTCGCGGCTCGTACACTGAGAGACATGGACGACGTCTACGAGCTTTACTCGCGCGGTTCATCGCTGCTGGCAGACAACCATTACCACCAGGCGGTGGTGCCGTTGAGCCGCGCCCGCGATCTTGCGCCGGAGTCCGGCTCGATCCGGGAGGCGCTCGGCCGGGCCCTGTTCCACGTGCAGCGCTACGAGGACGCGGCAGCCGAGTTTGAAGCCGTCGTCGAGCGGGCGCCGACCAATGATTACGCGCTGTTCTGCCTGGGGCGATGCCTGCAGCTGCTCGGCCGGCATGCCGAGGCGCGACAGCCGCTTGCGCTGGCCGCGTGCATGCGGCCGAACCGCAGCGATTACCGGCTGTATCGGGATCGTGCCCGGTCGCGCGTCAGCGACCAGCCGGGTTAGCGCAAACCACGCAGGGCGCTAATACGTTGCGCGCACAGTGCTAAGGTAGATTTCACAGCTTCTGTTATGCCAGGGCGAACCTGGCGGCCGTACCGGAAGTGGGCGCTCGCCCGCTTTTTTTATGACATTTATTAGACGGAGGATGACGTTGGGCGAACTGACACCGGAGATCGAGGCTCGGCTGGCCGCCGCCGTGCCGGAGGTCGAGGTGCTGCTCGTGGAGGTCGTCCCTCGTGGCACGTTGCGCCTGTTCATCGACCATCCGAGTGGCGTCACGGTGGCGTTGTGCGAGCAGGTGTCCGGCCTGCTCGCCGATTACCGCGACCGTTATGCGCTCGAGGTCTCATCGCCCGGCCAGGACCGGCCACTCACCAAGCCCCAGCATTACAGCCGCTTCCTCGGGCGCCGCGCCCGGGTGCGGCTGCGGGACGCACGGCATGGCCACCGAAGCCTCACCGGCGAACTGGTCGGCGCCTCCGAGCAAGAGGTGACGATCGCCGCTCCAGAGGGAATCGTGACGATCCCTTACGAGCAAATCGCCCGCTCCAACCTCGTACCCGGAGACTAAGTCACATGTCGAAAGAGATCGTCGAGGCCGTGCGTGGCCTTGCCGCCGAGAAGAACATCTCCCACGAGAAGTTGATGGAGGCGCTCGAGGACGCGTTGCTGTCCGCGTACCGCAAGACGCCCGGCTCGGCGCCGTACGCCAAGGTCGAGATGGACCGTGACAGCGGCGACTTCAAGGTCTGGGAGCTGAAGATCCCGCCGGAGCTCGAGGAGCAGCTGCTGGTCGAGGCGACGAGCGACCAGGTGCCGACGGTCGATCCGGAGACTGGCGAGATGCGCGAGCCGCCGGAGCCGGAGATCGACCCCGAGAAGCTGAAGCTCTACGAGGACCAGATCGAGATCGAGGACGTCACCCCGCATGACTTCGGGCGGATCGCCGCGCAGACGGCCAAGCAGGTGATCCTGCAGCGGATCCGCGAGGCCGAGCGCGAGCAGATGTTCGAGGAGTACCGCGACCGCGTTGGGGAGCTGATCACCGGCATCGTCCAGCAGTCCGACTCGCGCTACACGCTGGTGCAGCTGCGCGAGCGCGTCGAGGCACTGCTGCCGAAGTCCGAGCAGGTCGACGGCGAGCGCTACGACCACTCGCAGCGGATCAAGGCGGTGATCAAGGACGTCTCGAACTCGACAAAGGGGCCCTCGATCATCGTCTCGCGGCGCGACCCGGAGCTGATCAAGTCTCTATTCGAGCTCGAGGTGCCGGAGATCGCCGACGGCCTGGTGGAGATCACCGGCGTCGCCCGCGAGCCCGGATACCGCTCGAAGATCGCAGTCGTCTCGCACGTCGACGGGGTCGATCCGGTCGGCGCCTGCGTCGGTCCGCGAGGCTCGCGGGTGCGCATGGTCGTCTCCGAGCTTCGCGGCGAGAAGATCGACATCATCCCTTACAACGACGAGCCCGCCCGGTTTGTCGCCAAGGCGCTGTCGCCTGCGCGCGTGCGTGAGGTGCTGGTCGACGACGAGGCCAAGCAGGCGACCGTGATCGTCCCCGACGATCAACTCTCGCTCGCGATCGGCCGCGAGGGACAGAACGCCCGGCTTGCGGCCCGGCTGACCGGCTGGCGGATCGATATCCGCTCGGAGACAGACTTCGCCGCCGAGGAGGCCGAGCACGGCTACGAGGAGGAGGAGGCGACCGGCCGCTGCGCGGCGATCCTCTCCAACGGCCGTCGCTGTCCGAACGCAGCCCTGCCGGGCTCACGCTACTGCGGGATCGAGGCTCATCAGGCGCTTGCGGGCAAGGGCACCGATCGTGTCGACGCAGGCGCTTGAGGGTCTGCTTCTAGACTGGTTGATTGATGAGTAACCCCCCCGAGCAGGCAGACACCAACGCGAAGAGCCCCGAGCCGACCGAGGCCGAGCAGGCTCCGCGCGCCGCGGCGAGTGACGGCGATCAGCCGCACAAGCAGCGTCCGACGCGCGATTCCCTGCAGGGGGAGCGCGCGCCCGGTAACGCCGGCGGCCGCCGTCGCGTGGTGATCGATGCCCAGGCTTCGCGCCGGGCGAACACGGGCGCGGCCGGAGGCCCGGTCAACCAGCCGCCGCGACGGCAGCGGCGCGGGCGTCGGCGGCGCGGCGTCTATGACGACGAGGCCGAATCGCGTCCGTCGCAGACGGCCGTCGCGGTCCCGGACGTGATCCGGATCAACTCGGGCTCGACGCTCAAGGACGTCGCCGAGTATCTGGATGTCCGCGTTCCGGAGATCGTCAAGAAGCTGATGGAGCTGGGTGAGATGAAGACCCAGACGCAGACGCTGTCCGACGACACCATCGACGTGTTGGCGTCCGAGCTCGGCAAGCGCGTCGAGATCATCCACTCCGAGGACGAGACCGTCGCTGAGGTGACATTCGCCGACGCCGAAGAGGACCTCGTCGAGCGTGCTCCGGTGGTGACGATCATGGGCCACGTCGACCACGGCAAGACCTCGTTGCTGGACGCCATCCGAGAGACCGAGGTTGCCGCCGGTGAGGCGGGCGGCATCACCCAGCACATCGGCGCCTACCAGGTTCACCACGGCGACCGGACCGTGACCTTCCTCGATACGCCCGGCCACGAGGCGTTCACGGCGATGCGGGCGCGCGGGGCCAAGGCCACCGATCTGGCCGTGATCGTGGTCGCCGCCGACGACGGTGTCAAGCCGCAGACGACGGAGGCAATTGACCACGCCAAGGACGCCGAGGTCCCGATGATCATCGCGGTCAACAAGATCGATAAGGAGGGCGCGGACCCGACGCGGGTGCGGACCGAGATGACCGCGCTCGGCCTGCAGCCGGTCGAGTGGGGCGGGGACACCGACTTCGTCGACGTTTCGGCTCGGACCAGGGTGGGCCTCGAGGACCTGCTGGACACGATCGTCGCCCAGGCCGAGCTGATGGAGCTGCGCGCCAACCCGGACGCGGCCGCTTCCGGGACGGTGATCGAGTCGAAGCTCGATCCGGGTCGCGGACCGGTGGTGACGCTGCTGATCATGCGCGGCACCCTTGAGATCGGCGACGCCGTCGTCGCCGGAGCGAACTGGGGTCGCGTACGAGCGATGTATGACTTCGTCGGCAATCGCGTCGGCCAGGCGCTCCCGGGCGAACCGGTCGAGGTGCTCGGGTTCGACGGCGTTCCCGAGGCCGGGGAGCGAATGCGCGTGGTCGAGCACGAGCGCCGCGCCCGTCAGCTGGCCGGTGAGCGCGCGAACCGGCTTAAGACCGAGTCGCTGGCTCGCCAACGCGGCAAGCGGGTGTCGCTCGAGAACATCTTCGGCTCCGACCTACAGGAGCTCAACCTGGTGCTGAAGTCCGACGTCGCCGGCTCGCTCGAGGCGATCGAGGACGAGATCTCCAAGTTGCCGCAGGACGAGGTGTCGGTCAACGTGATCCGCCGCGCGGTCGGAGCCGTGACCGAGTCCGACGTGATGCTGGCGGCTGCCTCCGACGCGGTCATCCTGGCCTTCAACGTTCGCCCGGTCGGCGACGCGCGCGCGGTCGCCGAGCGCGAGGGCGTCGAGATCCGCGGCTACTCGGTGATCTACCGGGCGATCGACGAACTGCGTCAGGCGATGCAGGGCATGCTCGCGCCCGACGAGGTCGAGGAGACGACCGGCACCGCCGAGGTGCGACAGATCTTCCGCGCTTCCAGGGTCGGCACGATCGCCGGGTCACACGTGCTCGACGGCAAGCTGATCCGTGGCTCCAAGGTCCGGCTCGTCCGCGACGGCACCGTCGTCTACGAGGGCGAGGTGGCATCGCTGCGCAGGTTCAACGACGATGTCCGCGAGGTGGCGGCGGGTTTCGACTGCGGCGTCGTGTTGAAGGACTTCGCCGACATCAAGGAAGGCGACCAGCTCGAGGCATACGCGACCCGCCAGGTCGAGCGCGAGCTCGCTTAGAACGCGAGCTCGCTGAAGTCTGTCTCGGCGATGGCCGAGGAGAGAGGGTATGTGGCGGTGCTCGTGATCGACCTCCATTTCCCGGAGGCCGGCAGCCTCAAGACCAAGCGCAAGGACCTGCAGTCGATCCGCGTGCAGCTGCATGGGCGCTTCGGAGCGGCGGTCTCCGAGACGGCCCACCAGGACCTGTGGCAGCGCTCGACGTTGCTCGCGACGCTTAGCAGCGGCTCGCTGCCGAGGCTCGGCGAGGCGGCCGATCAGCTCGAGAACTGGCTCCACGCCCGGTGCCCGGACGGGGTCAGCGTCCGGCGGATCGTCGCATCGGTCGCCGACCTCGTCGACTTCGCCTCATCGACCGCGCCGGGGCATTAGGATGGCCCGGCCCAGGATGCGCCGCGTCGACGGGGCCGTGAAGGCCGTGCTCAGCGCAGCGATCGCCAGCGATCTGCAGGACCCTCGAGTCGGTTTTGTGACAGTCACCGCAGTCAAGACCAGCCCCGACCTGAGACATGCGCGCGTGTACGTGAGCGTCCTGGGCGACGACGCCGGCCGGGCCGACAGCCTCGAGGGCCTGCGCTCCGCCCACGGCTACCTGCAATCGCGGCTCGCCAACGAGCTGCGGCTCAAGCACACGCCGACGCTCACGTTTGACTATGACGAGTCGATCGATCGGGGAATGAGGATCACCGAGCTGCTTGCCAAGGACGAGGATGACGACCGGTAGCCGCCTCGATCCACTCGTGTTTTCGGATCGGGAACTGGCTCTGGAGGTGCTCCGCGGCGCGGCGAAGCTGATCGTCGTCAGCCATGAGCACCCGGACGGCGACGCGCTGGGGTCGCTGGTCGCGGCCCAGCGTATGCTGACGGCGCTCGGCAAGGATTGCCTGATGTTCATCGCCGAGGGGGAGTTTCCGCTCCCGTACGAATACCGCTTCCTGCCGCTGGACCGGCTGGTGACGGCGGCGCCCGAGGACCTCGATGAGCGGACGGTCGTGTTCCTGGACTGCGGCAACGTCGAGCGCAGCCCGGCGGCCGAGGTGTTGCAACAGGGCTCCGGCCTGACGGTCAACATCGACCACCACCACGACAACACTCGGTTCGCGGACGTCAACCACGTCGACCCCACCGCCTCCTGCACGGCGGAGATGGTCTGGGACCTGATGCACGCGCTCGAGGTCGAGTTGACGCTTCCGATCGCGGAGGCTCTGTACATCGGGGTGATCACCGACACCGGTTGCTTCATGTATGAGAACACCGGTCCGCGCGCGCACATCATGGCTGCCGAGCTGATCGACGGCGGCGTCGACGTGCACGCGATGTACCAGCGGGTCTACGAGGGCGTGCCGTTCGGCAAACTGGCGCTCCTGTCCCGAGGCCTCGCGCGCGTCGAGCGCTATGACGACGGGCGGTTGACGATCACGCAGCTGAGCGCTGAGGACTTTGGGCAGGCCGGGGCGGAGGAGAGCTACACCGAGGGCGTCGTCGACCACCTGCGGGCTGTGCGTGGCACCGTGATGGCCGCCGTCGTGCGGGACCGCCTGGCGGCTCCGGGAGAGGCGGAGGAGGCCGACGACGGCGCCCGGCTGCGGAAGGTGTCGCTGCGCGCCAGCGACAGTCGGGTCGACGTCTCGGCGATAGCGCGCGAGCAGGGCGGCGGCGGCCACCGGGCTGCCGCCGGCTTCAGCACGACGCTCCCGTGGGACGATCTCGTGGAGTTCCTGCGCGAGCAGCTCGCGCGACAGCTCGAGTCGTGACGGGGACGGGCGGCGCCGGCGCCGAGCGATCCCCGACCGCCGCCGGCGCCGGCGTGCTGCTGTGCGACAAGCCCGCCGGGGTGACCTCGCACGACGTCGTCGTGCTGACCCGACGCCGGCTGGGGTCAGGCGTCAAGGTCGGACACGCCGGCACCCTGGATCCGTTCGCCACCGGTCTGTTGCTGGTGCTGGTCGGGCGCGCGACGCGGGTGCAGCGCTTCCTGATGGAGCTGCCCAAGCGCTACGAGGTCGTCGCCCGCTTCGGCGCCACCTCCTCGACCGGTGATCCAGACGGTGACATCGCCGAGACCGGCAGGGTGCCTGACGGCGACCTGCAGCTCCCGACCGGCCAGGTCCGCCAGCGGCCACCGGCGTACTCGGCGGTCAAGGTCGGCGGTCGACGCGCCTACGCGCTGGCTCGTGCCGGCCAACCGGTCGAGTTGCCCGAGCGCGAGGTCACCGTCTACCGGTTCGAGGAGGTCAGGCGCGACGGGCCAGAGCGTGAGTTCGTGATCGAGTGCTCGTCGGGCACGTACGTGCGCTCGCTGATCGCCGACTTGGGCGATGCCTACTGCACCGCCCTGCGCAGGACGCGCATCGGCGAGTTCGACGTGGCCGACGCTGACCCCGAGCGGCTCCTCAGCCTCGAGCAGGCGCTGGCGTTCATGCCGACCGAGCAGCGGCAGACGATCCTCGCGCGGTTCGGCGCCGGACATGCCCAGGGGGCCCGGATTTCCCGGCCACGTCGGCCGGCAAATCCACCCCTCCGGTGAGCCACTACGCTTCCCGCCCGATGCAACTGACCCCTCTGGACGAGGCGCGCCCGCGCCCGCGACGGATCGCGCTCGGCGAGTTCGACGGCGTCCACGTCGGGCATCGCGAGGTGATCCGCGGAAGCGACACCGTCTTGACGTTCGAGCCGCATCCCGCGACCGTCGTCAGGCCCGGAGGGGGGCCGAAGCTGTTGACGAGCCTCGAGGTCAAGGCGGAGCTGATCGGCGAGCTCGGAGTCGACGAGCTCGTGGTGATCCCGTTCGACGCGGCCTTCGCGCAACAGAGCCCGCAGGAGTTCATCGACGCGGTGCTGGTGGGGCGGCTGCAGGCGACGCGCGTATCGGTGGGGGCGAACTTCCACTTCGGTCATCACGCCATCGGCAGCCCGGCGCTACTCGAGGCCGACCCCCGTTTTGAGACCCGCGTGGTGCAGGTGGTTTCCCTCGACGGAGAGATGGTCTCCTCGAGCCGGATCCGGACGCTGATCGCCGAGGGGGACGTCGAGGCCGCCGCGCGGCTGCTCGGCTCGCCGTTCCGCTTCCAGGGAGAGGTGGTGCACGGCGCCGAGCGCGGGCGCGACCTCGGATTTCCGACCGCGAACATCGTCCCTGACCCGGGACTCGTCTGCCCGGGCCACGGCATCTATGCCTGCCGTGCCGGCGAGCATCTGGCGGCGGTCAGCGTCGGTGTCCGGCCGACCTTCGGCGACGACCTGCAACTGCTCGTCGAGGCGTACCTGCTCGATTTCGCGGGGGATCTGTACGGGCAGATGCTGACGCTCGAGTTCATCGCGCGGCTGCGCGGGGAACTCCGGTTTGACGGCGCGCAGGAGCTGATCGAACGGATGCGGGCCGACGTTCAGCAAGTACGGGCTCTGCTAGCCTCGGACCTCACATGACTCTGACTCAGGAAAGAAAAGCCGAGTTGACCGAGCAGTTCGGCGAATCAGCGCAGGACACCGGCAGGACCGAGGTCCAGGTGGCGATGTTGACCGAGCGGATCAACCAGCTCACCGAGCACCTGCGCACCCACAAGCGGGATCACCATTCGCGGCGCGGGCTCCTGATGCTGGTCGGCCGCCGCCGCCGCTTCCTGAACTACCTGCAGCGCAGCGACCTCGAGCGCTATCGCGCGCTGGTCCGCGAGCTCGGCCTGCGGAAGTGAACCCGATCGCAGCGGGCGAACCGGCTCCTGCGTTCACCCTCAACGGCGACCGGGATCGCGTCTTCACGCAGGCCGACCTGATGGGCACGACGACCGTGCTCGTCTTCTACCCGTTTGCGTTCAGCCCGGTCTGTACCGATCAGCTGAGCTTGTACGACGACCTCCGCGACGAGTTCGCCCAGCGGGGAGCCGTGCTCTACGGCGTGTCGTGCGATGCGGTCTGGTCGCAGCGGGCCTTCAGGGAGAAACTCGGCATCTCGATCGAGCAGCTGTCCGACTTTGAGCCCAAGGGCGAGGCCTGCCGGGCATTCGGCGTCTACCACCCCGGCGGCTTCCCGCAGCGGGCGCTGATCGTGACCGGATCCGACGCGGTTGTGAAGTGGAGCTATCAGGCTGATTCGCCCGGCGACCTGCCCGGCGCCAACCTGATCTTCGACGCGCTGGACAATTGAGCTTGTCCGAGCTGGGCTCGGCTCCGCTGCCGCCGCTGACCGGCGACGATCACGTTCGCGGCGACGAGGACGCGCCGCTGCTGATCACCTACACGGACCTCGAGTGCCCGTACTGCGCGAGCCTCCACCTGCGGCTCCGGCCGGCGGTGACCGCCGGCAAGCTGCGATTGGCGGTGCGCCACTTCCCGGTTCGCTCATCGCACCCGCGGGCCTGGGCCTCGGCCTGTGCGGCCGAGGCGGCGGCCCTGCAGGGGCGCTTCTGGGAGATGCACGATTCGCTGCTCTCCGACCAGGGACGGCTCGAGGATCCGCATCTGTGGCAGCGCGCCTCGCAGCTCGGTCTCGATCTCGACCGCTTCGAAGGCGACCGCCGCGGCGATCAAGTGCTCGAGCGGGTCCGGCGTGATTTCACCTCGGGCGTCCGCGCCGGCGTCGCGAGCACCCCGACGGCGTTCTTCGATGGCACACCGCGGCACGGCGACCGGCTCGGCGAGCTGCTGACGCGGCTTGTCGGTCCCGCCACCTGACGAGGACGGCCCGACGTGATGCAGGTTGAGCCGGTCATAGGCGGCTCAACGTGCAAAGCGCGGGCCGACGGTGGCGGCTCAGCGGGCGGCTCAGTGGGCGTTGTGGCCGCGCTCGAGGCCGGCGAACGTCGGCATCTCGCCCTGCAGCGGGCACTCGCGTCCGCGGGCGATGATCGCCGCGCGAACGAGCGACAGGTGCCTGCCCAGCGACTCTGGGCCCGCCTCGGCAAGCGCCGTGGCGACGACGCACGCGCCCTTGACCAGCATCAGGACGTCGAGCGCCCCGATCCCCTCGCGTACCAGGCCCAGCCGCTGGTCGTGGGCGATCATCTCGTCGATCACCTCGAAGATCTCGGCCTGGGCGGCCCGCATCTCGGGATGGTTGAGGAACGCATCCGAGCCGACGACGTCGAACAGACTGCGGTCCACCTGCTGGATTCCGACCATCTCGCTGACGAACGGGAACAGCAATTCCGCGTCGGTTCCGGCCGCGAGCCGGGCCCGGCCCTCGGCGATCGCCTCGAGAATACGTTGGGCGACCACCGCGCAGACGAGGTCCTTTTTGGTGGGAAAGTTCCGAAACAGGGTCGCCCGCCCGACCCCGGCTAGGTCGGCGATCTCGCCGACGCCGACCTCGACCCCGCGCTCGCGGAATATCTCGCCCGCGGCCTGCAGGAGGCGCACGCGGTTGCGCGCCGCGTCTGCGCGCTGGTGGCGCGCAACTCCCGCGTGGGGGTCGGTATCCACTCCCATATCTACAAGGGTAGTTCGATTTGCGGGAGCAGCCTACCTGCAGACTGCGACGTACAACGGGAAACCAACCGCCCCGGGCGGGACTTTGGCGGCCGATGGCCGCCAAAGTCCCCTGGGGTCGGCGTGCAGCGCCATTACGCGGCTGCCGGCACCGCGGCGGGATCGAACTCGATCCCTTCCAAATGGCGACGGCGCAGCAGCACCGTCATCAGGATCGCGCCGGTGCCGAGCATCACTGCAGCCGCGGTGAACGCGACGTGGTAGCCGGCCACGGTCGCGGCGGTCCTGGCGACCGGCCCGATGGCGCCGTGGCTGATCAGGCTCGCGGTGCGATCCGCGGCCAGCGTCGAGAGGATCGCCAGCCCGAGCGAGCCGCCGACCTGCTGGGCGCTGTTGAAGAGCCCCGAGGCGAGCCCGGCGTCGTCATTGCTGACGCCGGAGGTGGCGAGCAACGTCACCGGGACGAACACCAGCCCCAGTCCGATCGTCAGCGGCATCAGCCCCGCAAGGATGTCCGACACGTAGGTCCCGTGGACCGGGATCCCGGTGAACATGGCCATTCCGGCGGTCGCCAGCAGCAGGCCGCCAACCGCGACGTTGCGCGGGCCGAACCGCCCCACCAGGTTCTGGCTGATGCCGGCGCCGATGATGATCCCCAGCGATGCCGGCAGGAATGCCAGCCCCGCCTTCAGCGGGCTGTAGCCGAGGATCTCCTGGACGTACAGCGAGACGAAGAAGAACATCCCGAACATCGCCGAGGCGACCAGGAGCATCGTCGTATTGGCGGTCGCGATCGAGCGGATCCGGAAGATCGACAGCTTGACCAGCGGCGCCTTCGACCTGTTTTCGATCGCGAGGAACAGCGTCAGGATCAGAAGGGAGGCGCCGAGCACCGCAATCGTCGAGACCGAGCCCCAGCCCCATGTCTGGGCCTTGACGATCCCGAACACGAGCGTCAGCAGCCCGGCGGTCACGGTTGTCGCCCCGAGCGCATCGAAGCGCCGGTGGCCGAGGTCCGCGACGGACTCGGGCACGTAGCGGAACGCGAGCATCACGGTCGCGATCCCGACCGGGACGTTGACGAAGAAGTTCCAACGCCACGACACGAGATCGGTGAGGATCCCGCCGAGCAGCAGCCCGAAGGCGGCACCACCGGCGGCGATCGCGCTCCACACGCCGAGCGCGCGAGTACGCTCGCGGGTGTCCTGGAACGTCGTCATGATGATCGACAGCGCCGCCGGCGAGACCAGTGCGCCGCCGAGTCCCTGCAGGCCACGTCCAACGATCAACATCGTCGACGATTGCGACAGGCCGTTGAGCATCGAGGCGGCGGAGAAGAGCACCACTCCGGCGACAAACAGGCGCCGGCGGCCCAGGAGGTCGGCGGCGCGGCCGCCGAGCATCAGGAACCCGCCGAAGATCAGCGTGTAGGCGTTGACGACCCACGGCAGGTTGGCGGGGGAGAAGTGCAGGCCATGCTGCACCGAGGGCAGCGCGACGTTGACGATCGTGTTGTCGAGCACGACCATGAACTGCGCCAAGCAGGCGATCACGAGGACCAGCCAGCGATTGGTTGTGACAGCGTCAGAGCGCAACTGCGGGCCTCCGAGTGATCGGGGTTGAGAGGAGAGAGAGGTTGGAGAGAGTCCGACCGGTCAACTGGACTGGTCAGTCCGGTTAAGCTACCACAGCTCTCGCTCAAGTGGACCTGCGGGTCCGCTTTCTTAACATTCCCCGAACCGAGGGCGGAATCCTGAGGAGCCGCTAGCATCAACGCGGTTCGGAACAAGATGAAAGATACGAAGGACTCCGCCGAGGGCGGAGCAGAAGGGAACTGAATATGTCTGACGCCGTTACGCGCGTGACCGTCGAGATCTCCGGCAAGGAGATTTCGTTCGAGACGGGCAAGCTGGCCAAGCAGGCCTCCGGCGCAGTTGTTGTTCGGGCGGGGGACACCATGGTGCTCTGCACCGCCACTATGGGCGGGCTTCGCGACACCGATTTCCTGCCCTTGACGGTGGACGTCGAGGAGCGGATGTACGCCGCCGGGAAAATCCCCGGCTCATTCTTCAAGCGGGAGGGGCGCGCCGGCGAGAAGGCCACGCTCGCGGCCCGCATGATCGACCGCCCGATCCGGCCCCTGTTTCCCAAGGGCTGGCGCTACGACACGCAGCTGGTCGCGATTCCGCTGTCGGTCGACCATGTCAACCCGTACGACATTCTCGCGATGAACGGTGCCTCAGCGGCGCTGATGGTCTCGAACATCCCGGTCCCGGTGGCCGTCGGCGCTGTCCGGATCGGCAAGGTCGATGGGAACTTCGTCATCAACCCCGATGAGGAGGACCTGACCGCGGGCACCGATCTCGACCTGATCGTGGCCGGCACGAGCGAGGGGATCCTGATGGTCGAGGCGGGCGCCAACGAGATCCCCGAAGCGGAGATCCTCGACGCCCTCGACATCGCGCACGAAGCGATCAAGAAGCTGTGCGCCGCGCAGGATGAACTCCGCGAGCTGGCAGGCAAGGAGAAGGTCGCGATCGACGTTCCGCAGGTGCACCCCGAGCTCTACGAGGAGATCAGGGCATCGCACGGGGCCGCCCTCGACGCCGCCACCCAGGTCGAGGACAAGCTCGACCGCCAGGACGCGACCAAGCGGGTCGAGGAGGAGATTCTCGTCCAGTATTCCGGCGACCCCGAGGCCGACTCCTTCGCCGACTACCGCGCGAACGCCCAGCGGGCGTTCGACAAGCTCGAGAAGACGCTGATCCGGGAACGGATTGCGGTTCAGAAGAAAAGGCCCGACGGCCGCACCGCCGACGAGATCCGACCCATCTCGATCGAGGTCGGCGTCACTCCGCGGACGCATGGCTCGGCGCTGTTCACCCGCGGGCAGACGCAGGCGCTCAGCGTCGTCGCGCTCGGGACCACGCGCGAGGAGATGCGACTCGACACGCTCGGGCTGGAGACCACCAAGCGCTATTTCCATCACTACAACTTCCCGCCGTTCAGCGTCGGCGAGACCGGCCGCCTGGGCGGCCCCAAGCGCCGGGACATTGGCCACGGCGCGCTCGCCGAACGTGCTTTGGTGCCGATGGTTCCGAGCCAGGAGGAGTTTCCCTACACGATCAGGGTCGTGTCCGACATCCTCGAGTCCAACGGCTCGAGCTCGATGGCGAGCGTCTGTGGATCGTCGCTGAGCCTGATGGACGCCGGCGTCCCGCTGAAGGCCCCGGTCGCGGGGATCGCGATGGGCCTGATCAAGGAGGGCGCGGACTACATCATCCTCACCGACATCGCCGGCGTCGAGGACCACCTCGGAGACATGGACTTCAAGGTCGCGGGGACCGAGCGCGGGATCACGGCGCTGCAGATGGACATCAAGATCACCGGCGTGACGTTCGAGATCATGCGCGACGCGCTCTCCCAGGCGAAGGTCGCGCGCCATTTCATCCTTTCGCGCATGCAGGAGGTCATCGAGCACCCGCGGGTCGAGCTGTCGAAGTACGCGCCGCGGATCTCGACGATCAAGATCGACCCCGAGAAGATCGGCCTGCTGATCGGCAAGGGCGGCGAAACGATTCGTTCGCTGCAGGAGGAGTTCGAGTCGCAGATCGATGTCAATGACGAGGGTCAGGTGCTCGTCTACGCGGCGAACGGCGAGCTCGGCGACGCGCTGGTCGACCGGATCCGCTCTATGACCAAGGAGGTCGAGGTCGGCGACGAGTTCACCGGCAAGGTCGTCAAGACGACCACGTTCGGCGCCTTCATCGAGCTGGCGAAGGGGACGGATGGGCTCCTGCACATCTCCAACGTCGCGCCCGGTCGTCGGATCGCGGCGGTCGAGGAGGTGCTGAACAAGGGTGACGAGCTGACGGTCCGGGTTGTCGAGGTCGACCGTGAGCGCGGTCGGATCGGGCTGCGGCTCGCCGACGATCCCGAGATCGCGGGCAAGTCCGCAGAGGAGCTGGCCACGGTCCAGAGCGGCGACGGCGGGGGGTCCCGGCGGGACCGGGGCGACCGTGGTGGACGCGGCGACCGGGACCGCGGCGATCGCGGAGATCGGGGCGACCGTGGTGGACGCGGCGACCGGGACCGCGGCCGGGCTCGCAACGGAGACGGGGATCGCGATCGCGTGCGTGACAGCGACCCCGACCGCGAGCGGCTCTGAGGGCCGCGAGCAGTCGCCGCCACCAGGTGACGCTCGAGCCGCGACTGACGACGCTCGATTCGGGCGTGCGGATCGTGACGGAGGCGATGCCCTCCGTCCGATCCGTTTCGATCGGTTTCTGGATCGGCGCCGGTTCGCGCGACGAAGCGAACTCCGAGGCAGGTCTCTCGCACCTGCTCGAGCACCTGCTGTTCAAGGGCAGCTCGAAGTACAGCTCGCTCCAGATCGACCAGATCTTCGACGGGATGGGAGCCGAGCTGAACGCGGGGACCGGGAAGGAGTCGACGTCGGTCTACGCCCGCGTGATCGACGAGCACCTACCGGATGCGTTCGACGTGATGGCCGACATGGTCTTCCGTCCAGCGCTCACGGAGATCGACTCCGAGCGCGCGGTGATCCTCGAGGAGATCGCGATGTACGAGGACGACCCGCAGGAGAAGGTCTTCGACGTCCTCGGCGAGGCGACCTTCGGCGAACACCCGTTGGGACGCGCGATCATCGGGCGACCGGCGGTCATCGCCGACACGCCGCCTGACGAGATCGCTCGGTTCCACGGCTCGCGTTACGTCCCTGGCAACATCGTGATCGCGGCGGCCGGGGCGCTCGATCATGACGCCGTCGTGGACCTGGCGGTCGATCGGCTGGACAGCGTCGGAGCCGATCCGGGCCGGGGCGGCACGAGCGCGATCCCGGCCCACACGGCGCCGGCGGCGCACGCCGGCCGCCGTTTTGAGCGCAAGGACACCGAGCAGTTCCACGTCTGCGTCGGTGGTCCCGGGCTCTCGCGTCACGACGACCGCCGCTTCGCGCTGCGCGTACTCGACACGATCTTCGGCGGCACCTCCTCGTCGCGCCTCTTCCAGGAAGTCCGCGAGCGCTACGGGCTCGCCTACTCGGTCTACTCGTTCACCAGCGGGTTTCAGGACTCGGGGCAGGTCGGTCTGTACGTCGGCACCCGCGCCGACAACGTCAGCGAGGCGATGCGGATCGTCGCCGCCGAGATCGCGCGGATCCGGGAGCGTCCGGCGACCGACGAGGAGCTTCGGCGCGCCAAGGAGAATCTGAAGGGTCGGGTGATGCTCGGCCTCGAGTCGACCGGCGCTCGGATGAGCCGGCTCGGATCCGAGCTGCTCGCCGACACGCCGCTGCTTGACCTCGACGAGCTGGTGGCGGCGATCGATGCCGTGACGACCCTTGACCTGGAGGAGCTGGCCGTCGAGTTGTGGGATCCCGTGCGGCTCTCGGTCGCGGGAATCGGCCCCGACGAGTCGCGGTTCGACGAGGCCGCAGCGAGCCTGGCCGTCGGCCAGCCGGCATGATCCGGATCGCCGTCAGCGGCGCGGCGGGGCGGATGGGGGCGACCGTATGCGAGGCGGTCGACGCCGCCGAGGATATGGAGCTGGTGGCGCGGGCCGATCCGGCGATCGGGGTCAGCGTGCAGGAGGCCGTTTCCGCTGAGCGCCCCGACGTGCTGGTCGATTTCTCGGTTCCGGCGACGGTGCTCGACAACATCCGCACCGCGCTCGCGGCCGGCGTTCACGTGGTCGTCGGAACCACCGGGTTTGATCTGGCGGAGCTCGAGGGGCTCGACGGCGCCAACGTGTTCGTCTCGCCGAACTTCGCGATCGGCGCCGTCTTGATGATGCGGTTCGCGGCCGAGGCGGCCAAGCACATGCGGGCCGCCGAGATCATCGAACTGCATCATGACGGCAAGCTCGACGCGCCCAGCGGCACGGCGAAGCTGACGGCGCGCCTGATGCACGAGGCGGCTCCCGAGCGAGCGGAGCCTCCGATTCATTCGGTCCGTCTGCCCGGGCTCGTCGCTCACCAGGAGGTGATCCTCGGGGATCTCGGGCAGACCCTGACGATCAGGCACGACTCGGTCGACCGGGAATCGTTCATGCCAGGTGTCCTGCTGGCCGTTCGCAGGGTTGCAACCCTCGATCGGTCCCCGATCGTAGGATTGGAACATCTCCTGTGAGAGAGCGTGCGATGGCGGAGACCAAAAGCGTGATCGTGGTCGCGAATCAGACGGCGACGGCGCCGGAGCTGACCGACGCGCTGCAGGCGCTCGCCCGCACCGAACCAACGAGGTTCACGCTGATCGTTCCCGGTACGCCCAACGACGACGCGCGGCTACCGCCCGAGCAACGACTCGACGAGGCGTTGGCGGAGCTCCGCGGCCACGGCCTCGAGGTCGACGGCCACGTCGGATGCCACGATCCGGTCGTGGCCGTCAGCGACGAATGGAGCCGCGGCGTGCACCACCACGTGATCGTTTCGACCCTGCCGTTGAGCGCGTCGAAATGGCTCCCGGCCGGGCTGCCCGAGCGCGTCGCGCAGGTCACGGGCGCGCCGGTCACTCACGTAGTCGCTCTGAGATAATCGCCGCATGTCCCTGAACCTCGGTGCGATCCTGACCGCGATGGTCACGCCTTTCAACTCCTCCGGCGAGGTGGATAAGGCGGCCGCCACGGCGCTGCTCCAGCACCTCTTCGGCCACGGCTGCGACGGCGTCGTCGTCTGTGGGACCACCGGTGAGGCTGCGACGCTCGACGACGACGAGCACCTCGGCTTCATCGAGCTGGTGGTCGCCGAGGTGCGCGTGAACCACCCTGGTAAAACGGTGATCGCCGGGGTCGGTTCCAACGACACCCGCCACGCCGTCAAGCTCACGGAGGCCGCGACGGAGCTTCGGCCCGACGCGCTGCTGGCGGTCAATCCGTACTACAACCGCCCGAGCAGGCGCGGCGTGGTCGCGCACTTCGCCGAGGTGGATCGCGCGACCGACCTCCCGATCATCCTCTACAACATTCCGCAACGGACGGGCTCAGACATGCCCAACGACCTGGTCGCTGAGCTGGCCCAGCTCGAGCATGTCGTCGGCCTCAAGCAGGCCAATGCCGACAACGTCGCCAAGATCGACGGAATCGAGCTCTACGCCGGCAACGACGACCTGCTCGCGACTGTCCTCGATCTCGGCGAGCCCGGCGGGATCCTGACCGGCAGCCACCTGTTCGGTGACGAGATGCGGCGGATGGTCGACGAACCCGGCAACCGCCATCAGATCGACGCGGACCTGCGGGACGTCTATCACGACATGGCGATCGCACCGGCGGCGTGCAGTCTCAAGGCCGGGCTGAACATGATCGGGGTCGAAGTCGGGGCGCCACGGCTGCCCTACGTGGAGCTCGACGACGATGAGCTTTCGGTGATCCGGGCCCTGCTCGAGCGTCACGGCCTGCTTCAAGCGGCGCGCGCGTGAGCGGAACTCTTCGCGTCCTCCCGCTCGGCGGGCTGGGCGAGATCGGGAAGAACATGACCGTCGTGGAGTACGACGGGCGGATCGTCGTGATCGACACCGGGCTGCGCTTCCCGACCGCCGAGATGCTCGGCATCGACCTGGTGTTGCCGGATTTCAGCTACCTGCGCGACAGGGCAGAGGACATCGAGGCGATCGTGATCACGCACGGTCACGAGGATCATCTCGGCGCGCTGCCGTGGGTGCTGCGTGAACTCGGCGCCGCCGGTGGGACGCCGCCGGTCTACGGGGGCAGGCTGACGATCGCGATGGCCCGCTCCAAGCTCGACGAGCACAGGCTCAAAGACGTGGAGCTGGAGCAGGTCGACCCCGGCGAGTCGATCGAAGCGGGGCCATTCGACGTGGAGCTGATCCACATGACCCATTCGATTCCCGATTCGTGCGCGGTCGCCGTCGGCACCGAGCTGGGCACGGTGCTGCTGACCGGCGACTACAAGTTCGACCAGACTCCGGTCGACGGCGAGCCGGCCGACGTGCAGCGGCTCGCCGAGCTCGGCCGCGAAGGGGTGCTGCTGCTTTGCGGCGACTCCACCAACGCGGACCGTGCGGGCTTCTCCACGTCGGAGCGGGTCGTCGGCCCGCATCTCGAGGAGGTGTTCTCGCGGGCGGACGGTCGGATCGTGGTCACGAGCTTCGCCTCGAACATCCACCGCGTCCAGCAGGTCGTCGACGCCGCCGCCGAGCTCGGCCGCAAGGTAGCGCTGGTCGGACGCTCGATGCGCAAGAACGTCGGGATCGGCCGCTCGCTCGGGCACATCGAGGTCCCGGACGGGATCCTGATCCAGCCTCAGGAGGTCGAGGACTGGCCCGACCACAAGGTGGTCGTGATCTCGACGGGTTCGCAGGGCGAGCCGCTGTCGGCGCTACGCCGGATGGCCCACAACGACCACCGGATGATCAAACTGCACGAGGGGGACACGGTCGTGTTCTCGGCGACGCCGATCCCGGGCAACGAACGTGCCGTGTCGGAAACGGTCGATCGTCTGTACCACATCGGCTGCGACGTGGTGACGACCGCCGACGCGCCGATCCACGCGTCGGGCCATGGCTACGCCGAGGAGCTGAAGCTGATGCTGAACCTCGTCAAGCCACGCTACGTGATGCCGGTACACGGCGACCACAAGCGGATCCACCTCCACGCTCAGCTCGCCGACGCGGTCGGGATCGACCTCGACGACGTGTTCCAGGGACAGAACGGCCTGCCGGTCGAGATCGATGAGCGGGGCGCCAGGTTCGCCGAGCCCGTCCAGTCGGGGATGATCTTCGTCGACGGCGTCGACATCGGCGATCCGGCGGACGTCGCCCTGCGCGACCGGCGCATGCTGTCGGCCGACGGGATCTTCATCGTCGTCGCGACGATCTCCGAAAGCGACGGCTCCCCGGTCGCCGACACCGAGGTGATCTTCCGCGGAGTGCCGTTCGTCGAGCAGGCCGAGACGCTGCGGCAGGAGATCCGCGATGAGGTCGAGCGCTCGCTCGCCCGTGCCGCCTCAGACGGGATTCGCGAGGTCGACCTGCTCCGGGAGGAGCTTCACGACGACATCGCGGCGTTCGTCTACGACCGACTCCGCCGTCGCCCGATGGTGCTGCCGGTCGTCGTCGAAGTCTGATCCTGGGGCTCGACGCCGCCGGCTTTCGGGCTCGGCGGCTGCGGGAATGCGATCTCAAACCGCGTCCCGGTCCCAAGGTCAGGGGTCGTGAGCGTGACCTTGGCCTCGTGGGCGTTCGCGACCGCCCGAACGATTGCCAGCCCGAGGCCGGTCCCGCGACCACCGCCGCCGCTGTCCCCGCCCACACGCACGAACCGATCGAACACGTGCTGGCGCATCTCCGGCGGGATCCCGGGACCGTCGTCTTCGACAATCAGCGTCGGCACGCCCCCGATGAGGCCGGTACTGGCGTTGACGCTGGTACCCGGAGCCGTGTGGCTCAGGGCGTTGTCAATCAGGTTCAGCGCCAGCCGGTGCAGGTCATCTCGGTTCCCGAGCACGACGGCCGGACTCGGGTCGATCGTCAGGAAATGGCTCTCGGCGACCGCGCCGAGCTCCCCGGCCGCATCGGTCAGGACCTCCGCCAGGTCGGTCGGCTCGAGCGGCCGCGTGTGCTCCGCGTCGGCCCGCGCGAGCAGCAGCAGGTCGCCGACCAGCCGGCGCATCCGCCGGGTCGAGCGCAGCGCCGACTTCGCCGAATCGGCCTGTTCTCCGTCGAGCTCGTCGGCGAGCAGCTCGAGGTTCGCCAAAACCGCCGTCAACGGCGTGCGGAGCTCGTGCGAGGCGTCGGCGACGAACTCGCGCTGGCGCGCGAGCGCGGTCTCGCTCTCGTTGCGGGCGGCGTTCAGAGCGCCGAGCATGCCCTCCAGCGTTCGCGCCAGCTCGGAGATCTCATCATCGGCTTCGGGCTGGGGGATCCTCAGCGTCGGGTCGCGGGTGAGCTCGATCTCGCGCGCCGCATCGGTCAATTCGGTGATCGGCAGCATTGCCCGCCTGGCGACGTAGAGCCCGGCGAGCAGCGCGAGGATCGCGCCGGCGACGACGCCGAGGGTGAGGAACAGCCGGACGTCGGAGATCAGCCCGGAGGTCGAGGAGAGGGGCTGCGCGTAGAGCAGCCAACCATGATTGCGCGCGTGCCTGCCGGCCTTCCAGGAGAGGCGCTGGACGCTGACTCGATAGCCGAGCTCGTGATAGATCGCGCTCCGCTTCGGTGGGGTGAAGGCCGGCTGGTTCAGCGCTGCCCCGGTTTGCTGATCGGTCCTCTGAGAGCAGAGGAGCCTCCCGGTCGGGCTGAACAGGCGGATCTGGGCGCTGTCGCCGGCCGCGATCTCGGACAGGTCGCTGAAGCAGGCGAACTCGCCGTACTGAACCTTCGCTTGGACCGCCTCCGGCAGCCGCGCCGCCTTGGAGTTCATCTTGGCGACGAACTGGTTGCTGACCTGGCGTTCGATCAGGACGTCTGCCGCCCCGGCGAACCCAGCCAGGATGACGAGCGTCAGCAGCGCCGAGCCGCCGCCCAGCCGCCAGCGGACCGGGAGCCGCCTATACGCGGAGAACGTAGCCCGCGCCGCGGATCGTATGGAGGAGCCGAGGTTCGCCATCCGCCTCCAGCTTACGCCGCAGGTTGGAGACGAACACCTCAATCGTGTTCGTCATCGAGAACGGGTCGTACCCCCAGACCTCGTCCAGCAGGCGCTGGCGCGAGACGACGATCCGCTCATTTCGCATCAGGTACTCGAGCAGCTCGAACTCGCGCTGGGTCAGCTCGAGCAGCCGCGCGCCGCGATGTGCCTCGTGGGTGTCGGGATTCAACTTCAGGTCGCCGACGGTCAGCGTGGCCTGGCCGCGCGGCGGCCGGCGGCGCAGCAGGGCCCGCAGCCGCGCCAGCAACTCCTGGCGCTCAAACGGCTTGACGAGGTAGTCGTCGGCGCCCGCATCGAGACCCTCGACCCGCGACTCGACCGCGTCGCGAGCGGTCAGTACCAGGATCGGGACATCCTCGCGTTCGCGCAGCCGCTTGGCGACCTCGATCCCGTCCAGCTTCGGAAGGCCAAGGTCGAGGATCACCAGATCCGGCAGGAACGACCCCACCTGGTCGAGGCCCGAGACGCCGTCGCCCGCGATCCGGACGTCGTAGCCCTCCATCCGCAGCGAGCGCTGCAAAACCTGGGAGATCGCGTCGTCGTCCTCGACGACAAGGACGCGTGCGGGCCGCTCGAAGTCACTCATGCGCTGATGGTATGCGCTCCGGGGCCGGTCGCAACGCGCTCTTAAGCGGTTCTTAGCGCGGGAAGGGTCTGGCGGCCGCGCGTCGAAGGTGCTTCTTCGGACATGGCAACCCGGACATCGAGGAAGCCCCGCAAGCCGGCGGCCAAGAAGCGTGCGCCGGCTCGCGGGAAGCAGCCCCGGGCCAGGGCCAGGCGTTCGCTGGTGGCGAGCCGCCCGTCGCTGCGAAGGATCTTGCAGATGGAGCCCCACGAGGTCGACGTCATCGCCCTGGCGCTGATCGCGGTGGGAATCTTTCTCGGCGGCGTCGCGTATTTCGGCTGGGCCGGCGGAAGCGTCGGCCACGGTTCGGTCGGGGCGCTGCGGTTCCTGGTCGGAGCGCTCGCCTACGCGGTGCCGGTCGTGCTCGTGATCGCGGGGGGCCTGATCCTCGCGCGGGAATTGCGCCCGCCGGCGCGTCCGCTGCGCACGGGTGCGATCTGTCTGACGGCGGCACTCTCGCTCGCGCTCGCCGCGGGCACGCTTGGCATCGGCCCCGGCGCCGAGCCGGCGCAGCATTTCTGGTCCGCGGCCACGATCAAGCCACGGGGCGGAATCCTCGGCGCCGTCGAGTTCTGGGTGGCGGGGCACATGTTCTCGACGGCGGGCGCCGACATCCTCGCGGTCTTCCTCGCGCTCACCGGGATCCTGCTCCTCAGCGGCGCAACCTTCGCCTCGGTCGTGCTGGCCGCCCGGCGCAGCGCCGCCGGCGCGCTGCGCCGGGCCGAGATCGCCCAGGCGACGCGGCGGGTCACAACCCAGGCCGGGCGTGACCTCGGCGGCGAGGCTCACGAGGCCACCGCCCCGTCGGAAACCCTGGCCGTACCCGAGTGGACCGACGGCGGGGGCGGGGTCCCAGTCACGGAGTTCGTCGTGCGCAGGACCCACGTCGAGGCGCCGGCGGTCGACGCCGAGGCGGTGCCCGAGCTCGGCGAGGAGCCAGACCCGGAGGCGGATCAGGGCGTCTCGGCTCAGCTCAGCTTCGAAGCGCTCGAGGAGTCAGGTACGGAGCCGCCGGATACCGATCCCACCGACGACGATACCAATCCCACCCACCCGCCCCCCACCGCCGGCGAAGCCGAAGCTCGCCGGCCGAGCCGGGAACTTGATCCGAGTGACCTGACCCCTCAGGGGCGCTTCCGCGCGTCGGTCACCGACGACCCCGACTTCGTCTGGACCGTTCCGGCGCCGCGTTTCCTGGTTCGCTCCACGGGCGAGGCGGCGAAGCCCGACACCGCCGGTCAGGCACAGGTGGCAGCCGCCCTGATCGAGGCGCTCGGACACTTCGGGATCGAGGCGAAGGTGGTCGGGCGGGTGACCGGTCCGCACATCACCCGCTACGAACTGCGACTTGCGCCGGGGATCAAGGTCTCGAAGGTGGCCAGCCTCAAGGACGACCTCGCGTACGCGCTCGCGGCCACCGATATCCGGATCCTCGCGCCGATCCCCGGCAAGACGGCGGTTGGGGTGGAGGTGCCGAACGCTCGCCGGCGGATCGTGCACCTGGGCGACGTGTTCCAGGAGCCACCCGTCGATTGGTCGCCGCTGACGGTCTGGCTCGGCAAGGACATCTCCGGCAAGGCGATCGGCGCGGACCTCGCGAAGATGCCGCACCTGCTCGTCGCGGGAACGACCGGATCCGGCAAGTCCGCGTGCGTCAACTCGATGCTCTCCTCGGTGCTCCTGCGAGCCACGCCGCACGAGGTGCGGCTCGTGCTCGTCGACCCCAAGCAGGTGGAGCTCAACCACTACGAGTCGATTCCCCACCTGCTGACGCCCGTGATCACCTCGCCGCGAAAGGCGGCCAACGCGCTGCAGAACCTGGTCAAGGAGATGGAGCAGCGCTACGGCACGATGTCGCTGGCGCGGACCCGCTCGCTCCCGGAGCTGAACAAGGCCCGGGAGCGGCGCGGAGAGCCGCCGCTGCCCTACATCCTGTGCGTGATCGACGAGCTCGCCGACCTGATGATGGTCGCGCCAGCCGACGTCGAGGACTCGATCATCCGGCTGGCGCAGAAGGCGCGCGCCGTCGGCATCCACCTGGTGCTGGCGACGCAGTCACCGCGGGTCGACGTGATCACCGGCATGATCAAGGCCAACGTCCCCTCGCGGATCGCCTTCGCCGTCTCGTCGCAGACGGACTCGCGGGTGATCCTCGACCAGAACGGTGCTGAATCGCTCCTCGGCCAGGGCGACATGCTGTTCTCGCCGGTCGGTTCCTCGAAACTGCAGCGGATCCAAGGGGCGTTCATCGATGAGGCCCAGATCGCCGATTTGACAGAGGCGTGGCGGCGGCAGGGCGAGCCCGAGTTCAAGGAGGAGCTGCTGGAGGAGGTCGAGGACGAGGGGTCGGGCGGTTCGGGCGACGAGGACGACGCCTTGCACCCCGACGAGGATCCGCTGCTGGAGGAGGCGACCTGGCTCGTGGCCCAGATGGGGACGGCGTCCACCTCGATGTTGCAGCGGCGGTTGCGACTCGGGTACACCCGGGCGGGACGGCTGATCGACATGCTCGAGCGGCGCGGGATCATCTCCGGGTACGAGGGCTCGAAGCCCCGCCAGGTACTGATCACCGAAGCTGACGTCCCGAGGATCCTGGCGCACCTCGCGGAGGGATCCGCGGGCGCTCGGGGGTCGTTCGGAGGATCGCGGGGCGGATCGGTGGCAGGGCCCGAGTCTCCTGGAGGAGCTGAGGTTTCGCCCGCAGGGTCGGCGCCCGCGGCCGAGTCGCCCGAAGGAGCCGAAACCTCGCCGGGAGGGCGGCCGGCTCCAGTTGAGACGCCGTCCGTGCCGGACCTCGACGGCGACGTCTGACGCGCTGCAGGACCCGGGGCGTCGTGCGGCCGACTCCGCAGCGGCGAAGGCGCTGCAAAGCGTAGCCTCTTCGGGGCATGGCGGAAATAGGCTCAATCCTCCGCGAGACGCGGATGCGCGCGCGGATCGACATCAGCGAGGTCGAGGCGCACACCAAGATCCGCGCCAAGTACCTGCGGGCGATCGAGAACGAGGATTGGGATCTGTTGCCCGGGCCGGTGTTCGTCACGAGCTTCCTCAAGACCTACGGCGACTACCTCGGGGTTGACAGCCGGCCGCTGATCGACGAGTTCAAGCGCCGCTATGAAAGCCCGACCGATCACGATCTGCGGCCGATCGCCAGCCGAACCCGCGAGCGGGAGCGAGCCGCACGCGGCCAGCGCGGTCCGCGGGTGCCGCCCGCTGCCGCGATCGTCGCGGTGCTGTTGGTCGTCGTCGGCGTTCTGTACCTGATCGGACACGGCGCTAACAACAAGACGCCCGGGGCGCCGGCGGGGTCTGGCACGGGACAGCATCATCATCCCGGGCACGGAGGGACCGGTGCCGGCGGCGGGAGGACGACGACGACCAAGACCCATACCGCGACGACCCCAGTGGTGCCGAAGGTCGCAACTCTGTCGCTCGCGCAGGTGACGGCGCCGGTCTGGGTCTGCGTCGAGAACGCGAACGGCAAGCGGCTGATCAACGGCGTCATCTTCAGCCCGGGTGCAACGATCCCGACGGTGAGGGCAGCCGAGCTCCTGGTCAACCTGGGAAACGACAGCGTCGCTGTGAAGATCAACGGGAGGCCCTACACGCCGACCGCGACTGCCGCGATCGGGCTGAGGATCACCCCAACTCACGTCAGTTCGCTGACCCCGGCACCGACCTGCGGATGACCGACGCGGCGGTGTTCAGAGGCCGCGCCGAGGTGCGCGCAGGGATCCTCGTGACCGGCACCGAGGTGCTGACCGGGATCATCCCCGACCGCAACGGCCCGTGGCTGTCCGAGCAGTTGCGCGACCTCGGGATCGACGTCGAGATGATCACCGTCGTCGGGGATCGCCCCGAGGATCTGCGGGTCGAGCTGCGGCACATGGCCGCGGCCGGGGTTCGGTTGATCATCACCAGCGGCGGTCTTGGCCCAACGGCCGACGACCTGACCGCCGAGATCGTCGGCGAGTTCTGCGGACGTGAGATGGTGCTGGACGAGGCTCTGGAGCGACAGATCTTCGAGATCCTGAGGTCGTATCGGGCGCGCTGGCCGGAGGTCGACGAGCAGGCGCTGCGGGCGGCGAACCGCAAACAGGCGGTGATCCCACTTGGTTCCACCGTGCTGGCGCCCGTGGGGACGGCGCCGGGCCTCGTGGTCGGGCCCGCCGAGGGCGCCTCGGGTCCCGTGGTCGTGGTTCTGCCCGGGCCGCCGCGGGAGCTGCAGCCGATGTGGCGCGAGGCGGCGGCGACCGATGCCGTTCGCGACGCAGTCGCGGGCGCGACGATCTACCGCCGTGGGATTCTGCGGCTGTACGGAATCCCGGAGGCCGAGATCGCGAACACGCTGCGGGCGGCCGACGCCGCCGGGGTGTCGTTGGCCGAGC
The DNA here is from genome assembly GCA_963830475.1 of uncultured Solirubrobacterales bacterium. Taxonomy (GTDB): domain Bacteria; phylum Actinomycetota; class Thermoleophilia; order Solirubrobacterales; family Solirubrobacteraceae; genus Palsa-465. The sequence goes on along the minus strand of CAWHMX010000006.1, from coordinate 187,959 downwards.
TCGAGATCACGACCTGTCTGAGGCGGGGCGAGATCGAGGTCGCGACTCGTTACGAGCCTGAGGCCGAGGGCGATTATCTGGCGCTGGTCGAGTTCCTCGCCGCGCGCCACGAGCGCGCGCTCTTCTCGCGGGACGGCGCGACGATCGACGACCAGGTGGTGGGGCTGCTCCATGCGGCCGGCGCGACCGTGGCGGTCGCCGAGTCGTGCACCGGCGGCCTGATGTCCGCCCGCTTCACCGACGTCCCCGGTTCGTCGGATTACTTCCTCGGCGGGGTGGTCGCCTACAGCGACGCCGCCAAGGTCTCGATGGCCGGGGTCGAGCCGGGGTTGATCGAGGCGCATGGGGCGGTATCGGTCGAGGTCGCGCGGGCGCTGGCGGAAAGCGCACGCGAGCGGTTTGGTGCGTCCGTCGGGATCGGGATCACCGGCGTCGCCGGGCCCGGCGGTGGCACCGCGGCCAAGCCCGTAGGTTTCGTCTGCTTCTCGGTCGCGTTCGGGGCCGGGGCGGCGGTCGAGCGATCTCTCACCCGCAGCCCTCGGCTGCCGGGTGGCCGCGCGGACGTGCGAGAGCGATCGACCACGGTCGCGATGCATCTGCTGGAGCGGGTGCTCCGTGGCGAAGGTGATTAGTGTCCCGAATTCGGTGGGCACGGCCACAGGCTTCGCGCGGTCATCCGCCGATCCTCCGCCGCCCAGGGGGTGGCGGCTGTTCGTAGCCCTGGAGCTGCCCCACGACGTGCGGGCGGCGCTGTCGGGCTGGCGCGACGGCGTGCTGGGGGCGGGTGCCGCGGAGCTTCGCCCGGTCGGGCGCGACGAGCTGCATGTGACGCTCTGCTTCCTCGGGCTCTGCCAGGTCGACTCGATCGCGGTCATCTGGCGTGCCTGCTCGGCGATCGGCGGGCGCGGTCAGGCGCTGCTGCGGATCGGCGAGGCGCTGTGGCTACCGCGACGGCGTCCCGGGGTGCTGGCGGTGGCGATCGAGGACATGGACGGAAAGCTGGCGGAGGCGCAGGCGGCGCTGGCACAGGCGCTGATCCAGATCGGCGCCTACCGGCCGGAGGCACGCGCCTTCCTGCCGCACGTCACGGTCGCGCGGGTGGGGCGGAGGGGGAGGGTGGGGTCGCGGGATCTCGAGCAGCCGCCACCGCTGGGATTCGAGGGCGAGCGCGTGACGCTCTACAGGTCCGTGCTCGGACGCGGCGCGGGCGGCGGGTCGCGGTACGAGCCGCTGCACAGCGTCAACCTCTGAGGTGCGGCGTGCGCCGACGTGACGCACCGGGAGGGCCGGGCACGGTTTTGCAGAGTTGGCGTGAACGAGTCTTGTTCCGTCACAGGCTCCGTCTCTAGCCTCGGGTTCCGTCCGGTGCGGACCCTAGCTTGACGAGTTCACAGAGCATGAGACAAGGAGCCAAGCGAGCATGAGCGAACAGGACAAAGTCGGCGCCGGGACCGGCACGACGTCCGGTGGCCGAGGAGCGGGCGGGCGGGAAGCAAGTTCCGACGCCAAGCGGCAGGCCGCCCTCCAGGGCGCGCTTACGCAGATCGAACGACAGTTCGGCAAGGGCACCGTGATGCGGATGGGCGATCCCGGAGCTCGCGTGGCGGTCGATGCAATTCCGACGGGAGCGCTGTCGCTGGACGTCGCGCTCGGGATCGGCGGCGTCCCCCGGGGGCGGATCATCGAGATCTTCGGCCCCGAATCGTCGGGTAAGACGACCCTCGTGTACCACATCATCGCCGAGGCGCAGAAGCTCGGCGGGGTGTGCGCGTTCGTCGACGCCGAACACGCGATGGATCCGATCTACGCGCGGCGGATCGGCGTCGACATCGACGAGTTGCTGGTCTCGCAGCCCGACTACGGCGAGCAGGCGCTCGAGATCGTGGACATGCTGATCCGCTCGGGTGCGGTCGACGTGGTCTCGGTCGACTCGGTCGCGGCGCTGACGCCGAGGGCCGAGCTGGAGGGCCAGATGGGCGACCAGACGGTCGGCGTCCAGGCGCGGATGATGTCGCAGGCGATGCGCAAGCTGACCGGCAACCTGAACCGGACCCAGACCCTGTGTGTCTTCACCAACCAGATCCGAGAGAAGGTCGGCGTCATGTTCGGCTCGCCGGAGACGCAGCCGGGGGGCCGGGCGCTGAAGTTCTACGCGTCCCAGCGGCTCGACATCCGCCGGATCGAGACGCTCAAGGATGGCACCGAGGCGGTCGGAAACCGAGTCCGCGTCAAGGTCGTCAAGAACAAGGTCGCCGCTCCGTTCAAGCAGGCCGAGTTCGACATCGAGTTCGGGAAGGGGATCTCCACCTCGGGCTGTCTGCTCGATTTCGGGATCGAGCACAACATCGTCACTAAGTCGGGTTCGTTCTTCTCCTTCGGCGACGAGCGGCTCGGGCAGGGCCGCGGCAACGCCAAGGCCTTCCTGGACGAGCATCAGGACGTCGCCAAGGAGATCGAGGGCAAGGTCTACGCCGCGCTCGGACTCGGCACCGACCTGGTCAAGCCGATCGAGGGGCGCGACGGCGCGCCGCTGTCGGCGGTCCCGACCGCCGACGAGGACATCCAAGCGGCTTAGGGCCCTTAGCCTTGGCCGACGCACTCGGTCTCGCGTTTGCGTACCTGAACAGGCGCGAGCGAACGGCGGCCGAGGTCACGGCGCGCCTCGAACGTGCCGGATGCGGGGCGGGCGAGATCGAGAATGCGATTGACGAGCTGCGGGCGCTCGGTCAGGTCGACGACGCTCGGTTTGCGCGACTGTTCGCGCAGGACAGGCGTGAGCTCGACGGATGGGGACACGAGCGGATCGCCAATCGCCTACTCGAACTGGGCGTCGAGCGGGAGCTCATCGCCGAGACGCTGGCCGACGAGCCGGCGGCGGAATTGGAGCGTGCGGTCGAGCTGCTCGAGCGGCGGTTTCCGCGCAACGCCGACGGCGCCGACGGCGCTGCCGGGGCCGGCGGCGACGTTCGCGTCCGGGAGCGAGCATTCGGCGTCCTGATCCGCAAGGGCTACGAGCGCGACCTCGCCTCGGACGCCGTGCGCCGATGGCAAGGTCAACGACATGATTGCATCGGTTGAGTGCCGGTATTACGATTGGGTAACGCGAACGAACGGCCCGCGGGGCCGCATAAAGAACCAGGAAATCACCATTACTTTGGATTTGGAGCAGCGTTGAGGTCAAACTTCGTCAGGTCGCGGTGTTGCGACCCGCCAGGCTTGCAACCCGTTAGTTGATCGCTGTCCGCCGACATAGCGGCACGCTTCGGCGCAGCCGCTGTCGGATCCGATGATGCGTCCTCACGGGCCGCTCGGTCGCTCCTGAACAACCACAGACGCAGTTGTGGGTCCGCGTGCAGAGTTGCGGATCGCGGGAGAGGAACGACCATGGACATCATTGCCGCCGCAGGGCTGATCGCCGTAGGCATTGTTGTCGCAGCCGCCGTGTATGCGCGTCAGGGTGGCCGGTCGCACGCGGTCGCAGCCACGGCCGGGGTGGCACCCCGGACTCGAAGTGTGAGGCATCCACGGAGACCGGGGTCGGCATCGGCGCCAGCGCCGATGAACGAAGGGCCTGTGGATCAGAGCGCCGAGCTCGGCAGCCGGGAGCAGGCGCTCGACGCGCGAGAAGCGGAGGTCGAGCAACACTCCGCCGAGATCGACGCTCGCCGGCAGCAGTTGCTGCGAGCGCTCGAGCAGATCTCCGGCATGTCGGCGACTCGCGCCAAGCAGATGCTGCTCCAGGAGGTGGAGGACGACGCCCGGCAGAGCGCCGCTCGCCGGATTCGCGTGATCGAAGAGGAGACCAAGCGCGAGGCCGACAGGCGGGTGCGCAACATCCTGTCGGTGTGCATGCAGCGACTGGCGGCTGGGCACGCGGCGGAGACGACCGTGTCGGTCGTTCAACTTTCGTCCGACGACATGAAGGGACGGATCATCGGCCGGGAGGGACGGAACATCCGTGCGCTGGAGAACCTCACCGGCGTCGACATCATCATCGACGACACCCCGGGCGCCGTCGTGCTGTCCGGGTTCGACGGCGTGCGCCGGGAAATCGCCAGGTTGACGCTCGAGAAGCTGTTGCAGGACGGACGCATCCACCCGGCCCGGATCGAGGAGATGTACTTCCAGGCCAAGTCCGAGCTCGAGGCGCACATGATCGCGGTCGGGGAGGAGGGCGCGTTCGAAGCCGGCGTCCAGGGACTGCATCCCGAGTTGATCAAAGTTCTAGGCCGGCTGAAATTTCGCACGAGCTACGGCCAGAACGTCTTGGCGCACTCGATCGAGGTCTCGCAGCTGGCGGGCATGATGGCCGCCGAGCTCGGGGCGGGGACAAAGACGGCCCGGCGAGCGGCGCTGCTGCACGATCTCGGCAAGGCCGTCACGCACGAGATCGAGGGCCCCCACGCGTTGGTCGGCGCCGATCTGGCGCGGAAGTACGGCGAGAGCGAAGCCGTCGCCCACGCGATGGCGGCCCACCACAACGAGGTCGATCCGCAGACGATCGAGGCGGTCATCGTTCAGGCGGCAGATGCGCTGTCGGGCGCCAGACCCGGCGCTCGAGGCGAGTCGCTGGAGCACTACGTCAAGCGCCTGCGCGACCTCGAGGAGATCGCGACCCGGCACCCGGGGGTCGACAAGGTCTATGCGATGCAGGCGGGGCGCGAGATCAGGGTGATCGTCGCTCCCGAGGAGATCGATGACGATGCCGCGACGATGCTGTCGTTCGAGATCGCGCGCGAGATCGAGAAGCAGCTCGAGTACCCCGGCCAGATCAAGGTGACGGTGATCCGGGAATCTCGCGCCGTCGACTACGCGCGATAGCCCGCAACGCCCGGAGGCCGTTCTCTGACTAAAATCAGAGAATGCGCTCGCGCGTGGCCGAGGTCCGCCGGTTCAGCCGTACCGTCACGCAGCGCGCCGGCGCGCTGAACGACCATTTCGTCTCCCGCGACAGGCCACTCGCGGTTTCGCGACTGCTGTGGGAGATCGGCACGGAGGGAGGCGAGGTCGTGATGCTGCGGTCACGCCTTGATCTCGACTCAGGCCAGATGAGCCGCATGCTCCGCGCGCTCGAAGCCGACGGCCTGATCTGCGTGACTTCGAGCGATGTGGACCGTCGCATCCGGATCGCTGCACTCACCGACAAGGGCCTCGCCGAGCGCGCGATTCTCGACGAGCGCAGCGACGAGCTTGCGGCTTCGATCCTCGAACCGCTCGACCGCGCACAGCAGGACGAGCTGGTGGCAGCGATGCGGACGGTCGAGCGTCTGATCACGACGTCGCTCGTCGAACTGCGCCATGTCGACCCGGAGACCCCCGACGCGCAGCGCTGCCTGCGCGCGTACGTGGCCGAGCTGAACCGCCGGGCACCGCAACGCCATTTCGACCCCAGTAGGGGCTCGACCGCCGAGCCGCACGACGTGCGCCCGCCGAAGGGGGCGTTCGTCGTGGCCTACCTGCGAGGCGAGGCCATCGGCTGCGGAGCGCTCAAACACCATCCCGGCAACGTTTCCGACGTCAAGCGCATGTGGATCGCCGAGTCAGCGCGCGGCCTGGGGGTCGGTCGCCGCCTTCTCGACCACCTGGAGCAGCTGGCTCGCGAACACGGTTCCGACGACGCGCGCCTCGAAACGAGCGACGTGTTGTCGGAAGCCATCGCCCTCTACCGGTCGGCCGGGTACCGCGAGGTGCCGCCGTTCAACGAGGAGCCGTTCGCCGACCGGTGGTTCGCCAAGCGACTGGGCTAATCACCGTCGGGCTGGCAATGAGCGTGCGCGGCTCCATGCCGTCGGTCACGAGCTGCGACGGAAGTGCTCGATCGTCTCGCGAACACCGCGCGCGAGCGGCGTCACGAGCATGGGGCCAAGCGCCCGCTCCAGTGCCCCGGCCTCCAGTTCCTCCGGGAATGGCAACACCGCGTCGTCGAACGAGATCTGCGCGTCGGGCACGACTGCCACGATGGCGTCCACCACCTCGTGCATGTGAACGGCCGGTGCGGGCAGGTTCGCAACAAGCGCGCCGGGCTGCTCGCTCCTGCTCGCGGCGATGAATGCTCGCGCGGCATCGGGCGCGTAGTGAAACTGGGTTCGCCCACCGAACGGGATGTGGAAGCTCTCGCCGCGTGCCGCCGCCAGCATCGCCGCAGTCGGAGCGGAAGTTATGCCTTGGTCGCGGCCCGGTCCGTAGATGACGTACGGCCGGAGTCCGATGCTCGGGATCTCGTCGTCCGCCCAATAGATGCGCGCCGTCCCTTCATTGGCGATCTTGTAGACGCCGTAGTGCGTCGCCGGCCATTCGATCGTCTCCTCCGGCGCGACGTCGCCGGTCCGTCTCGGGCCGTACACCGCCACGGAGCTCGCGTAGGCGATGGACGAGATGCGTTCGGAACGTCGCTTGACCGCCTCGAACATGTTCACGGTGCCCGCCACGTTGACGGCCGCGCCGCGAGGTGGGTCGTCGCGACAGAACGGGACCTGCAGCGCGGCGAGGTGGATGACGTGAGTGATGTCGTGCTCGTCGAGCGCCCTCTCAAGCTGATCGAGCGCCGTGACATCGCCTGGAATGCGGACGAACGAATCGAGCTGGCGTTCGTCGAGGACGAGCCGCAGTCGGTGGTCGCTCACTCCGAGGTCGTAGATGACAACCTCGGCGCCTTCGTCCAGTAGCAGCTTCACCGTCCAGGCGCCGATGCAGCCGAGCGCCCCGGTCACCATGAAGCGGTCGTTCATAGCCTTGCGAAAAAACTATCAGCGCCGAGCCGTGGCGGGCGCTGCCAGGCAACGTTCGCCTTGCCTGCCGCTGGAGGAGTCCGCAGAGTCGTTCCGGGCCTGCGACCAGAAGGTGCGGCGCAGGTCGCTCACCCAGGCGTCGGGGTTCTCCCAGGGAATGAAGTGGCCGCCGTGGTCGTGGGCGTTGGCGTTGACGTGGTTGAACCAATCGGCCAGCAGGCCGGCCTTGAACGCCCGGACACGCTCGTTGGCCCGCTCGATGATTCGGGCGCGGACCTCAGCGGGCTGGCCGTCCGTCGGTGGTCGATTCCGGGCGAGGTCCCAGGCGTGGGGGCTCGTGAAGAAGTCGAGCGGCAGCCCTGAGCCGATGTGGATGCCGGCCGGGGCCGTGCCGTCGGCTCGGCTTTGCTGGCCTGATTGGTTAGCCGCCATCATGCCTTGAAGCGAGGTAACATGCCAGACAGGTTGAATGGTTCACACCAGGGCTGGGTTCCGGAGGCCAGGTCGGAGTTCGGCGGGATCGTCGACGACGACCTCGCGGCGCGTAGGGCCCACGCCGTAGACGCGTCGCCGCTTGCGATCAAACGCTCTCGGGCCGGCATCGAGACGGCACTCCCCGCGGCGGTCGTCCGCCCGCGTTCGACTGCCGAGGTGTCGCGTGTCGTCACGTGGGCGGCAGCCCGGTCGGTGCCGATCGTCTCGTGGGGAGCTGGCTCCTCGGTCACCGGCGCCTCCCTTCCCGCCGAAGACGCACTCGTGCTCGATCTTCGCGGCTTGGAGCGCATCCTCGAGATCGATGCTTACGGCGGCCGGGTGGTGGCCGAGGCGGGCGTGCTCGGCGGGGTTTTGGAGCGCGAGCTCGCCCTGCAGTCGCTGACCACGTGGATGTCCCCGCAGTCGCTCGGGCGCTCAACCGTCGGTGGCTGGGTCGCGACTCGCGCGACCGGACAATTCTCGTCTCGCTGGGGTGGTATCGAGCATGCGGTGGCGAGCCTGACCGTCGTGCTCGCTGACGGTAGGGTCGGTCGTCTCGGGACTCCGCCACGGGGCGCAGTCGGTCCCGATCTGATACAGCTGTTCATCGGCAGTGAGGGAGCCTTCGGCGTCGTCACGGAGGTCGGGCTGAGGCTGTATCCGTTGACGCGGCTCGAACGACTCGGCGCCTACGCGCTTTCTGATGTCGAGACCGGGCTCGAGGCGATTCGCCGGATGATGGCGCTCGGCCTTCGCCCGGCGGTCGTGCGTCTTTATGACACAGCCGAGGCGCTCCATTTGACATTGCCCGAGCCGGAGGACGGCTCGGTGTTGCTCGTTGCATTCGCCGGCGCTCCCCAGATCGTTGACGCCGAGGCGACGGTGGCTACCAGCGAACTCGACACGCTCGATGCGCGCCCTCTCGGCAGCTCGCCGACTGAGGCCTGGCTCGCTCGTCGGTTCGACTTCTCCTATGTCGAGGATCGCCTTGCACGGCAGGGAGGCTTCGCGGAGACGATTGAAGTCGCCGCTGATTGGCGGACGATGCCCTCGCTGTATCGCGATCTCGCGGCCGCGCTCGCGCCGCTCGCAGGTGAGGTGCTCGGGCATTTCTCCCACGCCTACACGGATGGAATCTCGCTGTATCTGATCGTCCTCGGCGACGCGCCAGATGACAACGCGGCTGTGGAGCGCCTCGAGACGATCTGGCGGACCGCGATGGAGATCGTGATCGCGCACAGTGCGGTGATCTCTCACCACCACGGCGTCGGCCGCATCCGCGGCTCGTGGCTTCCGGATCAGCTGGGCCCTGCAGGCTTCGCCGTCCTCGAGCGGCTCAAGCATGCGCTCGATCCCGAGGGGCTGCTCCATCCTGGGAGCCTCGGGCTAACCACGGCGGCACGGGAGGCAGTGTGAGTCGCACAAAGCGGGTGATCGCACTCGATCGGCTCCGGGCGAAGATCGACTCGGGGCGGCCGATCATCGCTGCATCCGCGGGCTCCGGGCTGGCGGCTGCCGCCGCAGAGGCGGGCGGAGCAGACCTCCTCGTCGTCTACAACTCGGGCCGGTTTCGCGCCGCCGGTCAAGGCTCGCTGGCCGGGGTGTTGCCGTTCGCGGACGCCAACGCGGTCGTGCGCGAACTGTCGCGTGAGGTGCTCGCGAAGGCGAACAATGTCCCCGTGATCGCCGGCGTCTGCGCGCAACACCCGTTCTACGACCTCGACTGTCTGATTGCCGAGCTTGCGGAACTTGGCATCGCCGGCGTCCAGAACTTCCCGACGATCGGCCTCTATGGTCCGGCTTCGTCGAGGACCTCGAGGCGACCGGCATTTCGTTCGAGAGCGAGGTCGAGCTGATGCGCGCCGCCCGCCGGGCGGGCCTGCTCACGTGCGCGTTCGTCTGGGATGACGTTTCAGCGGTCCGGATGTCCCTCGCCGGCGTCGACGTGCTCGCCCCGCACATCGGCGTGACGCGGGCGCCGTCGTCGGAGGGTGGCCTTCCAGCGGCGGCTGCGCAAATAGAGCAGATCGCTGCTGCTGGTCGTTCGGTGCGCGACGATCTAATCGTCGTCTTCCATGGAGGCCCGGCGGCGAGACCGCACGAGGTAGCCCGTGTCCTGGAGGTCGCCGATGGCCTGCACGGATTCATCGGCGCATCCTCGTTCGAGCGGTATCCCGTCGAAAGGGCGATCGCCGATGCGGTGTCCGAGCTTGTGCAGGCTGGCAACGGACGCGGTTGTGGGCGCTTCCACGGCTCCAGATTTCGATACGCCGCCACCGGAGATCCCGCTCGAGCTGACCGAGGCGACGCTGCCGGAATACCTTCGGCAACGAGGGCTTGTCAGCGACGGCGAGGAGCTCCGCGTCGAGGAGTTCGTGGGAGGCGTGTCGAACGTCGTTCTCCGTTGGGAAGCCGGAGATAAGGCCGGAATCGTCAAGCAGTCTCGGCCGCAGCTACGTGTCCCGACCGAGTGGCTGGCGGATGTTCGCCGGATCCTGAACGAGCGCGACGCGATCGAGCTGCTGAGCAAGAGGGTGCGGCCGGCTCGGTACCGACGCTGACGTTTGACGACGCAGAGGGTTTGGTGATCGGGATGGCACCCGCGCCTGACAAGGCGATCCTCTGGAAGCCGGAGCTTCTCTCAGGAACCCTCGACCGTGAGCGGGCTCGACAGGCGGGCGAACTGTTGCGCTCGATTCACGAAGCGACCCTTGACGACCCGTTCGTGGCGCGTCGCTTTTTAGCCGGCGACTCTGCGTGGGAACCAGCTTGACCCCTGGTTCCGTTTTGCTGCGGGTGCGCATCCGGACCTCGAGCTTGCGTTCGACTACGCGATCGAGCGCCTTGTCGACGTCCGCAGGGTCCTGGTCCACGGCGATTACGTTCCGAAGAACATGTTCCTGCTCGACGACGGCCTGCTGCTGCTCGACTATGAGGTCGTTCACTTTGGCAATCCGGGCTACGACGTCGCGACGTTCGTCAACCACATGCTGCTCAAGGGGTTCGCGCGGCCGCAGAACCGGCTTCGTCTTCGCCGACCTACGCCGGCGCCTTCTGGACCACGTACGCAAAAGGGCAGGAGCCCAAGCTGACCGAGGTTTCGCCCCGAGCCGGGGCACTGATCCAGCTCGGGGCGCTGATGCTGACCCGCGTTGACGGCAAGTCCAAGGTCGAGTACCTCGACGCCGATCAGGCGGAGGACCAGGCCAGGACACTCGGGCGTAGCCTCCTGCGCAGTCGACGGGTCGTTGCTCGAAGTTCTCGGCGAGTACCGCGCCGGCTGACCCCCGGCGGCAATCAGCCTTCGATCGCGCCCAAGTCGGCCATTGACTGCCAGGCGGCGATCAGCCGATCGTCGAACGGATCGAGTTCGCTGTCCTCGATCAGGCTTGCTCGCTCGAGCGACCGGTACCAGCCGGGCAGCCCGTCGGCGAGGGCAATCGTGTAGATAAAGCCGAGCTGGTCGCAGGCGAGCACGCGCATTATCGAACAGGCTGTTGAAGCGGTGGTACCTGCAGGCGAGTTCCGCGCGGCGGCCCGCAATCCGGGCGAGCACGTCGGTCGGGATGTGAACGAACTGAGGTTCGGGAGCGCCGATGGCTCTCGCCACCGCCCGGTGGTGATCATCCCAAGTGAGCCATTCCTCACCGGCCACGTGATAACAACGCCCAACCGCCTGTTCATTGCCGGCAGCCCCGGCGAAGGCGCGCGCCACATCGTCCGCGTGGCAGGCGACCCAGAACGAGGTCCCGTCTCCGTGGACCACAATCGGCTTGCCCCGGCGCAGGCGATCCAAGTATGTAGTGCTGCGGCCGAGCGTGTGGACCGGCCGTTGGAGGTCGCCGTAGGTTGACGCGGGCGGGTCACCAGGTTGGCCGGAAATCCGTCATGTTCTTGGATTATCTGCTCGCAACGGGACTTCTTGATCGCGTACTCGCTCACGCCTCCGTGGGGCTCGTCCTCCCGATACGGATAGCGGGTCGCCGGCTTGCGATAGATGTCGACCGTGCTCGTGAGAATGTACTGCCCGGTTCGACCGTGGAAGGCCCGGATCGCGTTCTCGGCCTGTTCCGGTTCGAAGCAGACCATGTCGATTACGCAGTCGAACATCGGCCCCGAGCGCATCTCGTCGATGAACCCCGGGAGCGTCCGGTCGCCGACAATGTGGCGAGCACCTTTCGGGATCGGCCGCGAGCTGTGGCCGCGAGTTCAGGATCGAGACGTCGTCACCGCGCTGCCGCCGGCAGGTCGAGACCGATGAGCTGATCAGTCCGGTTCCACCTATGATCAGGATCCTCATTGAGCGTCGCGAAGCTCGTCCGCAACTTCGCCGAGGACACCGACCATCTCGGCGTCCTCGTGGTCGAGGTGCTGGAGCATCGTGCGATCGACTCCAGCGGCTGCGTACCTGCGCAGCGTCTCGACGACCTCGTCAACCGTGCCAAAGATCGGGGGTGCCGGCTTGCCTGTGATTGCGCGATAGGTGTCGATCCGCGTGGAGACCTCGGCACGATCGCGGCCGATGACGCAGCCGATCATCATCGAGAAGCGGAGCGGCGGGCGGCCGGCTGCCTGCGCCGCCGAATCGAGGATCTCGCGACGGGCACGGGCCTCCTCGACCGTTGGACCCGGCGTGTTGTACTCGTCGGCGTGAGCAATTGCCGCCCTGACGGTGCGGTGGTGCGCCCGTCCGCCGATGATTAGCGGCGGATGCGGAACCTGCCGCGGCTTCGGCCAGATCTCGTCGCTGTCGGTCCCACTGGCGGACTATCTCCGGAAGCTGTTGTTGTGGAGGAGCTCATCGAACCGTTCGCGCCGCGTCCGGAAGGGAATGCCGTAGGTGACGTGCTCGGACTCATACCAGCCGGCACCGAGCCCGAGTTCGATCCGTCCGTTCGAGACATGGTCAGCGGTGGTAGCCAGCTTCGCGAGCGAGCATGGAGGCTGATCGGAACGTGACAGGTGAGACGAGCGCGCCGAGCCGGATCGTCGAGGTGATTGCCGCGAGCGCGGACAGCGTCCCCCAAACGTCGAGTGCGCCGATCTTTCCCTTGCAGCCAAGTACTGCGTAGTGGTCGGAGCTGAACAGTCCCTCGAGTCCGGCGTCCTCGGTGGCGCGAGCGAGGGCCCGCCGAGTGTTCCCAAAGCACGCCCTCCTGACCCTCGACCATCACGCAGACCCGCATGCTCGATCCTCCGATGGAGTCGTTGACGGGTCGTGACGGCGGGTCACTCGAATGTCAGCGCCTCGCCCCGTCGCAGCAGCAGCGGGCGGAAGTACGCGGGCGAGTTCGTCAACGGCAGGATTTCGTCTGCCGGCTCCGCCCCGAGGGCGATTGCAAGAACACGGCGCCGCTGCTCGATACGAGCCATTAGATCTGGGTGCGAGGAGGCGAGCATTGCAGCGTCTCGTCCGCTAGACACAGCGTGTCCTCGCAGTTGCAGAAGAAAGCGGCATGGGTCGGAGGCCGGAATCAGATCGCATTGGAGCACCATTCCGCTCCAAAGTGGACACGTGGAGGTGGGCACCATCGGGGTGTGGAGCCATTCCTACGAAGTGCGTCAGGTGCCCGGGGTTAGAGCGCGAGCCCGATTTTTCCGTTGAGCGCCGAGTAAACAGCCGCGACGATCTTGCTCCCCGAGGCGTAGGTCCCGACCGCCCGGTACCACGCGCGAATGGCACTGAAGTAGGTCGCTGCAAACTCATCGAAGCCTCGCTGGCTCGGATCGAGCTCGGCTTCACTCGTGGCAACGATGCCCGCCCTCGCTGTCAGCCCCCCCCAAAGCCCCGCTGCTACGGACAGGACGTCGCCGTGCTGTATTCGGCGTCCGCTCGGGCTTCCACAGACCCGACGAAACCCTGCCGTCCCGAAACGACCATCGTGTGGCAGTTGTGCGGGTAGCCATTGGCCCTCATCAGCTCGCCGGCCTCGAAGACCGTCATACCGACCTCGAAGCCATCGATGACTCTCCACACTTGTTCGGACGCGAGCGCCGCGCCGTATTCGAGTTCCGCGATACCGTCGGCGTCAACGACGGCCCTAAGTCCATCGATCGGGTCGATGAAGACTGAGGTCGCATCGACGATTTCGCCCGCTGGACCGGTAGCGTCCTGCAACGCCGTGACAAGAAAGGCTGGTACCGCCAGGTAGGCACCGCCGGCGACGGCGAGCGAGTCGAATGTTTTCCACCCGACGACTCCGACCGCCGCGCCACTTTGAACGCCGGCCTCGCGGAGCGCGTCGGACACCGACGGCTGCTTTGAACGGTCCTGTCCCATCAGACTTAGCGGCTGGCAGAGGACGGCCCTGACGTCCCCGCCGGGGACACCTGGAGGTAGTCGATGCCCTCGTTTCCGACAAGAATCGCCGGCTTGCCGTGAGCGGGCACCACCAGCACCGCCTCCTCGAACCGGGGATCGTGACCGCGCGCAAACCGTAGTTCCCGAAGTGCTCGCGATCCCCGTAAATGGCCATGCAGTCGAGCCCGCGGTTGCCCGCCTCCATTGCAATCCGGCCGAGTCTCGCCTGATACGTTGCGCCCGAAGTGGCCGAAGGCGCCTCAGCGCTACCGGCGTCCGCTCGGGACACCGCCGCGTAACGGGCAGTCAACGCGCCTCCTGTCGCGGCGGGTGCCCAACGTCGTTCCCGCTGGATGCAACGTCACGCACGCAATAAGCCTATCAAGCTGTCTGTCAGGTTGCCCACATGCTTGCCAGGTTGCCCGCATGCTACGTTGGGTTGCGGTATGAATCCGGAAGGGATTGTGAACGACGTGACGGATGGGATGGGATATTCAGACCTGCTCGAGGAGCCTGTAGAGCTTCGGCCGGTTTCGCGCCTCGCTCTGTCCGAGCATGTCGCGCGAGAGTTGCTGCGCTTCATCGACATGCATCCGGTTCTCCCGGGCGAGTCGCTGCCGTCACAAAGCGAACTCGCGGCACGATTCGCAGTCAGTCGACCAACCGTCCGCGAGGCGCTGCGGTCGCTGGCGGCGACGGGGGTCGTGCGGATCACCAACGGCAAGCGCGCTGTCGTCCAGCCACTGTCGACTGGTCGCCTGCGAATCTTCTTCGAGCGGGCAATCGGCATTGACGCCTCCGCTGTCCGCGAGGTGATGGAGCTCCGGCGAGGGATCGAGGTCGAGGCGCCGAACTCGCCGCGATGCGCCGACGACGAGGACCTTCGGCGGCTCGACGATGTCATGGACAAGATGCGCAGCACGCTCGAGGCGCCGAGCGCGTATCGAGAGCTGGACCTGGTCTTCCACGTGGAAATCGCGGCGGCGGCTCACAACCTCGTCCTCTACCACCTGATGCTGTCGATGCGTGAGACGGTGCTGAAGTCGATCCGCGAGGGATTCCAGCGGCTCAAGCAGGAGTCTCAGCTGCGCACCCAGGAACTGCATGAGCAGGTGCTGGCGGCGGTTGTGGCAAAGGACGTGGAAGGCGCCCGGCTCGCGATGCTCGAGCACTTTGCGGTCCCACTGACAGATCTGGGTGAGCAGGACGGCCAGCGCGAGTTCCCCGCCCCGGCGCCATACCGCGCCGCTCCTGATCTGACCTCACGCCGGCCCGTTACTCGAGGCCGAGTTGGACCGTCGTGGGCTCGCCATCGATCGCGCGTCGGATGATCGCCGCCTCGCGTGCCTCAACCGCCTCGGCGCCGTCTAGGACCTCACCGAGCCGAGCAGCAGGAACAACGACGACGCCGTCGCCGTCAGCCACGATCCAGTCGCCGGGTTCGACCCCGACTCCGCCGATCTTGATCCTCGCCTGTAGCGTTCCTCGATCCTTCTTCTCGGGAACTGCGATCTTCACGCCGGCGCAGAAGACGGGGAAGCCCAGCGTGCGGATGCGGTCGCTATCCCGGACGTTTCCGTCGGTGACGAATGCCGCGACTGCCTTGGCGGAGCAGATCGAGGAGAGCAGGCTGCCCCAGATCGCGCAGTCGCTCTCACCGACCGTCGCGATCACCACCGTGCCGGCTGGGACCTCGGCCACCGCCCTGTGAAGGGCGAGATTGTCGGCTGGACCGGTCGACACGGTGTAGGCAGGCCCCGCGACCGGACCGGACGGCCAAAGTGGCCGGACCGATTCGGCGAGGACCGAGCGCCTGCCAAGCGCCTCGTAGACGCTCGCGGACCCGCATGCGGCAAGACGCTCTGCGCTGTTTCCCGGGCTCATCCGCGGTGCCCAGCGCCGATTCGATCGCCGCTTTCGGCGAGCGCCAGTACGAGGGAGAGAGCCTTTGCGAGGCTTCCCGGATCAGCCTCGCCACGGCCTGCGATGTCGAACGCGGTGCCGTGCGCGGTCGTCCCGCAGATGACCGGAAGCCCGAGGAACAGCGTCGCACCACGAGCGAAGCCTCTGAGCTTGCGGGCGATGTTCGCCTGATCGTGGTACATGCAGACGACGCCGGCAAAGTCTCCATGGAACGCGCGCACGAACACGGTGTCGGCGGGTAGCGGTCCGACCACGTTGAGGCCGCGTGCCCGCGCATCGTCGATCGCCGGGCCGATCTCGTCGATCTCCTCGCGCCCGAGCACACCGCCGTCTCCCGCGTGCGGGTTGAGCGCGGCAACGGCGATCGGT
Organism: uncultured Solirubrobacterales bacterium; assembly: GCA_963830475.1. Taxonomy (GTDB): domain Bacteria; phylum Actinomycetota; class Thermoleophilia; order Solirubrobacterales; family Solirubrobacteraceae; genus Palsa-465. The sequence continues at coordinate 172,164 of CAWHMX010000006.1, read as the reverse complement.
TGCCCTTCCGCGCCGCCGCGCTCCAACGCTCCGGCGAGCATATCGATGGCGCGAAACACACGCTCCCGGGTGATCAGGTCGGCAACCGTTCGGAGCGGCGTGTGAAGAGTCACCGCGGCCGTCCAGATGCCGTCGGCGATTCCGACGAGGAAGGGTTCTGAGCTCGTCAGCTCGCCGAGGTACTCGAGCTCGTCGATCTGTGTATATCCTGCCGAATGGAAGCTCTCCTTAGACAGCGGCGCGGACACGACGCCGTCGACGTGGCCCGCCTGCGCGAGTTCGAAAGCCTCGGTTAGGCACGCCCCGGCGGCGGCGCCTGAAAATGCTCCCGTTTCGCCGAAGCGGACGTCTGCGACGTCCACGCCCGGGGGTCTGAGCACCGGGATTTCGTCTCGCGACCAGCTGGATAGGTCCACCAGCTCCGCCTCACTAAATGCGACCGGTGCCGCAACGACCTTGGCCGCGCGTCGCATTACCGCCGGATCGCCAATCACCACCGGTATGAACGGCTTTGCAGGGCGGCTGGCTAGCACGCGGCTAATGAGCTCGGGCCCGACGCCGCCTGCATCGCCCATTGTGAGCGCGATCCGAGGGTGCGTCGCATTCATCGCCAGGGCTCCACCACACAAAATGCCGCCAGGCAGGCCTGAAGCTGGGCTTCCATCACCCCTAGAATCATACAAACCTATCTGATAGCGTGACGGGTTGAGGTCGTCCTTAGTCATTTTCGACGCTCGGTGGCCCTGTTCACCGATGGCGTGTTGTCACCAACTGTTCAACTCGGAGGAGTGACTCATGCATTACCCGTCATTCGTCAGGCTTCGGCGATTCAGCTCGCTGTCGCTCGCAGCCGTGACGCTCGGAGCCCTCGCGCTGGGAACGGCGGCGTACGGGCACCAGTCCGCAGCAAAGCCCGCGAGCGGGGTCACGCTCACGATTTGGTACGAGTCGCAGGCGCCTGGCTATGCGGCCGGACTGAAGGCCATCTCAGCGGCGTTCAACAAGTCGCATCCCGGGATCACTGTCGTTCCGGTCGGGAAGGCGACGACGGCCTTGGCCGACCAGGAGCCGCTTGCGCTGCAGAGCTCGGCCGGCCCCGACATCGCAGAATCCTGGCAGCTCGGTTACGGCACGCTCGGGCGGATGGTCAAGGACAAGAGCCTGCTGTCGCTCAACTCATACGCAAAGCAGTATGGGTGGCTCAAGTGTCTGGGACCGAGCGTCCTCGCGTCTGCGAGCTTTACGCCCGACGGCAAGACCTGGGGCAAGGGCAATCTGTACGCGCTCCCGTGGGCGGGTGGAGCCCTCGGCGTCTTCTACAACAAAGCGAAGCTGAAGGCGCTCCACGTCGGCGTCCCCAAGACGTTCACGCAGTTCGTTTCGGACGTGAACTCCGCGAAGAAGGCCGGTCAGGTGCCGATCATGCTCGGAGACGCCCAGGGCTTCCCGCTACTCCACGACTTCCAGGAGTTCCAGGACGCAAGCGGCGGCGCGTCGAGCTGGGACAACTTCGTCTATGGGATCGGCCACGGCTCAGCGAAGTTCGGCAGCTCAGCGGTCCTGGCCGGAGCGAAAATCGTCCAGGAGTTTGGCGCCGACGGTGCGTTCAACGCTGATCACTCCGGAACGCAGTTGCTCGACATGGTGAGCCGCTTCGCGAACGGTGAGGGGGTGTTCATGCTCACCGGCACCTGGTTTGCCCCGAACGTCGAGAAGATCATGCATAACAACGTCGGCTTCTTCGCGATGCCCTCGAACGGTGGATCGACGCTGGTCGACAACGGGTCGGCGACGCCGTTTGGGATCTCTGCGCACTCGGCGCATCCCGCACAGGCGGCAGCGTTCCTCAACTTCATGGTCAGCCCCCAGGGCGTCAAGCTGTTCCTGAAGAACGGCGGCTTCTCCGCGATCCCGATCTCGCTAAGCCAGATGCATTCGATCGGCGTCTCGCCGACGAGCGCCGTCGGCGAGGGTTACACAATGTGGGGCAACCTGCTGAAGAAGGGTTCTGTGCTCCCGTTCCTCGACTGGTCGACGCCGAGCATGCTGCAAACGGCCGATGGCGCCCTCCAGAGCCTGGCCGCCGGCAAGATCACGCCCAAGGCCTTCGTCCAGGCGGTCCAGAGCGACTACAGCCAGTACTGGCAGAAGTAATAAGAGAGGTTTGCTCTGCACCGGCCCGGGTGGGTCATGGCGGACCCCCACTGCGTGCCCATCTCCCCCGCAGGGGAGGTGGGCACGCCTCTAACTGACCGATCCCACCGCTGCTGCTGATGCTCAGAAGTCGTGCGCGACCGCGATCCGCGGCGGTCCCCGGTGAGCGTGGGTGGGTCGGCCTGGTCTACCTGGCCCCAGGGCTCGCGTTCTATCTGACGTTCGTCATCGCTCCGATCATCGCGACCGCGGTTCTTTCCTTATTCAACTGGGATGGAGTCGCGACGCCGGTCTGGATCGGGCTTGCGAATTACAAAGAGGTCTTCTCGGATCCGGTCCTCCGGAGCAGCCTGATCCATCCATTGATCCTATTCGGGTTCTACTGCGTGCTGCCTGTGATCACGGCATTGATCCTGAGCACGGCGCTGACGACGGTCAGACGGGGGCACTCCTTCTTCCGCGTCACGATCTTCCTTCCGTTCGTGGTGCCGGGTGTCGTCGCTGCGCTGATCTGGCAGTTCATGTACGAGCCGCAGAACGGACTTATTAACGTCGTTCTCCGGAACATCGGCCTGGGGAGCCTCGCTCAGCCGTGGCTCGGTAACTTCTCGCTCGCCCTCCCGGCCGTGGGCGTGGTCGGGGCGTGGACGCTGACCGGGTTCGTGACGGTGCTCTTCGTCGCTGGCATGCAGAAGATTCCGTTCGACCTCTATGACGCCGCTCGCGTCGACGGGGCCGGAGCCTTTCATCAGTTCTTAGCGGTGACGATCCCCGGTCTCCGGCATGAGATCACGGTGGCGGTCGTGATCACCGGAATCGCGACCCTCCGCAACTTCGACGTGATCTACAACCTGACTGCAGGCGGCCCTGGCTTCAGTACTGTTGTGCCCTCGTACGAGGTTTATTACCGGGCCTTCGTCGAAGGCTCGGCTGGTACGGCGTGTGCGCTTGCGGTCGTGCTCGCCGCGTTCATCTTCGTGTTCGCGTTCATCGCGACCAAGCTTCTGGAACTCGGCACGTGATCCGCTCCCGCGTAGAGGTCGTTGCGTGTTACACGGCGCTCGTGATCTTCTCGATCTTCGTGCTGGTCCCGTTTGCAGGGCTCATCCTCGTCTCGATCCGACCGAGCAACTCGCTCGGGGTTGCGATCAACTTCAACGAGGGGATCCATCTCAGCAACTTCAGCTCAGCCTGGACACAGGCAGGGTTGGGATCGGCGCTTCTCGCCAGCTTCGTCGTCTCCGGGTTCGTCGCCGTCGTCGGGACGGCTTGTGCGGTCATGGCGGGTTACGCGCTCGGCAGCCTACGCTTCCGCGGCCGCGAGGCCTTGCGTTACTTCCTGCTTGTCGGCCTGATGGTCCCGGTCGAGGCGACCGTGATCCCGCTCTATTGGGGCGAACTGCACGTCAACCTCATCAATACTTACGCGGCGGCTTTCCTCCCGTTGACTGGACTCGCGATCGGGTTCGGGAGCTTCTGGATGCGCGCGTTCTTCGTTTCGTTGCCCCGCGAACTCCTGGACGCGGCCAAGGTCGACGGCGCCTCGAGCTGGAATACGCTCCTCCGCGTGCTGATCCCGATGGCGAGGCCCGCGATCTTGACGATGCTCATCCTCCTCTTCCTGATCGGCTGGAACGACTTCCTCGTCTCGCTCGTCACTCTCCAGACCCCCAATGTCCAGACCGCCCAGGTAGCCCTCGCCGGATTCCGCAGCACGTTCCTGACGAACGACACGCTGATCGCCGCCGGCGCACTGATCGTGGTGACGCCGGTGATCGTTCTCTTCCTGCTCACTCAGCGGCGCCTGATCCGCGGGGTCCTCACCGGCGGCGTGAAAGGCTGATTGTGGATATCGAGGCCTACTTCCCGTCGCCCGAGTCCGGTTCGGGCTGGCGTGCGCCCAGCCGACCCGAAGAGATCCGGGAGCTCACGGGATTCGACCCGACGGTTCTGGAGGTCAGCTTCCTGACCCACGAGCGCCTCCATGCTGGGTACACGTGGGCGCTAGCCATCGTCCGCAACGGCTGGCTAGTCGCCGACCGCGCGCAGTTCATCGTTCCCCCGACGAAGCGCTTCGATATCTGGTCGGGCACCAAATCGTTCACGGCCACCGCGTGGGGCCTCCTGTTTGACGAATTCGAGCACGGGCGCCCGAATCCGCTCGGCGTGGCGCTCGACGCGCCGATCTACGACCTGATTCCCGAAGGGTGGCCGCTGTCCGACCCGCGCAAGGCCCAGATCACGGTCCGCCAAGTGCTGTCGATGACTTCGGGCATCGCGGGGGAGCTCGCGGGCCTGAACGGCCTCGTCCCATCGCTTGGCAGCGGCGTCTACGAGCACGCCCTGGGACACGCGCCCAATCGCTACGGCCGCTCGGCGGCCACACTCGTCGCAGAGCCGGGAACGCACTGGGAATACAGCGACGCGGCGTTCGCGCACCTCTCGCTCGCCTTCGCCACGGCAGCCGAGGAGGAGATCGCCGACTACCTGTCGAGGCGCGTGCTGAACCCGATCGGGATCCAGAACGTCGCGTGGGATCCCCAAGGGGGCGCAGGGTTCATCGGTCCGCACACCAATCCGCACACGGGGCTACATCTATCTGCGCGGGATTTCGCCCGCTTCGGCTATCTCGCGCTCCGTGACGGGATCTGGGACGGCGCGAGGGTGCTCCCAGAAGGGTGGGTGGCCTTGGCGACGACTCCATCTCAGGAGCTGAACCCCGCTTACGGCCTGGCCTACTGGACCAATCAGGCGGGCGTTCTGCAGGCCGGCCTGCCGACGGATCTGTTTGGTTTCGCGGGGTTCTCCGGCAATCAATGTTGGATCGTTCCTTCGCTCGACCTCATCGTCACCCGTGTCGCGACCGGGCCCCCGCTACTCGACGCCAGACACTTCCTCGACTCCATCCTCCGGGCGATCGTATGAACCTGTCAATGCGGAGCTCGCTGGACCCAACGAACTCCGAGACGGGAGGCTGAGACCTTGGCACGCGTACTGTTCGAGAATGTCGGCAAGGTCTACGACAACGGTACGCGCGCGTTGACCGCGCTCACCCTCGAGATCGAGGACGGCGAGTTCATGGTGATCGTCGGCCCCTCGGGATGTGGTAAGACGACCGCGATGCGGTTGGTCGCCGGGCTCGAGACGATCACCGAAGGCGATGTCTGGATCGGGGATCGCGTCGTCAACTCGCTAACGCCGAAGGCGCGTGACGTCGCGATGGTGTTCCAGAACTATGCGCTCTACCCGCAGATGTCGGTGTTTGAGAACATCGCCTTTCCGCTGCGGATGGAGAAGCGGTCTCGGCATGAGATCAGGACCCGGGTCACTGCCGTCGCTCAATCGCTGGGGCTGACCGAGCTGCTCGATCGCAAGCCGGGCCAGCTTTCAGGCGGGCAGCGACAGCGCGTCGCGATGGGGCGCGCGATCGTTCGCAATCCGCAGGTGTTCCTGATGGACGAGCCCTTGTCGAACCTCGATGCCAAGCTACGCGCGCAGATGCGCGGCGAGATGCTGCGGCTGCAGCGCGAGCTCGAGGTGACGGCGATCTACGTCACCCACGACCAGGTTGAGGCGATGACGATGGGGGACCGGGTCGTCGTCATGAAGCACGGCGTCATCCAGCAGGTCGACAGCGGGCAGTCATTGTACGACCGGCCCGCGAAGCTGTTCGTCGCACGGTTCATCGGCAATCCGACGATGAATGTGATGCGGGGGCGCATCACCGATCGGGACGACGGAAGCCTCACCGGCCGGATCGGAAACTGTGAATTCCAGATTCCGCCGCCGGTCGTCGACCAGCACCCGAAGCTTCGTTCGTACTCTGGCGGCGAGGTCGCGCTCGGTATCCGACCCGAGGCGGTCCGTGAGGCCTCGAGCGAACCCGCTCACTCAGGAGCTCACCACTGCGCGATAAGCGGCGAGGTCCAGCTGGTCGAGAGCCTCGGCGCCGAGTTCTTGGTCCACGTCGCCGCCGAGTTTGAAGGCGTTCCCGAGGACGAGGCGCTGACGACCGACTCTTCCGGGAACCCGAGGGCCGCCGGCCACGAAAGCATGCTCGTGGCGCGGATCGAGACGGCTCCCCGGGCGAAGCTTGGCGACCAGATCGAGCTGCTGCTCGATCTGGATAAGCTTCACTTCTTCGATCTTGAGAGTGGCGAGGCGCTGCGCGAGACTTAAGGGCCGGTGACTTCAGTCCTGGCGCCAGTCGAGGATTACGCCCATCGCCTGCGAGCGGTCCGAAAGCAGCATCGAGTAGGCCTCAGGCGCGTCCCGGAACGTATACCTGTGTGAGATCAACGGCTTCAGGTCGAGCTCGTCATCACTAAGGAGATCGAAGAACAGCTCGGCGTTCCTCGTTGCCGTCCACGGCTGGTCGGGAGTTGCCACCTCTGGATGCGACGAAACGTGCGTCCCGATGATCGTATAGCTGGGGCGGTTGCAGAAGTCGTGGAAGTTGAACATCGTCCCTTTGCCGCGCGGCGAGCTGAGGACGACGAACCGTCCGAGGGGATGCAACGCGACGATCTCCCGCGGGATCAACTCGGAGACGCCCGTCACCTCGAAAGCGACGTCGGCCATGCGGCCGCGCGTAGCCCGGGAAACGACGTCATTGACATCCTCGTGAGCGGCGCTTACCCGGATGATCCCCGGATCGTCCGGAACTAGCCCGAGGCGCTCCTCGACGACATCGACGGCGAACACGGGCCGCGCCCCCGCGAGCCTGCAGAAGCGGACAGCCAACTGACCCAGGAGGCCCAGTCCGAAGATGACCACCGAATCGCCCCACGAGACCCCACCGCGACGGACGCCGTTCATAACCGTTTCGGCGAGCGAAGAGAAGGCCGCTTCATCGTCCCCGATCCGCCCGTCTGTCAGTGGCCGCGCAGCCTCCACCGGCAGGACGCCGAACCGCCGATGTCTCGCGATGCTCGCGACGCGCTTGCCGACCCAGTCCTGATCGGCTTCCGATCCGGCCGCTAGCACCGTTCCCGCGTTGCAGTAACCCGGCGTGTTGGGGAACCGACGGAGCGAGGCCCAAACTGTTCCCGGTGGGTCTTCGGCGGCAAGCGCCGTCAGCTCGGTCCCGGTGCTGATCAGGGACGAGATCGACTCAACGAGGAGCTCCCCTTCGGCGGGCACCGGCTTGTCCTGATCGACGACGGCGACTGTCCGCGGCCCCTCGAAGCAAACAGCCGGATTGTTCACAGATCCCTCCAGATCGATGATCATGCACGCACGGGAAGCCAAGCGGCCTGCTCACTATACAACCTAGAAACCAGGTTGATAAGTTTTCACATCGCGATGGATAACGCCTTAGACAGCGGACCAGTGAGTCCCCAGGCAACGCTGCCAACTAACGGAGGTGTCCAGCTCATCGCGGCTCGAAGGCCCGACTGGCTCCATATCCCGCTGACTCAACTCGGCCTCGGCTCGGGGCCGCTCGGCGGATTCCCGGGGGCGCCGGTCGACGACGAAACCGCGCAATCCACCCTGCAGACCGCCTGGCAGGTCGGGGTGCGCGCCTTCGACACGGCCCCCTGGTATGGCCTCGGAGCTGCCGAGCAGCGGCTCGGTACCTTCCTGGCCGGAATGCCGCGCGGGGAACTCGTGCTGTCGACCAAGGTTGGCAGAGTGCTGAGCGAACCGACCGATCGACGCGCTCCCCCGCCGACGACGGGTTGGTCGAACGCGCTCCCGATGGAGTGGCGCTTCGACTATCGGCGAGACGGAGTCCTGCGCTCGTTCGAGGGTAGTCGTGAGCGTCTAGGTGTCGAACGCGTCGACATCCTGCTGATCCACGACCTCGAGCCGGGTGCCCACGGTCAGTCGCTGGCAGCACGGCTCCACGAGCTCGATCGCGGCGGAGGCTTTCAAGCGCTCCGGGAACTTCGGGCGAGCGGGGCGATCGACGCGATCGGGCTTGGCGTCAACCAGCCGAAAGCCGTGAAGCCTGTGCTTGACCGGTTCGACCTCGATGTCGTGTTGCTCGCAGGCAGCTACACGCTGCTCAACACGAGCGCGCTCGACACGGCGCTCCCGCTCTGCCTCGAGCGAGGCGTCTCGGTCATCGTCGGCGGCGCATTCAACTCAGGCATCCTGGCCACCGGAGCAGTTGCCGGCGCAACGTTTGACTACGCCGTCGCGCCGGCGGAAGTGCTCGAGCGCGTACGCCGGCTGGGCGAAGTCTGCGAGGCGCACAGCGTAGAGCTCGGCGCAGCCGCGCTCCGCTTTCCGCTCGCGCATCCCGCCATAGTGTCGGTTTGCGTCGGAGCAGCGTCGCCAGAAGAGGTACAGATCGACGCACGGCTGTTCGGGCGCCCGATCCCCGCCGATTTCTGGGCTGAGCTCCAGCGCCACGACCTGCTGCGACCCGATGCCCCGGTTTTTCAGGGGAGCTCGGTGTGATCGCTGGGCTCGAAACGCTCGGTGAGCACCGGTGCCTGCTCGGCGAGGGACCAGTGTGGGAGTCGGAGGAGCAGCGACTCATCTACGTCGACATCCTGCGCGGCCAGGTTCACTGGCTCGACTTCGCGACCGGAGAACGCGTAACGGCCGACGTCGGCGAGTCCATCGGGGCGGCGGTTCCTCGCAACGGTGGAGGACTGATGCTCGCGACCGAGACCGGCTTCGTTGCGCGCGACGTAGACGGCGAGCTAAGGACTGTGTGGCGCCTCAACGAGGACCTGCGTGGGAATCGTATGAACGATGGTAAATGCGACGCGGCCGGACGATTCTGGGCAGGCACGCAGTCCGACACTCCGGAGATGGGCGGAGGCTCGCTCTACCGGCTCGACCCCGACGGCACCACCACGCGGATGCTCGGTGGAATCGGTACCTCCAACGGCCTGGACTGGAGCGACGACGGCAAGACGCTCTACTACATCGACACGGCAACGAAGGGGATCGACCAGTTCGACTTCGACCCCGACTCGGGCGGCATCTCCAACCGTCGCCGGTTCGTCGACATTCCCGCGGAAGCCGGGCTCCCGGACGGACTGACAATCGACGCCGAAGGCGGGATCTGGGTAGCCTTGATTCGCGGCTCGGCGGTGCGCCGCTACGCGAGCGACGGCACCCTTGACGAGGTGATTCACTTTCCGACCAGCTTGATCACCAGTGTTGCCTTTGGCGGCCCGAATCTCGATGAGCTCTACGTTACGAGCGCGTCCCACATGCTTTCGAAGCCAGAGCCGTTGGCCGGCGCCCTGTTCCGCTGTCGCCCCGGAGTCAAGGGCCGTCTGTCCGTTGCCTACCGCGGATAGACGATGCAGCACCACATAGTCCTGGGCTCGGCCGCGAGCCCCCCAGAGTAGAAGGGAGCCGCCGTGCACGATGAGCGCGTACGGATCGGGATTCTCGGCGCAGGAATGATCGCGACGAGCCCGACCGGAGTCGTTCCGAACCTCGCCAAGGTCGCCGATGGGGTCGAGGTCCGCGCGATCGCCTCCCGAACGCGAAGCGTCGCCGAGGGGGTCGCGGCGACGTACAGGATTGCCGAGGTGTACAGCACACTCGAGGAGATGCTCGCTGAGGCCGAGCTCGACGCAGTAGTGAACCTCACCCCGGGTCCGGTCCATAGCGAGACGAACCTCCAGATTCTGCGAGCCGGGAAGCACCTGGTCAGCGAGAAGCCATTCGCAAGCACGGTCGAGGATGCCGAGGAGCTGATCGACGTGGCGCGTGAACGCGATCTGACGGTGGTCGTCGCGCCGCCGTCGATGCTCGATCCGCGTCGGATCGCGGCCCGTCGAATCATCCGTGAGGGCGCGATCGGGCGGGTGGCGTTCGTTCGCTGCCGCGCATCGCACGGGGGACCGGCGTCAATGAGCTGGCCTGCCGACCCGAGCTGGTTCTACGCAGAGGGCGCGGGCTCGTTGCTCGACATGGGCGTCTACGGAATCGCCGAGGTGACGGGGCTGATCGGACCTGCCAAGCGCGTCATGGCGATGTCGGGGATCACGGCTGCAAACCGCGTCGTCCGCGGCGGGCCGTTCGAGGGTCGTGTGATCGACGTCAGCGCAGACGACAACACTCTGATGATGCTGGACTTCGGGGACTCGACCTTCGGCTTCATCGACTCGACCTTCAACGTCAACGCGGCGCGCAGCCCAAACCTCGAGGTCTTCGGGCTCGAGGGCACGCTCAACCTGACCGCGGCGAACTGGCTGAAGCGCGACGCTACTGCACTCGAAGTCTTCAAGGTCGACATCGTCCCCGGTTATGGCGGCTGGTCGGCGCCGAATCTCACCGACCGCGGACGGACCCAGGAGCGCTTCGAGTCTCTCGGGCGCGCCGTGCTCGTCAGCCACTTGGCCGACTGTTTGCGCACCGGATTGAAGCCCGCGTTGAGCGCGGAGCACGCAACACACTCGCTCGAGGTAATGGTCGCGGCCCAGCAGTCGGCAGCATCCGGTTGCGCCGTAGACATCAAATCGACGTTCTCCTTCGAGGGCACCGTCCTCGACTGAGCCGCCGATAGCTCAGCCGGCGAAACGGGCGCAGCGTTCGACGAACTCGTCGGGGTCGAGCTGCCAAAGGCAGGGCGGCTCGACCCGCTCCACTAGTCGACCGTCGTCGGACAGGATCTCGATATCCAGCAACCCGTCGAAACCGATCTCGTCGAGCACGGCCACGAGCGCCGCCGACTCACCCTGACCCTCGCCCGGGAGCGAGCGGTCGCGATCAGATGTCGCTCCGGGCCGACGGTCGGCGAGGTGCGCCCCGACGATCCGATCCCGGTTACGAATGATCTGATCGCGCATCTCCGGGTCCGGTCCGACGTGCCACGAGTCCACCAGGATGCCCGCGTCCTTCGCGCCGGCGCTCTCTAGAAGCTCGATTGCCGCCGCGATCGTCGGGATCGGGCAGTTGTCGGCCGGCTTGAGCGGCCGGATCGGCTCCAGGGCAAGCGCGACGCCCTCGTCGCGCGCAGCTTCTGACAGCTCCAGCAGCGCCCAGGCGCACGTTTCGAAGAACCGTGCGGGATCAATTTCGGGCATCGGACCGCTGACCACGACGACTGACCCCGGCTCGAGCGGCGCTAGGCGCGCGATCCTTGTCCGAAGCGCCTCGATGCGATCGCGCGGATCGGCGGGCTCCGGATACGACCGACCCGGAAAAATGGTGTTGCCGATCGGCACGACGTTCGCCACGCTAATTCCGTGCGCATCGAGGTGCGCCTTCACCTCCGGGATCCCATGATCGGGGATTTTCAGCTCCCATAGTCCGAGGCCCCCCAAGCCAGATCGAGCAATCCGTTCCACCTCGGACTCGAAGGACTCGTCCGGCAGGCAGATTGAGCTAATCGCCAACCGCGATCTTGGTATCCTAACCATCAGGTTAGCTATCATACAGGTGATACGATCGTTGAATGCTTGACGCAGACTCCACTGCGAGGGTCGACCTCGACACACTGAGCTACCGCGACGTCGCGAAGACCATCGACCACTCGTTACTTCGCCCCGAGCTCGACCTCAACACGGTCGCCGACGGTGTTCTCCTCGCGATCCGGTACGACGTCATGTCCGCCACGGTACGTCCGGCCGACGTGGCATTCGCCGGCGAGCTCGTAGCAGGCTCCGAGGTCCTGATCAGTACGGTCATCGGCTTTCCTCACGGCAGCTCCAAGCCCGCGACGAAGCTCTTCGAGGCTGAACAAGCCCTCGCCGACGGGGCGCACGAGCTGGACATGGTGCTCAACATCGGCCGGTTGCGCTCGGGCCGCGTCGACGAGGTGCGCGCCGAGATTGCAGCCGTGGTCGGGGCGGCCAATGGCGCGATCGTGAAAGTGATCCTCGAGAACGCTTACTTGGACAAGGAGCAGAAGGTCACTGGGTGCCTGCTCGCAGAACAAGCGGGTGCACAATTCGTGAAGACGTCCACCGGGTTCGCACCGAGCGGGGCGGTGCCTGAAGACCTCAAGCTGATGCGCGCCACCGTGTCCCCGCACGTCCAGGTCAAGGCAGCGGGCGGCGTACGCACGCTCGACGCTCTACTCGCCGTTATGAACGCAGGTGTGACCCGGATTGGTGCAACCGCAACCAAAGCGATCCTCGACGAGTTCAACACCCGCAAGGCGTCGTTGGAGTAATCGACGACCGCGCCTACTGGTCATGTCCTGCTGGCAGTCGGGGCAGAGATGTCGCGTCCTAGACGGCCGCCCGAGCTTGGGAGAGCCGAAACCCCCGATCGCCGAACGTTTGAACCCTGCAACCGATTTGTTTCGGACCAACGAAGCGAACCTGGACACGGGGCGTTCCTCCAGGGCACGGTTGTTCCCCGGATCGGTGCTTGTCACGGAAATTCGTTACGGGATCCTGCTACCTGACCCCGGCGAGAAGGCCTTCGCGCTCCTCCGCGGGATGAAGCTCGAGGCACTGAGCGAGAGCGCGCAGATGATCGGCGCCGCGAACTCCCTAAGCGACACTCGGGGCGGTGCTGATCGCAGAGGCGGGATCACCGTGCTCAGGGTCGCCCGTCCGCCTCATCCCCGGGGTACGGCTCCGAAGATAGTGACGAGGACGAGCCCCGCTATAGAACGTACGTCCGTTGCGGGGATGCCAACGAGGACGTGCCCTGCTTTCAGCAGCCGTCGTACTGACCTTGCTGCTGCTCCATCCCAGCGGCGCCCTCGCTGTTGAGTACCGCCTCCTGCTCAGCTGCCGACGCACCCAACGGTGTAGGCGCATACTGAGTGCCGCCGTCTTGGGCCCAAGCTGGAGGCGACCACTGACCCAGGCCTTCATACTGGCCGTTCGTAGCCTGCGGGTTACCGCCCGACTCGTGCTGAATGACGCAGGCTTCGAGCCCGCTGATGGCGACATCGCCAGCGGCTTGCTGCGGCTGTGTCTCTGACTGAGACGGCTGCCCCTGGGCCTCGGCAGACAGCCGCGGTTGCCTCGGTTGAGCCGCGTGCGCCGCGGCCGCGTGCGCCGCGGCCTTGGCGGTCGCGATGCGTGCCGCATGCAGGTGGGCGCGATGTCGGTCGTACCCGCGCACGACACCCTGTGCGGCCGGGTTACGCTGACAGCGCTCGATGTGCCCGAGCACCCGGAGATCGTGCCGGGTTACTCGATTGGTCCGGGAATAGATCCGGTTCGCCGCGCGCTCGCCCATGCTGACCGTGAACAGCTTGGCGCAATCGCGCTGCGCGGCGGTGTGCACGGCTTGCTTGCGCGCCGCGAGCGCCCGAGGCGGGGCCGCTGCCGCCACGACCGCCTTGACATCGCTTGATCGGGCAGCAATCCCGCCGCTTGGTGAGATCGAAACCGGCCCGACGGCCAGCGCCGCCGCGGTTGCAGGGATCGCGAGCGCGACCGCGCCCATACCCGCGTAAACCAGACGCGTCTTGCGCCCGTTGAAGTTGGGCCTCATCCCGAGGTCCTCCTGTTCGTACGTGGACCGGGCGCCTACGGGGTTAGCTGTCGGGCTCGCGGCCACGCTCCGCCCACCACATGGGCCACGCGCGGTCGCTACGGCCACTGCCGGTCGTGCGCCGGGCAGCCGATTCGCCCCATCTGAGCGGGAAGACCAGACTCAGCAATGGGTCCCCCGCTCGCCCCGCACCTGGCAGGGACGATTCGGCAGGTCGAGCATCAGACTGACAGGCTTAAGGCAACTTTTATGTGGCGTCGGTCACAGAGGAGCGTCACCCGAATCGCGGAACGGCGCCGTCGGGCTGCCGCTCCGGGAGACAGGGGCGATCTGTCGAGAGCGGCGGTGCTCGTCTATGGTCGTGGCCGTCCGGCCCCAACCGATCGGCTCAGCCGGGCCGTCTCGGAGTGGGACGACACAAGAGAAGCGAGGAGATCCGCGATGGCGATCGTGCAACGCAACGTCCAGATCAAGGCCCCACCGCACGAGACGATGGCGCTCTTGAGCGATGCCAGCCGCTGGCCGGACTGGTATCCGGGCATGACCGAGATCAACATCGTCGATCCCTTCCCCGAACAAGGGGGCAAGGTCACTTTCAAGGTGAAGTCGGCCGGGATGTCGATGCCGATCACCGAGACGGTCCTCGACTACCAGCCCGACAAGCTGCAGCTCTTCCAGATGGAGGGGATGCTGTCGGGGCGTGCTCGCTGGGAAGTCTCCCCGGAAGGCGACGGAACGCGCCTGACCACGACGTTCGACTACGCGCTACCGGGCGGCGTGATCGGCAAGCTCGCCGACGCGCTCATCGTCAAGCGCATGAACAGCAAGAGTCTCGAAGAAGGTCTCAACAACTTCAAGGCGCTCGCCGAGCGCCAATAGGTTGTGTCGCGGCGAGCGGCGGGTCACTCGCGCAACGCGGCCTCAACCACCGGTGAGGTGCCAGCCGTTGCATTCCTCGCAGCGGTAGCAGGTCAGACGCTCGCCGAATTGAGTTCGATCCCAGAGCGCCGCAGCGCGGGCCTCGGCCTCGCTCGCGAACCAGCGCTTGCTCGCGCAGGCCTCGCGCTGACGCACCTTCCGAGCCTGCTGTTCGGCGAACCAGCGTTCGATGTCCCGGTCGCCCACGACCTTGATCAGCTCTCACGAGCGGCGAGCCCGAAGGGACTTCCCTCCGAATCTCGGCAGATCGCCCAGCGAGCACCCGGATGGATCACCTCGCCACCAAGCTCGTGCACGCGCCGCAGCGCCGCCTCGACATCGTCCACCTCGAAGTACGGCAGGGAATGGGTGTCGCCGGGTCCTGTGCCCCGCTCGTGCACGCCAAGCGCCGGGGCGCCGCCGGCCGTCTGCCAACCGTCACCCTCGGCGTCCGATCGATCGACGAGTTCGGTGCCCAGGACTCCGACCCAGAAGCGCAGGGCGCGATGCGGATCGTCGGCGGGGAACTCGATGAGAGCCAGCGGCAAACGCATTGGACACACGATACGTTCCCGGCGAGGTAGTGGTGAGCGCGCGAGCGATGATGCTCCGAGCGCGGCACAGCGCGAGTCGGTTGCGCACCGACCGCTGCACCGCTAGTGCAGCGTCCCGGAAGTCCTTTGATGTTCGGGCGAGTGGCTGGGCGTGGATGAGGCGGGACGTTGCGACAGCAGATACTGGAGTTATCTGCCGTTGCGACGGGACGACTCAGGCGCGTCCAGACGCCGCCAGAACGCAAAGGAATTTCGAGGACGTTGCACGAGGGTGTGGTCAGCCGGTCGCGTACTCGTCGCGCTTGCGGGGCCAGCCGTCAAAGCTCTCGCCCCGGCCCCTCGGGGCGCGATCCAGCAATTGCCAGGTCGCGTTGAGCGCCTCAGTACCGCGATCGTAGGTCGAGTAGGTGTGGTAGACGACGCCGTCCTCGAGCGCGAATGCGCTCAGCGCCATCAGCTCCATGACGTCGAGCATGTTCCCCGGCCGGCGCGGTGTCGGAACGTGCATGATCTCGAAGAAGTCGCGGTCGACGTCCTCGGAGGACACCCACTCGATCTCCCAGCCCATCCGGGCCTTGTACGCGTTGAGCACCTCCGGCGGTGAACGCGAGGCGAGAATGAAGGTCACGTCGCGGTGCGCGAGGTGGGCGACTGCTCCGACCAGGTTGTCGGTCTCAAATGTGCAGCCTGGGCAACCCTCGGGGGTCCTGGGGCCATGCATGAAGTGGCGCACGATCAACTGTGAGCGCCCGTCGAACAGCCCCGGAAGCGTCTTGGTGCCGTCGTTGGTTTCGAACCGGTACTCGGTCGTGACCGCCACCCATGGCAATGCCATGCGCTTGCGGACGAGCGCGTCGTTGCGACGGGTCATCTCCTTCTCGTCGGCGCGGAGTTCGGCGTATGCAGCCCTCCATCGCTCGCGCGAGACGATCTGGTGCGGTGTCATCGATAACTCCTCTCGGACTCGAGCTCAGCAATCCCGGCGGCCAACCAGAACTCATCGCCGCTCGGCCAAGGGCAAGGCAGACGCCGAGCCGCTGTCAATCGCCGGTTTCGTACTTAAAGGAGATCCCAAGCCGAACGCGGAAGCTCACGATCCCGCCGTTCTCGATCGTCACATCCTGGCGGAGAACTTCGGCGACTCGCAAGTCACGGATCGATTGGCCGGCGACCTCGACCGCATTGCGGGCGGCCGCCTCCCAGGACTCGCTGCTGACTCCGATCACCTCGGTCACTCGGTAAACACTGTCTGCCACCGTATGCCTCCTGGCACGAAGGTTGGACGAGGACGACGCACGCCGTCAGAGCGACCGTACCGCTTGGGGCAAGCGACGAGGGAACGTGCGGCAGTGCACGAGCACTGCGATCGCGCAGGCGACAATTGATCCGGCGCGCTCCCCGGTCCGCTCCCCGGCCCGCGACGTGTGATAAGCCTGAGCATGTGTTAGGCGAGCTACCCGATCACGTCGCGCGCAACCGCGTCTATTGGGATCAGCGGGCCGCCGAGTACGAGCACCCGGGCCGTCGCAACTGGGCCAGCGACGAGCCTCGCTGGGGGATCTGGGGTGTGCCCGAATCGCAGGTCGGCATGCTCCCAGCAGACGTGGCCGGACTCGACGTGATCGAGCTCGGGTGCGGTACCGGATACGTCTCGGCCTGGCTGGCGCGGCGCGGAGCGCGACCGGTGGGGATCGACAACTCGGAGGTCCAGCTGGAGACGGCGAAGCGCTTCCAGCGCGAGTTCGGTCTCGAGTTCCCGCTTCTGCACGGCAACGCGGAGGAAGTGCCGTTTCCCGACGAGAGCTTCGATCTCGCGATCTCCGAGTACGGCGCGAGCATCTGGTGTGATCCGTACCGCTGGATCCCGGAGGCAGCGAGGTTGCTGCGTCCGGCGGGCAGGCTGATCTTCCTCGGCAATGGGGCGCTGATGATGCTCTGTGCCCCCGACGACGAAGACCTGCCCGCGACCGACAGGCTCCTGCGACCGTACTTCGGGATGCACCGCTTCGAATGGCCGGACGATGACTCCGTTGAATTCCATCTCCCGCACGGAGAGATGATTGGGCTTCTACGCCGGTCTGGGTTCGAGGTCGAGGAGCTCGTCGAGATCAGACCGCCTGACGGATCCGTCACCCGCTACCCGTACGTGACGCTCGAATGGGCGCAGAAGTGGTCCTGCGAAGAGGCCTGGAAAGCCCGCAAGGCCGGCTGAGCCGCGGGCGCGGGTGTTGAGAGGTGAGTCGCCAGCGCTGGATGGCGCTCTGCTTCGTCCTGGGGTCGACATGCTTTCTGGTCGGCCCCTTTCCCGGCTATGCCAGCCTGGTCGGCGACACCGCCGATGCGATCACGTTCTTCGCCGGCTCGATCCTGTTCACGATCGGCGGAGCGCTGCAGAGTTGGCTCGCCTGGCCGGATCGCCGGGCGGGCGGCGGACGAAGTGCGTGGTGGGCGGCGATTATCCAATCGGCCGGCACGCTGTTCTTCAACCTCACGACCTACCATGCGATGCATGTTGCCCTGACGAGCTCGGAGTACAACAAACTCGTGTGGCGGCCCGACTGGCGCGGGTCGATCTGCTTCCTCGTCTCAGGCGCGATCGCATACCGCGCGTCGCCGCGGCACCGATGGCATCGATGGTTGCCGGTACGCGGCGGCTCGGGATGGTGGCAGCCTGCGGTCAACCTGCTCGGCTGCGTCCTGTTCGGCATCTCCGCGGTCGCCGGGTACGTCGTGCCGTCGACGGGCTCGATGCTCTCGCAGGGTGCGTGCAACTGGAACACGTCGCTGGGCGCCGCGTGCTTCTTGGCCTGCGGAGTTGACACGCTGATTACGGACCGGCCCTCGAAGATGCCCGGAGTCCTGCGCTTGCGTGAGCTTGAGCACGACCTGGACCGCGACCTCCGGCGGGTCATATGAGGCTCGTGCTCCCACCCCACGTGGTTCCGCAACGTCATATCTGTTGGGGCGCTGTCAGGCGCTGCCACGCTCCAGCGCGGCGAACCGCGAGCAGACCGCCTGCCGCGCAAGACCGGTGGTATGGCCTCGATGCGCAGGACGGCATGCCGGGCGGTGTTTCCTACGCGCCATCATCCGACCGACGCCTTCGACGGACGGAGCGAACGACCACGACGACGGCTGCCCCGCCCACCGTAGCGATGGCCAGTGGTCGAACCACGTTGCGGCCTTTCTGTGCGGTCCGCTCCACCTTTTCCACAGCCCGAAGGACGCGCCGAACTTCGTCCAGCGCCGATTGCACCTCGGCCAGTCTGAGCTCAGCTTGCGCGATGGTTTCGGGGTCCGTGATCCTCATGACGATCGCCTCCTCTTGGATGCCGGTCTATATGCCATAAGAGCTTGCTCCCAGCCGCAGGGCGAGCCGGCGCGCGCATCACGCCGTGAGCCTCGGGTGAAAGCTCCGTCGCCAGTCTGACAGCGGCGGCACGGAACGTTCTAGTGGGGCTCCCCCGGCGTGGTCGCCGTCTTGACTCCATCACTGACCAGCGACATCATCAAAGACGCCGCACGGCAGTTCGCACACCGCTTGGAGACTTGGACCCCGACCCACTGGGTATAGGAAGCTTTCGCCCTTCCCGCTGCCGCGTTGGCTGACCCCGATGATTCCGATGGCCCTACGCTGATAGCTGCTCATATGACGAAGCGGTATCACGTAACCACCTTCGGATGCCAGATGAACGAGCACGACTCCGAGCGGATCAAGGGGATGCTCGAGTCGCTCGGCTACGGCGAGGCGCCGTCCCGCGACGAGGCCGACCTGATCCTGTTCAACACCTGCTCGATCCGGGAGAAGGCCGACGAGCGCTTCATCGCACACCTGCACGAGGCCAAGTCCCTGAAGCGGCGAGCCCCCGACACGGTCATCGGGGTCGGTGGCTGCTGGGCGCAGTCGGTCAAGGACGAGGTGTTTCAGCGGTTCCCGTTCGTCGACGTCGCATTCGGCCCCGGACAGGTCCACAAACTGGCCGAGTTCCTGACCAGCGAGTCCTTGACCGCGCAGGGCTTCTTCGAGTTCGAGGGGTTCACCGGCGAGCTTCCGGCCAAGCGCGCCCGCGAGTTCCAGGGTTGGATGCAGATCAGCGTCGGCTGCAACTGCGTCTGCTCCTACTGCATCGTTCCCTCAACACGGGGCCGCGAGGTGAGCCGCGACCCGGTCGCGCTCGTCGACGAGGTGGCTCGGCTGGCCGCCGACGGCGTTGGCGAGGTGACCCTACTGGGCCAGAACGTCAACTCCTACGGCCGGGATCTGCCGCCGGACCGGCGGATCACCTTCGCCGAGCTGCTCGCCCGGATCGATGCGGTGCCGGGGATCGAGCGGATCCGTTACACGAGCCCGCATCCAAAGGACATGCGCGAGGACGTGATCCGAGCACACGCCGAGCTCTCCGCACTCTGCGAGCACATCCACCTGCCGTTGCAATCGGGCTCGAGCGTGGTGCTGAAGCGGATGCGCAGGACGTACACCCGCGAGCGCTACCTGGATCGGGTGGCGCTGATCCGCGAGCACGTTCCTGACTGTGCGATCACCACCGACATCATCGTCGGATTCCCGGGGGAAACGGAGGCGGACTTCGAGAAGACTCTGCAGGTCGTCGAAGAGGTCGGCTACGACGCCGCCTTCACGTTCATCTACTCGCCGCGGCGTGGGACCGAGGCGGCCGGGCTGCCCGGCCAGGTCCCGCACGAGGTCGCCGTGGAGCGGATGGAGCGTCTCGTCGAGGTCGTGCAGCGCCGAGCGCTCGCGCGCTCGCAGCGGTTCATCGGGCGAACGTTGGAGGTGCTGGTCGAGGGCCCCTCGCGCACGGACCCCTCCCGCCTGCGAGGCCGCTCGCGTCACAACAAGGTTGTGAACTTCGAGGGGTTCGGGGCGCCCGGGGAGCTCGTCCAGGTCGACATCGCCGCGGCCACGAGCCAGACACTGACGGGCGAGATGTCGCTGGTGGCGCGCGCCGGAGGTAGGCCAGAGTAGAGGCCGTCCGGTCCGTATGCGAACATACGTTCGGTGTGTGGTCGAATTTGGCTACTCGGTGCAGCCGGCGGACAGGACGTAGACCGCGTACATGGCCCCGGAGGACTCGAGCACGAAGCCCGCCCGCTCGAGCGCCCTGCGCGATGGCGTGTTGCCGAGCTCTGCGCGACCGAGCACACGTCGCACACCCGGCTGAGCAAGGAGCCAGCGCGACAGCGACAGCGCCACCTCGGTCCCGTAACCACGGCCTCGGTAGGGAGCGGCGAGGCCAAAACCGAGCTCGACGTCACCCTGCTGGTCCGGGTCACCGTGCGTCCCGCAATCGCCGATCACCAACCCGTCCAGCGTGATCAGCCAGCCGGGGGCGTGCCCTCGCGTCAGCGCGATCCGAAGACCGTCGACGGTGTCTGGGTGTGGCCAGCCCCGGCCCAGCCGGACCCCGGAGACGTCTCCGGCGACGATCGCCCTGGCGCCGTCAACCGAGAGCGGTTCGAGAAGCAGGCTCGGAGTCGCGATCTCGGTCGGCGTCAAAGGCATGACCTGACCTTAGATCCGTTCGGGGTCGACATGGGGCAGATCTGATGCGCTGGGAGCAGCAGCGGGTCGCGCTCGACGATCAGGGTCGCCTACCGGGTTACGGCGACGTGACCGTCCGGCATTTCGACGCACCGGAGGCGGTCGACACCCGCTTCTACGAAGTCCGGGCGAAGTCGATCCTCAACCGCGTCCCGCCGGCATCGCGGATGCCGTTCCGCTGGACGATCAATCCGTACCGCGGCTGTACCCACGCCTGCACCTACTGTGTCTGGGGCGGGACGGCCGTCTTGATGGCTGACGGGCGTCACCGGCCGATCGAGCAAGTGCAGGTCGGCGATTCAATCTATGGATCAGCGCGGGGAGGGCAATATCGCCGGTTTGTCTTGACCGAGGTGCTCGCAAAGTCGATCTCGGTCAAGGCGGCAGTTCGGGTCGTGCTGGCCGACGGTACCGAGCTAATCGCCAGCGGCGATCACCGCTTTCTCACCGATCGAGGCTGGAAGTACGTATTGAACAGCCCTCGCGGCGCGCGGGACCGGCCACACCTGACACTTACGAATCATTTGATTGGTACCGGGCGCTTCGCTGATCAAGCGACAGAAACACCCGCGTACCGGCGGGGATACTTGTGCGGTATGATTCGTGGTGACGGTCACATCGGTGAATATTCGTACGGGCACACCTTCCGGCTCGCCCTCGCGGATCTGGAGGCCTTACGCCGCGCTCGTGCTTATCTACTGAAAGAGCGTGTTGAGACGAACCGGCGAGTCTTCGCAATGGCGATCGGGTCGCGTCGGGCGATGGAGGCAATCTCCGCCGGACCCCGACAATCCGTCAATGCGATCCACGAACTGATCGCATGGCCGACCATACCAACACAGGATTGGTGCCGGGGGTTCCTTGCCGGCATCTTTGACGCGGAGGGTTCACGGAGCGCGTTCGCCCTGAGGATCGCCAACACCGACCCAGAGATTCTCGGCTGGATCGAATCCGCTGCGCATCGCCTGCGGTTCGACACGGTTCGGGACGTCACAACCGGGCGACGCAAGAACGTCACATACATTCGGATCCGAGGTGGACTCGCTGAGCACATGCGCTTCTTTCACCTCACCGATCCAGCGATTACACGAAAGCGGTCAGTCGCCGGACAGATGGTGAAGACGTTTGCGGACCTACGAGTCGTTTCGATCGAGCCCCTTCACTGCGAGTTGCCTCTCTACGACATCACTACGGGGAGTGGCGACTTCATCGCCAACGGTGTGATTAGTCACAACTGCTTTGCCCGTCCAACCCACGAGTACCTCGACTTCAACGCGGGTCGGGACTTCGAGCGGGAGATCGTCGTCAAGGTCAATGCGCCGGAGCGACTGCGGGTCGAGTTGGCCCGGCGATCGTGGCAGCGCGAGCACGTTGCGCTCGGCACCAACACCGACCCTTACCAGTGGGTCGAGGGCCGATACCGGCTGATGCCAGAGATCTGGAAGGCGTTTCGAGACGCCCGCAATCCCTGTTCGATCCTGACGAAGTCGCCGCTCCTGTTGCGCGATCTGCCGCTGATGCGCGAGCTCGACGCCGTCACGGATTTCAGCGCCGCGCTGTCGATCCCGACGCTGGATCCGTCGGCCTGGCGGGCGACCGAGCCGCGCAGCCCAAACCCGCAGGCCCGAGTCGAGGCGGTCGCCGAGCTGACCCGGGCCGGGATCAAGACCGGAGTGCTCGTGGCGCCACTGATGCCCGGGATCAATGACGCGCCGGAGCAGATCGAGGAGGTGGTGCGACTCGCGTCCGAAGCCGGCGCTAGCTACATCGTCGGTATCCCCCTGCATCTGCGCGGCAGCGTGCGAGAGGTGTTCATGGCGTGGCTCGCCGCACACCGCCCGGACCTGATCGAGGCCTACGAGGAGCTCTACAGGCGCGGGGCGTACCTTCCTGCCACGGAACGACAGCGGATCGCGAAATTGGTCGATGCCGCCCAGCTCACCGGGGGGCCGGCGCCGGGACGGGTTGCGGGAGGTCGAGCGCTCGGAACCGGAGAACGGCCATGGCTGATGCGACGTGGCGAAGCGCCGGCGCGCGGCAGCGAGGGACCTGGAAACGATCCGCCCCGCCCTCAGGATGCGGACGCACCGCGGCTATTCTGAGCCGTCGTGAGGCTCCCGCACAGACGGCAACCCGACCGCTCGCTCGAACGAATGTTCGAGACGCGCAGCGATGCCTGGGCCGCAGTCGGGCTCGAGGCCCAGGTGAATACCCGCCACGTCCGAGCTGCACGCCGGCGCCTGATGGTCACGGTTCCGCTGCTGATCGCGTGCATCGTTGCCGAGCAACAGGCGATCGATCACATCGACCAACACGGACAGGCGTGGCTCAAGGCGCTCGTGACGATCGCGGCGGTGTGCGCCGTCATCGGGCTCGGCTGGCTGATCTCGAAGGATCTCGGGCGGATCGCCCCAGCGTTCTTCAAGCGGATGGACCCGGCCACGGCCGGAACCGTCGAGTTCCTGATCCGCTTCATCTCCGTCGCGGCTACGGTCCTGGGCGCACTGGCGGTCGCCGGGATCTCATTGCAAGCGCTGGCAGTCGGGGGCGCGTTCACTGCCGTGGTGCTTGGTCTCGCCGCGCAGCAGACGCTCGGAAACCTGATCGCCGGGATGGTCCTGCTGAGCGCGAGGCCGTTTCGTCTCGGTGAGCGCGTGCGGTTGCAGGCCGGCGCCGTCGGCGGCACGACGGAGGGAATCGTCAGCTCGCTGGGCCTGCTGTACACCACGCTCTCGCGTGGGGAAGACAGGATCCTGATCCCGAACAACGTCGTGCTCGCAGCTGTGGTGGTCCCGCTCAGGGAGCCCGAGGCCGTCGATGTCAGAGTCAAGCTCGGCGCCGGCGTCCGGCCCAGCGAGGTGCAGCAGCTTCTCGACGCGAACGTCACGACGCCGACCCGGAGCGCACCGACGGTGGTGCTCGAGGAGATCGACGACGACGCCGTCATCGTGCGCGTCCGCGCGACACCAGATCGACACGACGACGGCGCGCGGCTCGCGGATGAGATCATCGCGGTGCTGGCCGGAGTGACTCGCGAGCACAGGCTGCCCGGCTAGCGGTTAGCTCGCCGGGCGCCGACTACCCGGGCGGCCGCTTGTCGATCTGGCCGGCCGCGAAATCTTGGGCCACTCGATCGGCCCCCAGCAGCCGTTGGGAAGCTGCCGAGACGCCCGGCGCGACCGACGCGATGTCGGCGCCGATCCGCATCGCCAGGGGTGCCACCGTCACCTCGCGGCGGTCTCGCTCGACGGAACGGATGATCGCGGCAGCCACCTCCTCCGCTGTGCTCGTGCCGACCCCGGGAGGGAGCCTCACACCGGCGTCGGCGAACATTCCGGCGTCCCTGACGAACCCGGCCGAGATGACCGAGACGCCGACTCCGTCCCGCCGCAGGTCCTGACGCAGAGCCAACGCGAAACCTCGCAGCCCGAACTTCGTCGCGCTGTAAACAGAGGAGAGGGGTGACGCGACCCTGCCCGATAGCGAGGACACGAACACGAGGTGGCCCCGACGGCGATCGGCCATCGCCGGGGCAAGCGCCCGCGCGAGCACAATCGGCGCGCGCAGGTTCACCGCGAGGATCGCGTCGAGCTGTCTCGTCGAGAACGAGCTCAGCTGACCGGTCGCCGGCAGCGCCGCATTCGCGACCAGGATGTCGACCTCGCCGGCGGCGGCGACAAGCCGCTCGAGCTGCTCGGGGTCCGCGAGGTCGCAGACGATCGCACGCCCGCCAACGCTCGCCGCGAGCCGCTCAAGCTGTTCGATCCGGCGACCGGTGAGCACGAGTCGGGCACCGCGAGCGGCGAACGCTCCCGCGATCGCCCGCCCAATGCCGCCGGTGGCGCCCGTCAGCAGAACGCTGCCATTGACCAGGCTCCGTTGCGGCGATCTCACAGCGGGGAGACGATACTGCGACCCGGCGCGGAGGTGATACTGCCGCTGTGTCCCGAGCCGAGGTGATCGCGCTGTTCGGCCCCACCGGCGTCGGGAAGACGGCGGTCGCGATCGCGCTCGCCCGGCGCCTTCGGGCACAGGGCGAGCGACCCGCCGCGGTGTCCGCCGATGCCCTGCAGGTGTACGCGGGCCTCGAGACCCTGACCGGCGCGGCCACCGCGCAGGAGCAGGCGGAGCTCGAGCACCGTCTGCTGTCGTTCGTGCCGGTGACAGAGCGGTTCAGCGCCGGGCGCTACGCCGAGCTCGCACATCGCGAGATCGACGAGCTGATCGACTCCGGCAGGCTGCCGATCGTCGTCGGAGGCACCGGCCTGTATCTGCGGGCAGCGCTGGCGGAGCTGTCACTGGCGCCGCCTCCGCGCGCAGGTGTCCGCGAGCGCTGGCTGGCGGAGCTGGATCGTGATGGACCCGCGGCACTGCACCAGGTGCTGGCAGCGCGGGCTCCGTGGGCGGCGACCGAGATCGCGCCGGGTGACCGCCAGCGGATCGTCCGCGCCCTGGAGCTGCTCGACGGCGGGGAGCTGCGGCCGGGGCGGGCGGGCTCGGAGCCCTCCGAGCTGTGGACCGAGGCGACCCGCAGGCCGACGCTGCTGGTTGGACTGGTGATGGCTCGAGAACAGCTCTACGCCCAGATCGACGCCCGCGTCGACGCGATGCTGGCGGACGGCGTTATCGAGGAGGTCGAGCGAGCGGCCGCCGCAGGCGCGAGCGAGACGGCCCGCAAGGCGCTCGGATTCGCGGAGCTGCTGGCCGGTGACCCCGACGCGATGAAGCGACGCACCCGCAACTATGCAAGGCGCCAGCTCACCTGGATGCGAAAGCTGCCCTCTGTGCACGAGGTCAACGTGACCAGTAGTGACCCGGACGATGCGGCCGCAGAGATCTACGGCACCTGGCTCCGCTACGCTGCGGCGCCGTGAACTTCGAGCGGTGGCAGGCACTCGGCAACGACTACTTGATCCTCGACGAGCGGGCGCTGACGTTCGAGCTCACCAGCGGACGGATCCAGCGGTTGTGCGACCGGCACTTCGGAATCGGCGCCGACGGGATCCTGCTGGTGTCCGAGCCAACCGAGCCCGGGTTCGTCGCCCGGATGCGGATCTTCAACCCCGATGGCTCGGAGTCCGGCATCTCCGGCAACGGCGCTCGCGAGGCGATCCTCTACCTCCGCCGGCACCGCTGGACAGCTGAGGACCGCTTCTCGGTGCAAACCAATGCCGGCGAGATCCGCGCGACGATCACTTCATCCACGACCTGCACCGTCGACATGGGACGCTCGCGTCTGCAGAGCGACGACTACCCGTCGGGCCCGCCCAACGGGATCGGCGAGCTCACCGCGGACGGATGGACGTGGCGCTTCCAGCACGTGCAGGTCGGAAATCCGCAGTGCTCGATCGCGGTCACGGACGAGCATGAGCTCGCTGGGCTCGATCTGGCGGCGATCGGGCCTGCGATCGAGCATCACCAACTCTTTCCGAACCGCACCAACGTTTCCTGGTACGCCGTTCTGGGGCCGAACGGGATTCGGGCCCGGATCTTCGAGCGCGGCGTCGGCGAGACCTCGGCCAGCGGGACCGGCGCGATCGGCGCCGCCGTCGCCCACGTACTCGGCGGCGGCGAGTCGCCCGTGACGGTCCGGCTCGACGGCGGGGAATTGGAGGTCGAGGTGGGGGAGAACCTGGACATCAACCTGACGGGCTGGGCGAAGCCGGTGATCCGTGGGACCATGGCCGCCGAGCTGATCGAGGAGTTGAATGCGACCGAGTAGCCGTCTGGAGAAGATCCCCCCGTACCTGTTCGCGCAGCTCGAGAACAAGATCGCAGCCAAGCGGGCGGCCGGCGTCGACGTGATCAGCCTTGGGATCGGCGACCCGGATACGCCCACTTATCCGCCGATCGTCGCCGCGGCCCAGCAGGCGCTGGCCGACCCGGCGACTCACAGATATCCGACGAACAGGGGGAGGAGGGACTTCCGACAGGCCGTCGCGGACTTCTATCGCCGGCGGTTCGGCGTGACGTTGGACGCCGAGACCGAGGTGATGGCGGCGATCGGAGCCAAGGAGTGCATCTTCAACCTGAGCCTGACCTTCCTCGACCCCGGCGATGTTGCGCTGGCGGCCGACCCGGGCTATCCGGTCTACACGGGTGGACCCTTGATGGCGGGTGCCGAGCCGGTCTTGATGCCGCTCGAGCCGGAGCTTGGGTTCGCTCCGGACCTGCGCAGGCTCTCTGCCGAGACGCTCGGCAGGGCCAAGCTCCTGTTCTTCAACTACCCGAACAACCCCACGGGCGCGGTCGTGCCCGAAGGGTTGTTCGAGGACGTCGTCGCGCTCGCCCGTGAGCGCGACCTGCTCGCCGTCCACGACAACGCCTACAGCGAGACGACGTACGACGGCTACGTGGCGCCCTCATTCCTTGCGACTCCCGGCGCCAAGGAAGTGGGCGTCGAGGTCTTCTCGCTGTCCAAGGGCTACAACATGACGGGTTGGCGGTGCGCCGCGATCGTCGGCAACGCCGAGGCGATCGCGCATTTCTGGCAGCTGAAGTCGAATGTCGACTCGGGCCTGTTCGAGGCGGTCCAGCTGGCGGGCGTCGCAGCGCTGCAACCCGCGGTCGACGCCGATGTGGCCGCGATGAACGCCGTCTACGCCCGTCGTCGCGACCTCGTCTGCGACGCGCTGGCCCAGAGCGGCGTGCGGGTCACCAAGCCGAAAGGCACGATCTACGTATGGGCGCCGATTCCAGTCGGCTTCGAGTCGTCAGCCGCGTACTGCGAGCACGTGCTCGAGCGCGCGGCGGTCGTGATCTCGCCCGGTGGCGCCTACGGCCCGAGTGGCGAGGGCTTCTTCCGAATCTCGCTGACGACCCCCGACGACCGCCTGCTGGAGGCGGTGCAACGACTTCGGTCTCTGTGACTACCATTTATCTGGTTGCACGCGAGTAGAGACGGACGTAATGGTCAGACACGCCCCGACGCGAACGGGAAGCTGCCCGTTCGCGCGCGTCAGCGTGCGTACATGATCGCGGCGCTGCCTGGCGGCGGCGAGGAGCAGCTCGACGAGCTCCGTGAGCTGTTGCTGGCGGCTGGGGTCGTCGCGGTCGGCGAGCTAGTCCAGAAGCGCGACACGCCGCACCCGAACACGTACCTCGGCTCCGGAAAGCTCGAGGAGCTGAAGGCCGACCTGCGCCGCGCGGACGCGAACCTCGTCGCCTGCGACGACGAGCTCTCCCCGCGCCAGGAGCGGAACCTCGAGCAGGCGCTGGGCGTACCCGTGATCGACCGCACGGCGATCATCCTCGACATCTTCGCCGCCCACGCGCACACGGCTGAGGGCAAGCTTCAGGTTGAGCTGGCCCAGCTGGAATACAACCTTGCGCGAATGCGCGGTCTGTGGTCCCACCTCGAACGACTCGGCGGCGGCGTTGGGACCAGGGGCCCGGGCGAAACCCAGATCGAGACCGACCGGCGACTCGCCCGGGACCGGATCGCGGCACTCAAGCGCAAGCTCGTCCATGTCGGCTCGACGCGTTCGGTGATGCGGGCCGAGCGCGAACGGGCATATCTCCCGCAGGTTGCGCTGGCCGGATACACGAACGCGGGCAAGTCGACGTTGCTGAACGCCCTGACGGGTGCCGAGGTCGGCGTCAGGGACAGGCTGTTCCACACGCTGGACCCAACAACCCGGGTGTTGCGCGCGGGCGGCCGCGACTATCTGCTGACCGACACCGTCGGCTTCATTCGCAAGCTGCCTCACCAGCTGGTCGAGGCATTCGGGGCAACGCTCGAGGAGACGCGGGTCGCGGAGCTGATCGTGCACGTCTCCGATGCGTCCGCCCCGGAGGAGGAGCGGGCGGTGATGGCGACAGCGGTCGATGAAGTCCTGACGGAGATCGGGGCCGACGAGGTGCCGCGTCTGTTGGTTCTCGGCAAGGTCGACCTCGTCGATGAGGACGCGCGCCAGGAGCTTCGCAATCGCCACCCGAACGCGGTGCTCGTCTCGGCGCTCAGCGGCGAAGGGCTTGGCGAACTGGTCGAACGGATCGAGGACGAATTCGCCAAGCGCCTGCGTGAGGTCGAGCTGCTGATTCCGTTTGAGGAGGGCGGCCGGCTCGCCCAGCTACACGAGATCGCGGGCGATCTGAAGCGTGAGGACACCGCAGACGGCGTCCGCGTCACCGTGCGGCTGCCAGGCCCGATCGCCGAGCGGTTCGCTCCGTTCGCGCTCAGCGGCCAGCGTGGGTGACAGAGATCGTCGGCGAGCTCCAGGTGATGCGCGTCGACCCCCACGCGACGTTGCCGACGCGCGCCTATGCCGGTGACGCGGGGCTCGATCTCTACGCGCTCCACCCGTGCCGGCTCGGCCCGGGCGAGCGGGCCTCGATTCGGACCGGCGTCGCGGTGGCGATCCCGCCGGGACACGCCGGACTGGTGGTTGCGCGTTCCGGGCTCGCAGCCAGACACGGGATTGCGCTCGTCAACGCGCCCGGTTTGATCGACGCCGGCTATCGCGGCGAGCTGAGAGTGCTGCTGCTCAACACCGACCGGCGAAAGGTCGTGTCGCTGCCGGCCGGCGACCGGATCGCGCAACTCGTCCTGGTGGCGGTCGGGCTTCCGGAGGTGACCGAGGTCGCCGACTTGCCCGAGTCCGAGCGGGGCGCCGCGGGGTTTGGCTCAAGTGGTGGTTGAGTAGACCGGGGTCGGCAGCAGGCCGTTGCCCTCGAGGAACTGCTCGGCAACCGCCTCAGGGTCGTCATGAGCGACCTGCACCTCGGTGTTCAGGCCGCGGATCGCGGTCTCGGTCAGGAGTGCGTCCACGCGGTTGATCGTCCTGGCGAACTGCGGCCCCTCCGCTTTCAGTGCTGCGTCACTGACCACCGGAACCACGTTGCCGAATCCGAATATGTGCTCCGGATCGGTGAGCACGCGGAAGTTCGGGGCCGACAGCTGGGGGTCGCTGGTGCTCACGTACGCGGCCTGGATGGTGCCGCTCTGGAGTTCCACGTACTGTGCCCCGATCGCGACCTCCTTGATCGCCGCCGGCGTGAAACCGTATTCGTGCTCGACAGTCGGCAGACCGCCCGGCCCATGAGTGAATTCGAGCGGGCCGCCGAAGGTCAGTCTGCGGGCGACCCGGCTCAGGTGAATCAGCGACTGCAACCCGTGGCGGTGGGCGTAACTAGATAGGACGGCGATCCCACTGGTATCGGTGAACGGGGTCGGGGCGAGCAGCTTCATCTTCTGGCGCGACGCGTAGACCTGGCCGACGCGGTAGGCGTCGCCCAGCGAGTGCAGCGACCGGTGAACGTCGGCCACGCTCGTGTCCCAGACGTTCAGGTATTCCGGGTAAATGTCGAGGCTGTGCTCCTTCATCGCCTCGACCGAGATCGCGGTGGGACCGATGTTGCGGCTGAGGCTGACGGTGTAGCCCTCGGCGCGCAATGCCAGGCGGTAGAGCTGACCCAGGATGAACTGCTCGGGAGTGTTCATGTCGCCGAGCAGGATTGTCGGCTTTCCGGCGCCGGGCACCACGACCTGATCCGTCGACGTCGTCGAAGTGTCGGTGGCGGCCAGCCCGCTGCCGCTGCTGCCGCGGCCAGTCCGGTGGCCGGTGATGGCATTGACCGGCTTGCCGGTGACGCTTGGAATTGGGTGGCGCGGCGGAATCGGTGAGCTCGCCACCCCCGCGGCACAGCCCGTGATCCCACCGGCGGCGGCGGCCAGGACGCCGATGGCGATCGCCGCAACGCGTCGCGGCAGGATGCCATTGGAGGGCGGCCGGCTCACAGGCCGGCCGCCTTGCGGGCGTCGGCGTGAGCCTGTGACTCGAGCCGGTCGTCGAGTGGGTCCAGCGGCTGGGCGAGCCCGAGCGCTGTCGCGATCAGCCAGTCGGCGAACCACGCATTCTTGGGCAACAACGGCCCGTGCAGGTAGGTGCCGATCACGTTGTCGCGCCGAACGCCCTCGTGACCGTCGCGGCCGTTGTTGCCGTGGCCGCGCAGCACCCGGCCAAGCGGCGCCGCATCGGGATCCAGGTATGTCCTGCCACCGTGATTCTCGAAACCCGCGAGCGTCCGCTTGCCCGCGCCCGGGAGATCGACTTCGATCGCCACGTTGCCGATCAGACGCGGCCCGTCCGAGCGGATCGTGTGGGCGTCGATCAGCCCGGCGCCGGGGAGCGTCTGCGAGCCGAGCTGGTATTCGCGCCCGAGCAGCTGGTAGCCGCCGCATACGGCGAGCACCACCGCACCGCGGCCGGCCGCCGCATGCAGCGCCTCACGTTTGCGGTCTGAGAGGTCCCGCGCGCAGAGGAGCTGATCGCGGTCCTGACCGCCGCCCATGTAATAGAGATCGGCGCCGTCGCTCTCGAGTGGGTCACCGATCCCCGCACCGGTAAGCGTGAAGCCCAGCCCGCGCCAATGACAGCGGCGCTCCAGCATCACCAGGTTGCCACGATCGGCATAGATGTTCATCAGATCGGGGTACAGGGCGCATACCCGGAGCTTCGCGGCATGGTCGGCGTCAGGCACCCAGGATCACCACCTCGCTTCCGACGTGTTCGGGCGATGGGGGGATGCTTCGCGTTCCGAGCGCGCGAAACCCGGCGCGTTTGCCCTCCTTGAGCAGTCGGCCGGTCGAGACGAGATCGAGCGCGACCTGGTCCTCACTCCGGTCGCGGTGTCCGGAAGGGTGAACGGTTTCGCGGGTCCGCTCCAGCACGTATGTGCCCCCCTGGCGTCGGATCGCGGTCGGCTGACTGAAGTAGACCGCGCCCTCGAGCTCGATCATGTCCGGAAGCGGCTCCCCGTCCCCGTCGTGCCACTCGAATTCCTGGAGATCCTGCGCGATCGCGATCGCCAGCGCGCCTCCGGGCTGCAGATGTCGGGCGGCGGACCGCAGAAAATGCGCGCGCTCTTGCTCGCCTCCGAAGAGCTGAATAGTCTGCATCGGAACGACGCAGAGCGCGAAGCCCCGTTCCGGAAGGTCGAAGTCCCGGGCGTCGGCGACGACCGTCCGCACCGCGAGCCCCGCGGCGCGGCGACCGAGCTCGCCCAGGAGCTCAGCGTCGATGTCGAGCGCCACCACCTCGTGTCCGGCACGGGCGAGCGGGAGGGTGACCCGACCGGTGCCCGCGCCGATGTCGAGGATCGGGGAGCCCTGAGCCTGCCCGAGCGCCAGCCACAGGTCCAGATCCTGCCGGTAGCTGCCGCATTCCAGGTCATGCCAGATCACCGCGTCCATCGTTCTCCTAGAGCCTTAGGCGGTCTTCGCCCAATATTGGCTGACGAGGCCGCGGCGGGACAACTCGTCGCGCAGCTCCAGCAACGCGGTGTAGGTCGGGATCGCGAACAGCCGCTTGCCGGCCGCGCCCGCGATGGCGACGTCGAGGGCGGCTGGAAGATCCCGGACCAGACGGATCTGATCCGTGGGGACGCCCGCGTACTTGAACCGGAGGGCGAGCTCGGCCGCACGCGTGCCCGAACAGATCACCGACCTGACCCGCGAGGCGATCAGCTCAAAGTCCGCATCCCAGATCCACGAGACGTCACGGCCGTCGGCGGCGTGGTCGTTGAGGATCGCGAGCAGATCGATGTCCTCATCCTCCAGCGCCAGTGTCCGGAGGATCTCGTTGCCTCCGGCAGGATTCTTGATCAACAGGAGCCGCAACTCGATCCCGTCCAGGTTCACATTCTCGGCGCGGCCGAACGCCGGCGCCATCGCCTCCAGCCCGGCGGCGATCGGATCCAGCGAAGTCTCCAACGCAAGCGCGAGCGTCGCCGCGCCGAGCGCGTTGTAGACGTTGTAAAGCCCTGGTACGGGCAGCATGATCCGACGGTCCCCCGCGGGCGTCCCGAGCATGAAGCTCGCGGCCGATGTCCCATCGAGCTCGATCGCCGTCGCGCGGACCGCCGGATCCGGGCGTATCCGGCCGCACTCCGGGCAGCCGTATCGACCCAGGTGCCCGAGATACACGAGTTCATACCTGTAGGGCGCACCGCACCTTCTGCAGTGCTTGGAGTCGGAGGCATGCTGCATTCGCGCCAACGCGACGCCGGGATCGTCGACGCCGAAGTAGATGACGTTCGGGCGATCCCGCCCGAGGTCGGCGATCAGGGGATCGTCGGCGTTCAGGACCAGGGTCGCCTCCGACCCGATTGCCGCGATCACCTCGGACCAGCGCTCGGCGATCGTGTCGAGCTCGCCGTATCGGTCGAGCTGATCGCGGAACAGGTTTCCAAGCAGTAGCGCCCGCGGGCGCAACTCGGCGGCGATGGTCGGCAACCAGAATTCATCTACCTCGAACAGGCCGAGCTGTCCGTCGATGCCGCCGCCTCGGGTCGCGCTCGAAAGCAGGGTGGAGGCAATGCCGCCGGACATGTTGGCGCCCGCGCGGTTGTGGACCAGCGAGAGCCCGGCGCACTCGAGGATCGAAGCCGTCATCGCCGCTGTCGTGGTCTTGCCGTTGGTTGCGGAGATCACGACGCTTCCCTGCCGCAAGCGGCCGGCGAGGCGGCCGATTGCGTGCGGCTCGAGCCTGATCAGGAGCCGGCCCGGCAGGCTGGTGCCGCCGCCACGGCCGCTGGCTCGGACCGCCGCTCCGAGCGTCCTGGCGACCGCGACCTTCGCCCCGAGCCTGGTCATGGCCGCGAATCGGGGCCCGGCAGGTGGCTGCCGACGGGCACCCGAACATCAACGGCTTCAGGCTCGACGCTGAGCCGCACCGGCAACTCGGCGATCGGGTCGCCGTCCGCGTACACGGTGAAGGGCCTGTCGGCATCCACCTCGACATGGCTCGCGCGGACGATCCGGACGAACGGGAGCGAGGTATGGGTGCCGCCGAAAACCTTGGGGAGATCGCCCAGGAGGCGAAGCCTCGAACGTTCCGAGATCAGCACGACGTCGAACAGGCCGTCGGTCGGCGACGCGTCGGGCGCAATCCTCATCCCGCCGCCATACGTCGACGAATTCGCCACGGCGACCGTGTATCCCCGGATCGTCAACGGCTCGTCGTCAAGCCGCAGGCGGAAGTTCGCAGGCTTCCACCTCGTCAGCGCGCGGAGCCCGCCGTAGGCGTACACGAGGCGGCCGCGGATCAGCCGTGCCTGGTTAGCGATCCGGTTGGCGGCGGAGTCCAAACCGCAGCTGGCGACGCCGAGGAAGGGTCGGCCGTCCGCGCAACCAAGATCGAGCCGGCTCACGTGGCCGGTCTGCAGAACCTCGCACGCCGCCACTGGATCGAGCGGAATCCCGAGGAACCTGGCGAAGTCGTTGCCGCGTCCCCCCGGCAGGACCCCGAGAACCCCCTCGCTTCCGCGTAGCGCGGCGGCCACGGCGCTGACCAGCCCGTCGCCGCCGAGCGCGACCGCGGTCTGGCCCGCGGACCCCGCGCTCTGGGCAAGTTCGCGAGCGTGGCAGAGGCTCTGGGTCTCGTGAACCGTGTGCGCGATGCCACGGCGCTCGAGTTCATGCTGCACGCGCGGAATCGCCGCGCCGGCGCGCCCTCCTCCGGCTTCGGGATTGACGATCAGCGAGATCATCGACCTGAGAGTACGAGCGTTCCCAGGTCGGCGGCGATCGCGACCGGGGTTGGGTCGCGCGCTGTCTCGGCGTCGTCGGGCCCGGTGACTCCTGACAGAACGATCGCTGCATCCAGGCCCGCGGCGGTCGCGCCGCCGAGGTCCGACTCCAGATGGTCGCCGACAACCAGCGTGCGGCCGTCGCCGAGCCGCTCCAGCGCGACCTTGAACACCTGCGGATCGGGCTTGCCGATGTTCCGGGCCGTCTCGC
The DNA here is from genome assembly GCA_963830475.1 of uncultured Solirubrobacterales bacterium. Lineage (GTDB taxonomy): Bacteria > Actinomycetota > Thermoleophilia > Solirubrobacterales > Solirubrobacteraceae > Palsa-465. Next base: position 137,861 of record CAWHMX010000006.1, on the reverse strand, counting down.
CGGTCGCGTATTCCAGAGCGGCGACGACGGCGCCGGTTCCCGGCGCGGCGCCGCCTTCCGCGGGAAACGCCCGGTCTCGCCCGCCGGAGATCATCTCTGCGCCGGCCAGCACCGCGCGCGTCGCGGTGCGCAGTTCGGCGTAGCTGAGCTCGTCGTGGGCGGCGACCACGACAACCTCGGCCGACTCAGCCGCCGGGGTGTTGTTGAGGATCCTGTGACCGGCATCGGCGACGTGACGGAAGATCGCGGGCGATCCGATCACGTACACCCCGGCTCCGGGCTCCCGCTCGGCGAGGACAAACTGGATCGCCGAGCCGACGCTGACGACCTCGTTCGCGGAGGCGGTGCAGCCGATCGACCAGAGCTTGCGAACGTACTCCTCCGGCGAGCGCCCGCCGTCGTTGGTCACGAATGCGAGCCCCATGCCGGCAGCTCGGATCGCGGCGATCGCGTCCGGGGCGCGGGGGGTTGCCGATTCCCCGACCCAGACTGTCCCGTCCAGATCGAGGATCACTTGGTCGTATCCGGCTAGGAGTCGGGAGAGGGCCACGCCAAGGCCCTAAAAGAGGGTCTGCTCGCTCGTCGGCGGCGGTTCGGACGCGGGCGGGTCGTCCAGGCACGCCGGGCCGTCGTAACGGACATTGTTGACGGCAGGGCCAACTGGCCGAAGCGCGGTCTCGGAGGTCGGAAGGCTCTGGAGAAGATCAAGCAGGACCGGGACCGGAGTGCCGTGCTCGAGCCAGACCTGCTCGTTGGCGCGGTCCAACATCACCGGCATCCGGTCGTGCAGTGGGGCGATCAGGTCGTTGGCCGCCGTCGTCACGATCGTGCATGACCGCACCTCATCGGGTTCGCCACGATGCCAGACCGACCACAGTCCGGCAAAGGCGAAGGGCTCGTGATCGACGCGGGTGATGTGGAATGCCCGCCTGCTCCCGTTGTCGTCGCGGCTCCATTCGTAGAAGCCATCGGCGATGACGAGGCAGCGGAACCGGTCGAGCGCAGATCTGAAGGCGGGGCGCTCCCGGAGCGTTTCGGCGCGCGCGTTGATCAGCTTGTGCGCTCCACGCGGCTCGCTGTACCACGGCGGCACCAGGCCCCAGCGAAGCACCTCGCCGCGCGGTGTCCCGTCGCGTGTGGTCGTGACCGCCAGTACGTCGTCGGTCGGCGCCACGTTGAAGCGGCGCCGCACCTCAACGGTTTCGCCGATCGGAAAGCGCGCTCTGAGCTGTTTGAGGTCTCCGCCCGCCAGCGAATAGCGCCCGCACATCGGCTGTTGGCCCGCGAACGCCGTCCCGCCTCAGCGGCCGGCGCGGGCGGCCAGCTCCTCGGTTCGCTTCGCCCTGGCCGCGCGCTGGCGTCTGCGGCCGATGTAGGCGATGACCCCGAGTGCGACTAGGACCAGTGCGATCCCGTAGAAGATCGCCAAATCGAGCGAGATGCCGCCGAACGGAAGCGCGACCAGTTCGACAAGGCCAAAGCCGATCGCGAGGATCGCGATGATCAGCACGACCACGAGCAGAATCCCGCGCAGCCGCGCGAGCACACCGGCGCTGGCCGGCGGAGCCACCAGCCCGATCATTCGCAGCGCGAATAGCTGTCGCCCGCTGGGGGCCTCGACACCGAGCTTCTCGGTGGCGGCTTTCAGATCGTCGGCGCGGCGCTCGGCCAGCGCCAGCGACGCATCGGCCATGCGGCGCAGTTGCAACCGCTCCTGGGGACGGGCCGCGGCCAGGGCCCGCTGGAAGTGAGCCCGGGCAGCTTTCGCGTCATAGCGCTCGGCGGCGCGGGCACCGAGGATTGCCTGGGCGGCCGCCTTGAACCTGGTCTCCGCCTCGAGTTCCTCGTCGGAGCGACTTTCCAGCTGTTGCATCGCTGCCAGCTGGCTCTTCTGCTCGACGCGCACGGCGCGTTGTTGCTGCTTGGCCATCGGGTAGCAGTGTAATCGGGCGCGGCGAGCTTAATCCTCCCGGCTCGGGCGTCGAACGGTCTCTTGGCGCCGTCGTTCGGCGCGGCGTGGCAGGCTGATCTGCATGCGCCACAGTGCCGAGGCTGCGGGCGAGTTTCGCCTGCGGAACGTCGCGGTCGCCGCCTATGCGCCGGCGACCCTGTTTGGCTTGGCTGAGGGCGCAATGCTGCCGGTCATCGCGCTGTCGGCGTTTGAGCGTGGCGCGAGCGCATCGATCGCCGCGCTGATCGCCGCGTTGATCGGCATCGGGTCCTTCATCACCAACATTCCTTCCGGGAAGCTCGCGACCCGCATCGGTGAGCGACGGTCGATGCTGTTGGCTGCGCAGCTCACGATCGTCGGGCTCGTCCTCTGCATCCTCAAGCTCGGCACGGGGCCGTGGTCGCTCGCGGTCTACGGCCTCGGGGTGTTGCTGATCGGCGCCGCCAGTTCGGTCTACAACCTCGCCCGGCAGTCCTACCTGACCGAGATGGTGCCGCCACTGATGCGCGCACGGGCGCTTTCGACGCTCGGGGGAACGATGCGCATCGGCCTCTTCATCGGGCCCTTTGTCGGCGCCGTTGCCGCCAAGCTGTGGGGTCTGTCGGGACCTTATTTCGTCAGCATCGCAGCGATCCTGGCCGCCACCGCATTTGTCTATCGCGTGCCGGACCTGGAGCTCAGCGAGCAACATCGGCAGGCGGCCGCCCAGGTCACCACTCGGGGGGTTCTGAAGGAGCACTGGCGCCTGTTCGCGACACTCGGTACGGGCATCCTGCTGCTGTCGGCGATCCGTCAGACCCGGCAGGTGGTCATTCCGCTGTGGGCGAGCCACATCGGCCTCTCTGCGGCGACCATCTCGGTCATCTACGGCGTCGCCGGAGCGGTCGATGCCCTCACCTTTTACCCGGCGGGCAAGGTGATGGATGCCCGTGGGCGGCGCTGGGTCGCCGTGCCCTCCGTGGTCGTCATGGGGATCTCCTTCGTCCTGATGCCGTTGACCCATGGGCCCGTCACACTCGCGCTCGTCGCGATGGTGATGGGGTTCGGCAATGGCATCGGCTCGGGAATCGTGATGACCCTCGGCGCCGATACATCTCCGGCGATCGGCCGGCCGACCTTCCTCGGGATCTGGCGTGAGCTGGCTGACGCCGGGTCAGGCGTCGGGCCGGTGTTCCTGTCCGTGGCGACTGCCGTCGCCGGGCTCGCGGCTGGAATCTTCCTCAGCGGCGGGATCGGCTTCGCCGCGGCGGTCGCGCTCTGGGTGTGGATACCGCGCCGGTCGACCGTCGAAGCTCATCCGTCCGGTCGGCGGAGCGCGGAACCGACTGCCTCGGTGACCGACCCCGACCCGGTGTAGCCGCTCGACCGTCAGCGCGGGTCGTACCCGCTCCTCTCCACTTTCAATTTATACCGAATCTGAGGCCTTCATGAAGCCCCGGTTCTTGCCGCATAATCGCCCGCCGCAAGCCAGAACCACGGGAATGGGAGGGCGAGATGCATAGCTATTTGTCGACGGGTTCGATCGGGGTGTGGCGATGAGGGAGCAAGCGGTTGTGATCGCCGGCGGCGGACCGACCGGAATGATGCTCGCGGCCGAGCTGGCATTGGCGGAGGTCGACGTCGCTGTTGTCGAACAGCGTCCCGATCACGTGCTCGTCGGCTCACGGGCCGGAGGGTTTCACGCTCGCACGATCGAGGTGCTCGATCAGCGTGGGGTCGCCGATCGGTTTCTCGCGGAGGGTGAGGTGGCTCAGGCCGCGATGTTCGGCACGAGCGTTCTCGACATGAGCGACTTCCCTACGCGCCACCCGTATTCACTCGGGATCTGGCAGAACAAGATCGAGCGGATCATGGCTGCCTGGGTCGCCGAACTGCCGGTGCGGACTCTTTATCGCTCCGAGGTCACCGGGTTCACCCAGGACGACGCTGGGGTCGATGTTCGGCTGGCCGATGGTGGACAGCTGCACGCGCAGTATCTCGTCGGGTGCGACGGGGGACGCAGCCTGATCCGTAAGGAGGCGGAGATCGACTTCCCGGGATGGAATCCGACGAGGAGCAACCTGATCGCCGAGGTCGAGCTGACCGAGGAGCCGCCGCCTGGCATTCGCCGCGACGAGATCGGCGTCCACGGCCTGCATCGAATGGAGGACGGAACGACGGTGCGGGTCGTCGTGACCGAGCAGCAGCTCGGACCTGGCGGCGAGCCCGCGCTGGGCGATCTGAGCAAAGCGCTGATCGCCGTGTACGGAACCGACTTCGGGGCCCACAGTCCCACCTGGATCTCCCGGTTCACCGATATGACTCGCCAGGCCGCGGTCTACCGGGAGAGGCGGGTGCTGCTGGCCGGCGATGCGGCGCATGTGCACTACCCGGCTGGTGGGCAGGGGCTCAGCCTCGGGGTCCAGGATGCCGCGAATCTCGGCTGGAAGCTGGCCCAGGTCGTCAAGGAGATCTCCGGCGAAAGCCTCCTCGACACGTATCACGCCGAGCGCCACCCGGTCGCAGCCAGAGCGCTTCAGCACACCATGGCGCAGACCGCGCTACAGCGTGGGGATGAGCGGATGAAGGCCCTGATCGAGGTCGTGTCGCAGCTGGCAGTCATGGAGGAACCTCGCAAAGGACTCGCCGGGACCATCTCCGGACTTGACATTCACTACGACCTGGGTGACGGACATCCGCTGCTCGGACGGCGTATGCCCGATCTGGACCTGGTGACCCGCGACGGCTCGCCACGTGTCTTTGAGCTGCTGCACGACGGCCGGCCGCTGCTGCTCAACCTCGGGGACCCGGGCAGCCTCGACATCAGGCCCTGGAGCGACCGGGTCCAGCTGGTCGAGGCGCGCTACAGCGGGGAGTGGGAGCTCCCGGTGCTCGGCGTGGTCGGCGCCCCCAGCGCAGTGCTCGTTCGCCCGGACGGATACGTGGCCTGGGTCGCAGACTCGACCGATCACGGGCTCGGCGACGCCCTGACCACGTGGTTCGGGCCACCGGCCGTCTCGGCCGCGTGATCGGTCACTCATCGTCGTCGCCCGGGCTTCGGCGCCGGCGCTTGCGCTCACCCTGGATGCGCTTGGCGTCAAGGCGACGGCGTTCGGAGGCCTTGGTCGGGCGAGTCGCCGTGCGGGGCGCAGCGACGCGCAGGGCGGACTCCAGGCGACGCTGCAGGCGGGAGAGCGCCAGCTCGCGATTCTGTCTCTGGCTGCGTGCGTCCTGCGCGACCGCTACCACCCGCGGGCCCAATCGGGAGGTCAGTAGCCGCTTCTGCTCGTCGGTCAGCGAACTCGAGGCCGCGACGTCGAACACGGCCTCGATCCTGGAGGCGGTGACGTTCGCATGCTGCCCGCCCGGTCCGGACGAGCGGGATGCGCGAAGCGTGACCTCGGACAGCGGGATTTCGGCGGCACCTCCGAGCGGCATCGGATCTTCCATCTGGCCGAACTCGTTTCCCTATCCGCTGCGGGTGCAGGTCGCGTCCACCGGAGCCCGGCTCAGAGCCATCGGTTGTGCCGGAAGAGCCAGAGGAAGAAGACGAGGGATACGGCCAGCAGGCCGAGTCCGAACACGAAGAACGACCAGGTCGTGTCGATCGCATGGACGAGGTAGGTGAAGTTCTGGCCGAAGAAGCCGGTCAGGAAGGTCAACGGCAGGAAGATCGTCGCGATGATCGTGAGCTGCTTGTTGATATTGCCCTGCCGGTTGGCGACCATCGCCAGGTACATGTCGGTGGCGCCGCTGAGCAGGTCCCGGTAGGAGTCGACCAGGTCGGAAACCCGAATCATCGTGTCGTACAGGTCCCGGGAATAGAGGCTAGGGTCTCCCTCCATTCCGGGGAGCTCAGCGATCCGCTCGGCGTGCCGGGCGAATACATCGCGCATCGGCGTCACGACCCGGCGCATCGCCACCAGGTCCCGCTTGAGCGAGAAGATGCGCCCCAGGCTGTCGGTGCTCGCTCGTTCGAGTACATCGTCTTCGACGTCATCTATTTCGTCGTCGATCCGAGCGAGTACCGGGAAGAAGGTCCCGGCCAGCGCGTCGAGGACCCGATAGATCAACTGCTGCTCGCTGCGCATCTCCATGTTGCTGTAGCGATCGCGCACGCTCGTCAGTGCCTCGATCGCGCGCTGGTGAACGGTGACCACGTAGTCGCCGGACACGACCAGATGGACCTCGCGCAACAGCGGGCTTCCGGCTTCGACGCCCGGGTCGACGCCGTAGGCGACCATGTACGCGTAGCCGGCGAACTCGTCGAACCTGGGGTTCTGGCGGAAGGTCTGCAGGTCCTCGACCGTCAGCGGATGTAGGTGCAGCAGCTCGCCGAGTTGGTGCAGCGTGTCCGCGTCGGCGTCCTCAAAATCCATCCAGAAGAAATGGCCCGACTCCAGCTGGCTGCGGACCTCCGCCAAGTCCGGATTGAACAGGCAGTGCGCATGCACGTCCCGAAGCCTACGTGGTCAGGATGCGACCGAATGACCGTGCCGTTGGATCGGCGGCGATTCGCTCGGCCGCGCGCGGAACGGTTGACGGCCGCGGATCGTGAACGGTTGACGTCCGCGGATCGGAAAGGTTTCCCGCGAATCGGCGTCTGTAGTTGTGAGAAGTGCATCCCCACCATTCGGAGGGAGGATCCGAGCGATGATCTCCATTTTTCGGTTCTGACGACGACGGGGGCGGCCGCGCCGCGCGGGCGCGCTCGCTGCCACCGAGGGCACGAGCGGGAGTCCTGATAGCACTGGCCTGTCTGGGCGCGTGGCTCGCGCTTGGCGCAGGACGAGCCTCCGCGGCGCCGTTCATTGGATCGTTCGCGCCGAACCCAGCCCCGATGGCAAGCACCGTCCCGTCCAACGGCGACGTGAACCCGTACGGGATCGTCACGGTTCCCCGCACCGTCGGGTTGTTGCACCGCGGCGACCTGCTGATCAGCAACTTCAACGACAGCGCCAACCTTCAGGGCACCGGCACCACCATCGTTCAGATTCCGCCTCGAGGCGGCAGCTTGATGCCAGGGACGGCGCCGCTGTTCGCGCAGATCGATCCGTCCATGCTCGGGGGCTCGTGCCCCGGCGGGGTGGGTCTGACGACGGCGCTTGCGGTCACTCGGAGCGGCTTTGTGATCGTCGGCAGTCTGCCCACTTCCGATGGAACGTCTGCGACAGCGCAGGCCGGATGTCTGCTTGTCCTCAACAGCGAAGGCCAGGTGGTCGAGACGATTGCCGGCGGACCGATCAATGGCCCATGGGACATGATCGCCGTTGACCGCGGACCGTTCGTGACGCTATTCGTGACCAACGTTCTCAACGGCACGGTCGCGCAGTCGCCCGCCGTAGTCAACCAGGGCACGGTCGTCCGGCTGACGCTCCTGGCGATCCCTGGACGCCGACCCTCGGTGGTCGACGAGCGGGTAATCGCGACCGGCTTTCCTGAACGCACCGATCCCGCCGCGCTGGTGGTTGGGCCGACAGGCGTGGCGCTTGGCCACAACGGGACCCTGTACGTCGCCGACTCGGCCGGCAACCGGGTCGCGGCCATACCTGACGCCCTCTCACGCGGGCGCAGTTTCAACGCTCGCTTTGGACACGGACGGCGCAGGGACTTCGCTCGGGGATCTGGCCGGGCCTTCGGCGAGCACGGGCCGTTTGTTGGTTTTGGCGGACCTGCTGACGGCGTGCGAACCGTTTTCGCCGGACCACCGCTGAACGACCCATTGGGCGCGACCCTCGCGCCGAACGGCGACGTACTGACCGCCAACGGCAACGACGGAAATGTCGTCGAGATCTCGCCGGACGGGCGGCAGGTGACAACCGTCGCCGCCGACGGGCCGGGCGGCGCCGGAGTGCTGTTCGGGCTGACGGTGTCGCCTCGTGCCCTCGGCGTCTACTTCGTGGACGACGGCGACAACACGCTGCGGCTGCTCGCGCCCTGACAGTCACGTCGATCGCCGGGGCCGAAGCCGAAGCTCGGCCCCGGCGGCGATGACCGTCCGTGCCCGCGTACTGTCACGCCGCCCGGCTTGACCACCCGGCTTGAAGGTGTAGGGTGCAGGCGGGACCATCTGGCTTACGCAACGCCACGCAGGTACGGAGGCCGCCGATGAAACCGCGCACGATCCCTGGAATTCGGGTTTGGGGAAGGGTGGCCGCACTTCTATCGGCCGCGGGGCTGCTCGCAGTATTCGTTCCCGCCGCATCGGCACCGGCGGCTTCCCCCGCTGATAGCGCTCCGGCCGCCACACCGTCGTGTCCCTGGCTTGATTCGTCCCTCTCGGTGAGCGCGCGTGTCCAGATGCTGCTCCCGCAGATGACACTCTCGAACAAGCTCGACCTCGTCACCGGAGCCGGCTTCTCCGAGCCGTACGTGTTCTACACCGCTGGGATCCCGAGCCTCTGCATCCCCGCGATCGGCGAGGAGGACGGTCCGCTCGGCGTCGGCGACGGTCTCACCGGGGTGACCCAGCTTCCGGCGGCAGTGGCGCTGGCGGCGACGTTCGACTCCTCGCTTGCCGATCAGTACGGGCAGGTGATCGGCTCCGAGGAGCACGGGAAGGGCGCGATGGTAGATCTCGGCCCGACCGTGAACATCGACCGTGACCCGCGCTGGGGGAGGTCGTTCGAGGCGTTCACCGAGGACCCGTTCCTCAACAGCGCGATGGCCGTGTCGGAGATCGACGGGGTTCAGAGCCAGGGCGAGATGTCACAGGTCAAGCACCTCGCGGTCTACAACCAGGAGACCAACCGCAACAACTCCGCCGACAACGCGATCGTCAGCCAGCGAGCGCTGCACGAGATCTACCTGCCGGCGTTCTGGGCAGCGACGACCCAGGCCAAGGCGTCGTCGGTGATGTGCGCCTACAGCACGATCAACGGTCAGTTCGCGTGCCAGAACCAGGATCTGATGAAGGACACGCTCGATCAGAACTGGGGATTCCCGGGCTTTGTCACCTCGGACTACCAGGCGATGCATTCAACGGTGCAGTCCGCCGACGCCGGCGACGATCAGGAGATGCCCGCGCCGCAGTTCTACGGATCCGCGCTCCAGAGCGCCGTCGATCAGCACCAGGTCAGCATGGCGACGCTCAACGAGATGGTGCGCCGGGTCTTGCGTGAACTGTTCCGCTTCAACGAGTTCAACAATCCGCCGACTGGTACGACCGGCACCGTCGTCACGACAACCGCCGATCAGGCGGTCGGCAACAGCGTCGCCGAGGAAGGCACGGTTCTGCTCAAGAACAGCAACCACACCCTGCCGCTGGAGGCAAACGGCGGTGGCTCGATCGCGGTCATCGGACCGGCCGCGTCGGCGGCGCCGACCGACACAGGCGGGGGCAGCGCGTTCGTGACCGCCCCCTTCAACGTCACGCCGCTGCAGGGCATCCAGGCCGCTGCAGGTACCGGCACAACTGTGAGCTACACGCAGGGGCTGCCGACCGACACGTCGCTGACCGCGATCCCCAGCACCGCGCTGACCCCGGCGTACCACGGCGGCAGTTATACGGGCACGCTGACCGCGCCCGAGACCGGCACCTACGTGCTCGCGTTCAGGAACCCGGGCAACTACAACGTCACCAACCTCTCGCTCAACGGGAAGGTCATCCTCGCCAACCCCGGCACGCCGCCGATCTCCACCTACTCGGTCGGCGTCAACCTGCAGCAGGGTCACACGTATACCCTGAGCCTCAGCGGCGGGTCGGCCAACCTGAGCTGGGCCAGGCCGTCCGATCTCAGCCCCGGCATCGGGCAGGCCGAGACGGCGGCCAGCACGGCGTCGACGGCCGTCGTGGTCGTCTCCGACGACACCGAGTCCGAGGCCGCCGATCGCGCCAGCCTGAATCTCCCATCGGCGCAGGACGAGCTGATCTCCGCCGTCGCCGCCGTCAATCCCCACACCGTGGTCGTGGTCGACGCGGGCGCGCCCGTGGCGATGCCGTGGCTGAAACAGGTCGCATCGGTACTCGACTCCTGGTACCCCGGCGAGAGCAACGGCACGGCGCTCGCGTCGGTGCTGTTCGGCAATACCGATCCGAGTGGGCATTTGCCGGTCACGTTCCCGACGGATCTCAGTCAGGTGCCCGCCTCGACGCCGCAGCAATTCCCCGGCGTCAATGGCCAGGTCAACTACTCGGAAGGCATCGACGTCGGCTACCGCCACTACGACGCGACCAACGAGACGCCGCTGTTCCCGTTCGGATTCGGGCTCTCCTACACAACCTTCAAGTACAGCCACCTGAAGATCAACTCAGGCGCCGTCACGAACACGAGCTCCAACCCTGGGGCCACCAGCTGCAAGTGCAACGGGCAGTCCACGCCTGAAGTCACCGTGTCGGCAACCGTGACCAACACGGGCAAGGTCGCCGGCGCCGACGTCGCCCAGCTATATCTCGGTGACCCGGCTGTCGCGGCCGAGCCGCCGCAACAGCTCAAGGGCTTTGACCGCGTCAATCTCGCGCCCGGGGAATCGAAGACCGTGAGCTTCACGCTCACCGGCCACGACCTCTCCTACTACAACGAGACCGCGAATGGCTGGGTCGTGCCGGACGGCCGCTTCCACGTGTTCGTCGGCGATTCATCGGCGCTGAACGACCTGCCGCTGCAGGGCGACTTCGTGGTCACGCGGACCGTGGGAGCCCGCTACGTCTCCGTCTCCGCCCCGACCACGATCAACGCCGGCCACACCGGCATCGTCAGCGTGACGCTCGTCAACAACGGCGATTTCACGCTGCACGATGCTCAGTTCGAACTCGGCGTGCCGTCCGGCTGGACCGCCAGCATCCCCGCCCCGGTGACGATCGGGGCCGGAAAGACGGTGACCGAGCGCTTCCAGGTGACACCGCGCGCCGGCGCGGAGCCGGGCACGAGCACGCTCACGGGCCAGGTCACCGCGGACGGATCACCGGGAGGCACGGCGCTGGTCCAGGGGACGACGACGACCGTCGTGCCGTTCGCCTCGATGAAGAAGGCGTTCAACAACGTCGGGATCAGCGATGACTCCGACGAGGCCGGCGCCAACTACGACGATGTCGGCGACAGCTTCTCGGCGCAGGCGCTAGCTGCTGGAACGCCGAACGCGCTCACGCCGGGCGCCAAGGTCACGATTGGTCAGACGACGTTCACATGGCCGAACGTGGCGACGGGGACGCCCGACAACGTGGTCACATCCGGTCAGACGGTTGACCTGTCGGGGCACGGGAGCGATCTCGGCTTCCTCGGGTCGAGCCAGAACGGCACCGCCAGCGGAACCGTCACCGTCAACTACACCGACGGCTCGAGCAAGTCCTTCAACCTCAACATGGCCGACTGGTTCTCCAACGCTCCCGCGGTCGGCGACCAGCTCGCCACCACCACGTCGAGCTGGAACTTCCAGGAGAACTCGCTCGGACCACACCCGGTGAGTATCTATTTCGCCTCGGTACCTCTCGAGCAGAACAAGACCGTGGAGTCGGTCACGCTGCCGATTTTGAACCTTGCCGGCGGGACCACCGCGATGCACATCTTCGCGATGGCGATTGGGAACGGAACCGCGACCATCGGAGCGCCATTCCCCTCGCTCGCGGCGGCATACGACAATGCCGGAATCAGCGACAACTCGAACCCCGCCGCGGCCGACTTCGACGGAACCGGGGACAGCTTCTCCGCCGAAGCGCTCGCCGCCGGGACCCCGACGCCGCTCACGGCCGGCGGTCAGGCGACGATCGGGGGGGTACCGTTCACCTGGCCGAGTGTCGTCGGCGGTCCGGATAATGTGATTGCCGACGGGCAGATCATCGACATGTCGGGGTCGGGTAACGAGCTGGGCTTCCTGGGGTCTGCCGGCTTCGGGGCTGCGACCGGAAGCGGCACGATCACGTACACCGACGGCAGCACCCAGTCGTACAGCATCTCGATGGCCGACTGGTACAACGACGCTCCGGTCAGCGGCGATCAGATCGCGACGACGACGACGACCTGGAATTTCTCGAGCAGTACTCAGACGCCGCATCCCGTGAGTGTGTACTTCGCGTCCGTCCCGCTCGACCCGAACAAGACCGTCGCTTCGGTGACGCTCCCGACCGTCGGCAGCGGCGTCGGCAACGGCATCAATGCGATGCACATCTTCTCCATCGGCGTCGGTAACGGGACCCCGACGAGCGGCGGGTAGGCGGTCAGTTGCAGCACCGACACCGGACGCTTCACGACCTCAGGCCGGACGCGCTTCACTACACCTGGGACAAGTCACTCACACCTGCGCTCGAGATCGACTCCGGCGACACCATCCTGCTGCATGTGCGCGACGCGTCCGATGAGCAGATCGGCGAGCAGTCGCGCGCGGACGACGTCGGCGGGCTCGACTTCTCGCGCGTGAATCCGGTGTGTGGGCCGGTGTTCGTCAAAGGCGCCAGCGCCGGCTCCGTGCTGGCGGTCGAGTTGCTCGAGTTCCGGCCCAAAGGGTGGGGCTGGACAGCGATCATCCCCGGCTTCGGCCTGCTCGCCGACGAGTACCCGGAGCCATGGTTGCGAATCTCGCAGGTGGAGGGCGACCGCGTCCGTTTCGCGGAGCGGGTCACGCTTCCCTTCCGCCCATTTCCCGGCACGCTCGGTGTGGCACTCCCGGAGCCCGGCTCCCACTCGATCGTTCCACCGTCACGCTTCGGCGGAAACCTCGACGTCAAGCACGTGACGCAGGGCACCACCCTGTACCTGCCGATCGGGGTCGAGGGTGCACTGTTCTCGCTCGGCGACACGCACGCGGCCCAGGGGGACGGCGAGGTCTGCGGGACCGCGATCGAGACGGCGATGGACGTCGTCGCGCGGTTGTCGGTGCGGGAGGACCTGCGGCTGCACGCGCCGGCGGCTGACCTCCCGGCCGGCCCTGTGGCCTCGCGGGAGGGTACGCCGCACCATCTCTGCATGGGCGTCGGTCCCGATCTGATGGAGGCGGCCAAGGACGCCGTCCGCGCGACGATCACCTGGCTCGGCGATACGCACGACCTGGACCGCGAAGAGGCGTATGCGGTCGCTAGCGTCGCCTGCGACCTGCGGATCCACGAGATAGTGGATGCGCCCAACTGGGTGGTGGGCTGCTCGATCCCGTTCTCGATCTTCGACGGAGGCGAGCGATGACCGCACAAGCCGAAGTGGTCGCGTACGCGTCTCGGCGCCGCCGCGGCCGGCCCCGAAGTACGCTCCAGTTGTGAAGGGCGACCGCGTGGAAATCGTCGTGGCTGCGGACGACGGGTCTCTCACGTACGAGATCGTTGCCACCCGCGCGGGCCGCCGAGTCGACGTTACGACCGGCCGCGGGGTCGTGGAAGTGGTCGAGGTAACCCGTACCGGCGAACCCGTGCGAACCGCCAGGTTCATGGCCAGCCGGGTGGTAGCGCTGGTCGAGCACCCTGCGAGCGAGGATCGAGAACCGCGCGAGTCCTCCAGCGGCACGTCCGCTTCAGGAAACTAGTGGGGCTCCCAGCAACATTCCACCCGAAATTGCTCGTCCGGCTGACCACTGGCCTGTGTCCTCAGAGCCTCGCGTGGCGCTGCCACGCTACGGCTCTTGCGTCCTTGGCCAGCGGCCCCCGTACTTCGCCCTTTCGGGCGGAACGTTCCCGGCAGACCCACTAGACGAACTGACGGTAGTCGTCGGTGCTGACGATCTCGGTTCCCAGTGGAAAGAGCGACACGGGAACCAACTTGAAATTTGCCAGGCCCAGCGGGATTCCGATGATCGTGAGGCACAGCGCGATGCCCGTGAACACGTGCAGGAGCGCCAATTCCCAGCCGAAGAAGATGATCCAAACGATGTTGCCGATCACCGACGGGGCGCCCGCACCCCGCCGAATCACGATCCTACGGCCGAACGGCCAAAGCGCAAAGCCGGCGATCCTGAAACACGCGAACCCAAACGGGATGGTGATGATCAGGATGAAGGCCAGGATCCCGAAGATCGCGTACAGGAGCGCCAGCCAAAATCCCGCCAGGACGAGCCAGATCAAATTGAGAATCAGACGCAAGTCGCACCCATCGTGTCACGCCAAACCGCCGCCGGGCATAGTATCGCCCGATGCTCGATCCGACTGACAGTCGCGCTGTGCTGGTGACAGGAGGCTCGCGGGGGATTGGCGCCGCCGTCGCCCGTGCGTTCGCAGCCATCGGCGACCGAGTCGCGGTGCATTACGGCAGCAGCACGAGGCTCGCGGAAAAGGTCGCGGATTCGCTTGCGGGAACCGGGCATGCGGTCGTCCGGGCGGACCTCGGGGACCCCGACGCCGTGCGCGAGATGGTCGACACCGCCGCAGAACGTCTTGGCGGAATCGACGTGCTCGTGAACAATGCCGGCGTCTTCGAGCGACACCCGATCACCGACACCACCTACGCCGAATGGCAGGACGCTTGGCAGCGCACGCTCGCGGTGAACCTCATCGGCGCCGCGAACGTGACCTGGTGCGCGGTTCGGCACATGATCCACGGTCACGGCGGAAGGATCGTCAATGTCGCGTCGCGCGGCGCGTTCCGCGGCGAGCCATCGAGTCCGGCCTATGGTGCAACCAAGGCCGGGATCATCGCGTTTGGCCAATCCCTCGCGCGGGCGCTCGGTGCACATGACATTGCCGTCACCTCAGTCGCGCCGGGGTTCGTCGATACCGACATGGCCGCGTCCGCACTCGCCGGCGATGGCGGGGAGAGGCGGCGAGCCGAGAGCCCGCTCGGGCGAATCACCACTGCCGAGGAGGTCGCCGCTGCGGTCGTTTTCCTCGCCTCGTCCGCGGCGACGATGGCGAGCGGCTCCGTCCTCGACCTCAACGGCGCGTCATACCTGCGGATCTAGGGACGTCGGGGCGGGCCGGTTTGTCACCCCCGCGATCAAAAATCGCCTCGCAATCGTCAAACACATAGGTTGATTCCCTCGGTGGACAGCAACGGCGTCTTAGAATCGGTCCCGGACGCCGACCAAAAGAGGCAGGAGCTTGGGCGACTTTTTCGTGTTCGTTTATGAAGAGGCCTTCGGTGGCAGATGCATGAACGTGATCGACTGCGTCTCCGTCGCCCTTGCGATCGGAGCAGAGTGCCGCCGGTGATCAGCGCATGATGCGAGTCCGTCGTTCGCACGTGCTCGCCGGCGCAATCGCGGGCGTGTTCGCGCTCGGTCTCGCCGGTCCAGCGCCCGGTCGAGCCGTGGGGCCGATG
This sequence comes from uncultured Solirubrobacterales bacterium, assembly GCA_963830475.1. Lineage (GTDB taxonomy): Bacteria > Actinomycetota > Thermoleophilia > Solirubrobacterales > Solirubrobacteraceae > Palsa-465. The sequence continues at coordinate 122,759 of CAWHMX010000006.1, read as the reverse complement.
TTGAGGTTCCACCTGTTCGTCAAGACGACTCAGAACTTAGACAGCCTCGTCTGGACCGGCACGCAGTTCCTCTACGTCCAAAACACGGCGAACACCGTATGGGCCGCGCCGTCGGCGGGGCGGCCCCTTCGGCAGTTCGCGACGATGCCCAGGCTCGTGGAGGAGACCCGTTGCGTCCGTTCGCCCGGCAGGCAGGGCTTCCCGCCCGGCGCGATCTTCTGCCACTCGCCGGATAACAAGATTTATGAAATCAGCCCGGACGGCTCGAGCGTCACCGTGTTCGCGACGCTTCCCGCGCCCTACCCGCCTGCGGCGGACGGAGCACTGGCATTCGACAGCGTCGGCCATTTTGGCTACCGGCTGCTTGCCGCGACCGGACGCTCCGGCGCAGCCAAACCGGCCGGCGGCTTCGTCTACACGATCGACGCTCACGGCAACGTGCAGCGGCTCGGCACCTACGCCGGGCCGGGAGGCGCGGACGAGCTCGTGATCGCGCCGCGTCGATTCGGTTCGGTCGCTGGGGACGCGCTCCTCACGGTCGACGCGGGCGCGAGCGGCGGCGCCGTCGTCGCGATCGACCCGAGCGGCAGGAAGCGAACGATCGCGATCCTTCCCGACGGTCCGAACCCGATCGCCCCGATCCCGAAGCCCGCATCAAGGGTGCGGAAAACTCGCGCGCCTCATCCTGGCCTTTACGTCAACGACGATTCGAGTGGCAATACCTACATGGCTCCGGCGGCATCGCTCGCCGGCTATGCGGGTGACATGATCGTTGGCACCGAGACCCACGCCCTCTTCTGGATCCTCGAGCCGAGGGGCAACGGCTTCGCCAAGATTCCGGTCCGAACCAACCTATCGGCAGCGAAATACAGCCTCGAGCAGGCGATCTTCGTGAGCTGAGGCCCGGCCGTCGTCGGGCAGGTCCGTTCCTGAGTGCCCGACGAGCCGTGGCTTCGCCGCGGCCGATGCAACGATGACCGGCTCCGCTAGCTGCTGTCCGCCAGCGCTGCGGCACCAGACCCCGGCGTAGCCGGCGTCTGAGTCGGCTTGGCGATCGCGAGCCAGGGGATCGTGAAGTGCGCGATCGGTCCGATCGCGAGCGCGTACACGACCGTGCCGACGCCGACCGAACCGCCCAGGATCCACCCGACGGCGAGGACGGTGAGCTCGATCGACGTTCGCACGACCCTGATCGAGCGACCCGGAGCGGCGAGCCCGGTCATCAAGCCGTCGCGTGGCCCCGGCCCCAGGCCGGCACCTATGTAGGCGCCGGTCGCGACCCCATTGAGCAGCACGGCTCCGATCATCACGGCGATCTGAGACGGCAGTCCGCGCACCGGGTGGATCGTCGCCAGCATCACGTCGATCACCAACCCGACCACGATGACGTTGCAAACCGTGCCGAGCCCGGGGCGCTGGCGCAGCGGAAGCCAGAGCAGCAGGACCCCGACCCCGACGATGATCGCCCAGGTGCCGACCCCAAGCCCAACCCTGCGCGATAGGCCTTGGTGTAACACGTCCCAGGGGTCGACGCCGAGCCCCGCCAGCAGCAGCATTGAGCTCGAGACGCCGTACAGGATCAAGCCGGCAAACAGCTGTCCGAAGCGACGGGTGCGGGGCGGAGGAAGAACCACCCCCCAAGTCTGCCAGCGTGACCTGCGGGACGGTCCGTTCCAGAACTTATGAAGTTCCGATCGGCGAGTCTGCGGCTTCGTATTCTGGGTGTCGTGATTTGGCTGCTTGTCATCGCCGCGGGAGTGGCGCTCGCCGACGGCTCGATCGTCACGCTCGCGCTGCCACAGTTGATGGGGCAGATCGGGACGTCGGTCGAGGGCGTCGCGGCGGTGCTGGGTGTCTACTGCGCGGTCGTGGCGGTTGCGCTACCGGTCGTCAGCCGCGTGCGCGAGCGTTGGGGCGTGCGGCGGATCGGGGTCGGCGGGCTGCTGCTGTTCGCTGCCGCCTCGCTCGGCTGTGCGATGGCCGACTCCTTGCCGGTGCTGCTGTCGATGCGCGCCGCCCAGGGTCTCGGCGCGGCGTGCGTGTTAGTGCTGGCCTTTGACGTGCTCGGCGTCGAGCGCGACGGCTTGCGCTCACGACGGTGGCTTTGGACCGCGACGGCCGTGTTGGGAACGGCCGCCGGGCCGGCGCTCGGCGGACTGCTCGCGCAGTCGTTGGGTTGGCGGGCAATCTTCGTCGCGCAGGTTCCGATCGCGCTGCTGGCGTCGGTTGCCGTGCTCGCGAACCTGGAGCCTACGACCGTCTGGTCGGGATCGGCGGCCGCGCCGTCGACGGCTCACGCCCGCCACAGACCGGTGCCGATGATCGCGCTGGCCCTCACCGCAGCGGCGCTGAGCTCGGTGCTGTTCTTGCTCGTGCTGCTGCTCGTCAGCGGCTGGGGGTTCTCGCCGCTTCAGGCGGCCGCGGCAATGATGCTCGTCCCCGCCGGCGCGGCAGCCGTCCGACGCGTGGGGGGCCAGGCGCTAACACGTGCCGCGGCCGGCTGCGCGCTGCTCGGTGCCGGAGTGCTCACGCTCGCGTTTCTGCCCTCGCCATCGGGCTGGTGGCTGCTGGCGCCGCTACTCGTGGCCGGGGCAGGCATGGGCTTGGCGCTCCCGGCGATCGCCGGCGAGCTCCTGCACGAAGACACCCCCCGGCACGCCGCCCGGCTCCTCGCGGTGCGCCATGCCGGCATCGCCCTGACGCTCGTCCTCCTGGCGCCGATCATCGCGGCCGAGGCGCAGACAGCCCGCCCCCACGCGGAGCTACAGGGCGTGGCGGCGCTGCTCGACTCCTCGGTCAGCCCCGGAGAAAAGGTCAAGCTCGCCTCCATCGTCGCCAGCTCGGTACACAGCAGCAACCCCCGCGCAGCGCTCGACCACGCGCTATCGGCCAACGAGCGCGGGGTGAGCGCCGCGGACCGCGCGGCGCTCGGTTCCCTGCGACGGGAGGGAGACGCGATCATCGTGCAGGCCGTCAGCGACAGCGTTCGGATCGCGTTCCTGATCACGGGGTTAATGGCGCTGCTGGCCGCGGTGCTGCTCAGACCGCCGCGCCTCGCACCAGCGGCGCAGCGGCGGGGTCTGCGGGCTCTCGCCGGGCTGTCCGCGGCGATCTTGCTGCTTCCGGCCGGCTACGCGGTCGCCAAGCAGGCCACACCGTCCGGCACGCCGCGGCTGGCCTCGCCGTGCAAGCCGGGACCCAAACCCCAGGCGAGCGGGTTCTCCGGGCTGCTACAGAGCCTCGCGATCGACGGGCTCGATACTGTGGCCTGCCACGAAGGGATCACGCGCGAGCAGCTCGTGCTGAATCTGATTGGCCAGGGCTGAGGCTCATCGCCCGCGCCGGGGCGAAACCCGCCGGCGCGCCGGTGCATGGGCTCTCAGCCGCCGCGGCCGAAGTAGCTGACGTCCTCCGGGTTCACCAGATCAGGCGTGGTCCAGCCGTCGAGGTCGTATTCGGCCATGCATTGCTCGGCGAACCCCTTGTATCGGTCGGCCTGGCCACTGGCCGTCGCCGAAAACAGCACCTCCATCCTGATGTTGTCACTGTTGCCGCTGTAGTTGCGCTCATACAGTTCGTGGCGCCCCCCGAACTCGGTGCCGACCGCATCCCATAGGAGCTTCATCAGCTTCACCCGCTCGACCGATTCGATGCCGCCCGACCCGCGAACGTACCGATCGAGGTACTTGCGGATCTCCGGGTTCTTGAAGTCCCTCGCGTTTGAGTTGACGTAGATCAGGCCGCTCGACACGGTCTGCTGGATGATCTCCTTGACGCGCGGGTAGCCGATGGTCGAGAACACCCGGTAGGCCATGGCGTAGTCCATGTTCGGCAGGACCGCTCCCTCCTTCCAAGGCTGCGGTTCGCGCGCCATCGCGCTGGCGAGGCCCCACAAGAGGTTGCGCCAAGCGAGGACCTCGCCGACCTGGGCCTGGACGCCGCGGAAGTCCCTGGTGCCGGTTGTCTCGACCGCCTTGAGCAGCAGCCCACCGAGGAAGTCGAGCTTTACGGCCAGACGGATGCAGCCGTGAAAGCAGAATCGCGGGATGAACCCGGTGAACGGGAAGAAGTTGTTGGCCTTCTCGATGTCGCCGTAGACGAACACGTTCTCCCACGGCACCAGCACCTTGTCGAAGATGAAGATCGCGTCGTTCTCGTCGAGCCGGCTCGAAAGCGGATAATCGAATGGACTGCCGATGACCTCGGCGGCCATCTCGTAAGAGGGCCGGCAGATCAGCTTCACGCCCGGCGTGTCCATCGCCACCGCGCACACGATCGCGAATTCCTTCTTCTGAACCGGCACCGGGCCGTAGTGGGCGATGAAGTTGAAGTGTGTAAGCGCGGAACCGGTCGCGACGACCTTTGCTCCACTGACGACGATTCCGTCGTCGCGCTCGTCTTCGACGTGCATGAACACGTCCCCAACTTCCTCCAAAGGGCGGTTGCGATCCACCGGCGGATGGATGATGGCGTGGTTCCAGTAGAGCACCCGCTCCTGCGCCTCGCGGTACCAACGTCTTGCGTTCTCCTGGTAGGGCTCGTAGAAGTCGGCATTCGCTCCGAGAGTTGCCAGGAATGCGGCCTTGTAGTCGGGGCTTCGTCCCAGCCACCCGTAGCTCAGGCGCGCCCACTCGGCGATCGCTTCGAGATCGCCGACGCAGTCGGCGGCGCTTCTCGGGAACCGGAAGAACTTGTGCGTCCGACCACCGCTGCCGGTGTCGGTCTCGGTCGTCAGAATCTCGCGACGCCGATCGTCGTGCAACGCGCTGTACAGTCGCGCGATCGAGCGGGCCGTGTTACGGAAGGCTGGGTGTGCGGTGACGTCTTTCACCCGCTCGCCGTTGACATACACCTCTCTGCCGTCGCGCAGGCTCTCAAGATACTCGTCGCCCGTAAGCGGTCGAGATGCTTTCGCCGTCATGTCGAGCATCAAATCCACTCCTCCCTCGCCGTGTCGCTGATCGCGCCGCGTGAACGCTGACAGGGAGCCTCGGATTCCTCAAGGATGTTCGCCGGCGAGCGAGACGATCGACCAGTTCTAGTCCTCCGGGCTGCCGTCGCCGGACCCGACCACGTGTCGGATGGGGACGCGGAAGCGGTCGCGGGCGAGTTCGACGACGTCGTGCTCGAGCCAGTGTGACTGGCTCGGCGGCAGGGTGGAGATCACGATCTCGTCGGCGTCAAAGTCGGCCAGGGCATCGTCGATCGCGAGCACTGGGACGCTGTCTCCGATCTCGACGCTGACGTCTAGTCCGTGTGCCATTAGAACCGCCTTCGCATCGGCGGCGCGGCGGCGTGCGTCGGACAGAGCCCCGTCGGTCGCAGACAGCCAATGGCTCACGCGGCTGTTGAGCGCCGGCACGACGAGGTGCAAGTCCACGGGGCCGCGTGCGCTGCAATCCTGCAACTCCGCGATCAGCCTCGGGCTCGTGGCGGTCTGGTTGGCGACAATCAACACGCGCCGTATCGGCGAATCGGTGGTCGGGCGCAGACGCGCACGACCGTTCACCTGCAAGGTTTCAGGCATCAGTATCTCCTCCTCTGGTCAAGAGGATTCGTGGTTTCTTTGGTGGCCGGGGATCCTTGGATGTCCCGGTCGGCTACTTCAAAAGACGCCTCACCCGGGCATTTCTTCCCGACACCCGATTCGACTGCGTCCATGCCCAAGGTACGGGTCGGATCCCAGATCGGTTCGCCCCAAGCCGAATATGGAGACGGTCAGGCCGGCCACTTCGACCGCGCCTTCGTAGCTCTCGCCCAGGCGCTGGGCCACTCGGATGGACGCGTGGTTGTCCGGTTGGATGAGGCTGATCACCCTCTCGACGCCCAGTCGGGAGAAGGCATAGGTGATCGCGGCGCGCCCGGCCTCCGTTGCGAGGCCCCGCCCCCAAGAGTGCCGCGCAAGCACCCAACCTACCTCGAGTCCGGGCCAGCCCTCGGGCTGCCAAAGGCCGGCGCGTCCCACGAACTCGCCCGTGCCGCGGTCCTGCAACGCCCACTGGCCGTACCCGCGCAGCTGCCAGTGGCCAAGATGCACAGCCATCGACCGAAACGCCGCGGCGCGATCCAACGGACGGCCGTTCTCGAGGAAGCGCATCACGTCCGGATCGGCGTACATGCGAGCGTAGGCGTCGAGGTCGTCGGAGCGAAGTCCGCGCAGGCGCAGGCGCTCGGTTGTCAGCTCGGGAATCATGCCCGCGAGCTTATTCCTGGTTCGGCGGACCCGACTCCGGCGACCCGCGGGCCGCAGACATCGCCACGGGCTTAGGATCGTCTTGTGGCGCAGTCGCCTCGGATCACGGTGGTGGGGTCAGCGAACGTCGATCTGGTCGCCTGGTGCGAGCGCTTGCCGCGCCCGGGTGAGACCGTGACCGACGCGCGGCTTGAGCGCTTCCCAGGCGGCAAGGGCGCCAATCAGGCGGTCGCGGCCGCCAGGTTGGGTGCGAGAGTGCGGTTCGTCGGCCGCGTTGGCCGTGACGATCTGGTGCTGCGTTCCCTGGAGCGCGAAGGAGTCGACGTTACGGGGGTGGTACGGGACGAAGGGGAGAGCGGCGCGGCAATGATCGTCGTCGACGCGAGCGGCGAGAACGTGATCGTCGTTGCCCCCGGCGCAAATCAGAGATTGGTGCCGGAGGATGTGCGCGTGGGAGAGGCAGACGCGGTGATTTGCCAGATGGAGATTCCGAGCGAGGCGATTGCGGCGGCAGCAAAGGGTGCAAGATTCTTCTGCCTGAACGCTGCTCCCGCGCGCGGTCCGCTCGACCTCTCGCCGGATCTGTTGGTCGTCAACCGCTACGAGTACGAGGCGGTCGGGCCGGTTCCAGGGCTCGTCGCGCTGACGTTGGGGGCCGAGGGGGCCGTGTTGCTGGAGGGCGGTACAGAGGTCGCGCGCGCACGTGCGCCCCGTGTGAAGGCGGTGGATGGAACCGCGGCGGGGGATGCGTTCTGTGCCGCGCTGGTCGTCGGGCTGCTGGAACGGCGCGAGCGGGAGGCCGCGCTTGAGCGGGCGTGCGTCGCCGGAGCGCTGGCGGCGTCTCGTCGGGGTGCCCAGCCGTCGTTGCCGACCGCGGCTGAACTGGACGCGCTCGTGGCTTGAGCGCCTCCACCCGTGATTTGTCGGTCGACGCGAGTTCGGCGGCGCCCGGATCACCTGTTCGGCGATATGGGGGCGAGGTGGGAGACAAGCCGTCCGTCGACCAGCAGGTGGATCGCAACACACGGCGGTTCTGACACGAGCCGGAGGGTCGCATCGACGAGGTCCAACGCGATCTGGAGGGTGGTGCTCGGGATCGCGATGAGCGCCGCGCCCCCAATGGTCGCGCTGATCAGCCGATGGACATGGCCGGCCGCGATCAGGTGGACGTTCGGGTGACGGCCAACGATCTCAGCGAACGCCTGGCGGTCCTCGTCGGGCATGCCGATCTTGTCCATGGCTGGCACGCCGGTCAACAGCAGCGGGTGGTGCATCGCCACGAGCGTCGGAGTCTCCGTGTCTTCCGCGACGATGGCGGCGAGCCATTGCCGACGCTCGGAGTCCAAGCGGCCGCCGTCGTGCCCCGGATCCTGGGTGTCGAGCGCGACCAGCCGGACACCTCCGAGATCGGCTCCGTAACTCAGATCGGCCCTCCCCGTATCGGGCATCTGGAAGCACCGGCGCAGTCGCGCCCTGTCGTCGTGATTGCCAGGCAGGACGAAAATCGGGGCGTTGAGACGCTCGATCAGCGTACGAGCCTGCTCGTATTCCACGTCGGCGCCGGTGTGGGCGATGTCGCCGGTCACAAGAACCGCCGCCGGAGGACCGTCGAGCAGTTCCGACACGGTGGAGATTGCGGCATCCAGCGCGGCGACCTGACTATCTCCCCAGCTCGCCCCGAGATGGCAATCACTCGGCTGCGCAATCGCGAAGGTCACTCCGCAACGTGTACCGGATCGGCCTCGTGAGCTGCAACCTGATCAGTAATCGCTCTTGAATGCGAAGTAGGAACCACGAATGGTTCCGGCAAGCTTCGACTTCTGCCTTGCGAACTTGAACCGCGAGGCGAGCTCCTCCGGGACTTCCATCCCTTCGGAGAGCTTGAATCCGACCGCTCGCCGTGTGGGGTCGTCGATCGTGTACATCACGTTGATCGACAGACCGCTCTCGTAGAAGACGTAGGCCATTCGGATGTTCTCGACTTGGAAGGCCGTGGCCTCGAGAGGGGGAGACGAGATCACGATGTCGCGCTCCTCTTTGAGGATCCGGTGGACCGAGTCGATGGTCTCCTTGGCGCTGATCGCGGGCTCCACGATGAAGACGTGGTCGTACTTGTTCTTGAAATAGCGAGCCTCGTGCGCCCTCAGACCGGCGAGCGCAGTCGCGACCGGCGACGACTCGAGGCCGACGGTCGAGACATCATTGAAATCCACGGCGTCGGGCATGACGCACTCTCCTGTCAGATTCACTCGATGTTGTGTTGTACACGGTCTTCAGCGCACCCGGCCTTTGTCGGCAAGCTCGATCAGCGCGGTTGCGCCTGGACTGTCGAGCGGCATAGATTTGAGGCTTGAAAGGGACGACGTTTCAGGCCGGTGCGATCTCGACGTGTCGGAGCCTGATCGGCGTACCGCGGCGGACGGAATTGGGTATCTCCGCGATCGCGTCGACATGAGAGATGAGTTCCGCGAGCTGCTCGCAGGCGGCCTCGCCCGCGATCTCGACGTCGTACGAGACGTCTTGAGAGACAGCCGGATCGCCCTCGAAATCGCCCACGACCCGAACTCGTACATGGGTCAACTGGATGCCGCGGGAGCCGGCCTCACGAAAGAGGTCGTTTGATATGCACCCGCCGATCGCGAGATACAACAGTTGGCCTCCGTTGAAGCCCAATCCTTGCCCGCCACCATCGGCGGGACGGTCGACGACCAACGTGTAGGGGCCCGCGCTGCCAATCGACGCGGCCTGACCGTGCACATTGCGGAACTCGACCTCGAAGCCCACCGCACGCGATCATGTCCTGAGCGCCGCGCTACGTCAACATCGGACGCCGCACGGTCACACAATCCGTGATTGCTGACGAACCTCCAGGGCCGGGACGCTGGACGCCAGGCCCAGCGTCCCGGCCTCACCGACGGCGCCTAGTTCTGAGGGATCAACCCCAGCTGCTCGAGGACGATGACACCGTCGTCGAGGCCGATCTCCTCCGTGATAAGGCCGTTTTCCACCTTGAGCACCGTCGTGCCGGTGAACCGCATCGTCTTGCCGGTGTTCGGTTGAGGCAGTCCGCCAAGCGGCAGGTCCGTCATCGGCGCGCCCGTGTGGGTGCCACCGCCGATCCACTGCCCGACAACGAAGTCGCCCTCAGCGATCAGTTCCGCGCCGCCGTCGAACGCGAGGTCCGGGAACGCCGCCCGGAACCCGGTCGCGAACTCCCGCACAGCGTCGCGGCCGCGAAGCGGCCGGTGCAGCGAATACCCGAACCGGATGTCGGGATGGGCGAGCTCGTCGATGATCGCTGGGTTGAAGCTCTCGCCCCAGAAGTCGGTGAACCAGCGTCCGACGATCGCCTTGTTGTCCTCGATCGACGTGAAGAACCTTTCGGTCAGTTGACGTTGAGAGGGCCCGAACCGGCGTCCTCCGCCGCGAAGACGCTTGCCGGCACGGTTGCGTGAGGTCGACTGGAACGGATTTCGTCCACTGACCTCACATCTCGCTCAGGCCAGGCGTCATACAGACGTAACCAACCGCAGGAGAGTGGAGATGAACCCGACGAAAGTCGGCTCGATCACGAAGGAGATCCGCCAGCGCGTGGACTCCCTGGATTGGTCGCGGCTGAACGAGCAGCTCGACACGGTCGGGTATGGGATCACCCCGGTTCTGCTCGACACAGACGAGTGCGCGGAGCTCGCGAACTTGTTCGATGGGGGCAAGTTCCGCTCGACGATCGACATGGCCCGCTATCGGTTCGGTGACGGTCGCTACCGCTACTTCGATCATCCGCTACCCGAAACGATCCAGGCTCTCCGCGAATCGTTCTACCCGCATCTCGCGGACGTCGCCAACCGCTGGTCTTCGCTTCTGCGCGGCGACCGCCCAACCTGGCCGATTGAGCATGAGGAGTTGATTGCCTTCTGCGGTGCTGCCGGTCAGACCCGCCCGACGCCGTTGATCCTGCGCTACCACGAGGGCGACTGGAACGCGCTTCACCAGGATCTGTACGGCGATGTGTACTTCCCGTTTCAGATCCTCACGATCCTGGCCGAGCGTGGTGTCGACTTTGATGGCGGCGAGTTTGTGCTCCTCGAGCAGCGCCCGCGCGCCCAGAGCCGGGCCTACGTGCTCACTCCGCCGCGCGGCGCGTTCGTGATTTTTCCGACCTCAGAGCATCCGGTGCAGGGTAAGAACGGCTACTACCGCGCTGGGATGCGCCACGGCGTCTCAACCGTCACGCGCGGCGAGCGGACTGCGCTGGGCGTGATCTTCCATGACGCCAAGTGAGGGCACGAGAGGTCCGCATGCTCGGTGCTAAGAGACCGGACCGCACCTCGCTGAGCCGCGATGACAGTCATGCAGCCGGCGAGAGCTGATGAGAAAAGAACCATTCGAGCATGTTGTCGAGCAGCACGGCCCGATGGTCCTGCGGGTATGTCGGGCGGTGGTCGGTCCAGACCTCGCCGAAGACGCTTGGTCAGACACCTTCCTGGCGGCGCTCCGCGCGTTTCCGTCGCTGCCGGCCGATGCGAACGTTGAAGCCTGGCTGGTGACGATCGCCCACCGCAAAGCGATCGACCAGTTCAGAGCAACGGCACGCAGCGCTATACCGACCGAGCATCTCGCTGAGACCGCCGCGGACACGAGCAATGGTCGCCACGGGATTGATCGGGCTCTGCTCGCAGCGATCGCGACCCTCCCGGACAAACAACGCCACTGCGTCGCCTACCACTACATCGTCGGACTCGCCTACGAAGAGATTGCGACGATCGTCGGCGGAACCGCTGTCGCAGCGCGACGCGCCGCGGCCGATGGGATCAAGACCCTCCGACGCACCTACGCAACTGCAGACGGTCAGCCGCCACTGGAGGGACTGCCACGATGACACCGACCATGCCCGACATCGACCTTCTATCGGGTCTCTCCGACGACAGCGATGAGCAGACACTCGAGCGCCTGCGCGCCCGCTTGGTCTCCTCCGCAACCTCCGACGGGCTGCTCGACATCTCCTACCGCCACCTCGACACGCCCGTCGGCGACCTCCTGATCGCCACCACTCGGCGAGGGCTGGTCCGCATCGCCTACGCCCGCGAGAACCACGACGAAGTCCTCCGCCGGCTCGGCGAACGAATCAGCCCGCGGATCCTGCTCGCTCCCGCGCGCCTCGACCAAGCCGCCCACGAGCTCGACGACTACTTCACCGGCGCCCGAAAGACCTTCGACCTCCCACTCGACCTGGAGCTTGCATCCGGATTCCGGTACCGGGTACTCGAGCAGTTGCGCCAGCTCGACTATGGGCAAACGGCCAGCTACTCCGCTGTCGCCCACGCGGTAGGCAACCCAAACGCCGTACGCGCGGTCGGAAGCGCCTGCGCGCACAACCCGCTCCCCGTCATCATCCCCTGCCACCGCGTCGTGCGCAGCGACGGCGCGATTGGCAACTACCTAGGGGGACAAGAGGCGAAGCTCGCGCTTCTGAAACTCGAGCGAAGCTTCAACTCCTAACCGCGTAGGCCGTACCGGCTACGGCCGCGGCAGATCGTCGGGGCGGAGCGAGCCTTTGTGCGGAGGGACGGCGGGCGATCCCACGTCGGGTGGGGCGGCGTTGAGGCGGGCGCGGTCTGAAAACCGTGCCCGCCTGGGCCGCGAGTGGGCTCAGTCCTGGGAGCCGTTGGAGTAGGCGCCCGCCGCGATGTCTTGGATGAGGGTGGGGCCTTTGGGCTCCCATCCGAGCAGCTCGCGTGTGATCGCGCTCGAGGCGGCCATGTCGAGACCGACGAATTGCGCGAGGAAGCCGAAGCGCTCGCCGGCCTCCTCTTGCGAGATCGCGGCCGCTGGGAGGTCGAAGCGGAGGCCGATTGCCTCCGCGATATCGCGCATCGTGACGCCCTCCTCGCCGACGGCGTGGAGTACCGAGCGGGCGGGCGCGTGCTCGATCCCGAGGCGCACGAGCCGGGCGGCGTCCTTCTGGTGGACTGCGGCCCAGCGGTTTTCGCCCCCTGCGACGTAGCCGGCGGCGCCGTGGCTGCGGTCGGAGTCGACGATCCGGGCGATGAACCCGTGGTCGCCGGCGCCGTGGACGGTCGGCGCGAACCTCAGGCTCATCGACCGCACGCCGCGCTCGGCGAGCGCGAGGACCGCCCGCTCGGAGGCGACGCGCGGGCTCACCCCGTCGCCGGGCAGGTCTCTCTCGGTGGCGACCCCGCCCGGCCTCACGCCGGCGACGCCCGAGGCGACGGCGAGCGTTCCGTCGCTGCCGGCGAGCACCTCGCCGAACAGCGCGATCGCGCGGCGATCCGACGCGGCGGCCTCCTCGAAGTGGCCGGTCCACGCGATGTCGTGGCGGAAGGCCAGGTGGACGACCCCGTCTGCCTGCTCGGCGCCCGCCCGCAGAACATCGAGGTCCTGGACGTCGCCGATCAGGACCTCGGCGCCGGACGCCGCCACCTTCTCGGCCGCCGCGTCGGAGCGAGCCAGCCCGACGACTTGATGGCCGGCGTCGATCAGTTCGGGAACGACAGCGGAGCCGATCCAGCCGCTCGCGCCGGTAACGAAGACACGCATGAGAGATCCTCCGTATTCAAGAATTTGTGTTCGGCGACGAGAGCCGAATCGGTCCGCGCGGGGTTGGGACCAGATGTCAGTCGCTGACATCAAAACATAGCGCTGATGTCAGCGACTGTCAACACCGCTATGATTCGCGGATGGCGCGATGGGAACCCGACGCGCGCGGCCGGCTCGTGCAGGCCGCGCTCGCGCTGTATGGCGAGAAGGGATATGAGAACACCACGGTGGCCGAGATCGCCCAGCGGGCGGGGCTGACCGAGCGGACCTTCTTCCGTCACTTCGCCGATAAACGTGAGGTTCTGTTCGACGGCGGGAGCGCGCTGCAGCAGTTGATCGTCAGCGCCGTGGCCGACGCGCCCGACTCGCAGGCGCCGATCGACGCGTCAGCGGCCGGGCTCGAGGCCGCAGGCGAGCAGTTCTTCGTCCACGAGCACCGCGATTTCTCAAGACAGCGCCAGGCCGTGATCGCCTCCAACCCAGAGCTCCAAGAACGAGAGCTGACCAAGCTCGCAGCACTGTCTACGGCGATCGCCGACGCGTTGCGCCGACGCGGCGTCGACGACCCAGCGGCGACCCTCACCGCCGAGGTCGCGATCGCGGTCTTCAGAACCGCCTTCGAGCGCTGGATCGACGAAACCAACCGACACGACTTCCCCCAACTCGTCCGCGAATCGCTCGACCAGCTCAAAGCGCTGACCGCAGCGTAGTGCGACTACCGGTGGTCAGCGATCGTGTCGGCTCGATCGTCGCCCCGGCCTACCCCGTCCATCCCGCCGACCCCCGCGCTGGTCGGGTGTCACGACGAGCGCGCTGCCACCCCCGAGACGGACGCTCTCGGCGATCGGCTCGGCCTGTCCGCCGGGAAGCACCTGCAGCGCGGTGGCGTCGCCCGGGTAGTTGTCCAGTGGCAGGATCGACCCGGTCGCGAGCGAGAACTTCTCGCCGAACTGGGTTGTCAGCTGCTGTGCAAGCTGGCTGCCGAAGAAGTCGGGCTCGGCGAGCGAGGTGCTGGAGTTCGTCTGGCTGACCCGCGGAGCGTCGAGCGCGTCCGAAAGCGACATGCCGAAGTCAACGTGGTTGATCAGTGTCTGGTCGACGGTCTCGGGAATCGTCGACCCGCCGGCGGCACCGATCGAGAAGACAGGACGCCCGTTCTGCGTGGCGATGATCGGACCCATGCTCGAGCGCGGCTCCTTGCCACCCGCCGGCAGGTTCGGGTCAGCCGCGCCGGAGGCCGGGGGCGCGAAGTCGAAGTCCGTCATTTCGTTGTTGAGCAGGAAGCCGTAACCCGGCACCATCTCGCCGCTACCGCCGAAGAAGTTGATCGTGTTGGTGTAGGCGACGATGTCGCCCCATCTGTCTTCGGTCACGATGTTGTTCGTGTGGTGCGCCTCCGGCGAGGCAGTGGACGTCGTCGACGTCGTCGTGTCGCAGCCCCCGAAGGGCGCGAACGGCGAGCCCGGGGCCACCGGAGACGTCGCCGCCATGCTCCCGATCAGGCAGGCCCGCGTGGCTGCGAACGCCGGATCGAGCAGCCCGCTGAGCGGCACGCTGACGAAATTTGGGTCGCCCACGTACGCGTTCCGGTCGGCGTAGGCCAGACGGGAAGCTTCGATGAAGTCGAACAGCGCCCGCGGCCGGGGCTCTGACGCAAGGTTGAAGTTACTAAGGATGTTGAGAATCTCCCCTTCGGTCGAGCCGCCGCTCGACGGCGGCGCCATGCCCCAAATGTCGAGGCCACGGTAGCTCACATGCGTCGGAGCGAGGATCCGCGTCTGGTAGGACTCGAGATCGCTCATCCGCATGATCCCCGGTGTCGTGACGACCGTTTGCCCTGGCGTCAGCTCCGGATGATCGACGGCCTGGACGATCGCCTGGCCGATCGGCCCGTCGTAGAACACGGACGGGCCGTCGTGTGCGAGAAGCTGGTAGGTGTGCGCGAGGTCCGGGTTGCGCAGCAGAGTCCCCACTGGCAGAGGATCACCGGACGGGGTCAACAGCAGCGACCGGCTCGCCGGGTAGGCCTGAAGCAGTTGCAGCCCCGAGTGCTCAAGCTGATTGAAGTCAACGTCCACGCGGAATCCACGCTGCGCGAGTCCGATCGCGGGTTGCAGATCCGCACCGAGGCTGCGGTTGCCGTAGAGCTGTACCGCCTTCGCCCACGTCGCCACCATCGACGGAACGCCCGTCGCCAACGGTTGATCCGACGCCTGCGTGTAGCCCATCGGCTTACCCGTCGCCGGGTCGATGAACATCGTCGAAGTACAGGCCGACGGACACGACTCCCGGCCATCGATCGTCGTCACCTGGTGTGTGCGCGCGTTATAGATCACCATGAATCCACCACCGCCGGGACCGGCGACGAATGGAACCGACACCCCAAGCGCGCTAGCCGTCGCCACCGCGGCATCGACGGCGTTGCCGCCGCGACGAAGCACACCGATCCCGGCGCGACTGGCGTTCACATCCATCGACGCAACCGCGCCACCCGTGCCAACTGCCACGGGTTCCTTGGGGTAGCCGGCTCCGGCTGGCGCGGCAGATGCCGCACCGGCTGAAATCGCGACGCATACCGCCACCACCGTGGCCATCAGAGTTCCAATCGCGATACGGCGCATTTCCCCTCCTTGGTCGACTGCGGCCGGTCCCTCTTCTGCAACGGCCCGGAAACCCTATCGCTCCCGTCCGGTCAACGCGGCTCGCAAACGTTGGCAAATCGAATCACCTCGACCACCGCACGGTTCGGGATTCCGTGTCCGGAAGCGTGTCGTTGCGCGGAGGTCGGGCTTGCCAGATCACCCAGCCGTCAGATCACGTGTCTACTGAGCGGAGGGCGCTCCAACGAGATCAGCTTCCGTTTGCGCCATCCACTCGCGCTTTTCGGCGCGCCACTCCTCGTCGGTCCGCCGCAGCTTCCAATAACCACTAGCCGAGAGTACGCTGGGCCGAAGGCCACGATCGAGGATCAGATGACGCCGGATGACGCGGACAGCGTCCGCCTCGCCGTGCACGAACGCCTGGCCTCTCCCGGCGGGCAATGACCGGGCGCGGACAGCCTCGAGCAGGACGGAGGGATCCCGACCGGCGTCGGCGCCGCGGTGTACCCAGACGGCGTCGAGGTTTCCCGGAGAACTCAGCGGCTGTCGATGCTCAGGTCCGTCGACCTCGATGACGGCGAACACAGGAACCCCGGCCGGCACCCGTGACAGCGAAACCGCGATCGCCGGGAGTACCGCATCGTCGCCGACCATCAGGTGCCAGTCGGCCTCCGGAGCCGGCGCGTAGCCGCCACCCGGTCCCGTGATCTCAAGCGTGTCGCCTGGCTGGGCCCGGGCCGCCCACGGTCCAGCGATACCCCGATCTCCGTGGACAACGAAGTCAAGCGTCAACAGACGACGCTCGGGATCCCAGGCTCTCACCGTGTAGGACCGCACCTTCTCCCCGAACCGGCACTTGACGTAGTGGTCGGTGAACGACCCGACGGCGAAGCCCTCGAGGTCGCGCCCTCCGACTACGACCCGGACCATGCTCGGAGTCAGCCAAGAGACGTCAGTGACCGTGGTCGAAAGGGCGCGGCGCTCAGGCATGGGGCTCAGGCTCCTGGAAAGGTGGGGGCGGCGAGGACGTACGAGCATGTTAGGGCACCCTAATCGCGGGCCTTGACCGCCCTGCAACCTGATGCTCATCGAACCCGCGGAAGTAGCCGACGAGCAGGTCGTGAACAGCCACTCAGTCGTCGGCGCTCATGACTCCGATAAGCCCCAGCTGCGGATCCGCTCGGGGTGGATCATGATCAGCTCGCGGCTCATCCCGGTCCGCGGTGGGTCGACGTCCCGCTGGGCCTCGGCGCGACCGCGGATCTCGACTCCGCGCACGCGCCATGGGTCGGTCGAGGCGAGGTCATCGACGACGAGCGCCGCGCGGCCGGTCGCCTCGACGTTGCGGAACTTCCGCGTCGACCCCAGCGCAATCCCGCCGATCGAGACCTCGCCCGTCTGCTCGTCGACGAAGAAGCCAACCGGGACGACCTGCGGCGCGTGCTGGTCGTCGACGGTCGCGAGCCGGCCAAGCGGCTGGCCGCGTAGGTAGCTCAGCTCCTCAGGTGTGAATCGGGCGGGTGTCATCGCTGCTCCTCTCGTTAGCCACCTCGACCCTAGAGCACCCTCGGTCCCGAATTTGATCGACAATTGGTCCTACGACGCCCGTGCGCGGCGACCGAATCGTCTCATCGAGAGCTCCCGCTGCGGACGCGCCGACATCACGGGGGCGAGGCGATACCGTGACAGCCATGAGGTCGGGCTCTCGGGTCGTGAACTGGACGCTCGCTAGCGGCTTGGGCGGGGCTCTCGACCTTGGGCCCAGGCAACGGCGCCCGGATCACGAGCGAGCAAACGTCCGGCGCGAGGTCGCGGCCGCGGCAACGCCGTGACAACGATTTCGGGTGTGCCAGTCGCTGACGTGGGCCAGAAGGAGCTCGCGGGAAGGCTCAAGACGCGCTGTGGCGTCGGAGGCTCGGTAAAGCATGGTGTGATCGAGATCCGGGGCGATCATCGCGACGTGGTGGTCCAAATGCTGGAGGCCAAGGCCCGCAACCCCATCCTCGCCGGACGATGATGCGCGTGGATAAGTGGCTGTGGACTGCGCGGCTATTCAAGACGCGCGCGCTGGCGGCTGAAGCCGTGAAGGGCGGGCGCGTTCACGTCAACGGCGTGGCGGTCAAGCCAAGTCGTGAGGTCGCTGCGGGTGACGAACTCGAACTGACGCTCGGCCCGGTCCGGCGGACAGTGACCGTTCGCGGCTCGGCGGAGCGCCGCGTACCGGCCGCCGAGGCGACGAAGCTATATGACGAGACGGAGGACAGCGTCGCGGAGCGCGAGCGCCAGGCGGAGCTGCGCCGACTCAGTGGGCCGGTCAATCTCGGCGGACGCCCGACCAAGCGCGACCGTCGCCGCTTCGACGCGGGGCGGCACTAGCGACCACACTTGGCGACCGTCGCCGGTTCTTGAGGCGGCGTGCTGCACGCGTTGGCGTTCCCGCCAGAGCGTCATCGCTCTCGATTGCTTCCGCCCAGCGGCGTCGGTGGCCGCCGACCGGGGGTTTCGCCGACGTGCTGCCAGCGGGCGGCGTGACTGTATGGTCAGGCATCGTGGTCGATGAGTCGAGTGAGTTCGGAGCGCGTGTCGCGCGCCACCTCCGCGAGGACAAGGTCGTCTGGCTGACGACCGTGTCGCGCAGCGGCGGGCCGGTCCCGAGCCCCGTTTGGTTCCTGTGGGACAGCGGCGAGTCGGTGCTTGTCTACAGCATGGAGTCAGCTCGGGTACGGAACCTCGCGAGCAACTCGCACGTTTCGCTCAATTTCGATGGCGACCGGCGCGGCGGGGACATCGTGGTCTTATCCGGCACGGCAGTGGAGGAGCCTCAAGCACCCCCGGTGGACGCCAACTCCGACTACCTGGCGAAATATGGCGCCTTGATCGAGCAGATCGGGTACACACCGACGAGCTTCGCCGAGAAGTACTGCGTACCGCTGCGCATAGGGATCACGCGCGTCCGGGGCCACTGACCGTCGCTGTCCGCGCCCGGGAGTGTGGACTCGCTGTCGAGCTCCCCGACGGGCGATTTACGCTGCACCCAAGGCAATCCACCCGCACAACGGAGCTCAGATGGCGATCGAACACGAGTTCACACCGGCCTGACCCCGTGTCCTTGGACTCGACCGCACTCGAACACGCCCGCGAGCTCGACCTGGCTGATCCGCTCCGCCCGTTCCTGGAGCGGTTCATGCCCACCGAGCCTGGACTCGTCTACCTCGACGGCAACTCGCTCGGGCGTCTGCCCCGCAAGACGCTCGAAGACCTCCGCGATCTGCTCGTCGAGCAGTGGGGAAAGCGCGTGGTCCGCGGTTGGGCGGAGGGCTGGATGGAGCTCGCACGGGACACGGGCGATCGGCTCGCGACCACCCTGTTGGGTGGCCCACCCACAAGCACTCTGCTTGCCGACTCCACCAGCGTTTGCTTCTACAAGCTCGCTTCCGCAGCGCTCGACGCCAGATCCGACCGAACCACGATCGTCACCGACACCGATAACTTCCCGACCGACCGCTACATCGTCGAGGGGCTCGCGGCACGGCATGGCAAGCGCGTCGCTTGGATCGAGTCAGACCCGAGAACCGGTCCGCAGCCGGGGCAGATCCAAGAAGCCATCCGACAAACCCCCGACGACATCGCGCTCGTCACGTTCAGCCACGTCTCCTACCGATCGGCCCACATCGCCGACCTCAAGACGATCACCGAGCTCGCCCACGACGCCGGCGCGCTCGTGCTTTGGGACCTGTGCCACAGCGCCGGCGCGCTTGACCCGCAGCTGGCGGCAAGTGACGTCGATCTCGCGGTCGGGTGCACGTACAAGTACCTCAACGGCGGCCCGGGCGCGCCGGCGTTCCTGTACGTAGATCCGCGTCTGCAGAACGAACTGCGCCAGCCGATCTGGGGTTGGCTGGGCCGAACCGACCCGTTCGAGATGGCAGCCGGCTACGACCCCGCAAGCGGGATCGCCAGCTTCATCACGGGCACGCCGCCGGTCCTCGGCATCACCGCCGCGAGAACCGGGATCGAGCTGTCGATCGAGGCGGGGATCGACGCGATCCGCGCCAAGTCAATCGCGCTGACCGAATACGCGATCGAACTGGTCGACCGGAACCTCGCGCGGCTCGGCGTCGGGGTAGGTTCGCCCAGGGAACCGGCGCGGCGCGGTAGCCACGTGGCGCTGGTGCACCCCGACGCACGCACGCTGACCGCTCAGCTCGGCGACCGCGACGTGATCACAGACTTCCGTGCGCCCGACGTGATCCGGTTCGGACTATCGCCGCTGAGCACGACCTTCGTCGACGTCCACACAGGCGTCAAAGCCCTGCATGACCTGCTCGCGCGGGCGGCCTCGCCGACGCACCGCGCCGGCTAGGAAAGACTTCGTTTCCATCGAGCCCGCTCCGATCATCGGTCTGACAAATACGTCCGGCCGTTCTGCAATCCTGGTTGCCTGCCGTCCGAGGCCGGGCGTATCACGGGTTCGGTGATGCTGCTCGAACAGGCGACCGCCACCGCGGAGTTCCTCGTTGTCGACACCGAGACCAACGGCCTCGGCGGCGACGCCTGCGAGCTGACCGAGGTGGGCGCGGTACTCGTCGGCGGTGGCGAGCTGCACGACCGGTGGTCGTCGTTCGTGCGCTGCAATCGCCCGCTCGGACGCGGCATCCAGCGGTTCACCGGGATCACTCAGGAGATGCTGGCCGACGCCCCCGGGCTCGAAGAGGTGCTGCCCACGCTGGCAGAGTGGCTGGACGGCCGGGTGCTGGTCGCCCATAACGCGCCGTTCGACCGAAGGGTCCTGCGCCGGGCCTTCGAGCTGATCGGCTTCAAATGGCCGGACCCGCCGGTCCTATGCACCGCCGCTCTGGCCCGCAAGCTGCTACCTCTGCAAAACAGGCGCGGCCTGACCGTGCTCGCCGGCGCGCTCGGGATCGAGGTGGAGACGGCCCACCGCGCGCTGGCCGACGCCGAGACGTGTGCGCGGGTTTTCTGCGCGCTGTTCCCGAGGCTGTGCGCCAACGCGCTCACGATCGCCGACGCGCTCGCGCTCGCCAAACCCCGCCGCCGGCGCGCCGTCGGCCTCAAACACAAGGTGTCCGCCGGGACGATGCCGGCCCGGCTCGACTTCGCCGATCTGCCGCGAGACCCCGGCGTGTACCTGTTCCGCGACGACACCGGCCGCGTGCTGTACGTGGGCAAGTCGATCTCGATCCGCAGCCGGGCCCGGGCGCATTTCGCCCCGTCGAGCCTGCCGGCCAGCTGGACCACCCAGGCGACCGTCGTCGACTACCAGAGCACGAACTCGGAGCTGGGCGCGCTGGTGCTCGAGAACCGCTTGATCAAGCGCCACAAGCCGCCGGGGAACATCCGACTCACCCGCCGCGACGAGCGCCTCTGCTATATCCGTTGCCGGCTCGATATACCGTTCCCGATCCTTGAGGTGGCGTCCGAGCCGGCCGCCGGGCACGCCGTGACGATCGGGCCCCTGAGAGGACGCCGTCTGGCGCAGGAGCTGGTCGAACAGCTCGACTCGCTGTTCGGCCTCCGCCACTGCGGCCGGCGGTTGAAGCTGCGCGAGCATCCCTCGGTCTACGGGCAGATGGGGCGCTGCCTGTCGCCCTGCCTGGGGGACCTCGATCCGAACCTGTACCGGCGCCGGCTCGACGAGGCGCTGCGGCTGTTCGTCGCTGAGACGGACGGGCGCGAGCTGCTGCTGTCGCACGTGCGCGACCAGATGGGCGCCGCGGCCGACCAGCAGCTGTACGAGCGCGCCGCCTGGTTGCGCCGACGTTTGCGGCGGCTCGGGGTGGTTCTCGAGCGCCTCGGCGGCGCGCTCGAGGCCACCCACGTCCGGGCGAAGCTGGTTCTTGCCCCGCACCCGGTCGATCAGAACCGGCACGACGCGTTCTGGCTCGTGCGTGGGCGGCTGGTCGAGTGGGGCCCCGCGCCGGAGGATTCGGCCGCGCTCGAGGAGCGCACCGAGTTCGCAATCAGGCGGGGCGGCCGCGCCGGCGAGCTAGGAGCCCACGTGCCGCCCGACGAGATCGACGAGCTGCGGATCATCGCGACCTACCTCGCCTCGCATCCGGAGCTCCCCGAGGTGATGCTGGAGCGGCGAGAACTCAGCGACACGGCAGCTCTGGAGGCCGCGCCCAGCGCGGTCAGCGGATAGCCTCGCCTTATGACCCCGGTGCCGCCCGCGAGGCATCTGTTGCGCGCACGGGATTTCGCCGACCGCCGCTACGCCGAGCCGATCGGAGTCGATGACATGGCGGCAGCCGCGGGACTGTCGCGGGCGCACTTCAGCCGCGAGTTCAGCCGGGCGTTCGGCGAGTCTCCGAAGGCCTACCTGATCACACGTCGGCTCGAACGGGCCGCGGCGCTGCTGCGTAACACCGATCGGTCGGTGAATGAGATCTGTCTTGATGTCGGGCTGGTCGGGCTCGGGACATTCACCACCAGCTTCAAGCGGCATTTCGGCAAGACTCCGACGGAGTACCGGGTGAGCTTCCCGCCGGCCTCGGCACAGGCGATCGTGCCGGCGTGTTACCTGCGCCTGTACGGCCGCCCGCAACACAGCACAAACCGAGAAGACCGAGCGACGGCGGCGCACTAGCTTCCCGCACGGCATACCGCTGAAAAGGAGGAACGATGCACGTACAAAACGCACAACTGTGGGTCCACGACCAGAACGAGGCGCTTGACTTCTACGTCGGCAAGCTCGGCTGGGAGGTCCGTAGTGATGTCACGATGCCGGAGATCGGCGGATTCCGCTGGCTGACTGTCAGTCCGCCTAGCCAACCCGACTTCGCCGTCGTGCTGATGGCGATCCCGGGCTCGCCCGTGATGGACTCAGAGACCGCACAGCAGGTTCGCTCGCTGATGGCCAAGGGGTTCGCCGGGACCGTGTTCCTGACGACCGACGACGTAGATGGCGACTACAAGCGCCTGAGCGAGGCCGGCGTGGAGTTCACGTCGGCGCCGACTGACATGCCATACGGCCGGGACTGCGGGCTGCGCGACCCGTCCGGCAACCAGTTGCGGCTGGCGCAGCTCGCGTCTCAGTACGCCACGGCGTAGGGCACTCCCCGGGGGGCGCCGGCCGAGGCGCCCCCGGGGAGCCTGAATCGGCGATCCCCAGTCCCACATGGCCTGGCCCGGCTGCCTCACGCCGACGTGAGCTTGAGTGCGTAGAGGGTCGCGGCGACAGCCGTTGCCAGGTTCAGCGAGGAGACGCCGGCGGACATCGGGAGCGCGACACACCGGTCTGCCCGTGCCAGCAGTTGATCGCTCAGTCCGCCGCGCTCGGCGCCGAACGCCAGTACCGCAGCGGCGGGGATCTGGGCGGGTACGAGTGGCTTCCCAGCTGGGTCAAGCGCCACCAGCTCCCGGTCGCCGGTCCGCACCGCGTGAATGTGGTGAACCGGCAGCGCGAAGTGCAGGCCGGCGCTGCCGCGGATCGCATCCGGGTGCCACGGGTTCTGACGGCCGGTAGTCATCACGCCGCCGGCACCGGCCGCCGCAGCCACCCGAATCACAGCGCCCAGGTTGCCCAGGTGTCCGGGATCCTCCAGTAGTACCACGTGGCCAGGGCCGGCCAGGACAGCGTCGAGGTCTGGCTGGACCGGACGCCGAGCCACGGCAACGATCTGGGCGCGCGGTACCACACGCTTCAGCGCCTCGAGGTCGACAACCTCGACCGGGATATGCACATCTGGCGCGAGCCTTTGGACCAGTGCAGAGACCCCATCCGGATCCGCGGTCCAGGCTCCGAGAATTTCGCCGCCAAACCGAATCGCGTGCTTTATCGCGTGAAAGCCCTCTAGCACCACGAACTCGCGCGTACGTCGAGCGCGACTAACGTCTCTGAGGTTCATCGCGTCAAGATCATCACTCGGCGACGACTCGGACAGGCGAGCATGCATCGGTGACTGTGGAGTGCTGGCGCGTTGTCGGTGCCGGCTAATCGCGGCAGAATCGCCTGCCGATGCTCAGCCGCCGAGCACCGGCCCAAGGCGCTGCTCGAGCGCAGCAGGGGGGAGGGCGCCGACGATCCGGTCGACCTCGCGGCCGTCACGGATCACGACCAGCAGCGGGATCGATTGGGCGCCGAATCGCGCAGCGAGTTCAGGGTTGGCATCGACGTCGACCTTGACGACCTTCAGCCGCCCGGCGTGATGGACGGCAAGGTCCTCGAGCACGGGCGAGATCATCCGGCACGGTCCGCACCATGCTGCCCAGAAATCAACCACGACGGGTACGGACGCGCTCGTTTCGACGGCGAACGTGTCGGCGTCGGCATCGACGAGCCACGGCAGCTCGGACTTGCATCTCGGGCAGCGAGGAAACCCTGAGGCGATCGGTCCGACGCGGTTGCGCGCTCCGCAGCTGGGGCAGGCGATGATGGCCATGTCGCGAGGGTAGACCCTCTGTTCGCCAAAGCCTTCAGCAACGTTTGCATGTGTCGGCGTCCCCGCTCGGCGAGCGGTGGGCTCTCATGGCGATCGCCGGGTTTGCGGGGCGCTCAGATCGCGTTGTTGCTCCACTGCGCCCTGACGATCGTCGGGCTCTCGCTGTTGTAGTCGAGCGTGAGAGTCTGTCTCGTGCTCCAGAAGAAGGACTTCCTGTACACATCTCCGGTCTGGTCGGTGAATGCAAGGTAGAAGGAGCCCGAGCCGAAGCCCTTCGGTCCCTGCCCGTCGATGCTCAGCCGGTACTCGTAGATGCCTCCTATGTACGACCCCTTCTCCAGATTGATCGAGTACACGCACGCGCCATCGTTGCCCTGGATGCACCCGTTTAGGCCCGTCGATCCGTTGAGCTTCATCGAGCACCCTGGTTGCAGCCCGAGAGCGGATGTGCCGAACGAGTTCTGCCCGCACGCGCCGGTGAAGTTGGGATCGATGTCTCCCGGGCCGAGCGTGAAGTCGACTTGCAGGGGATAGCCCTTGAGCGGCACCTTCCCTTTGGCCTGCCAAGGGTGCCATGACCTGCCGGAATCGCCGGCCCTAGCGACGAAGTCCGCCCCCGGACCACCGGCGATGTTGTCCCCGCTCCCTGTGGGACACGCGATGTCGTAGCTGAAATTCCGGTCCGTGAACGCGGGCCGCTTGTTGAAGCTGAACGAGCCCTGACTGCCGAAAGTGCCAGGGTTGTCCTGCAGCCAGATCCAGGCGGTCTGGCCGTTTTCCATTGTCGCGGGCGGATCGATCACCCAGCGGCCGTGGGCCGGCGGCGGGACCGGATCACGCGTGATCTGCTCGCCGATCTGGTTGGTGAGGCGGGTGTAGCAGGACAGGTCGTAGAAGTGTGACTCGACGACGCCCGACAGGGGTGCGTGAAAGTCGCTGACCGCGTACCCGCCGTGCCCGTCGGGCGCGACCTTATACATCGCCGCCGTCGCCGTCTCGAGGTCGACAACGGTGAACGTAAACGCCGCAGCGCCGGAGTTCAGGTCGGGGATCGCAGGGCACTCGTAGCCGTTGTTCACGTACGACACAGGGGAGGCCGTGAGGCCACCGATCGGCTGGTGCGTGTGGCCCGCGACCACCAAGTCGACGCCGTACTTGAGCGCTAACCATTGCGCGAACCAGGCCATGTACACGTCACCGGTGTAGTCTGCCATTGCCGCGCGCACCACCTCCTGGGGAGGCCATTGTCTCAGCCAGTTCAGGAGGAGGTTTGCGTACGTCGCCTTTGCGTCGGCAATCGTGACGTGAGCGCCGCCGGGCATCGTGATCTCGGTGCTGTCAGGACACCCGGCGTCGTTTGCGAAGAGACCGAGAAGCACCGCGGCGATGTTCACTCCACCCTTCTGGATGGCGTCGATGACCGTCGAGAAGTCAGGCGACGGCTGTCCCCACAGGTGCAGGTCGGCGACCGTCTGCCCCGGCTTCAGCACCTTGTGCACCATCTTCCAGGCAATGATCCGCGTGACGAAGTGACCGACGGGCATTGGCGTGAGGCTCGTCGTCCGATCGGGCGCGTTGAACATCGTGAAGTAGTGGCCGTGCATGAGGTCGGTCTGCCTCCCGCTCCGTCCGACAAGCCGGAGGGCCTCCGCTTCGTCGAAGACGACGTTCACCCCGATCGCGTCCGACAACTTCTCCGCGTCGGCGGCGGTCAGCGTGATGTCGTGATTGCCCGGCATGAGCGTCACACTGCCGTTGTTGCCTACGATGGCCTTCGCCGCTTTCGCGAGGGCGCCGTTCGCCCCGAGCACGTTCGGGTTGGCGTCGATGATGTCGCTCATCGTCGGAGGCGTCACCTCCGGCGCATACGTCCAGAAGTCGACGAGGTCACCGAGAAGGACGAGGTTGCTGATCGAGTCAGCACTGTTCTCCACCCACTCCAGAGCTTTCACCAGGTACGGCTCGTGGTACTTCTCCTGGTACCAGTTTGTGACCGAGTTGTTGCCGATGTGGACATCGCTGAGCACAACGACCTTGCTCATGCCGGAAACCCCCTTACCTAGCCGGACTGTGGCGGCGATCCTCTCGCACCGATCCGACGTTGTCAACAGTCCATCATTGACTCGTACGCCGGCTCTCCGCGACACGAGACACGCAGCTCGGACAGGTGCCGGCCTTGCAAGCCTCCTTTGCTAGCCGGAGGGCTACAGGATTGTCCTACGTTGAAGGCGCCGCCGCGCGGTAGCCAGAGCACAACACTCGCATCCAGGCGATCTGGCCGTCGCGAGGCGTGAGATAGGCCTGCTGCTCAACGAGGAAACGCCCGTCGGGACGATTGACGCTGAATCGGTAGCCAACGCGCTGCCGATCGGCAAACGCATCGGTCTCGAGCCGCTCAACAGCTTGGATCTCGTCACTCGCTTCGAACCAGTTGGCGAGCAGGATCTCGAGAACAGCGTTGCGGTCACTCGCCTCCCAGATCCGGTTCGGAGTCATACCCCGAAAGTCGATCCGCGGATCGATCAGCGACGAGAGCCGGCCAACGTCCTTGGCAGCCAACGCCCGAACAAACTCGGTTCCCAGATCAGCGTCGGCGCTCATCATCTCGAGAAGTCTCATGCGCCAGTATCGCTCGGTCAACTGGCCACGGTCGGGTGTAGCGTTTAGTGGTCGACATAACGTCGATTATCGAGCGTAGATAGTGCTCGGAGCGCCTGGAACGGCACACACCCTTTCTAGTCGCTCGCAGACGACGAAAGCGAGTCAAGTTCGGCAATGTTTCGCGCTGGCCGCCGGCTAGGCGTCGCCCGCCAGCTTCGTCAGGAAGGACGGCATGCGGCCGGCACCGAAGTCAAAGAACCGCGCCCATACCGGCTCGATGGAGATACGTGCCATCCGGTCGTAGATCGACCTGACCTGGCGCTCGAACTCCGTCACCTGGTCGGCGCGCAATACCTTCGTCGATCCCGCGAGGTACTCGTCGGGAACGCCATCATGGGCACGTCCGAGCTCGGCGAATCCGCGGCGGATGAGCAGGCGGTCCCAGAGCGCGCGGTTCTGATCCGCCATGAGGACGAGCGTCGTGGGCCCGGCGCGGCGCGCCCATACGCGCGTGGGACTGCAGTTCAAGCAGCGCCGTGAGACCGTGCACCTCAGGCTCGTCGGGCATAAGCCCGGCCAGGATGCGCGCCAACCGCAGCCCTTCCTCGACCAACTCGACGCGCGCCCAATCCGCGCCTGACGTCGCGGTGTACCCCTCGTTGAAGATCAGGTAGACCACATCGAGCACCGAGTCCAGCCTGCTCGCCAGCTCCGCGCCGTGGGGCACCTCGTACGGGATCCGCTCCGCTGTGAGCCGGCGCTTGGCCCGCACGATCCGCTGCGCCACAGTCGAATCGGGCACCAGGTACGCCCGCGCGATCTCCCCCGTCGTCAGACCTCCCACCAGGCGCAAGGTCAGCGCCACGCGGGCCGGCGGCGAGAGGACCGGATGGCACGCGGTGAACACCATCCGCAGCAGGTCATCCTCGATCGCGCAATCCGGGTCGACGCCCGCCGGCAGAAGCTCCTCGGCATCCTCGATCACGAGCTCGCCGCCCATCACCGAGAGCTTGCGCCGGAAGGTGGCGTCGCGCCGGCGCCGGTCGATCGCCCGACGTTTGGCAGCCAGCATCAGCCACGCCGCTGGGTTCGGCGGCACTCCGTCCCGTGGCCACTGCTCCACCGCCGCGAGCAACGCGTCCTGCGCGAGGTCCTCGGCCGCGTCGATGTCTCCCAACATCCTCGTCAGCCCGGCAACCAGCCTCGGCCATTCCAGTCGCCACGCTGCCTCGGTAGCTCTGCGACCTCGCTCACCTGGCGCCAGCTCGCGACCGATCAGCCGCGTTGGTTCAGACCGGATCATCCAACTGGCGGATCTCGATTTCCATCTCCCAATCCGGGGCATGAAGTGCGAGGAAGCGTGAGGCCCGCGCCACGACTTCGTCTTTCGACCGCGCCTGAAGGAGGCAGTAACCGCCGATGACCTCCTTCGACTCAGCGAACGGACCGTCGATAACAGTCTGCTCGCCGGCGGCAAGACGGATGCGGGTCGCCTCCTCGATCGGGCGCAGTCCGGCCGTGTCGAGCAGCACCCCGGCCTTGGTCATGTCCTCGAGCAAACTGCCCATCTCCTCGGCAAGCCGCTGATCCGGACCCGTGGTGCCCCCCGCGTCGGCCTTGGTCTGAACTAGCAACAGGTAACGCATCAACTCATCTCGCACGGGAGCTCAGGACTCGATAGCCGACGAATACCGCACCTGAGCGGAAGGCCTTCGTCTCCAGAAGCTCCAGGTCAAGCTTCGCATTGTCGTGGAACAGCGGTGTGCCGCGGCCGAGCGTCACGGGGTGCACGAGGATCCGGAACTCGTCGATCAAGCCCAGGTCGACGAACCCGTGGACCAGCTTTGGACTCGCGTAGATCGCGATCGTGCCGCCAGGCTGCGCCTTGAGCGCCGCGACCGCCTCCGGGACGTCGCGGGTGATGAGCCGCGAGTTCGTCCAGTCCGCCGATTCAAGCGTTGTCGAGACGACGACCTTGTCTAGAGTGTTCACCCACCGCGCGTGCGCCCGTTCGGTCGGCGTGGCGGTCGGGCTGTCCAACATCTTCGACCAGAAGCCTTCCATCCCCAAGTAGGTGGCGCGGCCGTACATCGCCGTGTCTACGTCCGCCCGGACATGCTCGTTGCTGTACCGGTCGACCTCGTCGTCATAGGCACGAGCTGTCCATTCGAAGCCGAGCCCTTCTTGGGAGTCGGCAAAGCCGTCCAGCGTCACGTTCTCGATGGCAACGATCTTCCGCACTCGATCCTCCGTTCGTATAAGGCATTGGATCCGTTTGGACCCTCGTATAGGCATCGAACAGAGCAGCCCGAAATCGACATCGCGTACAAGCACCGCATCGGATCCGGGCGAGATCGGGGATCGGTCACGCGCCAACCGCCACAACGGCGGACCGCGCCAGCGCTGTGCTGCTGAAGCCGTCGAGTGGCTCAACCGCCACGTGGGTGGCGCGTGCGGGAGCTGAATCTCGGTCTCGAAGCCATGGGAGTCGGCGATGCCAGCTACAACTCAGGGGTGCAACACGGAGAGATGGACACTCACGCGGACCGCGCGGCGCTCGAGCGAGCGGCCGAGGCGGGTGACGTCGATGCGATGTACAGCCTCGGTGTCCTGGTCGTGAGGGACGAGCCGGAGGTGGGGCGTCGCTGGTACGAGCGTGCGGCCGAGGCCGGTCACGCGCCGGCGATGAACAACCTTGGCACTCTCGTATCGAAGGAGGATCCCGAGGCGGCGCGCCGGTTGTTTGAGCGTTCGGCCGAGGCAGGAAACCCGGCCGCGATGGTCAACCTGGGCGTACTGCAAAGGCGAAGCGGCGACATCGCTGCCGCTCGCGCCTCGTTCGAGCGCGCCGCCGAGCTGGGCGATCGCCGGGCCAAGCGGATCCTGCGTTGGCGGTGGATCGTGCGCTAGACGTTCTCGCGCCCGGAAAGCCCAGTCAAGAGGAGAGCGCCCCTCCCGGCGGTGTGAGTTCATGAACGACGCTCATCGGGGCGAGGCCTCCTCATAGGTGCTGGAATGCGTCCCATGACCGACGACGCCGACGAAACCCCAGCCACCCCCCATCCCGACGACCACGTCGCCCGCCTGCAGGCGCAGATCGACGAGGCCAAGGCGCGCCGCGCGGGCTACCGCGCTGAGTCCGCCGAGACGGTTGCCCGAGGGGGGCCAGTGCGCCCGACGGACGAGGAGCTTGGGATCATCAAGACCGACGACACGGTTGGCAGGATCGCCGCTGACGCGAGCCACGAGGTCCGGGGCGGGCTGAGCCGCCTGATGTCGCGGTTAGGGCGGCGCGGGAAGAAATAGGCGGACCCCCCGGCCTTCGCATCCCGAGCACCTTGTTCTTGGTCGGGAGGTGGTCGATCGGAGCTCCGGCTGGCGTGAGCGGCTCTTGGGCGACGCTGCGCGGAATTCGGCGCGGGATCCGGTTGAGGTGGGTAGCAGCCCAGGAGCGGAGTGGTGCCCTTGGATCGAACGCAGCTCCGTGAGCTAGATGGAGTTCGCCGAGTCCGCTGAGTGTCGGTAGTACGCGAGCTGGACGCTACTGAGCGAGGTGTTCCTCACGGCCGATCAGCCGGACCGCGGTGGCGACGAGCTCGGCGTTGCTTGCGGCTGCATTGCCGTTCGACAGTGTCAGCACGTCCTCGAGCCCTACGCGCACGTCGTGTCCGGCCGCCGCGCCGGCCGCCACCACCTCCCACGTTCGGTGGCCGTAGCCGTGCCACAGCTGCGGCACGCCGCCCGGAACGAGCTCCGCGATCGCACGTGCTTCCTCGACCCCGCCGTCGACCTCGACCAGCGCCCGAAGGAGCTGATGCGCGAATGGGCTTCGCACGAGTTCCTCGGCGTCAGCCGGCGTCGAGAGCCCTGCCTCGACACCGATGCCGGCGTGTAATGCAGCCCGGACGATCCCAGCCCAACCGAGCTCTGAGAAATTCACAGAGACGAAGTCCGGCGGTTGCCGCCAGGTCTTTAGCGCGGCGGCGCGTGCGAACGGGTCGCGCGCGATCGCCTCGCTCGTCGAGAGCCCGACCGGCATGCCTGGCACCGCGGCGCGAATCGCCCCGACCGCGGCATCGCACGCGGCGGCGTTCATTGTCTGGGTGCCGTCGGCGCTGCGCGGATGGACGTGCACAGCAAACGCGCCCGCGTGGCGAACGGCGATCGCGTCGGCGGCCAGCTCGCCCGAGGTCTGCGGTACGGCGGGGTGCTCGCTGCGGGCACGTCCACCGTTCAAGCAAGCCTCCACCGCCATCTCAGAGACCCGCCCGCAAACCCTGCCCGGAAGCCGATTGCTGTGGCCCGACGACCATGTGCAGCGGGATGATAGGTCCGGCGAGGACTCTCGGACGGTCGACCGCGACCGCCGCGGTCACGGTCGATGCGAGCCGGCAGCCAGCCGGTAGCCAGCGAGCCGTCGGTTATCGGAGGCTTTCGATCCCGCGCCGCTTACGCTGATTGCTGCTGCGACCAATCACAGGTATGGACAGCAATCACAGCGACCGTGAGCTGCTCAGTGCGCTCAGCACCGATCGCGGCGCGTTCGAGATCTTCTATCGACGGCATGTGCCGCGGGTTATCCGCTTTGCTGCCAGGCGCCTGCGCGAGCCGGCCGATGTTGCGGACATCACGGCCGGGACGTTCGTCGAGGCGCTCTCGTCGGCGCGCACCTATGACCCTGGACGCGGCGAACCGGTCGCTTGGCTGCTCGGGATCGCCGCGACGCTGATCGCAAACGGGCAGCGTCGTCAGGGCCGCGAGGCGGCGGCGATGCAACGGATCGCCGGCCGGCGCCTGATCGAGGCACGACATCGAGCGCCTCGAGGAGCAGATCGATGCCTCACGCGCGACCCACGCGACGCTCGCCGCGATGGCGACACTGAAGCCGCGCGAAGAAGAGGCGCTCTTACTCGTCGGCGCTGAAGGACTCGCTCCATCGCAGGCCGCCGCCGCGCTCGGCATCACCGGCGCCGCGTTTCGGATGAGGCTGCTCTCCGCGCGCCGGGCGCTCACTCGCGCCCTCAACGCACCCTACGCGCCCGACCCACCCGACGAGTGTGACGCGCCGTCCGCCGGTGACGCGCGGCCCGATCCGCTACTGATGAATCCCGCCGACCTCAGCAAGGTGACGCAATGAACGCCGGTTTTGAAGACCGTCTGCTGACCGCGCTGCTCGACGAGTACGAGCAGCTGACGACGACCGAGGCGCCACCGTCGCCGGTCGTTACCGCGCGGACCCGCCGGCCGAGACAGCGCCTCGTGTCGGCTGGCGCCGCCACGATCGGAATCGCGGCTGCCGCCGCTGCAATCGTGGCCACACCTTCCGCTCCCACGCTCGCACCCGCAGGGTCGCACGCGCACCGCCCCGCGCTCGGACGGTCGCACGCATCGCATCGCGCACCACGCGGTCGCTCGAGGCCGTGGCCGCTCCCCACACCGTCGACGTGGCCTACGTCGTACACGGAGTCCAGCAGGCGCTGAACGCGAACACCGACGTCCTGCGCGAACTCGTCCATGCGCCCGACGGTCAGACCCGCGCGCCGACCACCGAGGAGACGTGGAGCCGCGGCGGCACCGACACGACGCACACGATCACGCTGAACCCGCAAGGGCCGCCGATGACCGGCGCGCTCGTCACGATCACGCCGCACCGGACGATCTCAATCGTGATCGACTACGCCACTCAGTCCTACACCGAGCGAACCTACCCATTCGGCAGCGACCACCCGGGGCCAGCTCCCCTGCCGGCAACACCAATGGGACAGGCCGCTACCCTACGCGCCCAGGTCGCCACGGGGCAGGTGACGCTCGTGGGCACGACGACCGTGAACGGCCAACAGGCGCTCGCGCTGCGCGACACAAGCAGCAAGTACGGCGTGATCGAGCTATGGGTCGACCCGACAACGTACCTGCCGATCCAGGAGATCGATGTCCCTGCAGGCGCATCGGTCGACAGCGATCAGTCGATCCGGACCGAGTACCAATGGTTGCCGCCGACCCCGGCCAACCTTGCCCAGCTCACGCTTAACGGGGCGATCCCTCCCGGTTTCCAACTCTCGCACACCGATTGACGATGCTTCAGGTCTCGACCCCCTCCCCTCCGAACATCACATTTGAGTCGTTGGGCTTAGTTGCGGCCGGTCGGTGAGTGCGCGCGGAAAATCATCCCTTCGCGCGCTTGCGACTGGTACGTAAGGTGTCGAGCTCATGCAACGGCCAATCAACGCGATCGTGTTCGACATCGGGGGTGTTCTGCTCGACTGGAATCCCCGGTACCTGTACCGGAAGCTGTTCGAAGACGAGCAGGATATGGAGCGGTTCCTCAGCGAGGTGTGCACCCTCGAGTGGCACGACGCGCACGACCGCGGCAAAGCGGTCGAAGTCTCCTGCGCGGAGCTGGCGGCGACGCATCCCGCATACTCGGAGCAGATCTTCGCGTGGGGTCGACGCAGCGAGGAGATGGTCCAGGGACCGATCCCGGAAACCGTCGAGCTGCTGCGCGAGCTCAAGGACGCCAACGTCCCGTGCTACGCGCTGACGAACATGGAGGTCGAAACGTATCCACAGCGCGTCGAGCGGTTCCCGTTCCTGCGCTGGTTCGACGGGACCGTGGTGTCCGGGTTCGAGGGCGTCGCCAAACCCGACGCGGAGATCTTCGAGCTGCTGCTCGAGCGGTTTGTGCTCGCGGCGGAATCGACTCTGCTAGTCGACGACTCGCCTCGCAACGTCCGGGCGGCGCTCTGTGTCGGGATGCAGGCGGTCCCGTTTCGCTCCGCCGCACAGCTCCGAGAGGTACTCGTCCAAGCTGGGGTGCTGGCAGCCGCTTAGTTCGACGCGATCCACGCAGAGCGAGCGTTTCAGCGCCGAACCGTCATGCGACCACCCCGCAGGGCTCGGTGGACGTCTGACCTCTGACCGAGTCGCTCTCGTCGTTTTCAGGAGCCCGCCGTCTTACTCGTGCAGCCGTCTCCTTCGGCCTCACTTTCCGTTCTCGCCGGTTCCGACGTTCCTCGGGACGTGGCCTCCCGGGCGCTACGTTCTCGTCCCGGTCACGAGCCGTTCGCGGTCAAACAGCGCCGAGACGACGCGCCAGCCGACGCGGTAGCCGACGAGCAGCAGGATCGCGAAGCCGATGGTCAGGCGTTCCGTGGGGTGGATCACGTTGACCGAGATCAGGACCACGACGGCGACGATCGGGAGGTTCCCCAGCATGCTCAGCTGCTGCGCGGCGCGGACATCGGTCGACCGGGTCGAGATCGCGAGGCCGATCCAGATCGACCAGGCGGCGATCAGCGGCGTGAACACTATCTGCGCGATCACCACCGGGGCGTCGAGCAGCGCGGACGGAATGCCCGGGTTCGCGAACAGCTCGACGATGACGACGAACAGTCCGTACACCAGGTACGCGACCACGACCGCTGGAAGGAGCGGAGCCAGCGCCTTGGCCAGCAGGAACTCGTCGCGGCGGATAGGCGTGGTGAGCACCGGCTCGAGCGTTCCTTGCTGACGCTCGGTGACAATCGACGCGGCGGCGATGAGCGTCGGGACGAGCGCCGGGATTCCGAGCATGTAAACCAGCTCGTTCTTGTGGCTGAGCGGGACGGCTGCCGACGCAGGGAGGCTGAGGACCGACGCCACCGGTTGGAACAGGAAGATCAGCGGGATGACCGCCATCGTCACGAGCATGTAGGTGTTGCGCCGGTAGTCACTCAGCTCCTTGCGCACGATCGCCCCGACCCTTCTCCGGCTGATCCTCTTGCTCATGTCTGGCCCACCTTCTCGCCCTCGTCCACCAGCTCGAGGTAAACGTCCTCGAGCGAGTGTTGCGACTCCGCGATCGACAGAACGTCCGCACCGGCATCGACGAGCGCCCGCGTGGTCGCCGGCGCGGCGATGGCGGGATCGGACACGGCGAGCACGTACGTCGCGTCGCCGTTCTGGTGCCAATCCTCCACGGCCGGAAGCCCGTCGAACACGCTCCCCGGATGCCCGAGCGGAGCCACCGTCCTGACCGTCAGGCTCTTGGCGAACAGCCGGTCGCGCAGCTCCTCGGGCGTCCCGACCGTCCGCAGGGTGGTGTTGAGGATCGCGACGCGGTCACACAGCCGCTCGGCCTCCTCGAGTCGATGCGTGGTCAGAAAGATAGTCACCCCGCTTTGGCCCAACGCGGCGATCAAGTCGTGGACGTCGTGAGTCGCGACGGGATCGAGGCCGGCGGTCGGCTCATCGAGAAACAACACCTGCGGGTCGGGGAGTAGCGCCCTCGCCAGCGCGACTCTCTGCCGAAGGCCCTTGGAGAGCGATCCGCACAGATCGCGCTTCCGGTCGAGCAGGTTCACCGCACCCAGCGCATGCTCGATCCGGCCGGCCGGGTCCGCGACCTCATAGAGGTCGGCAAAGCACTCGAGGTTCTCGCGGACGCTGAGGCGCAGATATAGCCCGGGTAGCTCGGGCATGATCGAGATCCGCCGACGGATCTCGACCCCGTTGTCTGGAGCTAGCGGGATCCCGGCGACGCTCGCCGAGCCCGAACTGGGTGCGATCAGCGTGCCGAGAGTTCGGACGGTCGTCGTCTTGCCGGCGCCGTTGGGTCCGAGGAATCCGAACACCTCTCCGTAGCCGATCTCGAACGAGACGTCCTCGAACGCGGTCCGGTCGCCAAACCGCTTGCCCAGGCCGCGTGCCGAAATGGCTGGACCACTAACGCCCGTCATCGTCACGACACGCTACCCCGTGAAGCGCCGAGCGCGTCTGCAGGCGGCCGGCGGACGGGCGCAGAGTCCGCATCTGCCCGCCTGAGCGCGCCGTGCTCATTGACGACTCGGCGGTTGTCAGGTACATACGTGACTCAGTTGAGCTCGCGGATGCTGCAGCTAAGGGGGTCCAGGCATGCCGTTGCTGAGAAAGTCGAGGACTTCGGCGACGGCGCGTCGATCCGAGACGACGGTGATATGGCCGCGTTTTGGGTGCAGCTTCAGTATGCATCGAGGGATCAGTTCGGCCGTCTGCTCGAAGAGCTCGCGGTCATAGAAGCGGTCACGCCCACCGCCAACCAGAAGGGTCGGAGCCTGCACCTTCGGGAGGCGCGCCAGATCGAACTCGTCCTCCGCCTCGATCGTGGTTGCCATGTCCTGCAGACCTGCTGGCGAGAAGAGCCGCGGCCCGACCACCCGCCCCAGCACAGCCGCGGGAAGGCGAAACGCGGGCGGAGGAAGCCCACCGGCCATTATCGCCATGGCCTGACCGGTCGCCCCGGCGCGCAGCCGTGCCGCGATCTGTCGCTGCAGGCGCCGCGCTGTGGGCCCCAGTCGACACGCGGTGCTGACGAGCACCAACCGACGAACCACGGTCGGGTGCTCGGCGGCCAGCTGCTGAGCGATGCTCCCGCCCGTCGACATCCCCAGCAAATCAACCGGCTCGGCGAACGCCTCACGGAGCGCTTGAGCATGCTCGGCAGCCAGAGCAGCCATCGACATGCCTCGAGGCAGTCCCGGACGTCGATTGAGGTAGAAGACCTCGCGGTCGCGCGCCCACGGCGACAGCGACAACTCATGTGTGCGACGCATCGGACCAGGCGCAACGCCTGCGTCGGGCGCCAGCCCGGCGAAGACCACCAGCCGCGGGCCCGTCCCCCCCACCAGGCATCGATAACGCCCGAGCTCGCCCTCTCGGATCTCCATCACGTGGTGCCCGTGGTATCGGGCCTGCACGGGCTGAGCGAGCCACCCGGCGTCGACCCCGGCACGCCTCCGTTCAACGG
This sequence comes from uncultured Solirubrobacterales bacterium, assembly GCA_963830475.1. GTDB lineage: Bacteria > Actinomycetota > Thermoleophilia > Solirubrobacterales > Solirubrobacteraceae > Palsa-465. The sequence goes on along the minus strand of CAWHMX010000006.1, from coordinate 86,645 downwards.
CCCGGCCAACCCAATCCCAGACCAGCCTGCCGAGATGTTCAAGGTGCCCCGAACACGGGGAGGTAGGAGCCCGCCATAGGCGGCCCGGCACGGTGGCACGCGGAGCGGCGACCGCGTGCTCCGTCGCCTGGCGTGATGTGGCTCAGTTCTGTCCCGGCGCGAGGAGGCTCACCTCCAGGCGAGCGAGCCGAGCTGGATCCGCGAGGACGTTCAACTCGATGATCCTGTCACGCGCGACGGTGAAACCCAGCACCGTCACCGGGCGTCCGCCGGCGACCGCGATGACCCCGGGGGCGCCATTGACGAGTACGCGTCGTGTGTCGAAGCCGAGACTCCGGAAGGCGAGTGCACCTGATGCCACGGCTCTTGCGCCACGCAGAATTCCAGGCGCGTCCCAGCCTGCCGCGCCGGCGTCGACCCGGCGCACGACGTCGGGATCGAGCACGTTCAGCAGCGCCTCGAAGTCGCCGTCGCGTGCTGCAGCGAGGAACGCATCGACGACGCGCCATTGGGTGGCGAGATCCACGTCGGGTGTCGTCTCAGTTCCCAGGCGGCTGCGGGCGCGGCTGGCGAGCTGCCTGGTGGCTGGCTCCGAGCGACCGAGGATCGGAGCAATTTGACCGAAAGGTATGTCGAAGGCGTCGTGCAGAACGATCGCCAGCCGTTCTGGAGGACTGAGCGTCTCCAGTACGACCAGAAGTGCGAGGCCGACGGAGTCCCCGATGAGCGCCTCCTGCTCGGGGTCATTCCCGTCCAGTGGTGAGACGATCGGGTCCGGCAGGTGCGGGTCGGTCAGCTCTTCGCGTCGCGCGCTGCGGGAGCGCAGCGCATCCAGGCAGATCCGCCCCACCACCGTGGTCAGCCACGCGCCGAGATCGTCCACCTTGGTTGCATCGCTGCGGCTGAGACGCAGCCAGGCCTCTTGCACCGCGTCATCGGCCTCGCTCAGCGAGCCGAGCATGCGGTAGGAGACCGCTCGTAGGCGAGGTCGGTGCTGCTCGAAACGCTCAGCCAGGGAGTCCTGGTGGTCCATGTCACATCGATCGCTCCGCACTCGTCTAAGACATAGACGAACGACGCCTCCGGAGCGTGACAGATCCGCACGAACGCGTCGGCGGGATAAGGAGCGAAGCGATGTCATCAGAGGAAACAACCCAGCAGGACAGCCGCATGACTTCCGCAAACGACGACCAGGCGACCGGTATCCCGGAACCGTCCACCGACCCCCGAACCGGCGAGGCGCTCGACGGTGCCTGGGAGCTAGACCCGCGGCGGTCCAGCGTCGAGTTCCACACCCGCAACCTCTGGGGCCTGCAAACGGTCAACGGCCGTTTCGATAACTATCACGGCAAGCTCGACCTACGCGCCACCTCCGCAATCGATCTGACAATCGAGGCCGCAACCATCCAGACCGGCAACCGGAAACGCGACAAACACCTGTGCTCGTCCGACTTCTTTGACGTTGAGAACTACCCACAGGTCAAGTTCGTGTCCGACTCGGTCGAGCCGCAGCGCGGGACGCTCAAGGTGCACGGCCGCCTGTCCGCCCGCGGGCGCTCAATTCCGGTCGAACTCGACGCGCAGGTTCGCCGTGCCGACGACGGGCTCGAGATACAGGCCGTCACAACCGTCCCGCACCGCGAACTAGGGATGACCTGGAGCCCGCTCCGAACGATCCGCCCCCACACCGAGCTGGCCGTCAACGCCTACCTGATCCCAAATGTGGCCGGCCCCGCCTGACCTCCCGGTTGGGCTGGAAGGGGCTCGATGATCTCCGTGCTCCTCGTTGGGTCGAGCCCCGCCCTGGTCGAGAACCTCCGGTGGGAGTTGGACCGCCAAGGATGTTGAGCTGCTAGCGGGAACAGACCTCGATGGCCTGCGCGCGGCGCTCGTCGACAAGAAGGTCGATCACGTCATCCTGGCTGGCGGATTGGACCCCCCGCCGCGGGCGGACGCGGTCCGAGAAGTGGTTCGCCTGAGCGACGAGGCGACCGTGCACATGACGGATCAGCTGTCGGGTCCCGAGGGCTTCGTCCCGTTCGCCCGGGCGCTGCTGCGCGGCCTTGCCGACTATCAGCCGAAGCCCGCTCGGGCCGCAGTCCCGCGTGCGCAGCGACCGGACTGAAGTGGACGTGCGGGCCATCCCGCCCTGGGCTTATGCGGGCGCCCGCTCCGATACCTTGCCCAGGAAGTCGAGCACCCTTCGCCAAGCGTCGGCCGAAGCTTCCGCGTGTTCTTCGAAGGAGCGGTCGAAGAACGAGTGCGGTGCGCCGGGATAAGTGTGGATCTCATGTGGCACACCGGAACGGCTGAGCGCAGCGTCGAACTCGGCGATGTCCTCCGGCGGGATCCCCGGATCGTCGCCGCCAAAGAGCGCGAGAACGGGCGTGCGGATCTCGTCGGCGTATCTGAGCGGCGCCGGAAAGTCCAGATTGTCGGCGCCGACGCGACGCGCGACGAGTGTCCCGTAAAAGCTGACGACCCCGTCGAGACCGAGCTGCCGATTCGTGCCGGCCAGATCCGATTGTGCCCCTCCGAAACAGAACCCCACCGTCACGAACATTGTCGCGCCGGTGCGCTCGGCGAGCAGGTCGCGGGCTGCCGCGATGTCTGCCTGCACCTGGCCGGGTTTGGTCTGCATGGTGTGCGTCATGAAGTCAAAAGAGTCGTCGCGCTCGCCGACGCCCGCGGTCCTCCCGAAGTAGTCGATCGCGACCGCGTGATGGCCCGCGGTCACGAAGCGCTCGGCGAGGTCGATATAGAAGCGATACAGGCCGCGCACGTCCGGGAGAACGATGACCGCCGTGCCCCCAGTCGGCTCAGGACATTCGGCCAAAGCCGCGCTGAACTCCGTGCCATCGGCGCTCTCGAGCGTCAGAATTTCGGCCGCCGCGCCGCCGCCAATCAATGCCGGAATCGTGCGGTCAGCGGGTACGCGCGGTGGTAGGGCGTCGAACTCGAAACACATGGATGGCTTCTCCTCTAAATATTTGCGCCCACAACCTATCGGGTTCCCTTGACCGGCGAGGCTCGCGCCTTGGCCGAGTACCGTATTCGCGGCCTCGCGTAGCTCCTTTTTGGGTCGGGGTGTCCGGCGCGAGCGGGCCTTCACATGCGTGATGGCCGAAACTACGACGTAGGAAGCCATTGACATGACCGAATTCGTAGCTTGGAAGGAGCTCCGGCAGTTGGACGGCGAGCCGCTCGATGTCGAGCGGCTCGCCGGCAAGGCGGTGCTGGTTGTCAACGTCGCTTCGAAGTGCGGGTTGACTCCGCAGTACGAGGGGCTCGAGCGGCTTCAGCGGACCTACGGCGACCGGGGCTTCACCGTGCTGGGCGTCCCCTGCAACCAGTTCGCCGGCCAAGAGCCGGGAGCACCGCAGGAGATCGAGCAGTTCTGCCGCACGACCTACGGAACAACGTTCCCGATCACCGCCAAGCTCGAGGTCAACGGTCGTCATCGCCACCCGCTCTACCAGCGGCTGACCGCGGTCTCCGACTCGGCCGGACAGGCCGGCGAGATCGAATGGAACTTCGAGAAGTTCCTCGTCTCGCCGACGGGCGAGGTGCTGGCGCGTTTCCGACCGACGGTCACGCCCGACGATGAAACGCTCGTCGCGCAGCTCGAGCAGGCGCTGCCATGACCACTCTGATCAAAGCACGCGAGGTGCGGATCGGTGACCGCCTGCGCATCGGCACCGACCTCGAGCTCACGGTCACTCGGATCGACCATGGCCTGCTCGGCCGCCCCGAGTTCCTGTCGTTCGTCGAGGACTCCGAAGAGCAATGGCTGAAGCTGCCCGCGGCGCCTGACGGAGAAATACAGCTGGTCGACCGACCGTCAGCAGCGAGTGGTCTCCCCTCGGTGGCCTGAGGCTCAGCCCGCGTCGTTGGGCGCGGCGGCCAGGTTCAGCGTCTGAACCCAGAACATCGCCCAGAGGACCTGATGCTTCACCGGGTTCGCAGTCGCTCGGGCGTAGTCGCCCGGGCTCATCCTGGCCGGTCTCGGTACGACCGCACGCAGCTCGTAGTGCTCCTGCAGTTCGCGTGTCGAAGCACGCCTGTACCTCGTCTGACCATACCCGCCGAGATACCACCATCGGTCGGCAGCCCGCACCCGGAAGTAATACTGATATGCGGATAGACGCCTGCGGTGTGGACACGCCTCAACTGTCGTGCCGAGCACCGAAAACAGTGACCTGCCCGATTTGTCGCGGAGCGAAGCCCGGCCGTTGTCGAGCTCGAGGATCCCAAGCCGACCGAAAACCGAAAATCGGTTCGGCATCCTCCATACCAGTGACGCAATCCTGCCTTCGAGCACTTCCGGCAACGTTGTGGACCGCGCGTATGGTGGCGGAGACTTCTCGGTCATCCACCAAACCATCGCATGGGGACTCGCTGCTCTTCGCCGGGCGGCACATTTCCGTCGCGTCCCACATAGCCATCTTTGCCGCCGACGATTACGTACACCGCGTCGACGTTTCCGCGGTTGCGGATCCTGCGCAGGGTGGGTGCGTCGACCCGCGCGAACGCTCCCTCGGCGAGTTCCTCTCTCGAGCCATCCCCGAATTCCATCTCGATCGTGCCGCGGTGCACGAAGTACAGCTCTTGCTGGCGATCGTGGTAGTGAAAGCCCGTCTCGATGCCGGGCGGAAGCACAATCGCGTTGACGCCGAACGCAGTGACGCCCAGAGCGCGGCGCACCTTGCGGAAGCCGGGGCCTTCGCCGAAGGCGTCGACGTGTGACACCGCCCACCCGTCGCCGGTGCGTACCCCGGGGTTCTCCGCCGAAGTTGCCATCTGTATCCCCCGTTTCCTGTAGCGGATTGTCGTTACGGCAGATCGGATCGAGTCGGGATGTGCCGCGGACGGAAGCCCTGCGCTTGACGTCGTATGTCGTCACATCTGTTAAGTCGGCCCCAGGCGCCGTCGCAATTACATATGGCGTAGCCGCAGCCGACCTCGGCGCCGCAACTTGCTACACGCCCGTTTTGGCGACGATTCGCCCAGAATCCACGGCGGCGACCAGTGCGCCGTAGTCCCGGTCGTTCTGCTTGGCATAGGCCTCCGAGAACTCGAGGATCGCTCGATCGAAGATGTCGCTCCCGCCGAGATACGACGCAATCGCGACCCGATCGCCGCTGCGTGCGTGTGCGCGCGCAAGCGTCCACCCGCACATCCGTCCGTAGACCGCCAACGACTCAGGGTCGAGCTGGTCAATCTCCGCCGATCCCTTCCAATCCTTCAGCTGACGGCAATAGAAATCCTGCGGTTCGGGAGTCTCCGCCTCCACGCGCAACCAGCCGAGGAAGATGTCACTTTCGGCTTGCATCAGTCGCTGCCCGACGACCACCCGCTCGCCGTGGTTTCCAAGCTCGCTCTCCCCGACGAACGGCTCGAGCACCGAGGACTCGGCCTGTTTGGCCTGTAAGAACAGCGGCTCTTTGCCGTCGGGGCCAAGCAGCAACGAGATCCAGGCCTCGGTGCCGACGCTGCCCACTCCGACCACCTTCCGGGCAAAGTCGACCAGCCGGAACCGATCAAACAGTACGCGGCGCTCGACGGGGAGGGTGTCGCGATACAGACCAACCAGGTTGACCAGCTCGGCAAAGATGCGGTCGCGCTCCAAACCCGCGGCGAGCTGGTCGATCGGCACGATCAGCGGCGATTCGTCGACGATGCGGACCTCTCCCCCGACCTCATGCGTGAGCTTGGCGAAGGCGGACATGCTGTCCTTCGTACGCGCCTTCGCCAGCGCCTTCCGCGTTCCCTTGACGGCCCGTGGCTCGAACTGGCCGGCGTACTCCGAGAGCACGCTCTCGACGTCGAAGTGCGAATACCACACCTCGAGATTGCTCATCGCCGCAAAGCCCGCCATTGACTCCCGGTAGCTGGTTGCGCACTTCAGCACGGCGCGCTGCTGATCGCTGCGGCGAAGGGCGTTGCTCTGCGCGGCGATCAGCATGCTCACGGCTAGCCGCTTGACGTCCCACTCCCAGGGCCCGGGAAGCGTCTCGTCGAAGTCGTTGATGTCGAACACAAGCGTCCGCTCAGGCGAGGCGAACACCCCGAAGTTCGACAGGTGCGCGTCGCCGCAACACTGGACCCGCAACCCCGAGTTCGGGGTCGACGCCAGGTCCTCCGCCATGATCGCCGCCGCTCCGCGGTAGAACGTGAACGGCGAGACGAGCATCCGGCCATAGCGGACCGGCATCAGCTCGGGGATGCGACTCTGCGCTTGGCGCTCCAGTACCTCCACCGGGTCGCTGCGATCAGACGCCGGCTCGAACTCGGCATGACCTTTCCGGGGCACGGCTCTCCGCGCCGCCTTCCCCCGCGCGGCACTCTCGGCAACCGGCAGAAAGGCGCCACCGAGCGGCCCGGCCCCGCGATCGTCTCTCGACCCACCGGAATGCGCGCTCGACGCTCGGCGGCCTGCGCCGGCGGCGCGAGCGCTACCAGCCTCCGGCCTCGTCGATACCGAATCAGCCATCGTCCCCAATCGTCGCCGGGCGGGCGATCACCTCCACCCCATTCGCGTCACTGCGATCGGAGCCGAGCCTCCAAGAGAGCCGGGCGCGAGCCGTCGGCCACCTCGGCGTCGATCGGCGCCGTTGGCAGCATCCGGTCAAGCAGGAGAAAGGCAGACCGCTCCAGCTGGGTGACGATCGGAGCGAGAGCCTCCATCGTCGCCTCTCGCGCGGCCGCCCGCCCGACGCCTGCTCTGGCGTCCCGGGCGACGAGTGCGGCCGCATCGCCGCCGATCTGCCGGGCGACGGCGCGGGCGCGGTCGCCAGCGATGTCGCCCACAGCCACGCGCGCGGCGGCCCAGGCAGCGGCTCCGGCCGACCTCCACGCGGTCTCCCGCGCCGCGACTCGACCCGCTGCTCGCGGAGACCAGGTCGCGGCGCGGACCGGGCCGATGATCGCGGACCAATACGCGCGCGTCTCCCGGCGTGCGAGGTTGAGTTCATCGAGAGACAGCTTCAGCGGGGAGACATCGAGGACCGCCGGCAACTTCGCCAACCGTCCCGCCTGCTCGGTCAAACCGGCGACGCGGAGCCAGCTTGGCGCGTACGTGCGGATCAGCCAGTCCATCGCCATCCATGACCGGGCCTCGTCGAATCCATCGTCCGCCGTGCCGATCGTGCGCGAGAGGTACGGTCGCAGCCGCTGACGCGGCTCGTCCTCCAAGCTGTCGTTCAGCGTCGTGCAGAACGCCCGCAAGACCGGGCTCACGCACGCCGGCTGGTCGCTGTGCGGCTCCCCCGCTAGCAAACTCACCCACTCCATCGCACATCGACCGTCGTCGGGATCGGCGTGGGTTCCGTAGGAAAGGCTGTAATCGGTGACCATCGTTTGCTCCTCGGGTCTACGGACTCTTGGCCCAATTCTCACCCTCGGAACCCTGAAGTCAAGCGCCGACCTTGACGCGTCGAGGGGTTGCCCGACGCGCACTCGGCGAGCGATCATGAGTCCGGAATGCGTTTCGGAATGTCTCGGCCCGGCGGCTTGACCGCGACGTTCGTGATCCTCTTGCTGTTCTCGTCGACCGGTCAGGAGTCCCTCGCGGCTGCGGGCCCGCAGCTCGGCACCGCAGCCGGCGGGAGCCAGCCGCTCCCGGGGACACGCTGCCCGGCATTCCCATCAGACAACGTGTGGAACGCGCCGATCACAGGTCTACCGGTGAACCGGCTATCGGCGGCATGGCTGCGGCACATGGGGGCGCGGACGACGTTCCTGCATCCCGACTACGGTCCGGGAGGCGGCGCCAGCCCGTACGGGATCCCCTGGCAGGTAACAAGACGCCATCCCAGCTTTTTCAGGATCCATTTCCTCTACGCCGACGAGAGTGATCCCGGGCCCTACCCGTTCTCGGGCCGGACGCCGATCGAGGGCGGGTCAACGGCGGCCGGCGACCGTCATGCGCTGATGGTCGACCCGTCGACGTGCGTGCTGTACGAGCTCTATGACGCCCACTATCACCCAGGGGGCGCGTCGACCGCCGGTTCAGGAGCGATCTGGAGCCTGCGATCCAATCGGCTCCGACCGGCCGGCTGGACCTCGGCGGACGCGGCCGGTCTCCCAATTCTCCCTGGCCTCGTCGACTACGACGAGGTGATGTCCGGCCGCATAGATCACGCGATCCGGTTCACCGCCCAGACAACCGACACCCGATACGTGTGGCCCGCCCGGCACGAGGCGGGCTCGGTTACAGACCCCAGCTACCCGCCGATGGGAGCGCGATTCCGACTCGACGCCAGATTCACGCTGCCATCGTCGCGTTGTGCGCGCCCATGTCAGTCGGTGCTCCAAGCCATGAAGACCTACGGCCTGATCCTCGCCGACAACGGAAGCAGCTGGTTCTTCCAGGGCACGGCCGATCGGCGTTGGACCTCCACGATGGTCGATCAGCTCAAGCAGATACCGGCCGACGCGTTCCAGGCGATCAACGAGAGCTGCCTGATGGTCAACTCGAATTCGGCGGAGGCGCGCCAGCCCGGCACGTCCGCCTACGAGAAGGCGTGCGGACGGCGGTAGCAGGCACCGGAACAGGCTCGCAGTAAGCGAGCGCTCAGCTGCCCGCGACCCAAGTCTTTGCCTGCTCCAACTCGGCGAGCGGCCAAACGCTCACTTCGCCCGGAATCATCCACGCGAACAGCTTTGTCGCTCGCGCCATCCAGGCAATATCGGTGACGATCGCCGAGCGGACCCACGCATCCCGGTGCCGGACTCCGAGGTTAAACCCGAGCTTCGTGTCCGCCCACAACGCGGCGGGCTCCATCTCGTCGAGCGTTTCAATCACGTACAGCGTCCGAAGTGGACCGGCCTCGAGGGCCCGTTGGAGCTCTGGCGTCAGCACGTTGTCATAGTCCTCGCGCTCGACCTCACCAGTCACCCGGAACCCCAAGGTGCCGGGCGGCATGTCTGTCAATCGTTCGATCATGGCCCGGCGATGCTAGTGGGGCTCCCAGAAACATTCCACCCGAAATTGCTCGTCCGGCTGACCACTGGCCTGTGTCCTCAGAGCCTCGCGTGGCGCTGCCACGCCACGGCTCTTGCGTCCTCGGCCAGCGGCCCCCGTACTTCGCCCCTTCGGGCGGAACGTTCCCGGGAGACCCACTAGCCCTCTGTCGGTCCGCCGCGCCAACCCTAGACGGATGACGGACGCGCGCTTTTGCCCTGATCGACGATTCGATCACCGAGCCATGACCGTGGCCCGGGTCCGAACTTGGCCGCCCGGTCGCCCGGGTTCGTCAGCTGACAGCGGCCGAGCGACAGGCAGCCGCACCCGATGCACTCGGTGAGACCGGCCCGGAGGCGTTCGAGCTCAGCGATCCGGTCGTCGATGCGGGTACGCCAGGTGCTCGACAGTTGTCCCCAGTCTCGGCTGGTCGGGACACGATCGGCTGGAAGCTTCCCGAGCTCGGTCCCGATCTCCTCGAGCGTCAATCCGACGCGCTGTGCAAAGACGATGAACGCGATCCGTCGCAGGACCGGGCGCCGGAAGCGGCGGTGTCCCGAGCCCACGCGCTCAGAATTGATCAGGCCGCGATCCTCATAGAACCGCAGCGCCGATGCCGCCACCCCACTGCGCCTCGAGACCTCGCTGATCGTCAACAACTCCGCCATGAGCCGAATCGAATCACGATCCTCCCTTGACTTCAAGTTAAACTTGAACTTGTAGCTTGATTTGACCGATGCCAACTCTCACGGAGGCCACGATGACGAGCTCTACCGCAAGCCAACGGATCACCGACGAAGTCACCTCGTGGCCCGGGATCGAAGCCGGCCTGGGCCGGCGCGGCGAATTCGCGTTCAGGGTCGGGCGCAAGGAGATCGGCCATCTCCATGGTGATCACGCGGCGCACTTCTCATTCCCGGAAGGGACATGGGCCGAGCTCAGAGACCAGGGTCGGATCACCGAGCATCCGGTGTTCCCGAACCGCGTCGGGCCAGCCGCGCGTCGGATCGACACCGACGCCGACGTGCGCGACGTGATCGCGCTGATGCGCCTCAACTACGACCGCATCGGCCAATGATCAGCGAAATCGCCCCTCGACGGCTGGTCGGCCACGGCCCGCTCCTCTAGTGCAGCGTCCCGGAAGTCCTTTGATGTTCGGGCGAGTGGCTGGGCGTGGATGAGGCGGGACGTTGCAACAGCAGATACTGGAGGTATCTGCTGTTGCGACGGCACGGCTCAGGCGCGTCCAGACGCCGCCAGAACGCAAAGGAATTTCGAGGACGTTGCTCTAGGTCGGCACTCCTGCTCGATCACGACAGCCGGCACGCGGGCGCTAGTGTCCTGAAGCGGAAATTGGGTGCCAGGATGGGTGATGACTGGGCGCGCCTGGCGACAGGCCGCGACACAAGGCGTACCGGTGGTACGGCGGTGTCGCGGTCTTTCGGCAGGCGCGCCCAGACGCGCCCAGACTGGTATCGAAATTTCGGCTTCCGGACACCAGCGTCCGGGGGAACGTGGGCCGCTCCCATCGAGGACGGTCGAGTCAACAGGAGGTAGCCCGGATGCCTGAGCACAAGATCGGAACGCGCGAGGGATGGCAGCAGGCTCGGGACGAGCTCGCAAAACTCGAGGCCGAGCAGGCGGAGCGAAACGAGGAGATCAAGCGCAAGCGGCTCGAGCTGCCTTGGGTGCCGGTCGAGAAGGAGTACGAGTTCGATACCGAGACCGGCAAGACGACGCTCGCCGAGCTGTTCGACGGCCGCTCGCAGCTGCTCGCCTACAACGTCATGTTCGGACCCGACTACGAGAACGGTGCCTGCCCCGGCTGCACGAGCCTCGCGGACGGGCTCGACGGAACGCTCATCCACCTCAACCACCGCGACGTGACGCTGATCTGCTTCTCCCGAGCCCCGATTGAGCGGCTGGCCGCCTACAAGGAGCGGATGGGCTGGCAGTTCCCGTACGTGTCGACGTATGAAAGCGATTTCGCCTTCGACTTCGGCCTCGCGATCACCGAGCAGCAGGCGCAGCAAATACCGCCGCTGAAGGAGATGATCGACAATCCGCCCGAGTGGCTGTCGGAGTGGTCGCGGCAGGTCGGGGCCGACCTTAAGGACGGACTCCGCGAGAGCCCCAGCTGGATCGCGTTCGCGCGCGAGAACGGGACCGTGTACCACACCTACACGGTGATGGCGCCCGACCCGTTCGTGGCGCCCTACTTCAACTTCCTGCTCGACCGAACCCCCATGCCTCAGCCCAGCGAGCCCATCGCCTGGCGCAAGGATGAGTATCCCGACTGACGATTGGGGGGCCGTCAGACCGCGTTGATCTCACAAACCATCGATGGCTGCGCGCTTCCGGGCGGCGTGGCGACGTGTCTGCTACCGACCGGTTTGTGGTGGCCGCCTCCTGTTACCAGGGTGTTGTCACTGTCGCAATCGCCGTCGTGACGCGCGACGATATGGAGACCGCATCGGCGAGAGACCTGGAGGCAGTGGCGATGACCGGCAAGACCGAAGAGCACAGGCGGCTCGAGGAAGCAAGGACCGGCAGTGTCCCCTGGAAGGCTTGGGGCCCCTACCTGTCGGAGCGGCAGTGGGGGACGGTACGCGAGGACTACAGCGAGAACGGCGACGCGTGGAACTACTTCACCCATGAGCAGGCGCGGTCTCGCGCGTATCGCTGGGGTGAGGACGGGATCGCCGGGATCTGCGACGAGCGCCAGCAAATGTGTCTTGCGCTGGCGCTGTGGAACGGCCAGGACCCAATTCTGAAGGAGCGGATGTTCGGCCTGAACAACGGCGAGGGAAACCACGGCGAGGACGTGAAGGACTATTGGTTCTACCTCGACAGCACCCCAACGCACTCCTACCTGAAGTGTCAATACAAGTATCCGCACCGAGCGTTCCCCTACCACGACCTGGTGGCAACGAACGGGCAGCGGAGCCGACAGGACCTGGAATACGAGCTGCTGGACACCGGGATCTTCGATGAAGATCGCTACTTCGACGTGATCGTCGAGTACGCCAAGGCCGACCACGACGACATCCTGATGCTCGTCACCGCGCACAACCGCGGCCCCGATCCGGCGACGCTGCACCTGCTCCCCACGCTCTGGTTCCGCAACACGTGGGCCTGGGGCGACGAGGTCCCCAAGCCGACTCTGGCGGCGGTTGACGACGCCGGCGGGCTCGCGAGCGCCCGCGCGTCACACGCCGAGCTCGGCGATTGGCGACTGAGCGTCGACGCGTCTGCGCAGCTGCTGTTCTGCGAGAACGAGACGAACAACCAACGCCTGTTCGGAGCGCCGAATGCGTCGGCCTATGTGAAGGACGGGATCAACGACTTCGTCGTTGACGGCGCCGAGGGCGCCGTCAACCCAGAGCGCACGGGGACAAAATTGGCAGCGCACCACGTGCTCGAGGTCGCGCCGGGCACGAGCGCGTCGATCCGGCTGCGGTTGACCGCCGGCGCCAAGGGAGCAACCGAACCGCGGTCGCGCAAGCCGCTCGGCGACGACTTTGAGCGCGTGATGCAAACGCGCCGGAGCGAGGCCGACGTCTTTTACGAGACTGTGATCCCGGCAGCGCTCGACGATGATCGAGCGCTGGTCATGCGCCAGGCGCTGGCCGGGATGCTGTGGGGCAAACAGTACTTCGAATACGACGTCCACCAGTGGCTGCGCGAGCACGGTATCGACCCGTGGGATCCGGACGCCCCGGCGAGCTCGATGCGGAACGTGCCGTGGTTCCACATGGTCGCCGCCGACATCATCTCGATGCCCGACAAGTGGGAGTACCCGTGGTTTGCCGCCTGGGACCTGGCGTTCCACACGGCGCCGCTGTCGCTGGTCGACGTCGACTTCGCCAAGGCGCAGATCGAGTTGCTGCTCCGGACCAGGTACATGCACCCGAACGGGCAGATCCCGGCCTACGAGTGGAACTTCAGCGACGTCAACCCGCCGGTGACCGCGTGGGCCGCGCTGTTCGTGTACGAGCGCGAGGCGGAGATCCGCGGCGAGGGCGATCGCGAGTTTCTCGCGCGGGTGTTCAACCGGCTGTTGGCGAACTTCACCTGGTGGGTCAACCGCAAGGATCCGGACGACCGGAACCTGTTCCAGGGCGGATTCCTCGGCCTCGACAACATCGGCATCTTCGATCGGTCGGCTCCGCTGCCAGGCGGCGGGACGCTCGAGCAGGCGGACGGCACCGCCTGGATGGCGCTCTATTGCCAGTGGATGCTGCAGATCTCGGCCGAGCTCGCCAGGCACGACCCGGTGTACCTCGACATGGCCTTGAAGTTCATCGCGCATTTCGCGTGGATCGCCGTTGCGATGAATCCGCCGCACGGCGACACGGAGCTGTGGGATGAGGAGGACGGTTTCTACTACGACGTGATGCGGATGCCCGACGGTGGCAAATTCCGGCTGAAGGTCCGTTCGCTGGTCGGACTGATGCCGATGTGCGCGGCGACCGTGTTTGACGGCGAGCTGTTGGAGCGCCACCCGGAGGTCCTCGAAACGGTGACGCCGATGCTCGAGCGCTTCGCCAAGTCAATCCCGGCGCTCGCCAGCCGACCGGCTGCGAACCCCGAGGGGCATCGAATCCTGTCGCTCGTCAGCGAGTCGCAACTGCGACGGATCCTGTCGGTGATGCTCGACGAGGACGAGTTCCTCGGACCGCACGGGATCCGCGCCATCTCGCGCCGCCACCTCGAACAGCCGGTCGAGTTCGACTGGGGCGGGGAGCACCACGAAGTTCGCTACCTCCCCGCGGAGTCCGACAGCGGCATGTTCGGCGGCAACTCCAACTGGCGCGGCCCGGTCTGGTTTCCGATGAACCTCGTGATCCTGCGCGGCCTGGTGCAGCTCCACCGCTACTACGGCGACCGGCTGAAGGTCGAGTGTCCGACCGGCTCGGGAAACGAGAAGAACCTGCTCGAGGTGGCGGCCGAGATCAGCGACCGCCTGATCGCGATCTTCACCGAGGACGACGACGGACGGCGGCCGGTGTTCGGCGGCATCGAGACGTTCCAGACCGATCCCCACTGGCACGACCTGCTGCTGTTCCACGAGTACTTCCACGGCGACAACGGCGCCGGCATCGGCGCCAGTCACCAGACGGGCTGGACGGGGGCCGTGGCACTCCTGCCGATGCTCGCGAGCCTGCCGATCGCACAAGCCGAGCCGGTCGCCGACTGAGGGCGCCGAGATGCACTTCGCTCGGCGCCCGACGATCTATGAGATCAATACCGCGGTCTGGCTGGAGCGGCTCGGCCGCGAACGGGGACGGCCCCTGGGACTGGACGAGGTGCCCGGCAGCTCATGGGACGCGCTCGCGGCGCTGCCGGTCGACGCCGTCTGGCTGATGGGGGTCTGGGAGCGGAGTCCCGCCGGCCTTCAGATCGCCCTGTCGAATCCAGAGCTCGATGCCGGCAACCGGGCGGCGTTGCCCGATCTCCATCCTGACGACGTGATCGGCTCGCCCTACTGCGTGCGCGACTACGTCGTCGATGAGCGGTTCGGCGGAGCGACCGCGCTGGCCACAGCGCGGTCCGAACTGGCCAACCGGGGGCTGGCGTTGATGCTCGACTATGTGCCCAATCACGTCGCCCCAGATCACCCGTGGCTGACCGAGCAGCCGGACTGCTTCCTTCCCGGAAGCGAGGAGGAGCTGGCTGAGCAGCCGGGCGCGTTCATGCGGACCGCGGGCGGGATCGTCGCCCGCGGCCGGGATCCGTACTTCCCGCCGTGGCCCGACGTAGTGCAGTTGAACGCGTACGCGCCGAGCTTGCGCGACGCGGTCTGCGAGATGCTGATCGGGATCGCGGAGCAGTGCGACGGACTGCGGTGCGACATGGCGATGCTGATGACCAATGAGGTGTTCGGGCGCACCTGGGGCGAGCGCGCGGGCCCTGCCCCGGAGGCCGACTTCTGGCCCACCGTGATCGGCCGGGTCAAGGCCGTGGACCCCGACTTCCTGTTCATGGCCGAGGCGTACTGGGACATGGAGTGGACGCTGCAGCAGCAGGGCTTCGACCTCTGCTACGACAAGCGCCTCTATGACCGGCTCGTGCACGACGACGCCGAGTCGGTCCGCGGGCACCTGCACGCCGACGATGCCTACCAGGAACGGTTGATCCGGTTCATCGAGAACCACGACGAGCCCCGTGCGGCGGCGACCTTCGAACCCGCGAAGGCGCGTGCAGCCGCGGTCGTGATGTCCACGCTCGAGGGCGCTCGGCTGTACCACGACGGCCAGCTCGACGGTCACCGGACGCACATCCCCGTGTTCCTTTCACGAGGCCCGGACGAGCCGGAGGACCAGGACCTGCGGTCGTTCTACGAGCGCCTGATTCGGGCGGTGGCCGACGCAGACTTACGAGACGGCGACTGGCGACTCTGCGACTGCACCGGATGGCCCGACAACGACTCCTACCGCCAGCTGGTCGCATGGTGCTGGGAGTCCGGGCGCTCGCGTCACCTGGTAGTCGTGAACCTGTCCGCCTCTGCGGCCCAGGCGCGTGTCCAGATTCCGTGGCACGACGACCTGCGCGGGGCCGTGTGGACGCTCGAAGACTCGCTGAGCGATCAGTCGTTCGAGCGCGACGGAGACGAACTCGCGGACGCGGGCCTTTACGTCGGCCTCGACCCGTGGGCGTCGTTACTCCTGAAGGCGACCGCCGGCTAGGCGGTCGCGGCGCTGGAGCTCGGCTCCGTTCGCCCAGACGGCTGTAGGCTGGCGTCGTGTCCGGTGAGGCGCATTCGGTGAAGCGTCACCTCGACATCGATGCCGAGGCGTACGACGTTCAGATCCGGCGGCTCATCCCGTATTACGACGACATGATCGCGACCGGCGTCGAGGTACTCGCGGCGCTCGCTCCCGCCGACGCTCACGTCCTCGATCTGGGTGGCGGCACCGGGGCGTTTTCGTCGGCGGTGCTGGATGGGCTCCGGGGGGCTCGGGTCACGCTGCTGGACGTCGACGCGGACATGCTGGCCGAGGCCCGCCGGCGTCTGGCGAGGTTCGGCGATCGGATCTCGTTCAGAGAAGCGAGTTTTCTCGATCCGCTGCCCGCCGCGGACGCGGTCGTCGCTTCGTTGGCGCTTCACCACGTCCACGATCTCGATACCAAGGTCGCTCTGTATCGAGCGGTCCGCGACGCGCTGTCGGCGGGTGGGGTGCTGTTGAACCTCGATGCCGCCGTGAGCGAGGGGTCGCGACTGAAACGACTTGTGTTTGATCGCATGGCGGAGCGGATGGGAGATCACGGGATCAGTGATGCGGAGGCGCGCCGGCATTTCGCGTCGTGGGCCACCGAGGATCACTACTTCCCATTGGACGCCGAGCTTGGCGCGCTGCGAGAGGCGGGGTTCGACGAGGTCGAATGCTTTTGGCGACGCGGGCTATCCGCCGTCACATGCGCGCTGCGCACCACCTAGTGGACCACTAGAGCTAACCGTCGGTCCGCGACTGACGAGCGGACTGCGTCTGTTCGGTGGCAAGGGCGCCGATCACATCCTGTAGCCAGACGCCTTCCTCGGCGCCGGCGTTGCGGATTCTCCGTCGTGCCCACGTGGAGAGGTCGCCTTTGGAGCCGACCGCCGCCAGCCGCCCCGTGATCGCGTAGCGACCGTCGGCGAGGACCCACAATCCGCCGTTCTGGTCGCGACGAAGGCGTAGCTGATCGATCACCGGCTGACCTGCGATCGCGCGCGGCCGAGACGGGTCGCCATCGCGCTCGGACTTCCACGTCCAGACCGAGAAGATCGGCCTGCGGCCGGTCGGCCGATGGGGCGGGCGCGGTGGCGGCCCGATCGGCCCGTCGCGCCAGCGTCCGAGGAGGTCGGGGATGAGATGTGCGGACTCCTCGCTGATTAGCAGGTGCAGTTCGTCGCCCGGGCGTAGCTGCGTCGAGCCCCGGGGAGGGATTGCCCGATCCCGTCGTACGATGACGCTTACGAGCGCGTCTCGCGGCAAGCCGAGGTCGCGCACGCGCGCATTCGCGATTGCGTCCGTGGCCACCACCGTGTGCTCGAGCACCTCCGCCCCCAGCCGGCGGATCGTCCCGGACTCCGACAGTGGTCGCGGCAGCGCCGGCTGATTTGTCGTGACCCGAAGGCGCCGCGCGAATGTCTCAAACGTCGATCCCTGCACGACGGTCGAGACGAGCACGGCGAAGAAGACGATGTTGAAGAACTGCACGCTATCTGGCGCGTGGTCGATCACCGGGAAGGTGGCCAGCACGACCGGAACCGCCCCGCGTAACCCCGCCCATCCCAGAACTGCTCGCTCCGGCCAGGTATAGGCAAACGGCAGCGTTGAGATCGCCACCGCCAGCGGACGGGCAAAGAACACGAGCAGCAGGGCGAGCACGGTTCCCTTCAGCGCCACCGATGGGAGCTGGTCCGGGAAGACCAGCAACCCAAGCGTGAGGAACATCGCGACCTGCGCCACCCAGCCCAAGCCCTGATGGAAGCTGACGATCGTCCGCTCCGCCGGAATGGTTGCCGAGCCGATCATCAGCCCGCTCAGGTAAACGGCGAGAAACCCGGAACCGTGCAGCGTGTCTGCCCCACCGTAGGCCAGCGCAGCGATGGTTAGGGACGCCACGGGGTACAGCCCCGCAGTCGCAAGCCGCGCCCGGCGAAGCGCATAAACCCCCACCGCTCCGACCACCACGCCGATCAGCAGCCCGATTCCGAGTTCGCGGACAAACAACACAGCCACGTCGGCTGCGCCGTATCCAGGTTTGGACAGGAGATTGATCAGCACGAGCACGAGCAGCACGGCCACGGGGTCGTTGAGGCCAGACTCTCCCTCGAGCGTCCGTCCCAGCTTCCGTGACAGGGTTGAGCCACGCAGCAGGGCGAAGATGGCCGCCCCGTCGGTCGAAGACAGAATCGCGCCCAGCAACAACCCCTCGTCGGTTGAGAGCCCGAACAGAGCGGACGCACCGAGCCCAACGAACAACGCGGTGAGCACGGTGCCGACGCTGGCGAGCGAGACCGCTGCGCCCAGGACGGGTCTGAGGTGGAGAAGTCCGCTCGTCAGTCCTCCCTCGAACAGGATCAGCGCCAGCGAGGCGACGCCAATCGTTCTCGCGAGCTTGTAGCTATCGAACTCGATCAGTCCAAGCCCGTCTGAGCCGACCAGCATCCCCACTCCGACAAACAGCACCAAGCTGGGAACGCGCAGCCGGGCTGCCACGAACGACGCGATCAGGCCGGCCGCGAGAAGTCCGCCGGCTGCGAGGATCAGCTGCCCGTCGGCCACAACGCTACGGTGCCCCGCCCGCCCGTTCCAGCATCAGGCGTGACGACGCTAGCGGATCGTCCTGCCTCGTGGTAGCCCGTGGCTGCCCGGGCAGCTGAGCGGCGTCTGGTGCGCAGGCAGCTCGCGCCGGGGGCGGCGCTCGATGCCGTACTTTTTCCGCGTGCCCGCCGCGAGTAGTGCCACCCACCCACCGGTTCTTTCTGACCGGGTGCTGAACCGGACGATGCTGTGCCGCCAACAGTTGCTGGCCCGCGGCACCG
Organism: uncultured Solirubrobacterales bacterium; assembly: GCA_963830475.1. Taxonomy (GTDB): domain Bacteria; phylum Actinomycetota; class Thermoleophilia; order Solirubrobacterales; family Solirubrobacteraceae; genus Palsa-465. The sequence goes on along the minus strand of CAWHMX010000006.1, from coordinate 68,145 downwards.
GCCCTGCCTCCGACCTGATCGACCGGCTCGTCGGGCTGCAGGCGCAGGCCCCACTGGCCGCGTACGTGGCGTTATGGAGTCGGCTCGAGGACTTCGCGGCCGACGAGTTGTCGGAGCTGATGAGCTCGCGCGCCTACGTGCGCGGACACGCGATGCGCTCCACGATTCATCTCGTGTCGGCGGAGGAGTTCCCCGCGCTTCGCTCGCTGTCGGACGCGGCGGTCGCGCTCAACCTCTCCGGCCAGGCACCGTGGGCCCGAGCGATTTCGAAGGCCGATCGACCGGCTCTCGCCGCGGACCTGCGTGCGGCCCTGGCGGCTGGGCCGTTGGCGCGCGGCCCGCTCGCCGAACGGCTGGCCGGGCGCTGGGGCCCCGAAGTTGCGGGTGCCGCCGCGGCCGCCGTCGCAGTTCTGACGGCATGCGTGCAGGCCCCACCGCGCGGAGTGTGGGGCCAAGGCGGTCCGGTGGCCTGGGCGAGCGTCCAACAGTGGCTCGGGGCGGAGCTGCCGGACCCGCCGCCGTCGCAGGTCGCGTTCCTGCTGCGCTACCTCGCGGCGTTCGGCCCGGCGAGCATCGCCGACATGCGCGCCTGGTCGGGCTGGGCGCGGCTACGGCAGGCGATGGACTCCACGGGTGTGCGATTACGACGGTTCCGATCTGAACACGGGCGCGAGCTGCTCGACCTCCCCGACGCTCCGCTGGCCGACCCGGAACTGGCCGCGCCCGTCCGGTTTCTGCCCGAGTTCGACAACGTGCACTTCGCCTACCAGCATCGGGAGCGGATCAACCCGCACCGCTTCGCGATGCCACGCCGGCCGGGCAATGGAGCAATCATGGGAACGTTCCTGGCCGACGGCGTGTTCGCCGGCGAATGGAGACGCCAGGTGTCCACGGACGGCCAGGCCGCGACCCTGACGGTCCACGCCTATCGGCCGCTGACCAGCGAGGAGCGCGCCGACATGCACCGAGAGGGCCGAGCGCTGCTCGGTTTTCTGGCGCCCAACGCGGTGGCCGAGGTGCGGATCGTCGACTCCTGAAGCGGACCGGAATTGACGGTTCAAGCCGTCGTGCATGTCAGCTGAATGGCGCGATCGGCCGGCGGTCAGCGCGGCCGAATCCCGAGCGGCAGCAGCCCAGACGGGACGTGATCGCCGAGGCTGCTGGTGATCGACTCGGCCCGGTCGCGCGCAGCCCCCACGACGTCAGGGGCGCCCGCTTGCGCGGCCACTGCGGCGCAACGGTCGACTAGGACCGACATGCGTTCGTGCAGCAGCGCCCATGACGGTTCGCGGCCAGGGATCAGGTTCGTCAGCTGGTAGTACATCTCGAACGCGAAGCCCGCCGTGTGGTCCTCGTGGTCTGGTCCGAACGGGAGCCGCGCGAGCGCCGTCCCGAGCGGACGTACGACTCCGGCCATTACCTCGATCGCCGAGCCGATCAGCATCTCGAGCTGCTCGTCGGTCTCTTCGGTGTGGGTGAAGAACCGCAGGAGCAGTTGCACGACCATTTCGTAGGCCACCGTCGTGACCTCCGCGATGCGATGTGCCAGCGGCTCGGCGACGATAATCACAGGGTCCCGGATATCGAACGGCTGGCGTGTGTACGCCGGGAGTACCGGATGGGCGGGTTCGAACGCTGGGTCTCGCCGGCGCAGCTCCTGGTATTCCTCCCACATGGCGAGGAACCGGCCATAGTGGGCGTCCTGCCAGTCGCCGCGCGCCCCCTCCCCCTGCTCGATGATCTCGCCGATCGCGCTAAGCGCTGAGTCGAGCCCGTCGACCGCGATGAGTTGTGGCCACTGAACGACCTCAGGCCTGGCCTGAGCGCGGAGCGACCCCACAAACACGGCCTGCTCGCCGAGACGCGAGGCGAGCCCGCGCAATCCGTCCTCGATGCCGCGGTACAGATGGCCAACCGTCATGAACTCCTGACCCCGCGGCATCGCCTCCTCCTGACTGAAGGGCTGGAGCGGCGGAGCGACGGGTACGAAGCCCTCGGCATCGTGGCGCTCCATGCCCTCGGGACGCTCGAGATACAGGAAGTGCTTCAGCGCCCGCTCGCCAAAAGGCAGGAGGTCAAGTTGAACGCCGGACGGAAAGTAGCCTGAGCGCTGGGGGAAGTTCGGTCGTCCGAGCGGAGCGACGGCGCCGATCGACGTCATTACGTTGGCCACGAGCGAGAGGTGGAGCATCTCCTCCACCGCGATGCCGCGCAGGACGCCGCGCCACCGATCGACGGCATCGGCCTGTTCCGCGCTAAGCCCCTCCTCCCGGCCGGCCTTGAGGCTGAACTCGGCGTACAGGTACTGGCACATGATCATGTGCTCGAGCTGCGCCGCCTCGGCGAGCAGGTACCACAGCTCCTCCCGGTTCGAGGCCACGATTTTCGGCTCGGTCATCGGTTCACCTCCGGGTTCGTCACGATCAGAAGGGCAGCCTGAACCATCTCACTCAGGTCGCACGGCGCGTTCTGTGACGCGAACCATCACTCGGCGAGGCAGAAATCTGTAGGCGCTGGCGAGCACCCGGTTGGCATTCCCGGGGATGAACAATGGCCCTCGATCGGATTCGTAGGCGCGCAGGGCGCCGGCGACAACTCGGTCGGGGGACTGTCGCCCGCGGGTCAGAAACCGCTGCTCGGCTGAGGCGGTTTCGAAGAACTGCGTTTCGGTGGGTCCTGGGCAGAGCGCCAGGATGCGGACGGCCGAATCCTTGGTCTCTCCCCACAGGGCCTCGGTGAAGGACAGCACGAACGCCTTTGAGGCGGCGTAGACGGCCATCGTCGGGATCGGCTGAAACGCGGCGGTCGAAGCGACGTTGATCACCCCGCCCCGGTTTCGCGTCAGCATGCCCGGAAGGAGGCGCGAGGTGAGCGCCACCAGCGAGACGCAGTTGAGCTGGATCGCGCGAAGGACAGCGTCGCGGTCCTCGTCGACGAACGGGCGCAGTGAGCCGACGCCGGCGTTGTTGATCAGAAGATCCACGGTGATTCCCGACCGCTCCAGCTCGTCCGCCACGGCGGCCGGCGCGTCGCCGGTGGACAGGTCGGCGGCGACGACCGTCGCCGACAGCCCAGGGTGCGCGCCTTCGAGCTCGTGCGCCAGAGCGCTCAGGCGCTCCTCGCGTCGGGCAACCAGCACGAGGTTGACCTGCCGGCCGGCGAGTTGGCGGGCGAACTGCTCGCCGATACCACCGCTCGCGCCCGTAACCAGCGCCCAACCGCCGGAGTGGATCACTGCGCGCCCTGGAGGGATACGGCGGCAAGGATCGCGGCGGCTAGTGTCGTGAGTCATAAATTCGGGCGCAGGATGGGTGATGGATGGGCGTGGCTGACGGGAGGCGATGCACCAAGTCGTACTGGTTGTACGGCGGGGGCGTCGCCTCCCGTCAGGCGCGTCCAGACGCGCCCAGACTGCATGCGAATTTATGACTCAGGGCACTCATGGCATGGTCAAAGGCTGGGCTGCTCGCCTGTTCAAATTCATATCGCAGCTTCCTGTCGGATTCGGCCCTTTCCGCTCGTGGTATGGATGAAGGCGGTCACCCGGACCGCTCCGGAACTGAAGGAGATCGACATGCCGCAGTATCTCGTAGCCGTATACGACCAGCCTGACACGCGGAGCCGCCCAGCGGAGGAGATGGCGCCGATCTACGCCGACGTGGACGCCGTCAATCAGAAGGCGATCCAGGACGGCATCTTCGTATTCGCAGGCGGCCTGCACGACCAAAGCGCCACCACGACCGTGGATCCACGCGGCGGGACGCCGCAGATCACCGATGGGCCGTACCTCGAAACGAAGGAGTACATCGGCGGATTCTGGGTCATCAAGGTGCCCGATCTGGACGCCGCGCTGAACTGGGCGCGCGAGGCCGCGTCGGCGTGCCGACAGCCGCTCGAGGTGCGGCCGTTGATGGAGGAGCCCCCGCAGGCCTCCTGAACCCCGCCAGGGCGATGATCGAGGACGTATACCGCAGGGAGTGGGCCCTGCTGGTGGCCTCGCTGGCCCGTCGCTTCGGCCTTGACATAGCCGAGGAGGCGGCCGGCGAGGCATTCCTCGCGGCGGTCGAGCACTGGCGCGATGGCCCGCCACCGAACCCAGGCGGCTGGCTGATGACCACCGCCTCCCGGAAGGCGATCGATCGGATGCGCCGCGACTCGCGGCGCGAGCAGAAATACGCGGCCGCGGTGGTGCTCGGCACGGTGCATGCGACCACAGAGGCAGCGGAGCAGCCGGCCGAAGACGACGGCACCGATTCGCTCGCGGACGATCGGCTGCGGCTGATGTTCACGTGCTGCCATCCGGCGCTGTCGCAGGAGGCCCGGGTCGCGCTGACGCTGCGGCTGTTGGGCGGATTGACGGTCGAGCAGATCGCCCGTGGTTTGCTGCAGACCGAGGCCGCGGTCGGCCAGCGGATCACCCGGGCCAAGGCCAAGATCGCCTCTGCTCACATCCCCTACCGCATTCCTGAGCGGGCCGATCTGCCGGAGCGGCTGGCCGCCGTGCTGGCGGTTCTCTATCTCATCTTCAACGAGGGCTACCTTCCCGGCGGAGAACAGACGCTCCGACCCGACCTGACCGCCGAGGCGATCCGACTGACGCGGCTGTTGGCGGAGCTGCTGCCGCAATCGCACGAAGTGGCCGGATTGCTCGCGTTGATGGTGCTGGCCGACGCCCGGCGGACATCCCGTGTATCAACCGACGGAGAGCTGGTGACGCTGATCGAGCAGGATCGAGCCAGCTGGAACCGCACTCTTATCGACGAGGGGCACGCGATCGTGCACGACCTGATCGCGAGCGGCGAGCCTCCCGGCCGATACCAGCTCGAGGCGGCGATCAGCGCCGTGCACACCTACGCCCGGGACATCCGCGACACCGATTGGGAGCAGCTGAACCACCTCTACAACCACCTCTTCGCCGTGAATCCAAGTCCGGTCGTGGCGCTGAATCGGGCCGTCGTCCGGGCGGAGTTGGACGGTCCGCGAGTCGCGCTCGCTGAGGTCGACCGGCTGGACATGGGTGGCTATCACGCGTGGCACGCGACACGCGCCGACTTGTTGCGGCGCCTCGGTCGCTCCGCCGAAGCTCGCCGCGCGTATGACGCCGCGATCGCCTTGGCGGTCAATCCGGCGGAGATCCGCTACCTGCGGCGGCGCCTGGCGAGCCTCGTATCCTGACGCTGCAGTGAGCGTTGTCGCGATCGGTCCTGATGGTGCGCTGCGCTGCCGCTGGGCAGGGGCAGCGCCTGAGTTTCTCGAGTACCACGACACCGAATGGGGCTTCCCGGTCGCGGACGACCGCCGGCTGTTCGAGAAGCTCTGCCTGGAGGGCTTTCAGGCCGGACTCAGCTGGCGCACGATCCTCGCCAAGCGTGAGAACTTCCGTGCGGCGTTCTGTGGGTTTGATTTCGACCGGGTGGCGGAGTTCACGGACGAGGACGTGACTCGCCTGCTCGGCGACGCGGGGATCGTCAGGCACCGCGGAAAGATCGAGGCGGCAATCAACAATGCCCGCCGAGCCCGGGAGCTGGTCGCAAGCGAGGGTTCAGTCGCCGGGTTCATCTGGCGCTACGAGCCCAAGGTCGCAGAGCTCGCGCCGCCCCAGACCGTCTCGACTTCCGCCGCCTCGGAAGCACTGTCAAAGGAGCTGAAGCGGCGTGGGTGGAGGTTCGTCGGACCGACCACCGTCTACGCATTCATGCAGGCGATGGGCCTGGTCAATGACCACGCCGAAGGATGTGTGATCAGGGTCGAGGCGCAGCGCCATCGCGAACGCTTCCGGCCGCCGGGAGAGCGGCCGCCCGGGGCCGGCTCCTGACCCACCGTCCATCCTCTGCGCCGAAGGCCCGCCGAACGGTGAGCGCAACTATCGAGCTGTTCCGGGTATCAGAGGGGTGGGACAACCTGTACTGGGAGGAATGCGATGAAGAAACTCGCGACTATGTCGGCGATTCTGGGCTGTCTTGCGTGCGCACCAGCAGCGATGGCGGCGTCGACCCCAGTGGTCACTCCGCACGCGGTCACCGGTATCTCCGTGACCTCTGCGGTTCTCAACGGCGCCGTCAACCCGAACGGGACCCACACGATCTATCACTTCGACGTGGGTCCCACGACGGCCCTCGGCACTCTGACCCCAAACGCTTCCGCCGGAGCCGGGACGAAGGCGGTCGCAGTCAAGGCCAAGCTGAGCAGCCTGACGCCCGGAACGACGTATTACTACGCCCTGGTGGCGACCAACGCCGCGGGTACCTCGACCAGCAGTCTCGAATCGTTCAAGACGGCTGGTAGTCCGCCCCCGATACCCGTCACGGGCGGCATTCAGGGCCTCGCGGCCAGCCAGGTGACCCTGACCGGATTGGTCACAACCCAAGGCGCCCCGACCACCTACTACTTCCAGTTCGGGCTCTCCTCCACCTACGGACTCCAGACCTCACCGGTCACAATTCCGGGTTCGGCCACAGCCGTTCCGGTCGCGGCGACGGTGACTGGTATAGCGCCCAATGCGCTCTTCCACTATCGGCTCGTCGCGACGCACGGGGCACTCGATGCCGGCGCCGGCGCAGACGCCGCGTTCACGACCTATCCGAACCCGGTTCCGGTCGGCAAACTCCGCGCCAGCACCCGCCCCGGGACGGAGAGGCGGCGGCCGTTCACGTTCACCACGACCGGCCGTGTCATCAACCCGAAGTTCGGCATCCCGGACGCGGTGGCGTGCAATACGGCAATCGTCGCGGTCAAGATTCTCGACGGCAAGACCGTCGTCGGGAGTAGCCAGACGACGGTTGGCCCCGACTGCCGGTTCACCTCACCCGCGCTGACGACGATCGGCAAGTTGCCGCAAGCTCGCCGACCGAAGCACGGCAGGCGCAGCGGACAGGCCCCGGTGCGCCTGGCCGTTGACGTCTATTTCGAGGGAAGTCCGTATCTGAAACCGATCAGGAAATTCCAGTTCGTGACCGTCCGGTAGAAGCGGCTAGAGCTACAACGCTTCGGCCGCCACCTCGCCGATCAGCTTCGACACCTGAGTGCCCTGCCACGCGATCGGGGAGGAGCCCGGCGGGTCGCTGACGAGTCGCGCGCCGGGAATCGACGCGGCGTAGGCCTCGCCCACGCTGAACGGGTGCTCCGCGTCGGCCTCGTCGCTCGAGGCGACGACCACGACCGGCACCTCGATCGCTGCAAGGTCGGCAACCGAGGCGAACGGCCGCGACCGCGGCACCGCCTGCAACGCGTCGGCGACCGCCAGCGGGTGCTGGTGCTGGGACAGCCGCTGACGGATCACCGTCAGGACAGTCTGCTCGAGCGCCGGCGTCGCGACCCTGGGACGCCCGTACGCCTCGACGAAGCCCTCGACGCCACCGGCCCGCAGGCCGGCGGCCAATCGGTCCCAGCGCTCGAGCCCCCCACTCCCCCCGGCCAGATCACCGTCATAGGCGGGCGTTATGACAACCAATCCGGCCGCCCGGGCGGGCGCTTGCAGCGCAAATGCCAATAGGGTGTGCGCGCCCATCGACGCTCCTGCCAGGACAGCTCGCTCCAGCCCGAGGTGGTCGAGAACCGCCTCGAGGTCGCCCACCAGGTCCCCGTACCGGTAGGCATCGGGAGTCAGGGCGGGTGACGAGCGCCCATGGCCACGGGCGTCGTAGGAGATCACGCGATGCCCGGAGCGCTCCAGCGACCGCGAGCCCATCACCACGTAGCGCCGCGTTGCCGTGAGGCCGTGCAGCAGCACGACCGGTGGCCCGGCGCCGGCTTCCTGGCCGGACAGGACGACGCCGTTCACGGGGATCGTCAGCTCGGTCGCCATCGGACGGTTGTATCCGATCCACCGCCCAGAGGCCGACCGAAACAGCGGGCTAAGATGGGAAGCGAGATGGCGATCGACGTCACCGACGCAACCTTCGAGAGCGCGGTCATTGACCGCTCGCGACAGCTGCCGGTCGTGGTCGACTTCTGGGCGGAGTGGTGCGGGCCGTGCCGACAACTCGGGCCCGCGCTCGAGCGGGCGGTTGCCGACCGCGGCGGCAAGCTCGAGCTTGCGAAGGTCGACACCGACTCAAACCCACAGCTCGCGAGGGCGTTCAGGATTCAGGGCATCCCGGCCGTCAAGGCCTTCAAGGACGGCGCCGTCGTCGACGAGTTCGTCGGCGCCCAGCCGCCGCAGATGATCGAGCGCTTCCTCGACTCCCTCCTGCCGTCCGAGGCCGACGCGCTCATCGAGATCGGCGATGAGGACTCGCTGCGCCGTGCGCTCGAGCTCGAGCCGACGCGGGCCGACGCGGCGGTGCCGCTGGCACGGCTCCTGCACGGCCGCGGGGAGTCGGATGAGGCGCTGGCGATCCTGGGCACGGTGCCGGGAAGCTTCGCGGCCGACGGTCTGCAGGCTCGGATCCGGATCGAAGACGCCAAGGCACCGAGTGCTGACACCGTCCCCGAGCTCGACAGCGCCTTCGAGGCGCTGGACGCCGGCGACAATGCGCGCGCGCTCGACCTGTTGCTCGATGCGCTTCCGAACGCGGACGGCTACAAGGACGACGTCCGGAGGATCGTGGTGGGAGTCCTCGACGAGCTCGGACCGGACAGCGAGCTTGCCCGTAGCGCGCGCCGCCGCCTGGCCGCGGCCCTGTACTGAGGACTGTCCCGCGCCCGACCTCGGGCGCGAACCGACGATCAGACCCCGAGCACAAGCTGGCGTTCGGTCGCAACCGCGGATTCCAAGCCGGCGACTCTGACGCCGAGGAGCCGGACCGGCCGCGGGGCCGCGAACTCGCGCAGAAGATCCTGCGCGACAGGCGCTACGTGGGCCATCGAGTTGACCGCCGTCCGCAGCGTTCGCGCCCGCGTATGGGTCGAGAAGTCATCGAGCCTGACCTTGATCCCCACCGTCCGCCCGCGAACCCCCTGACGCACGAGCGGCATCGCATAGCTGCTGCGTCAAGGCCTCGAGGATCGACAGCAGCTCGATTGGATCGCCGATGTCGGTGTCGAACGTGCGCTCGCGCGACTCGGAGACAACCTTTCGCTCCTGGCTGACCGCGCCCGAGTGCTCGAAGCGCGCGAGGCCGCGCAGATGGGTCGCCGCTCTGCCGCCAAAGCCGGCGGCGAGCACCTCATCCGCCGTCCCTGCGAGCTGCGCGATCGTGGAGATCCCAAGGGCCTGCAGCCGCTCGGCCGTCTTGGCGCCGATCCCGGGGATCAGCGCGCACGGCGACGTGGCGAAGCGCGCGCACGCCTGCTCGCGCGTGAGCACGACAAAACCGTTCGGCTTCTCGGCGTCCGAGGCGACCTTGGCGACGAGCTTGTTCGGACCGACTCCGACCGAGGCACTCAACCCGGTCGTGTCCCGGATCTCGCCGACGATCCGCCGCATGCCGGCACGGGGCGCGGGCAGGCCCGTGAGCTCGAGGTAGGCCTCGTCGAGCCCGACCACCTCGACCTGCTCGACGTGCCTTTTGACGATGCCCATGACCTCGGCCGAGGCGGCCCGGTAATGCGTGAAATCGGGCGCGAGGAACACACCGTCAGGGCATAGCCTCCGCGCTCTGGCGGCTGGGATCGCCGACCCAACGCCGTACTTCCGAGCCTCGTAGGAGGCGGTGGTGACCACGGACCTGGGCCCGGTGCCGGCGACGATCACCGGCCGGCCGCGCAACTCAGGACGACGACGCAGCTCGACCGAAACGTAGAAGGCGTCCATGTCGAGATGCGCGACCACGCGGAGCGGATCCGGCATGGCTCCGAGGCTATGGGTCCCCCCGGACGCGCCGGCGGATCACGGACGGAGCTCCGCGACCAGCGTTGCAGTCCGCTCGTCGGTCACCGTCAGCTCATCGCCGCGGCCCGATATCCGTCACCGGCCCACGCATGCTCCGTCGCCGGACCGAGGATCGGCCGCGCCGCAGAGAAGGCCGTCATCGGTGACCCGGATCATCTGGGCGTGCCCGAAGGCGTGCTCCCCCGGCGAAGCCTCCGCCACCCGGTAGCCGCGCCGCTCCAGCCCGCGCTTCCAGGTCGACGGCGAGCCGTGCTCGAGCCGGACGATCGGCGGCCCGTCCAGCTCCCAGACGTTGAATCCAGTCGGATGATCGCGGCTGAGGACCCACCGCGGAGCGCACAGCGCGTCTCCCGGTTCCTCTTCATTGATGAGCACGCGGGCCATCAATTGCAACAGGACCTGTGGTTGTGCGTCGCCTCCCATCGTGCCGAGCACGGTGTCGAGCGCACCGGCCTGATCGGTCAGAACCAACGGAGTGAGCGTGTGCGGAGGACGGCGTCCCGGACCGTACTCTGCCGGGTCACCCGGCGCCAGCGAGAAGCCCATACCTCGGTTATGCAGGAAGATGCCGTGCCCCGGAAGGACGAGATGTGAGCCGAAGCCGGCAGCGTTGGACATGATCAGCGAGACGCCGGTCCGATCGCGATCGACGGCGCAGATGCAGGTGGTGCCGCCGTCACCGTAGACGTCGGCGAGCTCGACACTCGCCCGTTTGCGCACGGCGCCGACGCGAGGAGCAAGCCTCTCCTCGGAGATGAGTTGCTTGCCGTCGGCGCCTTCGTGCAACACCGCCATCCGGTCGAAGGCCGCCTGCCGGGCGGCCTCGATCAGGACGAACGGCCATCGCTCGTCCGTTGGGTCGCCCGGGACACCGATCGCATCCGCGATCCAGGCGCCGGCCAGCGCGAGGTAGCCCTGAGAGTTCGGAGGCGCAGTCCAAAGCCGCCGGCCGAATGCCGTGATGCTCAGCCCGTCGCTCCAGTCCGCGTTGTGGCGGAGGAGATCATCCTCGCTGAATTCGCCGGCGCCCAGCGCGATTAGCTCCCGACCGGGCGCGCCCTCGTAGAAGCCCGCCCGGCCGCTTTCGGCGATGGCTGCGGTCGCCCGAGCGACCCCCGGCAGCCGCAGTCGGTGACCTCGCACCAGCGGGTCCGGGCCCCCGAATGCGAGGCGCCGCACGTCGCCGTCCAGCACCGCCGAGGCGTCGGCCAGCGTGGGTGACACCGGGAAGCCGTGCTCGGCCAGGCGGTGAGCGGGGGCCAATACCTCCGGCAGGCCGAGCGCGGCGTAGCGCTCGTGCAACGCCACGACGCCATCGACGCAGCCCGGTACGGTCACGGCGCCGATGTCGTTCTGGAACGGCATGCGAGAGAGCCCGGCAGCGCGGAAGCGGTCCGGGTCAGCCCCAGCCCCAGCACGGCCGGAGGCGTTCAGGGCCATCGGCTCGGTGTCGGGGCGGGCCACCATCGCGAAGAGGTCCCCGCCGAATCCGCACATGTGCGGCGAGGTCACCGCCATCACGGCGCCGGCAGCGATCGCGGCGTCCACGGCGTTGCCCCCGCGCTCGAGCATCAACACTCCCGCGGTTGCGGCGAGGTGGTCGGCGGCCGCCACCGCGCCACCCGCGGCGTAACGGGTGAGCATCATCGGTGCAGCACCGTCGACAGGCAGGTCCGGGTCAACGCCCTCACCGTACTGGGTGCCGGCGCGGACGAACCGCCATCAAATGGCGGACTCGGCCGCGCCGGCGACCCACGGAAGCGCCTATTGCACTGAGGCGAGCACGGTCGCGACTCCGGACATGCCGAGCCGTGACGAGAGGTTCTGGTTGAGGTCGTATGAGCGCCCGTAGATGTACGGGCCTCGATCATCGACGGTGGCGACGACCGACCGGCCCCCGTACTCGAATGTCACGTGGGTGCCGCACGGCAGCGTCTTGCTGGCGACGCCGTAATAGGCGTGAAACCCGCAAGCAGTGTTGCCGGCGTCGTAGTACCAAGACGCGACGGTCGGCTCGAGGCCGACGATCGTGCCGGCGCTCGCAGCCGAAGCGCGAGCGCCGCGCCCACCGGCGAAACTGACCCGCAGCGCGGTCGCGCCCGTCCGGGCGACCGCGTAGCGCAGCGCGAAGTGACCGGCCCGGTGCGTACGGGCGCGGGCGAGCATCGTCCAGCGCCCGCCGGTGTGGCCGGTGAGTCTGACCACGCGTCCAGCGGCGGCGGGCAGCAGCCGGCCCTGCAATGTCACGAAATGACCCGCCTGGACGCTCATCGCGAGCGGTTGCAGCGTGAAGCGCGATGCCACGAGCTTTCGAGCTACCACGGACTTGTGCTTTAGCGCCGCCGCATGCGGGCGGGCAGGCCGCTTGACTGTTGCGACCCGGGCCATCACAGCCGCGGCGGTGTGTTGCGACGGCGCGCCTGACAGCGCGAGCGCCACCGTCGGAACGCCGCCGATGACGACGCAGGCGATAGCGATCGGCGCCGCCCCCAGGGCGCGCACAATACCTCTGGCTCTCATCGCTGAGGGCCTCCTTTGCTTTTCTCCGACCTGCGCCTACGGGGTTAGCTGACGGGCTCGCGGGGCCACAGACAGAAGTCCGCGCCTGTGCTCCTCGCTACGGTCGCCGCCGGCAACGCCGGGCGACCGATTCGCCCCCGTCCGGCGCTCTCCAGCCACCGGACATCTGGTTCCCCCGCCCGCACTGCACCGGGCACCGCGGTTCGGCAGGGTCGTAACGACCGCCGGAGCGTGGCATGCCGGACGGCGGCGTTATGTGAGGAGCGTCACACAGGCGATCGGCCGACGCTGCTGTTTGCGGGTACGTTGCGAATCGCGATCGTCACCCGCGAGAGCGCGCACAGCCTGTCAGCATCGTCCGTGATCTCGACGTCCCAGACCGCGGTCGTGCGGCCGCCGTGCCGACGCGTCGCGCGGGCAGTGATCGTCCCAGCCGTGACCGGCCGCAGGAAACTCGTCTGGTTGGAAAGGCCCATCGCGACCTTGCCCTGATTCAGCGCCGACACCCCGGTTCCATGCGACGCGAGGCTCTCCGCGACCGCCGCGTAAACGCCTCCGTGCACGAGCCCAAATGGCTGCAGGAGCTCGTCGCGTACCGGAATCCGCCCGACTGCAAATTCGGCGGTGAGCTCGAGGATCTCGAGCCCATAGAGGGCATCGAAACCTCGGCTCTGCATGAGATCGTGCTCAGTAAAGGCCTTCGCGGCGGGCGTAGCGGTCATCGCGCTCGCGATCGTAACGCTCGGCGTCGAAGCTTGGTTCGCTCAGCGACCGCAGAATCTCTCCGCTCGAGGGCAGCTGCGAGCGTTCGATGTGGCGGTCCGGGTTCCACAGATCGGAGCGGATGATCGCCTTGGGGCAGTGCGTGTATGCCTCCTCGACGGCGATCAGCAGCCCCAGCTTGGGGACCTTTCCGCCGACCGCGCAGCGCTCGAGCAGCTCGCGATCGTCGGTGATGATCGCGCGGCCGTTGACGCGGAAGACGTCGCCGACCCCGGGAATCAGGAACAGCAGCGCGATCCGGTCGTCGACGAGCAGGTTCGTGAGCGTGTCCGCTATCCGGTTGCCGGGCCGGTCGGGGAGCAGCAGCGTGCGCTCATCGAGGATCTGCACGAACCCAGCCGGGTCGCCCTTCGGCGAAACGTCGAGCCCGCCGTCGGGGTGGGCGGTCCCGACCAGAACAAATGGAGAGCGTTCGATGAATTGGCGGGTTAGTTCGCCGACCCGGTCGCTCAGCTTCAGCCGCACGACGTCGGTGGGCCCGCCGCCGATCAGCGCGCGTACCTCGGCCTCATCAGTGAGGCGGCGGACGGTGCGGGAAGTAGGGGTCACGCGCCGGATTGTCCCATGGATGCACGGTGGCGGCGGGCCCGACTTTCGGGTTCGGGCCCGCCGAGCCGCGGGCGGGCGGGATGTCTATTCGTCGTAGACGATCAACGAGTGCACGGGATACGGGTCGAGCCGTTCGCGACCGCGGAGGAACCGCAACTCCACCAAGAAAGCGCACGCGACGATCTCGCCACCCACCTGCTTGACGAGGTCGGCGAGCGCGCTGGCGGTGCCGCCCGTGGCGAGCAGATCGTCGTGGATCAGAACGCGGGTGCCTCCAGCCAGAGCGTCGGAGTGAACCTCCAGGGCATCGATCCCGTATTCGAGTGCGAACTCGGAGCTGACGGTCGGGTACGGCAGCTTGCCGCGCTTGCGCGCAGGGATGAAACCGGCCTGGAGTGCGCGTGCGAGCGCGCCGCCGAGGATGAACCCGCGCGCCTCGGCGGCGACGACGAAATCGATGTCGAGGTCCCTGGCGAACTGGGTCAGGCGGGACACGGCCGCGTCCAGCGCCCGCGGGTCGAGCAACAGTGGGGTGATGTCCTTGAAGACGATCCCCTCGCTGGGGAAATCCGGGATGTCGCGGACAAAGCCGCGCAGGTCGACGCCTTCTCCGGATTGCGAGCGTGCCATCTAGGTGGCGATCTTGCGGAGGTCCCGGATCAGCAGAAGGTGCTTCAGGTGGGTCGTCACCGTCGCCAGGTTCTCGAGCGCATCGATCGCCTGCTTGCGCCGCTCCGGGTTACGAGAGCGCAGCGCCGGCGCGAGGATGCTCTGCAGTAGCTGGGCCTCGCGGTCCGCTGAGGAGCGGAACACCCGCAGGTTGCGGCCGCCGACCCCGTAGCGAGCGAGCTCGGACACCGCCCGGACGATCTCCCGCTCGGTCTCATCGAAGTAGCGCTCGCCGGCGCGCATCTCGCCCTTGATCACCCCGAACTCGACGAGCTCGGAGATCAGCTTCGGATCGGCACCGGTCTGCTCGACCACTTCATTCAGCGAATACATGGCCCCCGAGGCCCGCACAGCGACCGCCGCGCGACGCGGGCTAGGGCCGTCGGTGGTCGGCGCCACGCCGTCGCTGCGCCCGCTGGCGAGCTCCTGGCGGATCACTCGCAGCGGCAGAAACTCGTCACGCTGCAGCCGCAGAATCGTCCGCAACCGCTGCACGTCCTCGGCGGTGTACAGCCGGTATCCCCCCTGGGTGCGTCGAGGCGAGAGCAGCTTTTGGTCCTCGAGGTAGCGGATCTTGGAGATCGAGATGTCGGGGAACTCCTGCTCGAGCGCCTTGCAGACGGCGCCGATCGTGACGGCCTTTTGCGGCCGCGGACCCGGATCGGCGGTGCCGGGGTCCGGAAGTTCGACGGACAGCTCCTGGCGCTCGCTCGTCGCCATCAGCGGCTCAGGAACGCGAGCTTGTACTTGCCGACCTGCAGTTCGTCCCCGTCAGCCAGCCGATGCGACTCGATCCGCTCCCGGTTGACGTAGGTCCCGTTCAGCGATCCGCAGTCATCCAGGTAGTAGTCGTTCCCCCGGCGCACGATCAGAGCGTGGTCACGGGAGACGGTCACGTCGTCCAGGAACACGTCGCTGTCGGGCCGTCGGCCGACGGTCATCCGCTCCCGCGCGAGCGGGAACATCTCGCCGGCCCGGCCTCCGCCGGTGCGGATCACGAGCGTGGCTCCCCGCGCGGCGACGTCCTGCCAGTCGATCTCCTCGAAGTCGCCGGTTTCACCGATCTTGTAGCTCGCGGTTGAAGCACCTGTTGACTCCGAGTTGGCCAGGAAAGCGCCACAGCGCTGACAGTAGTTGGCGCCGTCGGCATTGGCGTAACCGCACTCCGGACAGTGCTGAGCCACTGTACCGGGCTATTCGAGGCCCTCTGGGGTCTCGGAAACCTCCGTCACCTGCGGGACTCGCCCCGCGAGGATGTCCGTCAGCTGCTGGACATCCGCGCCAGAGATGACCAGCTCTCCGTTCTCGTCCTTGCGGCGCAGCCGATTGACGAGCTCGGCACGGAGGATGTCGATCTTGCCATGCAGGATGCGCCGTTTGTAGGAGATCTCAATCTCCTCATCCGTCAGCTCCTTGATCAGATCCTTCAGCTCCTGGTCGGTCAAAGAGCCAAGGTCTGGAAAGGTGTCCATTACGAGAGATCCTCTAGTTGTCCGCCGTCAGACCGAGTATATCCGTGACCGTCCCAGGGTCAAGCTGAGCTTGAGAGTTTGTGAGGGGTCCTGAGCTCCGAGACCCCCCGTCGAACATATAGCGCAGTAGCGGTCAGTCCCAGCGCCATCCCAACGTACAGGAGGATCAGCGCGAGCCAGTGAACGCCCACCATCGCGAAGAACGGCGCCCCCATCGTCGGCGCCACCCCGAGCCGCCCCGCCCAGTTGATCTGGACGTCGACGCCGCGAGCGAGCGCGTAGCGGCTGAGCGCCAGCATCAGCAACTCCCTGGCGACTACGAGAATGATCGCCCACCGCGGCAGCAGTGAGAAATGCCAGGCGACGGCCATCCCGGAGACCACGAGCAGGCGGTCGATGACCGGGTCGAGCAGTGCGCCGAGCCGCGAGTACTGTCCCGTCAGCCTGGCGGCGAAACCATCGAGGTAGTCGGCCCAGCCGATGACCGCGTACAACGTCGCGGCGAGGGCGTCCTGCCCATCGCCGCTCGAGAAGGCGACGACCAGGAACACCGGGATCAGTATCAGCCGGACGTACCCGATCGCGTTCGGGATCGTCCACGGGTGCAGCGGCTGGCCGGACCGCGTCGAGGGCGGCTCCGGGCCAGAGCGGTCGATTCCGAACAGGCGTCGCTTGGTGCTCTTGTCCGAGGCCACCGGGTGGGGCCGTTCAGGGGAGCCCTCGACACAGGCCGGCCACCGCCTCCGCCGCGCCCGTGAGTGGGACCGTGCGGTCCTGAAGGCCGCGTCGCACCTGCACCTCGAGCTCGCCGGCCGCCAGAGTTCGGCGTCCGACCGTGACTCGAAGCGGACATCCGAGCAGCTCTGCATCGGCGAACTTCTCGCCTGGCCCGGCGTCGCGATCGTCGTAGAGCACCTCGAGATCCTGGGCCAGGAGCTCGTCGTACAGCCGCTCAGACAGCTCGTACTCCTCGCTGCCGGGCTTGCCGAGCGTGACGAGGTGCACGTCGAACGGTGCGATCGCAGACGGCCACGAGATCCCTCGGTCGTCGGCGAACTGCTCGATCGCCGCCGCCACCACCCGGGCCGGACCAAAGCCGTAGCAACCCATCCACATCAGCTGCTCGACCCCGTTCTGGTCGAGGTAGCTCGCCCCCAGCGGGAGCGAGTAGCGCGTGCCCAGCTTGAAGATATTGCCGACCTCGATCGCCGGCTCGATCCTGAGGGAGTGACCGTCGACGAGATCGCCGGCGACGACGCTCCTGACGTCCACGCGCTCGAACTGAAAGTCACGACCGGGCAGCACGCCTCGCAGGTGCTCGTCGAGTCGGTTGGCCCCGGCGACGTAGCCGCCGCCGTCGACCGCCACGCCTTCGTCGAGCAGCACCGGCACCTCGCTCCCGACCGGGCCGATGAACCCGGGCGGGCCGATCCGCTCGGCGATCTCGTCCGGATGCGCGGGACGGTAGCCGACGCCGAGCAGATTGCGCAGCTTGACCTCGTTGACGCGGTGGTCGCCGCGGACGACGACCATCTTCATCTGTCCGTTCTCCGGGACGATCGGGTAGGCCTTGAGCAGCGCTCCCGCGGCGACGCCGAGGGCGCCGGCGACCTGCTCGACCGTCGTCAGGCCCGGCGTCTCGACCGCTGCCGGACCCGCCGGCCCGGCGGCGGGAAGCTCGACGCGCTGGGCCTCGGCGGACGCGACCTCGACGTTGGCCGCATAGCCCGGGGCGAGCGCCACCTCGTTCTCGCCGGCCGCGCACGGCGCCATGTACTCGTCCGCTCCCGAGCCGCCCATCATCCCCACATCGGACTCGACCCGGTACCACTCGAGGCCACAGCGATCGAGGATCCGGTCGTAGGCGACGATGTGCTTGCGATAGGAGGCGTCCAGGCCCTCCTGATCGCGGTCAAACGTATAGGAGTCCTTCATGATGAACTCGCGCGTGCGCAGCACCCCGGCGCGCGGACGGGGCTCGTCACGCTCCTTGATGCCGAAGTGGTAGAGGATCTTCGGCAGGTCCCGGTAGGAGCGGATCATCGCGGCCGCGTGGGTCGTGACGACCTCCTCGTGGGTCATCGCCAGCACCATGTCGGCCCCGCGGCGGTCCTTCAGCTTGAACAGCTCGTCGATCTCGTAACGGCCGCTGCGACGCCACAACTCGGCCGGGTGCAGGACCGGCATCAGCATCTCGAGACCGCCGATCGCGTTCATCTCCTCGCGGACGATCTGCACGACCTTCTGATGCACGCGCCAGCCGGCGGGAAGCCACGTCCACAGCCCCGCACCGAGCTGTCTGATCAAGCCGGCGCGGACCATCAGCTTGTGGCTCAGCGCCTCGGCGTCGGCGGGCGGCTCGCGCTCGGTCGGGAGCAGGTATTCGGACAGGCGTGGCATCGACAGCGCGAAGCGTACCCGCGAGTGCTGTTGGCGGATGTCCTCTGATAGAACGGGCTTCGTGTCGGGCAGTTAAGACAGGCTCGAGTTGGGCCGTAGAGACAACCTCTAAGAGAGACTTCGTCGACAGGAGTTCACATGGCATTCACCGTCCCGCCCCTCCCCTACGCCTACAACGCGCTCGAGCCGCACATCGACGAGCTCACGATGCAGATCCACCACGACAAGCATCACGCTGCCTACGTGGCCAACGCCAACGCCGCGCTCGAGGGCACGCAGTGGGCCGATAGCTCGGTCGAGGAGGTTCTGACCAGCCTCGGTTCGCTTCCGGCCGACAAGCAGGGCCCGGTGCGCAACAACGCCGGCGGGCACTACAACCACACGCTGTTCTGGGAGTCGATGGGCCCGGGCGGGGGCGGTGAGCCGAGCGGCGCGCTCGGCGACGCGATCGCCTCGACGTTCGGCTCGTTCGGAGATTTTCAAAGCCAGCTGAAGGCGGCGGGGATCGGGCGGTTCGGCTCGGGCTGGGCGTGGCTGGTGCACGACGGCTCGGGGCTCGCGATCGTCTCGACGCCGAACCAGGACAGCCCGATCAGCGACGACAAGACGGCGCTGGTCGGGGTCGACGTCTGGGAGCACGCCTACTACCTCAAGTACCAGAACCGCCGACCGGACTACCTCGACGCCTGGTGGAACACGGTCAACTGGGACAAGGTCGCAGAGCGGTTCGCGGCGGTCTGAGTCGTTTTCGAGGTCATGGGCCATGCGCGCAGCGCCCCATGCGGTTCCCGCGAGGGCGTTTTGCGCATACCCATGACCTCTCCTACGTACGACACGTCCGCGCGGCGTACTTGAGCTGTAAGCGGCGCCAACTCGCCGGCTGAGCAACCAAAACGTCGCGAGCGAGGGTTCCCGGCCGGGGGTTGTGGAACAAAGGCGTCCTGGAGAACCGAAACGTCACTAACCCCCCGGCGTCCGCACAGGCTCTCGACGTTTTGGTTGCGCCCGCGCCGGGGCGCGTCGGGCCTTCCTGAGCTAAGTCCGCGTGAAGCGCCGGCCGGCGACGGGTGAGACTGACTCGTCGAGCCTGATCGTCGGCTCGGGCTCCGAGAGATCCAGCGGCTTGTCGCCGTCGCGCATGCCGTCCGTCGCCGCCGCTTCGGCTTCCATCGCTGCGAGGCGCTCCGGCGTCAGCGCCGTCTCGTCCTCGTTCTCGGCCAGCCATTCGCGGGCTTCGGCGGCGCTGGCCTCGTCGACGACGACTCGCTTGCCGGCCGCGTAGTACTTGTCGATCTCGGCGAACAACTCGTCGACGAGGTTGCCGGTCTCGACCTTGCGGAGCATCCGGCCTTTCGAGTAGATCGCGCCTGCGTCCTTGGCTCCGGTGATCCCGAAATCGGCGTGGCGGGCCTCGCCGATCCCGTTGACCGCGCAGCCGAGGACGGAGACCTCGATCGGGTCGTCGTAGGCCTCGAGCCGCTGCTCGATCTCGGCGACGACCGTGTCCATGTCGAACTGGAGCCGACCGCAGGTGGGGCATGCGATCAGGACGGGGCCGCGCTCGCGGAGCTTGAGCGCCTTCAGGACCTCCCAGGCGACCCTCACCTCTTCCTCGGCGTGAAAGGTCGAGAGCGAGATCCTGATCGTGTCGCCGATTCCGTCCGCGAGCAGGGTTCCCAGTCCGACCGCCGACTTGAGCGAGCCGGACCATTTGGTGCCGGCTTCGGTCACCCCCAGATGCAGCGGGTAGGGCACCTTGTCGGCGAGCAGTCGGTTTGACGCGATCGTGTTCGGGACGCTCGTCGACTTCATCGAGACCTTGAAGTTGCTGAACTCGAGGCTCTCCATCAGCTCGATGAATCCGAGCGCCGCGGCGACCAGGGCCTCGACCGGATTTGTGTACTCCAGCTCCCGCAGGTGCTCGGGCAGGGACCCGGAGTTGACGCCGATCCGCAGCGGCGTGCCCGCCTCCTTGGCCCGTGCCACGACCTGCCCGACCTTGTCGGGACCGCCGATGTTGCCGGGGTTCAGGCGCACGCAGTGGGCCCCGGCGTCGATCGCCTTCAGCGCCAGCGTGTAGTTGAAGTGGATGTCGGCGATCACCGGGATCGGCGAGCGCTGGACGATCGTGCGCAGCGCCTCGACGTCCCTTTCGCGCGGGACGGCGCAGCGAACGATGTCCGCGCCCGCCTCGGCCACGCGATCGATCTGCGCCATGGTCGCCTCGAGATCCGCGGTCTCCGTCTTGGTCATCGTCTGAACGACGACCGGCGCTCCCCCGCCGATCGGAACACCACCTACGTGGATCTGGCGTTCGGAAGCCATCGCCCGCTAGTTTAGATGCCGGGGACGACCGTCACGCGATCGGCCCCGCGACGAGCGCACGCAGCGACTCGCGCAGCGTCAACCGCGAAACTTCGACCGACCCATCTGGTTCCTTCTAACAATGCTCTCATCCAAGCGACTCATCCCCGCCCTGGCAGCCGCCGCGCTGATCGGAGCCCTGGCGGTCCCCTCGGCACTGGGCTCGACCACGCAAGAGTCCATAATCCAGGACAACGGCTACGTGCAGTCCAATCCGGCCGCCGCCCTCGCGACATTCAAGAGCCTCGGCATCACCAGGCTGAAGATCACGATCTTCTGGAACTCGTTCGCTCCCAACCCGAACTCGGCTAAGCCGCCCAAGGGATTCAAGCCAACCGATCCGGCCTCATACCCTGCCAAGAGCTGGGCCTGGCTCGACACCACGATCAGGCTGGCCAAACAGGACGGAATCCAGATCGGCCTCCAGCCCGACGCCCCTGCGCCCGACTGGGCCGCCGGGCAGGGCTACAAGCAGCATCCGGTCTTCAAGGGTTCGTGGAACCCGTCGTGGACGGCCTTCCAGGGGTTCGTCCAGGCGCTCGGAAAGCGCTACAGCGGCAGCTACAAGCCCAAGAAGAACGAGAAGCCGCTGCCGCGGGTCAGCTGGTGGTCGATCTGGAATGAGCCGAACTTCGGATTCAGCCTGCAGCCGCAGACACTCGATAAGGGCAAGACCCTCCATTCCGCGAGCGAGTACCGGCAGCTGGTCAGGGGAGCTTGGCAGGGGCTGGTGGCCACCGGCCACAAGAACGACACGATTCTGATCGGCGAGATCGCGCCGCGTGGCGTCGGCGACACGAACACCAAGAACTGGTCGGCATACAACCCCGGACTCGGTCAGATGTCCCTGGCGCTGGTCTTCATGTCGCAGCTCTACTGCGTCGGTCAGAACGGCAAGCCGATGACCGGCAAGACCGCCAAGGCGTTCTCCTGCCCCGGCTCGGTCGCGAAATTCAAGCAGCAGAACCCCGGCCTGTTCCAATCCACCGGTTGGGCGATCCACCCGTACGGGCAGGGAACGCCGCCGAACGAGACGACCTACGACTGCCCGGGCCGGACGTTCTGCCAGAGCCCCGGCAGCAAGAAGCGGAATCCGTATTTCGCAGACTTCGCCTCGATCCCCACCGCCATCAAGATGATGGACAGGTTCCAACGGCTCTACGGGTCCAGCAAGAAGATGCAGCTGTGGAACACGGAATTCGGGTACTGGAGCGTCCCGCCGACGAAGGTCGACCCCGTCAAGCAGAAGGGCCAGGCGATCAGCCAGCAGAAGGCCGCCTTCTACATGAACTGGGCCGAGTACCTCAGCTACCAGAACCCACGGCTGATGAGCTACTCCCAGTACCCGTTCGTGGATCCGATCACCGACGTGTGGGGTTCCGGCCTCCTGACCTCCAAGGGCAAGCAGAAGCCGGAGTACGACGCGTTCATGCTGCCGTTGTTCATGCGGACGACAAAGGCCTCGCACGCGACGACGCTGACCGTATGGGGTGGCGTCCGCCCGACGGCGTACTTGGGCGCATCGGCGAAGACGCGTCCGCAGGCAAAGATCGAGTTCAAGCCGATCGGCGGCGGCTCCGGCGGCGGTAAAGCGCTGTCCACCGGCTCGACGGGAGCCACGGGGGCGTCGGGGGCCTCCGGGTCGGGCACTTCGGGCTCCGGCCCCAAGGCCCCGAAGGGCTCGAACATGGACGGGGCCTACACGATCCTGCAGACCGTGAAGGTCACCAACAAGCGCGGCTACTTCTCGGTCAAGCGGGCGTTCACCAAGAGCGGCACTGTGAGGATCGCCTGGACGATGCCCGACGGAAAGTCGGTGTACAGCCGCACCCAGCAGATCGCTATCGGCTAGATCCCTGCTTCAGCAACTAGTGCAAGCCGAGTCGGCCGCTCGGCCGCCAACAGCGGCTTGCGGCGGCGCCCGTCGGGGCGTCGCCGCGACCGATCGGCAGGGTACCCGCCCGCGTCAGATCCACGCTTGGGCGAGCAGGCGGCAGATCAGGCGGTGGGCGGGCCGTCCGTCGGCGGCGAACCGCGGCGCCGACGCATACTCGCCCAGAGTGCGAGCCCCAACCCCCCGATCGCAACCACGGCGATCGCGACGATCAGCCCAATCGAACCACTGCCCGAATTCTTGTCTGCGGAGGCATGCGCCTTCGGCGCGGCCTTCACTTTCAGCTGCTGCTTCAACAGCTGCGCTTGGATCACGCCGTAACAGTTCGAGTATTCCTCGACGTACGCCGGCATCGTCCGCAGCGCGGTGTTCAACTCCGCGATCGTGTAGTGCCCGGTCAGGGTGCTGCCGCCGTGGACCCGGCAATCCTGCCAAGCTGCTCTGGTGGCGGCCTGGGCAGGAGCCGGTATTGACGAAAACGCTGCGATCGCCAGGAGGGCGGCAAGTGAGTAGCTGCGGCGCATGCGGCAAAGAGGTTATAGCCTGCCCCGCCGACGTCGGCTTTCGGGCCGGTAACTGAAAGCTGATGCGAACAAAACTATTTGATCACCCCCGGCCCCGCCGGGGCCTTGGACGGGTCGTAGCAGTTGCGGCCATCTGCGCCGCGCTTGCCGCTAGCGGTCGGCGGTTGCGGAGGCTCCAGTGCTCCGGCGCCGCCGAAGCGCGGACCCAGGCAGTCGCTTTTGTCGATCTTTTGGGCAGATACCCAGTTAAACGCGAATCCAGTCAAAACGATGCGGATTCTCAAGGATCTGGGAGCGCAGGTGCTGCGCACGTCGATGTTTTGGGCCAACGTGGTGTCCAACTACTCCTATTCCACCACCAAGCCGGCGCAGCTCAACCCAACCGATCCGGCCTCGTACCTCGCGAGTGGGTGGGCTCCCTACGATGCGATCGATCGCGCCGCGGCGACGACCGGAATGCAGTTGTTCGTGACCCTGACCGGACCGATCCCCAGGTGGGCTGCGGGAGCAGGGGCGCCGGACAAGTTTCCTGTCACGTGGGACCCATCGGCGCCGGACTTCGGGGACTTCGTGCGCGCAGTCGGCAAGCGCTACAGCGGTCACTACACGCCTCCGGGCGAGAGCAGCCCGCTGCCGAGGATCCACTTCTGGTCAATCTGGAACGAGCCGAACTACGGCTCGGATCTGACGCCGCAGGTCGACTCCAGGGGTAACCCCGTCTCGCCGCAAATCTACCGCCGGCTCGTCGACGCGGCCTGGACCGGCCTGCAGGCGACCGGACACACGCCCGCCAGCGACACGATCCTGGTCGGCGAGACGGCGCCGTACGGAGTCGAGCCCGACCAACCCGGCGCCGCTCACGAGATGGTCCCGTTGGCCTTCATCCGAACGCTCTACTGCGTCGACTCCAACTTCCAGCCGTTGCAGGGATCGGCTGCCACCAAGGTGGGGTGTCCCGTGTCCTCGAGCAATTTCAGGGCCGCAAATCCGGGCCTGTTTAACACAGCCGGCTGGGCCACCCACCCCTACACCGGTGGGAAGGCCCCGAAGGTGCTCACGACCGGCGTTCCGGGCAGTCAGGATTACGCCGACTTCGCGTCGTTGCCACAACTCGAAAACACCCTCGATCGGGCCGGAGCAGCCTACGGCTCGAGTGTCAAGCTCCCGATCTACAGCACCGAATTCGGCTACCAGACCAACCCCCCGAACCCGGGCCCGACGACGACCTCGCCGGAGAAGGCGGCCACGTTCATGAATGAGGCCGAGTACTTCAGCTGGCGCAACCCGCGGATCTGGTCCTACAACCAGTACGAGCTGATTGACCCGAGCGCCGGCAAGGTCGCCAACTTCGACACCGGCCTCAAGTTCTACGGCGGATCGCACGACCCCTTCGCGGGCACGCCGAAGCCGTCCTTCTACGCCTATCGGATGCCGCTGTGGATGCCTCGGACCAGGGGAACCCACCCAACGCAGCTCGAGGTGTGGGGCTGCGCGCGCGCCGCGCCGCTCGCCGCGCAGCAGACCGGGAAGCGCCAGCACGTCCAGATCGAATTCGCGGCTTCGGACGGTGATTACCGAACGCTTCGCACGGTGAGCCTGACTCCCTCAAAGGACGGCTGCTACTTCAACACGTCGGTGCGATTCAACGACAGCGGGACGGTGCGCCTCGCGTGGTCGGGCAGCGGCAGCGTTCAGTACAGCCGTACGCAGAAGATCGCGATCGGCTGAGCCCGAGCCGCGGACCTCGTACACGCGCTTCGATTCGGCACACTTCCCGGATGCAAATCGGCGGTGAGCTGGTCGCTCGGCTGCGTATGATCTGCGGCGAGAGGCATGTCCTCGCCGATCCGGCCGCGCTCGCTCCCTACCGTTCCGACGCGCAACGCCGCCAGCGACAGCTGCCGCCGGTCGCGGTACTGCCAGGTAGCGCCGTCGAGGTGGAAAGCATCGTTCGCGCGTGCGCCGATGCCGGTGTCCCGTTCGTCGCGCGCGGCGCCGGCACCGGCCTGGCGGGTGGCGCGGTCCCGATCGGCGACGGGGTCCTGCTGGTCCTCAGCCGGATGCGCCGGATCGTCGAGGTCGATCTCGAGGACGGCTTGGTGGTCGCCGAGGCTGGGGCGAGCGCGCGCGCAATTGCCCGCGCGCTCGCGCCCACCCACTTTCTTCCCAGCGCCCCGTCGGGCGACGCGGCCACGATCGGCGGCATGGTCGCGACCAACGCCGGCGGCCCCCGCTCGCTGAAGTACGGGCCGATCCGCCGCCACCTCGCAGGCCTCGACCTGGTCCTGCCGGACGGCCGGCGCGTGGAGCTCCGACAGACGAACGCCTGCTACGACCTGCTCGGGACTTTCGCGGGATCCGAAGGCACGCTCGGCGTTGCAACGGCCGTCCACCTTCGCGCGCTTCCCGTTCCGCCGGAAGTCAGAACGGCCGTCGCGTACTTCGGCGACACCATCACCGCTGCCGAGGCGGCAGCTGGGATCCTCGCCGCCGGAATCGAACCTGCAGCGATCGAGCTCCTGGATCGGAGGGTGCTGGAGATATCCGAGCAGGCGACGGCCGCCGGCTTGGCATCCAAACCGGCAGGCGCTGGTGCCGCCCTGCTGATCGAGCTGGACGGCTCGGGCGAGCAGTGCGACACCGCCGAGGAAGCGCTCGCCCAGACGCTGATGAAGGCCGGCGGCAAGGACCTGCGGATCGCCCGCGACGCACCCGAACGCGCGCTCCTTTGGCGCGCCCACACCGCTGCGCTCGCGGGGCTCGGGCGGGCGGCGAACGCTTTCGTCGTACAAGACCCGGCGGTGCCGCCCTCGAAGCTGCCCGCGCTGTTGCGGCGAGTGCGCACCCTCGCGGGCCGAAGCCGACTGGAGGTCGTTCTCACCGCTCGCGCCGGAGAGGGAATTCTCCACCCGATCGTCCTCTACGACGCCCGTGTCCCCGGCGAGGCAACGCAGGCGCAGGAGCTCGGCGACGCGATCACCGACGCATGCGTCGAGGCGGGCGGCACGATCACCGCCGAGTACGGCGTCGGCATCGCCGGCCGAGAGCGACTGCAGTCGATGTTCTCCGCGGCCGACCTCGAAGCGTTCGCCCGCCTGCGCGCCGCGTTCGATCCCGGCGCCCTGGCCAACCCCGGCCGGGCGGGCGCATCGTCCCCGTGATGGACAGAGCCACGCCGACGAGCTTCGAGGAGGTTGCGGCCACCCTGCAAGCTGCGACAGCCTCGGGGCGTGAGGTCCGGATCGTCGGCGCCGGAACCAAGCTCGGGTGGCTGGAGTCCGGAGCGGAGCTGGACCGTGCGCTACCGCTGGCGACGATCGGACTCAGAGACCCGATCGAGCACCACCCGGACGATCGAGTCGCCGTGGTCAGCGCCGGGGTGCGGGTGACGGAGGCCTGCACCGAGCTTGCCGCCGCCGGTCAACTGCTTGCCCTGGACCCGCCACTCGGCCTCGGCGGGCGTCGGGAGGCGACGATCGGCGGGGTGATCGCGAGCGGCGACGCGGGTCCGATCAGCCATCGCTACGGCGGCGCTCGCGAGCAGCTGACCGGCATCGTCGTCGCCCTCGCCGACGGGACCATCGCGCGCGCCGGCGGCCAGACTCCGCGCAGCGTCGCGGGCTATGACCTCGCGAGCCTGTACACGGGCTCGTTCGGGACGCTCGGCGTGATCCTTGCCGTCTGCCTGCGGCTGTACCGGCTCCCGGAGGCGACGGCGACCGCGCTTGGGACCGCGTCCGATCCCTCGGCGCTCCTCGACACGGCGCGGCGTCTGAACGCGGCGTTCCCGGAGTTGCAGGCCCTCGACCTGGCCTGGCGGGGCGGACGCGGCGGACTGCTCGCCCAGACCGCCGGGACTCAGCCGGTCGCGGCCGCCCGACGCGTCGCCCGCGCGATGGTCACAGCGGGTCTCGGCAACGTCGACGTGATCGATGACGACGACGGGCTGTGGGCGCGGCAGCGCGCCGGTCAGCGCTCGGCGGCGAGGGTGCTGGTGCTGGTGACCACCGGCTGCGCGCGGCTGCCGTCCCTGCTGGCGCTGGCAGACGCGTGCGACGCGACCGTGATCGGTCGCGCCGGCCGCGGCATCGGCTACGTCGAAGTCGAGCCAGATCGGCTGCAGCCCCTGCTCTCGGGACTTCCGGCCGGAGCTCGCGCCACAGTCCTCGATCGCCCCGAAGGCACCGCGTTCGAGGGCGAGCGCCGCCGCGGCGGCGACATCGCGTCGCTCGACCTGATGCATGCGGTCAAGGCCGGCCTGGATCCGGCCGGAACATGCAACCCCGGAGCGTTCCTGGTCCAGGCGTGAGGTCTGGTGTAGCGACTGCGATACTGGCGCAGTGAGCGGCCCGCTCGTGGATTTGACCTCCGGGCAGGAGCACGTCCGCGACTGCATCGGCTGTGGGCTCTGCCTGGAGACGTGCCCAACCTACGTGCTCTGGGGTCAGGAGGCCGATTCTCCGAGGGGGCGAATCGCGCTGATCGGCGAGGCGATCGCCGCCGGCGGTACGGCCGGCGACGAGCTCGCCGTCCATACC
Source organism: uncultured Solirubrobacterales bacterium (assembly GCA_963830475.1). GTDB lineage: Bacteria > Actinomycetota > Thermoleophilia > Solirubrobacterales > Solirubrobacteraceae > Palsa-465. The sequence goes on along the minus strand of CAWHMX010000006.1, from coordinate 40,660 downwards.
GACCGCTGCCTTGGATGCATGGCCTGCGTCAGCGCCTGCCCGTCAGGCGTCAGATACGACAAGCTCCTGGCTCGCGCGCGGCCCGCGGTCGAGCGCCGCCGACGGCGGCCCCCGCCCGAGCGGGCGGCTCGCCGGCTGGCGCTGGCGACGATTCCGCACCCGCGCCGGCTGCGCGCGCTCGCGTCGCTGCTCGAGGCCAGTGACCGGCTGGGTCCGCGCCGGCTCCCGGATCGGGCGTCAGCTCTCGCCGGACTCCTGCCGGCCCACGCCGCCGGACCGCGATCGTCGGAGCCAATTCCCGCCCGCACGCCGGCGCGCGGCGGCCCTCCCAGAGGACGGGTCGGGCTGCTTGCTCGGATGCGTGCAGCGCGTCTTCTTCGGCGAGGTTCATCGAGCGACTGTCGACGTTCTCGTCGCCGAGGGGTACGACGTCCTCGCCCCGGAGCTGCCCGAGTGCTGCGGCGCGCTCGAGCGCCAGGCCGGGGAGCAACGCGCTGCGCTGGCTCGCGCGCAGCAGGCGATCCGGGCGTTCAGCGCGCTCGGCGGCGTCGACCACATCGTCACGACCAGCGGTGTCTGCGGGGCGGAGCTCGGTCATTACGGCGAGCTCCTCGGCACCCCCCAGGCACGTGCGTTCTCCGCGATCGTCCGCGACCTCTCAGAGCTCCTGGCCGAACGCCCGCCACGCGCGCCGCGCGGCCCCGTGCCGATCAAGGTCGCCTACCACTCCTCATGTCAGCTCGAACACGGGCAGGGCGTTCACGATCAGCCTCGGGCGATGCTGCGCCAGATCCCCGAGCTGCAGCTGATCGAGCCCGATGCCGACTCCTACATCTGCTGTGGCGCCGCCGGGCTGAATCCGCTCCTGCAGCCGCGGACGGCGGCTGAGCTCGGTGACCGTGCCGCGACCGCGCTCACCGCAGCCGACGTCGACACGATCGCGACGTGCAGTCATGAATGCGCGTCGCATCTGAGCCGCATCCTGCACCGCAACGGCACCGCGGCGTCACTCCCCGCGGTCCAGCATCCGGTCGAGCTCGTCCGGCGCTCGATCCAGGCCGCCGGTCACCCCTAGGGGACGTTGAAGCCCTGGCCCGACAGCGTCGAGACGTCGTTTGAGAGCCCGATCGCGAACAGCACCAGGATCAGTGCGAAGCCGATGAAACCGGCGCGTTCCATCACCGCGAACGGAATCCGCTTGCCGCGGATCTTCTCGGCGATCGCCCAGAAGATGTGGCCTCCGTCGAGCGGCAGGAACGGGAACAAGTTGACGACCCCGAGCGACAGCGAGATCAACGCCAGAACCTCGAGTGCGGTCGTCGTGCTCGACGCGAACGACTTCTGGGTCACCTCGTAGGCGCCGACGACCCCGTGCAGCTGGCTGCGCTCCTTGGGTTGGAAGAGCCGACCGATCGTCGAGACCGTGTGCTCGGTCACGTTCCATAGCCCGGTGACCGTCAGCGAGGCGGCCTGGCCGGCTCCGACCGGGACGCTCCTGGTGCCGAACGTAAAGCCGATCAGCGACCGGTGGTCGGCAGCATCGTAACGCGGGGTGATCCGGAAGGTGCGCAACGCGCCATCGCGGCGCACGACCATCGTCACAGGCGTCTTCGCGTGGCACCCGTTGACCTGGCCGCCCGGGCAGCGGTGGCGGTCGATCTGTACCCGTAGCTTGCCGGGTCCGCCGTGGACGCCGTCGACCGAGACGATCTGGTCGCCGGGCTTCAACACTCCGGCCGCGGCGCTGGGGTGCAGGACGCCGCCGACCGAATTCGACACCACCGACTGTCCGTTGGCGAGCCACAGGACCCAGAAGATCAGGAAGGCGATCAGAAGATTGACCAGCGGCCCGGCGCCGATCACCAGCATGCGCTTCCAGACCGGCTGGTTCGTAGTAGGCTCGACGCTTCAGCTCCGGCGACGCGTACACGTCGTCGTCCGGGGACATCCCGGCGATCTTCACGTAGCCACCCAACGGGATCACGCCGACGCCGTATTCGGTCTCCCCGATCCTGCGCTTGAGGATCATCGGCCCGAAGAAGAGCGAGAAGCGGTCGACCCGCATCCCGACCGCCTTGGCGGCGGTGAAATGCCCAAGCTCGTGAAAGACGATCAGGGCCGCGAAGCCCAAAAACGCGAGAAGGTACGACACAGGCCTAGTGTGGCAGGGTCGTTTAGCGCTGAAGTTAGGCCGTCGCGCGCTCTTGCACGAGGGCGCCAGCCAGGTCCCTGGCGTGCGCGTCGGCGGCCGTCAGCGTCTCGAACGAGTGCAGGGGCCGGACCGGAGCCGCCGCCAGCGTCTCCGCGATCACGGTCGCGATGTCCAGGAACCCGAGTCGCCCGTCCAGGAACGCGTGCACCGCCACCTCGTTCGCCGCGTTCAGCGTGCAGGGCGCCGTGCCGCCCGTGACGCCGGCTTCGCGAGCGAGCGCCAAGCACGCGAACGTCTCCAGATCCGGCGGCTCGAACGTCAACGACCCGAGCGACGGTAGGTCGAGCGCCTTGACGGGGACGTCGACCCGCTCGGGATGGTGCAGCGCGTAGGAGATCGGAACGCGCATGTCCGGGTATCCGAGGTGCGCCAGCGTGGCGCCGTCACACAGGTGGATAAGCGCATGGATGATCGATTGCGGGTGCACGACCACGTCGATCCGTTCGTAGGCGGTCCCGAACAGATGGTGGGCCTCGATCACCTCGAGCCCCTTGTTCATCAGCGTCGCCGAGTCGATCGTGATCTTGCCGCCCATCGCCCAGGTTGGATGCGCAAGCGCCTGCTCGACCGTCACCGACGCGAGCTCGTCGATCTCACGGCCGCGGAATGGGCCGCCCGACGCGGTCAGCACGAGCCGCTCGACCGTCCCCGGGCGCTCGGCGCCGATCAGCTGATGCAGCGCCGAGTGCTCGGAGTCCACTGGAATGATCTGCGCGCCGGTCGCCTCCGCCAGCTGCGTGACGAGCTCGCCGCCGACGACCAGCGATTCCTTGTTGGCCAGCGCCAGGTCGATTCCCTCTCCGAGGGTGGCGATCGTCGCCAGCAGACCGGCAGAGCCGACGATCGCGTTGAGCACCATCTCGCAGCCTGACTCCGTGATCAGCGTCACGATCCCGTCGGGGCCCGCCAGCACCTCGCCGTCGGTCCACGCCTCGGCGGCCCGCGCGGCCGCGTGCGGGTCCGACAGCGCGATCCGGCGGACGCCATGCTGCCGCGCCTGCTCGATCAGCATCGGCGCGGAACGAGTGGGCGCTGAGTCCGACGACCTCGAGCTCCCGCCGCTGCGAGCGACGACGTCCAGCGCCTGGACGCCGATCGAGCCCGTCGAGCCAAGGATCACGAGCTTGCGCATTAGAGACCTCAGTGCGGGTGCGGCGCTGCGATCCAGATGTAGTACGCCGCGACGATCGTGAACAGCATCGAGTCGAGTCGATCGAGCGCCCCGCCGTGGGCGCCGAACAGCGAGCCGGTGTCCTTGGTGCCGGCGTCGCGTTTGACCAGCGACTCGAACAGATCGCCGAGCGGACCCAGTACCGCGATCGCGGCACCCAGCACGAACGCCGTTCCGTGCGTCAGCCATGCCGTCTGGTACAGGCTGGCGAAGTAGACCGCGACGATCGCGACGATCATCCCGATCACGAGACCCTCAACGGTCTTGTGTGGAGAGATCGCAGGTGCCAGCGGCCTGCGCCCGAACAACCTGCCGCCGATGTAGGCGCCCGTGTCGCCGAGGAAAGTCCCGACCATCGTGTCGATGATGACGCCCTTGCCCTGGGTCAGCTCGCGCAGCAGCACCGCGTGCGCGAACGCCGTCCCGATCCAGAAGACCCCGAGCAAGGTGCCGGCGATCGCAAACGTGGCGCCGCGGCTGGCCTGGCCGCGGAAAAGGAGGGCGATGAACAGCACCGGAATCGTGCATGCCTCGACCTCCAGAACCTGGTGCTGGTTGCCGAAGCGGGCTGCCAGGCACATTCCGGCGAGCGCCGCGAAGCCGACAATCGACACCGGCCGCCACCTGTCGAGCATCCGGTACAGCTCGCTCAGGCACGCGCAGCCGAGCACGATCATCAGCGCCATCCAGGCGGTGCCGCCGATGTCGACGAGCACGATCGCGACGATCGCCGCCGGAACCGCGACCGCGACTCGCGCCAGGAGATCCGATCCGCCACGCCGCGAGCGGCCCCGAGTGCGCTCGGCGCTCGTCCGGCGCGGGCGCTCCGCCGCCGAAGCCGTTGTCCGTGAGCGCCTGCCCGGGGGCATCAGCGCGCCCCGAAGCGACGTTGTCTCGACGCGAACTCGGCGAGGCTGGCAGCGAACGCCTCGCGCGAGAAGTCGGGCCACAGCTCGTCGCGGAAGACCAACTCGGAGTAGGCCGACTGCCACATCAGGTAGTTGGACATCCTTCGCTCGCCACTCGTGCGGATGATCAGATCGGGGTCGTGCATGTCGGGGGCATACAGGAGCCGCCGGAAGTCGTCTTCGTCACCACCCTTGAACGTTCGCGCCGCGTCGATGATCTCCGCCCTGCCGCCATAGTTGAACGCGACGAACAGCGTGATCCGGGTGTTGCCGGCGGTCACCGACTCCGCCCACTCCATCTTCCTGATCAGGGCGCGCGAGACCGGCGCTGAGCGGCGGCCGATGAACCGCAGGCGCACTCCCTCGGCGTCGAGCTCCGGTGTCTCCTGGTCGATCCTGCGCGAGAACATCCGCATCAGCCCCAACACCTCGGCACGCGGTCGGTTCCAGTTCTCGGTCGAGAACGAGTAGACGGTCAGCTCCTTGATGCCGAACCGGGCGGCGTCGCGCAGGCGTTCCTTGACTACGTCGGCGCCCGCCTCATGGCCCCGGAGCGCCGGCAGCCCGCGGCGCTTGGCCCAGCGGCCGTTGCCGTCGGTGATGATCGCGACGTAGCGCGGACCGTCGACGTGCGCGCCCTCGGCGGCGGCTTCGAGAGCTCCCGCGGCCATCTTCGTGAAACCGCCTGCCTCTAAACCTCGAGGATCTCTTCTTCCTTGACCTTCAGCAGCTCGTCGAGCTCGGCGACGCGCGCGTCCGTCACCTTCTGCAGTTCGACCTCGGCGCGGTGCTCGTCGTCGGCGCCGATCTCGCCAGCCTCCTTGAGCTCACGCAGGTCGTGCATCACGTCGCGGCGGATGTTGCGAATCGCGACTCGCCCCTCCTCGGCGATCCCCCGAGCGACCTTGACGAGCTCGCGCCGCCGCTGCTCGGTCAGCTCCGGCAAGATCATGCGGATCATGGCGCCGTCGTTGGACGGCGTCAGACCGACGTCGGACTCGAGGATCGCCCGCTCGATCGCCTTGATCGAGCTCTTGTCGTAGGGCTGGATCGACAACAGCCGCGCCTCCGGGGCCGCGATCGTCGCGAGCTGATTGAGCGGCGTCGCGGCGCCGTAGTAGTCGACCGAGATCCGGTCGAGCAGAGCGGGGCTGGCGCGTCCGGTACGGACCGAACCGAACTCGTGTCGAGTCGAGTCGATCGACTTGTGCATCCGCTCACGAGCGTCGTCGAGCAGAGTTGAAACGAGATCCTCTTGGTTGCTCACGTTCTCACCAGGGTTCCGACCCTTTCCCCCGACACTATCCGGTTGATGTTGCGACCGTCAGCCATGTTGAACACGACGATCGGCAGCTTGTTGTCCATGCACAGGGCGAACGCCGTCGAGTCCATCACCTCGAGTCCCCGCGTCAGCGCCTCCTTGTGGGTGATCTCGGGGATGAACTCGGCGTTCGGGTCCTTCGCCGGATCGGCGCTGTAGACGCCCTCGACCCCGTTCTTTGCCATCAGCACGATTTCGGCGTGGATCTCGGCCGCGCGCAACGCAGCGGCGGTGTCGGTCGTGAAGAACGGATTGCCCGTGCCGGCTGCGAAGATCACGACCCTGCCCTTCTCCAGGTGGCGAATCGCCCGACGCCGGATGTAGGGCTCGGCGACCTCAGAGATCGTGATCGCGGACTGCACGCGGGTGGGGATCTCCGCCTTCTCCAGGGCGTCCTGCAGGGCCAGCGCGTTCAGCACGGTCGCCAGCATCCCCATGTAGTCGCCGGTCGCTCGGTCCATCCCGCGCGCTGCCGCCGCCAGGCCGCGATAGATGTTGCCGCCCCCAACGACGATCGCGACCTCGACGCCGCGGCGGTGAACGGTCGCCACCTCCTGCGCGATCTGCCTGACGCGCTCGGGATCGGTGCCGTACTCGAGCTCCCCCATCAGCGCCTCGCCCGACAGCTTCAGCAGCACCCGGCCGTAGACGGGCTCGGGCTCCGTCCCGGCGTCGGCCAGCTGCTCAGCCATGTTGGTCAGTCGCCGACGGCGAACCGAGCGAAGCGGCGGATCACGACATTCTCGCCGGTGTCAGCCGCGAGCTTGGCTCGCAGCTCCTCGATCGTCTTCCCGTCGTACTTGTCCTCGTTGACGTGCTTTTGGCGGAGCAGGACGACGCCCCCGAGCCAGGCGTCGAGCTTGCCGTCGATCACGCGCTCGCGAACGTTCTCGGGGCGGTCGGCGGCCTGCTCGGTGAAGATCCGGCGCTCGCGCTCGAGGTCGTCGGCTTGGAACGTCCTCGTCGCTGATCGCGAGCGGCGCGGTCGCTGCGATATGCAGCGCCAGATCGCGAGCGAAGGCCACGAAGCTGTCGTTGCGCGCGACGAAATCGGTCTCGCAGTCGAGCTCGACCAGGACGCCGATCTTGCCGTTCGAGTGGACGTAGGTCTGTACCGTGCCCTCGCCTGCCTCCCGGCCCGCGCGTTTGGCGGCCTGCGCCTCACCGCGGGCGCGCAGCAGCTCGATCGCCTTTTCGAGGTCTCCGCTCGACTCCTCGAGGGCCGCCTTGCAGGCCATCATGCCGGCGCCCGTGCGGTCTCTCAGGGCCTTGACGTCCCGTGCGGTGATCTCGCTCATTCGCTCTCCTGTTCAGCGGTGGTGGTCGTGTCGGCGGGCTCCTCGGCCGCTGGTGGCTCAGCCGGCGGGGCTTCGGCCGCCGGCGCTTCCGCTGCGGGCTCCTCGGCGGCCGGCGTTTCCGCTGCGGGCTCCTCGGCCGGCGGGGCTTCGGCCGCCGGCGTTTCCGCCGCGGGCTCCTCGGCCGGCGGGGCTTCGGCCGCCGGCGCTTCCGCTGCGGGCTCCTCGGCGACGGGGGCTTCCGCCGCAGGCTCCTCGGCTACCGGAGCCTCAGCCGCGGGCTCCTCGGCTACCGGAGCCTCAGCCGCGGGTGCCGCTGGCGTCTCGGCGGAGGGCTCCTCGGGGGCTGGCGCTTGCGCGACTGGCTCCTCTACGGTGGGCGGCTCCACGGCGGGCGTCTGCTCGGCCACCGGCGGCTCGGGCACGGGTGGCTCCGCGGTCGGCGTGGCCTCGGCAGCAGGCTCCGGCTCGGGTGTCGCGGCGCTGGCGGCGTCGGCGACCGGGGTCGTCGTGGCGGCCTCAGCGGCAGCGGCGGCCTGGGCAGCCGCAGCCTCGGCCTGAGCGGCAGCAGCGGCCTGAGCGGCCGCGGCCGCAGCCTCGGCCTCAGCGGCAGCAGCAGCCTGAGCAGCCGCAGCCTCGGCCTCAGCGGCGGCGGCAGCGGCAATGGCCGCAGCCTCGGCCTCCTGGCGGGCCCGCTCCTCCGCCTCGAGCCGCGCCTTCTCCTCGGCCTCGCGGCGAGCCTGCTCCTCCGCCTCGCGACGGGCGCGCTCCTCGGCTTCGCGGCGCTCGCGCTCGAGTCCGAGCTCGCTCCTCCTCGGCGCGGAAGATTCCGTGCCCGTGCGAGACGACGTCGCCGATCGCCTGCGTGATCGCGGCGCAGGAGCGGATCGCGTCGTCGTTGCCGGGGATCACGAAGTCGATTCCGTCGGGGTCGCAGTTGGTGTCGACGAGGCCGATGATCGGGATCCGCAGCCGCTGGGCCTCCTTGACCGCGATCGCCTCGGTCTTGAGGTCGATCACGAAGACCGCATCGGGCGTGCGCTGCATGTTCTTGACGCCGCCGAGGTTGGCGCGGAGCTTCTCCAGGTCGGCCTGAGCCGCCATCCGCTCTCGGGTCGGCAGCAGCTGCAGCTGGCCCTCGGTCTCATAGCGCTCGAGGTCGTGCAGACGCTTGATCCGGGCCGAGATCGTCTGAAAGTTGGTCAGCAGGCCGCCGAGCCAGCGGTGGTTGACGTACGGCATGTCGGCCGCCTCGGCGGTGTCCTTGATCGTGTCACGGGCCTGCTTCTTGGTGCCGACGAACATCACGGTGCCGCCGCGACGGGCAATGTCGGCGGCGAACTGGCGCGCCTGCTCGAGCAGCTCCTCGGTCTGCTCCAGGTCGATGATGTAGATGCCGTCGCGCTCGCCGAAGATGAAGCGACGCATCTTCGGGTTCCAGCGGCGCGTCTGGTGGCCGAAGTGCACACCGGCCTCCAGCAGCTCCTTGATTCCCACTTGAGCCACTGTTAATACTCCCTTTTATGGTTTGAAAAACACCTCCGTCAGCGGCAGACCAGGAACTCGATTGAGCAGGGTGGTGGGCCGCGCTTCGACGAAGGTTTCGGGTACGAGAACGGCACGCAGTGTAGCGGCGAAACAGCGCCGCCACACTGATAGCCACGGCCGCCTGGCAATTACCCCCGGGCGAGTTCGAGGGCGCTCTGAAGGTCCGGCGGAAGCGGCGAGGAGACGTCCACGCGAGCACCGGTGACCGGGTGCTCGAAGGTGAGCCTCGCGGCGTGCAGGAACTGACGCTGCAAGCCGAAGCGCGGCCCGCCACCGTAGACCTCATCGCCGCAGATCGGATGACCGATCGCCTGCATGTGGACGCGAATCTGGTGCGTGCGCCCGGTCTCCAGGACGACCCGCAGCAACGCGACGGCCGCGAGCGCCTCGATCACCTCAAAGTGGGTTCGGGCCTCCCGCGGCGCGTCGGTGTCGAGCGACATGACGAGTCGGTCGCGACGATCGCGCCCGATCGGCGCGTCGATCGTTCCGGTCCGCGCCTCCGGCACTCCGTCAACCAGAGCCAGGTACTCGCGCCGCAACGCACGCTTTGCCAGCAGCGCCTTCAGCGCCCGGTGGACCTCGTCGTTCTTGGCCACCACGATCAACCCCGAGGTGTCGCGATCGAGGCGGTGCACGATCCCGGCACGGTATCCCTCCTCGCCGCCGGCGGCGCGCCCCGCCAGGGCCTGCGCGAGCGTCCCGCTCCAATGTCCGCGCGCCGGGTGCACGACGACGCCCGCCGGCTTGTCGACGACGAGCAGGTAATCGTCGTCGTAAGCGACCGCATATTCCGCCGCCCCGGTCGTCGCGGTGGCTTGACCCCCAGGGGCGGTTCCGCCGGAAGAAACTATCCGATCAGCCGCCACCGAGATCCGTTCGCCGGCGGTGACGAGGTGGCTCTTGCGGACCGGTCGGCCGTCGATCAGGACGAGCCCCGCCTCGATCGCTCGGGTCGCGCGGGCGCGGGAGCCGAGCGGCTCGGCCAGCAACTGATCCAGACGCCGGCCGATCTCTGCGGGGCCGACGACCAGCTCGAACCCCGCAACCGTGTCGGCTCCCGGCTCATGCTCCCGCGACATTCCCGACACCTTTTCGCCCCGAGAACTCGAGCACGAGCACGAGGATGATCACTCCGAAAGTGATCGATATGTCCGCCACGTTGAAGGCCGGCCAGTGCGGCAGCTTGATGAAGTCGATCACTGAGCCGTTTGCCGCGCGGTCGATCACATTCCCGATCGCACCGCCAACGAGCATCCCGGTCGGGAGCCACAGCAGGGGGCGCTCCGGCCGCGCCCACAGGTAGCCGACCAGCGCCACCAGCGCTATCGCCGTCAGCGCGTAGAGGAGTGCGCCCCCGCCCGACAGGAAGCCGAACGCCACGCCCGTGTTGCGGACGTTGACGAGATGAAGCACGCCGGGGATCAGCGTCTTGACCTCGCGAGGCCTGATCGAGGTGCCGATCGTGTGCTTGGTCAGCTGGTCGAGACCGATCACAACGACCAACACGGCCCCCGCACGCCAGGCCGCGAGTAAGCGCGCCCGGCTCCGCCCGACGGCCACGGTCACGGTCAGCCGCGGATCAGGCTGTAGACGACCTGGTTGACGATCAGCAGCACGAAGATCGCGATCATCGGGCTGAGGTCGATCATCCCGATCGACGGGATGAAGCGCCGGAACACGCGGAGATACGGCTCGCTGACCTCGCGCAGAAATCCCATCACGACGTCGAACGCCCGCGAGTACGGTGGCCTTGCTCCAAACGACAGGACCATGTTGACGAGTAGGTACAGGAACAGGATGACCACGTAGACGTAGATCAGCGTCCGCACGTAGTTGGCAATGTCGGCGCGGGTGAGCGCCGCGGTCAGCAACATCAGCGGGCTCCGCGGTCCTGCGGTCGCACGACCGCGTCGATCGCGTCCTGGAAGGCGCTTCGGACGCCGGCACGCTCGAGCGCGTCGAGTCCGCGTGCGGTCGATCCACCCGGCGAGGTCACCTCCCGGCGGACGGCGAGCGTGTCGTAGTCCCGGGCAGCGAGCAGTTCGCCCGTGCCGCCGATCGTCTCCACCACCAGGCGGCTCGCGAGCGGAGCCGCGAGGCCGTGACGAACCGCCGCGTCGACCTGTGCCTCGGCCAGCAGCGCCTGGTAGGCGGGGCCGACGCTGGTTATCGCGGCGGCAGCCTCCAGCAGCGGCTCCGGCAGCCTGACGACGCTTCCCAGCCGTTCGAAGAGCTCGAGCACCCGCGCTTCCAGCGCGGGGTCCACCGCGCCGCGACCGCGGTCCGTATAGACGATCACGCCTCTGCGCACCTCCACGGGCGTGTTCGGCATCAGCGCGAACACCTGCGACGTCGGATAGGTGCGCTGCAGCGTGTCGATCGGGGTCGCGCCGAGCACCGAAGCGATCGGCTTGTCAGTGGCGCCGATGTCCTGCGCGACCTGTGCGAGCTGGTAGGGCTTGTGGCAGAGGACGACGAGGTCCGCTCGCTCGGCGACCTCGCGATTGGACAAAGCCTCACCGCCAAGCTCGGCGACCAGCGCGCGCGCACGACCCGAGCCCGAGTCCGAGCACAGCACCGGCTCGCCCCAGCCTCGGGCCATCGCCCTCGCCATGTTCCCAGCGCCGACCAAACCGACTCGCATGGGCGGGAAGGCTAGTGCCTGCCCAGCAGCACCACACGCGGCGCCAATAAAGCGGCGATCAGGACTGGTTGAAGAAGCCCTTTTCGATCAGCCGCGCCCGCTCTTCGGCAGATACCTCGACGTTGTGCGGCGTCAGCATGAAGACCTTGTCGGCAATCCGCTGCATGCCCCCGTCGAGCGCGTAGGTGAGCCCGCTGGCGAAGTCGATCAGGCGCTTGGAGAGGTCGGAATCGGCACCCTGGAGGTTGAGGATGACCGGGATCGAATCCTTGAACTTGTCGGCGATGTCCTGCGCGTCGTTGAAGTTCTTCGGAGCGACGAAGTGGACCCTGACATCGCCACCGGAGCGTCCATTCGGCCGGACTGACCGGAGCGTCGTCGTGCGGCGCTCGGGCTGCTCCTCATCGGAGAAGATGTCGTCCCAATCGTCGCCTCGGCGACGACTCGGTTTGCCACTGAGCCGACGCACCGTCGGGCGATCGCGGTGGGTGTCCTCCATCTGAACCTCCGGCTCCGAATACGGCTCTAGGTCATCCTCGTACGCCTCGTCCTCAGCCAGGCCGAAGTACACGAGCAGGCCATGCCATGTGTCGCGAAATGCCATATCGGTTGGGGGTTCGCGTCTGTCGCCGATTTCCCTGCACCGGCGACCATCCCCATTATGTCGCGGCCTGTCGGTAGAGGATCGTTCCTAGGCGGATGATCGTTGCCCCCTCCTGGACCGCGGGCACAAAATCCTGACTGGTGCCCATCGACAGCTCGGGCAGGCCGTGGCGCTCGGCGAGCTCGTGCAGCGCCGCAAAATGCCGTCGATTGTCCTCTGGCCTCTCGGTCAGCGGCGGCATCGTCATCAGCCCAACGACCACCACCGGCGAGCGCTCCAGGAACTCCGGCAGTTGGCGCGGGTCGATCCCGGCCTTGCCGGGGTCTCCGGCGACGTTCACCTCCACCAGGATCCGCGTCTCGGGCGTCGCGTGACGCCGCAGCTGGCCCAGCGCCGAGTCGGTGGCGACCGAATGGATGTAGCGGACGTGGGGAATCAACAGTCGCGACCCTGCGGCTCTGGAGCGCCCCGATGAAGTCCCAGGTGAACAGCCCCGGATGGCGCTGCGCTTTTGCCACCAAGTCCTGGGCGCGGTTCTCGCCGACCAGTGTGATCCCTCCGTCCGCTAGCTGCTCGAGCTCATCCGCGGGCAGGTACTTGACCGCGGCAAGGATCTGGACGTCTCCCGGATCGCGGCCCGCTGCCCCGATCCGGTCTCTGACGCGGTCGAGGTTGTCGCGGACCTGAGCCGCCCGCAGCCCTTGGATCAGATCAGCCACGCCAAGCCGGCCTGCCTGCCGGTCACGCCGTGGTCGCGACGGTGCGAGAAGAACAGGTCGGGCCTCGAGCAGATGGTGCACCACGGGAGGGTATGGATCTGCTCGACACCCGCGTCCGCGAGCTGCGCGCGAGCGATCGCCTTGAGGTCGAGGTTCTGGCCCCACCGGTGGTCCAGTCCGAGATCGGCGAAGCGTTCGTGAAGCTCGTCGGAGACCTCGTAACAGCAGACACTCGCGCCGGGTCCGATCGCGGCCGCGATCGGACCCGGCGGGCGGGCCTTCATCCCCAGCTCCCGGACCGCCTGGACGCCGGCCTCGATGACTCCGGCCGCCAAACCCTTCCAGCCGGCGTGGACCGCCGCAACGGCGCCGCCACCGGCGATGGTGACCGGCAGGCAGTCCGCGGTCAGGACCATCGCCGCCACCCCTCGCGTCGTGGTCGCCACCCCGTCCGCGTCGACCCGAGGCTCGTCAGGGTCGGTCGGCGCGTCGACGACGCTCACCTGCGAACCATGGACCTGGCGGACATAGGCGAGCTCGACGTCGAGCCTCCGCGCGAGAATCGACCGGTTTGACACCGGGGCGACTCTGTCCCCATCGACCCGCAAGCCGAGGTTGAGGCTGTCGTAGGGCGCGTTCGAGACGCCGCCGCGGCGTGTCGTGAACAGCCCGCGGGCGCCGGGAAGGTCAACCGCGATGTGGTCGCCAAGCGCGTAGAACGGCTTCGGCGGCTGGATCTCGAGCACGCGCAGAGTTTGTCTCATGGCGGGCCGGCGGCGCGCAGCGCGACGGCGAGCTGCGACGCCCGGTCGGTCGCCTCGCCGTCGAGCAGCGCCGCCCGCGCGGCCGCCAGGGCGGCGCCGATCCCCGGCCCCTCGGACACCCCAGCGGCGAGGAGATCATCGCCGCTGATCTCGAGGTCAAGCGTCCGCAGGCGCATCAGCCACTCCCGCGCCGCACTGGTCGCCCCCAATGCACCGGCAAGCGCGACCAGCTCCGTCCCTGCTCCGCCGACCGCGGCGTCGATCTCGGACGGCTGACCGGCCATCTCCAGGCGCGCGGACAACGACTTCGCCTGCGTCGCCGCCACCACGATCGCATCGCGGTCGCCGGCGCTGAACGCCAGGCGATCGAGCAGCGCGGCGGCGTCGGCGGCGGAAGCACCCAACAGCGCTGCCGCGAGCGCCAGACGGTCGCGCCGCTCGCCATCGGGCAGCAGCGCCAGCGCCCGCACGAGCACGGTGGCGTCCCGGAGCCCAAGGCGGGGATCGATCGCCCTGTCGATCCCCAGCGCCGCGAGCGCCTCGAGCGCACCCACCGGATCTTGCTCCTCGGCCAACAGCCGCAGCTCGTTGCCGATCCGGGCACCGCTGACCGTCGAAAGTACCCCCTCCCCCATGGCTTGCCGCGCCAGCGCGAGCGTCTCCGGCTCGATCTCAAAGCGCAGCCGGGCGGCGTAGCGGGCCAGGCGTAGCAACCGCGTCGGATCGTCATTGAAACTGCGCTCGTGAAGCACCCGAAGCCGGCGGGCGTCGAGGTCGGACAGAGCATCGGGGGCCCACAGCAGCTCGCCGCGGCCCGGTCCGGTCAGCGCGAGCGCGATCGCGTTGACGGTGAAATCCCGACGGCGGAGATCCTCGGCCGCGGTGGCGGGTCGCACCTCGGGCAGTGCCCCAGGAGCCGGGTAGACCTCCCGGCGCGCCTGGGCGATGTCGCACCGGCTCCCCTCGAGCTCGATCGTCGCAGTCGCGAAGCGGTCGTGCCGACGCAGCTGCTCGCCGCCGAGCGCTGTCGCCAGCGCGGCCACAGGGCCCTCGACCATCAGGTCGAGATCCACTGGGCGAACCCCCATCAGCAGGTCTCGGACGGCGCCGCCGACAAGCAGCACCGCCGGGGCAAATTCGGCTCCGAGCCGCTCCGCGAGAATCGCCGCCGCGGGCAGTGCCAACGCGCTCGCGAGCAGTTCCTGGGGATCGGTGACTCCCACCGGGGCATCTTCCCCGTTATCCCGGCGTGGCGTGGAACGGCTCAGAGAGGGCGATTTCCGAGCAGGATGCGGGTCCACACCTCTCGGGACGAGACCCCCTAACCTCCCCGCGATGCGCAGACCCTTCTGGGGAAGATTTCGGCAGCTTGTCGTCGGCGCGTTCACCGGCAGATTTCGGTGGCTCGCGTACGCTGCCAGCGTGCTGGTCGTATTGATCATCGCGGGCGCCCTGTTCGCGCTGCTTCACAAGCCGGGCAACGTCTCGCACCCGGCGCTGTCGTTCACCGCCCCGAAGACCACGACCACGCAGACGACCACGACGAAACCGCGCGACAAACCGAAGCCACCCGACACGTTCAAGTGGCGTGTTTACGGCTACGACCCACAGCGGACGCGCGACTTCGTCGGTGCCGCCTCGGACCTGCACCCGCCATTCCATCGCGGCTGGACGCTCGGAGGCAACGCCGCGCTCGAGTTCCCGCCGACGATCTACGCCCACGTGTTGTTCTTCATGGACGACTCCGCAACGGTCAAGAAGGTCAATGCGGTGACCGGCAAGGTGATCTGGCAGAAACACATCGGCACACTTTCGGCCGCGTCGCCGGCGCTCGACGTAACACGCCAGCTCCTGTTCGTGCCGGTCCTGTCGGACACGAGCACCTCCCCCGGGAACGGGCGGGTCGTCGCGATGTCGATGAAAACCGGCCACGTCGTCTGGTCCAAACCACTGCCTGACGGGAGCGAATCGCAGCCGCTCCCGTCGCAGGGAACGGTCTACCTCGGAGACCAGGGAGGGACGGTGTACGCGCTGAACGAGCGCACCGGCGCGGTCCGGTGGACCTACCAGGCGAGTGGAGCGGTCAAGGGCGGTCTCGCTCTCGATCACGGGGTCCTCTTCTTTGGCGACTACTCAGGCCACGCCTACGCGCTGCGAGCGAGTGACGGCCACGTGGTCTGGGACGTCGGTACCGCGGGAACCGCATACGGCTTCGGCAGCGGCACCTTCTACTCGACCCCGGCGGTCGCGTTTGGGCGCGTCTACCTGGGCAATACCGATGGGTTCGTCTACTCGTTCGCTGAGAAGACCGGCGAACTGGCCTGGCGTACCGGGACCGGTGCCTACGTCTATTCGTCGGCGGCGGTCGCCGACACGCCGGGGCTCGGTCCAACGGTGTACATCGGCTCTTATGACGGCCGCTTCTACGCGTTCGACGCGGCGTCGGGGGCCGTCCGCTGGTCGCATTACGACGGCGACCGGATCTCCGGTTCGGCGACGATTGTCAACAACGTCGTCTACTACTCAGACCTCGACGACAAGCGCACGACCGGCCTCAACACGCGCACCGGGGCGGTGGAGTTCAGCTTCCACGACGGCGCCTTCTCGCCGATCGTCGGCGACCCGCATACCCTGTTCCTGTCTGGCTACAACGTGCTCTACGAGCTCACCCCGCAGAAGCCGGCCTCGCACGCATCCGCCCGCCATCACTCCCATCAGCCACGCCACAACTAAAGGCGATCGACGCGGGCAGATGCAGCTGACGAGCGTCGCGAAACCCCGGCAAAATAGGCGGTTTAGGGGCGAAATGTGCTATCCTTCGTGCCTATGCGTTGTCGTAGTGGAAGTCATTGTCAGGAGCCGGTGCTCGCTGGGCGCCGGTTTTGTGAGACGCACGCGGCTGAGCTCGATCGGATGCGCGAAGAGCTCAAGGATGCCGCTGCCGCTCGCATTGGTCGAGGCCGCCCCAAGCGGTCGTCGACCTGTTGCCGCCCGGGGTGTTACGAACCCCGCGTCCCGCCCGCTGCGTATTGCGATTCGTGCTCAGCGGCCGGGTACGTCGAAGAGGCCGCATAAGCCTTCGCGGCGTTAGCCGCTTCAGTCGATGAAGTGACACCGGCGAGGTCGGCGGGCGAAGAGCCCGCCGACCTCGCCGCGCTCACGCTGTGGTCAGTCGACCGGCCGCACCGCGATTCCCGCGCGGGCGAGGTGCTCCTTTAGCTCCGGAACGGTGTGACGGCCGTAGTGGAAGATCGACGCGCACAGGACCGCGTCGGCACCGGCCCGCAGAGCCTCGACCAGATGGTCGGGCTCGCCCGCGCCCCCCGACGCGATCACCGGAACGCCGACCCGGTCGGCGATCGTCGCGGTCAGCTCGACGTCGTAGCCTGCGTTGGTGCCGTCACGATCCATGCTCGTCAGCAGGATCTCGCCCGCACCGCGCTGCACCGCCTCCGCGGCCCAGGCGACGGCGTCGCGCCCCGTCGGCGTCCGACCGCCGGCCACGTACGCCTCCCAGCCGTTGCCGGACCGCTTCGCGTCGATCGCGACCACGACGCACTGGGCGCCGAAGTTCGCCGCCAGTTCGTCGATCAACTCCGGGCGCGCGATCGCCGCCGAGTTCACCGACGTCTTGTCCGCACCCGCGTCGAGGACCGCTTGGGCGTCGGCGACCGACCGTACACCGCCGCCGATCGTGAACGGGATGAAGACATCGTCGGCGGTCCGGCGAGCCAGGTCGACGACCGTCTCGCGCTTGTCGGAGGTTGCCGTGATGTCCAGAAACACGAGTTCGTCGGCGCCCGCGGCGTCATACCGGCAGGCAAGCTCGATCGGATCTCCGGCGTCGCGCAGGTCGACGAAGCCGGTGCCCTTGACGACGCGCCCGCCATCGACATCGAGGCACGGGATCACTCGCTTGTAGTGCATCCGCAGCTCACATCGTTGCCCGTCGGTCTCGCGCCAACCGATCCAACAGCGCCTGAGCCTCGCCGACGTCGAGCCGTCCCTCGTAGAGCGCCTTGCCGACGATCACACCGACCAGGTTGACTTGCCACAGCCGCGCGAGCGCCTCCAGGTCCTCGAGGCCGGCGACCCCGCCCGAATACAGGAAGGTCCCGTGCACGGCCGCCGCGACCGCCTTGGCGCCCTCGAGGTCGGGGCCAGCCAGGACCCCGTCGCGTTCGATGCTCGAGTAGACGAACCGGCGCACGCCCCGGCCGGTCAGATGGGTGATCGCGTCGAGAACCGGAATCTCCGTCTGCTCGACCCAGCCGGACGCCGCGAGCCTGCCGTCGCGGGCGTCCAGCGACACGACGACGCGCTCCCCGTACTCGGCGACAGCCTGGTCCAGAAACTCGACGTCGGTGAACGCCGCCGTCCCAAGAACCACCCGAGCCGCGCCCGCGTCGACCGCCGCGGTCACCGCGGGGAGGACACGCAATCCCCCACCGACCTGCACCGGTACACCGACACCGTTTGCGATCCGCGCGACGTGCTCGAGGTTCACCGGCACACCCGACCGGGCGCCGTCGAGGTCGACGACATGGAGCCACCGGGCGCCGGCGTCGACCCATCGCTTGGCCGCGTCCACCGGGTCGGCGTCGTATTCGGTGCGCTGGGCGAAGTCTCCGCGGGCCAGCCGGACGGCCTTGCCGCCGAGGATGTCGATCGCGGGGAAGAGAATCATGCAGGCACCGCTGCGGCGAGGCCGACGAACGACCGCAGCAGCTCGAGGCCGTCGCGCGACGACTTCTCAGGATGGAACTGAACGCCGAACACCGAACCCCGCGCCACCACGCTCGCGAACCGCTCGCCGTACTCGGCGGTGCCGACCACGTCCGCCGGATCGGTCGGCCTCGCGACGAACGAATGCACGTGGTAGAAGGCGGCGCTTGAGCCCCTGAGTCCGGCCGTCAGCGCCGACGCGCGCTCGAAGCGCACCTCGTTCCAGCCGATGTGCGGGACCCGCAACCCGCCGCTGTTGAGCCGAGTTACCTCGCCGGCGAGCAGTCCGAGCCCGCGGGCGCCGCCGAGCTCGGTCGAACCGTCAAACAGCAGCTGCATCCCGAGACAGATCCCGAGCAGCGGGCGTCCCGAAGGCCACCCGTTCGGCGATCACGGTGTCGAGCCCGAGCTCGTGCAGGTTTGCCATTCCCCGCGGAAACGCGCCGACGCCAGGGAGCACGAGCGCGTCGGCGGCTCGGATCGCGGCGTGGTCGCTGGTGACCGCGACGGCGGCGCCCACCCGCTCGAACGCCTTCTCGACCGAGCGCCGGTTGCCCATCCGGTAGTCGAGCACCGCGATCGCGGGCGCCGCGTGGTCGTTCATGCGGTCAGGGTCCCCTTGGTGCTTGGGACCCCGGTCTCGGTCGGATCGAGCTCCACCGCCGCCCGCAGCGCCCGCGCCACCGCCTTGAAGATCGCCTCGATGATGTGGTGCACGTTGCTCCCGGCTTCGACCACCACGTGCAGCGTCAGCCGGGCGTTGACGGCCACCGCCCGCAGGAACTCCTCGGTCAGCTCGTGGTCGTAGTTCCCGATCGCGCCGCGCGGGAGCTCGGCGTCGAACACGAGCAGTCCACGTCCTGAGATGTCGAGCACGCAGGTGGCCCTGGCCTCGTCCATCGGCACGGTGGCGGCTCCGTAGCGGGCGATGCCCGCGCGGTCAGCGAGCGCCTGATCGAGCGCCTGGCCGATGCAGATCCCGACATCCTCGACCGTGTGGTGGGCGCCCGTGTGGAGATCACCTGCGGCGGTCACGCCAAGGTCAAGGCGGCCGTGGCGCGCGAGCAGGTCGAGCATATGGTCGAGGAACCCGACGCCGGTCGATCGCTCGCCCGCGCCGGCGCCGTCAAGCGCCAGCGTGACGCGGACCTGGGTCTCCCCGGTCGCTCGATCGATCTCGGCTGCACGACTAACGCTCATCTCGTCGACACCTGATTTTCTCGGATCTCCATCGACTGGGCGTGGAGCTCGAAGCCCTCGGCGCGCGCCACCGGCGCCGCGGCTCGCGCGAGCCGGCCAGGGTCGGTGATCCGCACCTCGGTGAAGCTTCGGCGAAAGCTGCGTGCCGACAGCGCCGAGGCGAACCTTGCGGCGCCGCCTGTGGGAAGGATGTGATTCGAGCCGGCAATGTAGTCGCCGAATGCCGTCCCCGCCGCGGCGCCGACGAACACGCAGCCCGCGTGCGTCGTCTTCGCCGCCAGCGACTCCGCCTCTGGCCCGATCAACTGCAGGTGTTCCGGCGCGAACGTCTGCGCCAGCGCCAGCGCCTGCCGGCCATCGCTCACCTCGATCAGCCGCGCCACCGCGCCCACCTGCGCCGGGGCCGCGCCGATTCGCCGGGCAAGCTCCTGAAGCAGCTCCCGCGAAGACGACGCGCCCAGGACGAGCGTCCCAGGACCGTGCTCTGCCTGCGCCAGCAGATCCAGCGCGATCAACTCGGGGTCCGAACCGCCATCGGCGATCACGAGCAGATCGCTCGGGCCCGCGAACCCATCGATCGCGACGACGCCCGACACCTGCCGTTTGGCCTCCTGGACCCACAGGCTCCCGGGGCCGACGATCATCGCCACCGGCCGTACCGACCGAGTGCCGTAGGCGAGCGCGGCGATCGCCTGGGCGCCGCCCATGCGGTAAACGCGGCCGGCCCCGGTGAGCTCACACGCCGCCAGGATCAGCGGGTCGACCTCGCCGTCACCGCCCGGAGGCGCGCACACCGCGATGTCTTCGACGCCCGCCGCCCGGGCGGTGACGACACCCATCACGACCGTGCTCGGGTATGGAGCCCGGCCACCGGGGACATACACCGCCGCGCTGTCGACCGGCGCCTCGCGAATCGTCACCTCCGCCGCGGGCAGCTCGACGAGCCGATCGTCGCGCAGGCTGGCGCGAGCGGCGCAGCGGACATTGGCGATGGCGAACTCGAGGCCGCGACGAACATCCGGGTCGAGTTCGGCGGCGGCGCCCTGCAGGACTCCCATCGGCACCTGCAGCGACTCGATCGCCACACCGCCGGTGTCGAACTGAGCCGTGTAGTCCAGCACCGCCTCGTCTCCCCGGGCGCGAACCGCCGCGATGATCTCGGCGACCCCGGAGCTGACCGACTCGCCGTCCGGGACCAGCTCGCGCAGGCCCCGCACGAGCTCGGCCACGTCCTCGCCGGCGGTCAGGATCTCAGCCTGCACCGATCTGCTCCAGCAGCCGGTCGATCTCAGGCGCCCTCAGCTTGTCGGCCACGGGGTTGGCGATCAGCCGGGCGGTGCAGACCGCGATCTCCTCCCGGATCACGAGGTTGTTCTCGCGCAGGGTCGTCCCCGTCGCGGTCAGATCGACGATCGCCTCGACCAGCCCGGTCAGCGGTGCCAGCTCGACAGACCCCTTGACCTCGACGATCTCCGCCTGCCGCCCAGTCGCGAGGAAGTGCTCGGCCGCGACGCGCGGATACTTGGTCGCGATCCTGACGACGCCCAGCCGCCGCAGAGCATCGGAGGCGCGATCGGGCCCGGCAACCGACGCGACGACCATCGTGCAGCGCCCGTAGCCGAGGTCCGCGAGCTCGTACACATCGCGCTCAGCCTGCTCGAGCAGCACGTCCTTGCCCGTGATCCCGATGTCGGCAGCGCCCGCCTCGACGTATGTCGGCACGTCGGAGGGCCGCATCGTCACGATCCCAGCGTCGTCGAACAACAGCTTGCGGTCGTTGTCGCGTACCTCGCCGGTCTGAAAGCCGATCCGGTCGAGCAGGTCGAGCGTGTCGGTGAACAGCGAGCCGCGGGGGACCGCGATCCGCAGCTTAGCCACGACCGCGTTCCTCGCCGGTCAGTGCGATGTGCAGCCGCTCCACGTTCACCGCGAAGCCGACCGCGGGCAGCGGTCTGCCGAATTCGGCGAGCAGCTCGTCGTAGCGGCCGCCGCTGCCGAGCGGCACCCCGTACGCGGGGTCATAGACCTGGAAGACGGCGCCGGTGTAGTAGCCGAGGCTGCGGACGAGGCCGAAGTCGAAGATCGCGCGCTCGGCGGTCCTCGGCGCGAGCAGCGAGAGCACGGCGCGCAGTCCCATTCCCGCGTCGTGCAGCGGCCCGTCGAGGCCGTCGAGAATCTCCGGCCCCCCGCGCATCCGCGGCACGCGGAGCAGCAGCTCGGCGTCGGCCTCTGTCAGCTGCAGCCCATCGAGCTCGCGCTCGACCCCGACAAAATCGCCCCGCGCCAGGTCGGCGAGGATCCGCTCCCGGCGCTCGGGGTCGACGCCGAGCGACTCGAGCAGCGCCGGGTACAGGCTCACGTCCCCGAGCCCGATTCGGTAGTTCTCGAGGCCGGCCGCGTCGAGCACGTCGCAGAGGACCGTCACGACCTCGGCGGTTCCGTCCGGCGACGGAGCCCCGATCAGCTCGACTCCGGCCTGCAGGAACTCGCGTGGCTGACCCTGCTGCGGGCGGACGCTGCGATAGGCGTGCGCGAAGTAACAGAACCGCAGTGGCGGCTCGGCGGTCGCGTACCTGGTCGCGACCAGCCGCGCGATCGGCAGCGTCATGTCGGAGCGCAGGACCAGGACGTTGCCGTGCTCGTCGAACATCCGGTACGCCGGCCTGCTGCTGGAATCGCGCTGGAAGGTCCGCTCGTACTCGAGCGCCGGCGTGTACACCTCGCCGTAGCCCGCCCGCTCGAAGACGCCACGGATCCGCTCGGTGACCGCGCGCAGCTCTCGCATCTCGTCGGGCAGCACGTCCCGAGTGCCGTTTGGGTTCCGGTCGACCATCTCGAGCGTAAGCGTACGGAGCGGCTCTGCACCGCCACTGGTCTAGCGGGACCAGTGGCGGTGATGCAGCGTCAGATGCGGGCCGTATCCTCGACGCGCTCGATCCGGGCGCCGAGCTCGCGTAGCCGCTCGTCGATCCGCTCGTAACCACGGTCGATCTGGCGGACGTTGCCGATCTCCGTGACCCCGTCGGCGCACAATGCCGCGATCAGCATCGCCATCCCGGCGCGAATGTCGGGCGACTCGACGCGCTCGCCGCGCAACCGCCGTGGCCCGACGACGATCGCCCGGTGCGGATCGCAGATCGTGATCGCGGCGCCCATCAGCTGCAGCTTGTCGGTGAAGAACAGGCGGTTCTCGAACATCCACTCGTGGATGATCACGGAACCCTCGGCCTGGGTCGCGAGCGCGAGCGCGATGCTCGTCAGATCGGCGGGGAACGCCGGCCAGGGGCCGTCCTGGATCGTCGGGGTGTGATCGCCGGCGTCGTTGTTGATCCGCAGAAATTGATTGGCCGGAACGATCACATCGGAGCCCCGCAGGTCGCTCCGCAGCCCCAGGCGCTCGAACACGAGCCTGATCATCCGCAGGTCCTCGGGGATCGTGTCCTTGACGATCAACTCCCCGCCCGTGACGCCCGCGAGCGCCATGAAGGAACCGATCTCGATGTGATCCGGCGCGACCGTGTGCGTGCAGCCCCGCAGCTGGCCGGTGCCGTGGACGGTCATCACGTTCGACCCGATCCCGTCGATCGGCGCCCCCATCGCGACCAGCATCCGCGCGAGGTCCTGGACGTGCGGCTCCGAGGCGGCATTGCGGATCACGGTCGTTCCGCGGGTCAGTGCCGCGGCCATCAGCGCGTTCTCGGTCGCCATCACCGACGGTTCATCCATCAGGAAGTCGCAGGGGTGCAGCCCCAGCGCCGGGGCCTGAAGCTCGATGTCGCGGCCGTAGTGGATCGTCGCGCCGAGGTGGCGGAAGGCGTCCAGGTGCGGGTCGAGCCGGCGGCGGCCGATCACGTCGCCTCCGGGCGGCGGCATCGTCACCCGGCCGAAGCGCGCCAGCAGCGGCCCGGCGAGCAGGAATGACGCACGGATCCGCTCGGCCAGCTCGCGGTCGACCTCGGTGCTCGAAACGTCGGCCGCATTGACCGCGACAGTTCCGTCATCGATCCAGCTGACGCTCGCGCCCAGCGACTCGAGCAGGCCGAGCATCGCATCGACGTCGGTGATCCGGGGCACGTTGTGCAGCACCACCTCGTCGCCTGTGAGCAGGCACGCGGCCAGGATCGGCAATGCCGCGTTCTTGTTGCCGGCGGGCGTAATCGTGCCTGACAGCGGCACGCCGCCTTCGATGATGAACTTCTCCATAGGGGGCTTGGGCGCGCGAAGGGCGGTGCGCCTGCCCGTGAGAGTAACCGGTCGAGGGGATTGTGGCCCGCCCGCCGGGACGTGGATCTCGTTTAGTGTGCCGCCCATATGACAGATCAACTTTCGCGACCGGACGCCTGGACCCTGCTCTGCGAGTGGACCGAGAGCGATTCGCTCCGACGCCACATGCTCGCCGTCGAGGCGGCGATGCGCGCCTACGCGGGGCGGGCGGGCCTACCTCACGGTGACGTCGAGCTCTGGGGCCTGACGGGTCTGCTGCACGACCTCGATTACGAGCGCTACCCCGACCCGCGAGACGGACATCCTCGATACGCGATGGCCGAGCTGCGCGAGCGTGGATATCCGGAGGAGATGATCCGCGCGATCGGGTCACACGCCGACTACCTCGGAATCCCAAGAGAGACGCCGATGGAGAAGACGCTGTACGCCGTCGACGAGCTCTCCGGCTTCATCCTCGCGGTCGCCTACGTGCGTCCCGAGGGCCTGAGCGGCATGACCCCCAAGTCGGTCGAGAAGAAGATGAAGCAGCCGAGCTTTGCGGCCGCCGTTGGACGCGATGAGATGCGCGAGGGCGCCGACGAGCTCGGGGTCGATTTCCGCGAGCACGTCGAGACGGTGATCGGCGCGCTCGCGGGCGAAAGCTCGGTGCTGCTGCCCGCGTAGGCCTTGACCATGGTGAGGCGCCGATGACCGACGCGATCAGGATCGTCGTACTCGACGGCGACGAGACCGGGCAGGAACTCCTCGAGGAGTCACTGAGGGTGCTCGAGCCCGGGCTGCTCGGACTGGAGATCGTGCTCGAGCACTTCGACCTGTCGCTCGGGCACCGGCGCGAGACCGCCAATGGGGTCGTCGATCAGGCGGCGGTCGCGATGCGCGACGCCGGTCTCGGGATCAAGGCGGCGACGATCACCCCGGAGGGCCGCGACGATGTCGGCAGCCCGAACCGGATCGTGCGCGAAGGGATCGGCGGCAAGGTGATCGTCAGGACCGGCCGTAGACTGCCGGGGGTCGCGCCGATTGCCGGTGTCCATCATCCGATCTCGGTAGTGCGGATGGCGGTCGAGGATGCCTACGGCGCCGAGGAGTGGCGCGAGGGCGAGGCGGGCGCCGAGGACGAGGTCGCCTACCGAACCGAGCGAATCACCCGCTCGACCTGCCGCGCGGTGGCAGAGTTCGCGTTTCGAACCGCGTCGCGGATGGACGCGCGGGTCTACGGCGGACCCAAGTGGACGGTCTCTCCGACCTACGAAGGGATGCTCAAGGAGGAGATGGACGCCGCGGCGGAGCGGCACCCCGAGGTCGAGTACCGGCCGGTCCTGATCGACGCCACCTACGCCGGCCTGCTGTCGGGAGCGACCGAGAGGACCCTGGTCATCCCGGCACTGAACCGGGACGGCGACTGCCTGTCGGATCTCGTTCTGCCGATGTTCGGTTCGATCGCGGCCGCCGAATCGATCCTGCTGGCGTTCGACGACCGCTACGACACGACCGTCGCGATGGCCGAGGCGCCCCACGGCACCGCCCCCACCCTCCAGGGCAAGGACCTCGCGAACCCGCTGGCGATGATCCTCGCCTGTGGCGCGGTCATGCACTACGCGAGCGAGCGGCACGGACCGACCGCCGAGCGAGCCTCACGAGCGATCTACGAGGCCGCGCTGGAAACGGTCGCGGCCGGCACCAAGACGTTCGACCTCGGCGGTGCGGCCAGCACCACCGAGTTCACGTCGGCGGTCGTCGAGAAGGTCCGGACCAAGCTCGAGGTCTGGTCGGCGCTGCGTTAGCGCGGCTACACCAGCTCCTGGTAATTCATAGACACGGGGGCAGCGGTCGACCTGCAACGGTTCTTGCGTCGATCCGGGTGCTTCCATCCGGCCCCTCGCGTACCTTACGAACATATGTTCCGTGCGTCGCTCCATCACCTCGCGGCTCGATTCGCCGAGGAGATCGACTATCTCCTGGCCGCCGACTTCGACTTCGGCGACGAGGAGTTCAGCGAGTCCGACCCGGCTGCAGGCGAGGTCGACGACATGCTCCGCTACCACCGCGAGCATCCGCACCGAGCGCAGCTCCCGCGCCGGCGTGACCGCAGGCCCGGCGGCGCGCCGACGACTTACGCCCACTGCATCACGCCCGTGCGCGCGTTCGCGTTACCTCGGCGAGGTTCCGGTTGAGAGGAGCCTCAGCTGCCGTGCGCGCCTGACGGCGGCCGAGCGATCGCGCGTGCCGAGCTTGGAATAGATGCTGCGGATGTGGGTGTTGACCGTGTTGACCGAGACGTAGAGTTCGCTCGCGATCTCGGGCCGCGTCAGATTTGTTGGTAGGTATCGCAGTACGCGGAGTTCGGTCGGGCTGAGCTCGTCGCGCTGCGATAGGTCATCCCTGTCGATGCTCGGGGCCGGTTCGCCTCGCAGCAGATCGACGACGTCGGCGAGGAGAGCGCCGTGGGCCGTCTGGTGACGGGGGAGCGCGTCGAGCAGGTCCGCGGTTCCGGTCATCGCGAACGGGAACATCAGCCTGTCGGGCTCGGCGGCCGCGAGCGCTGCCTCGGCTGCCGCGGTGGCGGCGCTTTGATCCCGGAGGGCCCTAGGCGGGGCTTCGCACTGGTTGCAAGACCTCTGAGGTGGCCCGTTCGGACTCGGTGGTTCGCTGCGATACGCCCGCCGCGGCGTAGGCGTCAGGGCCGTCGAGGGTCTCGGCTTTGAGCACGGCGCGCGTCAGGCTCTCGAGCTGTTCCCGGTGTTCGCCGAGTAGCGTCGTGACCTCGGCCTGGGCATGCTCGATAATCCGGCGGACTTCCTCGTCGATCAGCCGTTGGGTTTCGGGCGATGTTTCGCTGGCCCCGGGGAGCAGCGGTCCCTGGCCCGGGCTCGGCAGCAGGGTCACGGGGCCGAGCTTCTCGCTCATGCCCCAGCGGCCGACCATCTCGCGGGCGATCATCGTGAGCTGTTGGAGGTCTGATTCCGCGCCCGTCGTGATCTTCGCGTAGACGACCTCCTCGGCGACCCTGCCGGCGATCGCTACCTTGATCCTCGCCTCGAGTTCCTCCCGCGAGTACGAGACGCGGTCCGAGTCCGGAGCCGAGAGTGTCACACCCAGCGCCTGGCCACGGGGGATGATCGACACCTTCCGGACCGGGTCGGCCTCGGGCGTGAGCATCCCGACGAGGGCGTGGCCCGATTCGTGATAGGCGGTTCGCTCGCGGTCAACCGGGTTGAGGACTATCCCGCGCGGGGCGCCGAGCAGGAGCTTCTCGAGCGAGTCGGTGAAATCGGCCATCTGAACCTTGTCGTGGTCGCGGCGCGCGGCCAGAAGTGCGGCCTCGTTGGCGAGATTGGCCAGGTCGGCGCCGACCATCCCCGGCGTCGTTGACGCAAGGGAGTCCAGATCGACGTTGCTGTCCAGCGGCATCGAGCGCGTGTGGACCTCGAGAATCTTCCGGCGCCCCACCTTGTCGGGCGGCTGCACCGCCACGCGGCGGTCGAAGCGACCCGGTCGAAGCAGTGCCGGATCGAGGATCTCCGGCCGATTGGTGGCACCCAGTACCACCACGGCCTCGGTGCTCTCGAACCCGTCCATCTCAGTCAGGATCTGGTCGAGCGTCTGCTCGCGCTCGTCGTTGGCCCCGGTGATCCCTGCAGAGCCCTGGCGAGAGCGTCCGATTGCGTCGAGCTCGTCGATGAAGATGATCGCCGGGGCCGCCTCCTTGGCCTTGGCGAAAAGGTCGCGGACCCGCGCAGCGCCGACGCCGACGATCGCCTCGATGAACTCCGACGCGGCGATCGAAAAGAACGCCGCGTGGGCCTCCCCGGCGACGGCGCGCGCCAGCAGCGTCTTGCCCGTGCCGGGGGGTCCGAACAGCAGCACTCCGTGCGGGATGCGGCCGCCGAGGCGGCCGTAGCGATCGGGCGTCCGCAGGAAGTCGACGATCTCAGTCAGCTCGGCCTTCGCCTCGTCGATTCCGGCCACGTCGTCGAACGTAACCCGGATCTTCTGCGGATCGACGCGCCGCGCCTGCGAGCGTCCGAAGTTGCCGAGCCCGCCCAGCCCCCCCGACCGGGCCGCGCGGCGCGCGAACAGCACGAACAGGCCGACGAGCAGAAGCGTCGGTCCGAACCCCAGAATGATCTCCTCCCACACGGGCGTTCCCGGGTTCGGATTCTCGGCGTTGACCTGCACGCTGTGGTCCTGCAGCAGCGCCGTCAGCGCCTGGTGGTTCCAGAACGTTGGGACCTGCGTCGAGAAGAGGTCCGTCGGGGTGGCACTTTTGTCACTCGGCGGGTAGCGGACCTTGGCGTTGAATGTGCCGTTGATCTGGTCCGCTGTTGACGAGATCAACTTCACCTGACCGGACTTCACCTCCGAGAGGAAGAACGGCGAGAACGGGATCGTCACCCGCGGCTGGCCGCTCGGCTGTGCGACCAGCACCGAGATCCAGTTGACCGCCAGCAGGGCCACAACGACGATCCAGAAGCCACGCCAGCGATGCGGTGGCGAGGGCTTGTGGCTGTCGGGCATCCCGCGACCGTCGGGCGCCGGCGCTACGCGCCAACCGCGTTCATCGTGCGGCATCGGCGCCGGCGGAGCTGCGTTGTCGGAGTCTTGGGCCACGGTCCTACCTTAACGTGAGCGGCGGGCCCGAGCTCATGCGTTCAGGCCTTGGCCGGCGCTCGCTTCGGCTTGGATCCTTGCGTAGCGCTGGTCGAACAGCCCCAACTCGACGATCTGGGGCCCGCCGATCAAGGCGTCGAGCCAGTCGGAGAGGATGCGCATTCGCCCCGACGGTAGCGCCAGGACGTGGTAGGCGCGGCCTGCCAGCTTTGCCGGGACGCCGCTGAGCCTCGGGTGACGCGCCGCTGCTCCCGCGACAGCGTCAAGGATCCGAACCCTTGCTCACGCTCCTCCCAATGGCTAAAGGTCGCAGAGCGACGATGAGCACAGGCCGAAATTCATCAAAATGCGGTGAGGATTACTCACCCGAGCCGCGGCGATTGTCGGGGAGAGAAGCCCCTTTGCCGGGAGGCCGCTGGGGGTGTTCAATGAGGGATCGAGCGCGACCATGGAACTGATCGCTGACCTCCACCAACCGATAGCGTCCGCCTTCCCCCCGGGAGTTGGCACATAGCCAAACGATGGCCACCGGCGTAGCGAGGGCCCGCGACCACCGCGAACGTCAGATCGCGGAGGTTCTGGGCCGCTATGAGCTGTCCCACCTGGTTGGGGTGCTTGGGCTCGGGCGCCTGGTCAGCGCCGCGGAGGCCCTGATCGGGCGCGAGCCACCCGAGTCGCACACCGACCCGGAGAATCTAAGGCTGGCCCTGGAGGACCTCGGGCCGACCTTTCTCAAGCTCGGCCAGCTGCTGTCCACACGAGCAGATCTGGTCTCGCCGGAGTATCGGGCTGAGCTGACGAAGCTGCAGGATAGGGCGCCGGCGGTTCCGAGCGACGTGGTGGAGGAGATCATCGCGCGTGAGCTTGATGCTCATCTGCCGGGGGAAACGGCGTTCGCGACATTTGAGGCGGTGCCGCTGGCGTGCGCGTCGGTCGGGCAGGCCCACGGTGTCACGCTGCACGACGGCTCCGAGGCCGTCGTGAAGGTGCGCAGGCCCAACGTGGTCGAGGAGATGGAGCAGGACCTCGAGATCATCCAGAACTTTGCCGCACGCGCGAGCCGACACTCGAAAACGGCCGCTCGCTATGACGTGGTGGGGCTGGCGGACGAGTTCGTACAAACGCTACGCGCACAGCTCGACTACCTGCAGGAGGCGCGCAACGCGGCGCGGTTCTCCGCCAACTTCGCCGGCGACCCGTGGGTCCAGATCCCGCGGGTTTTCCCGGACCTCACAACCTCACGCGTGATCACGCTCGAACGGATCCGAGGCACGAAGATCACCGACCTCGCGGCGCTCGATGAAGCCGGCCTCGACCGCCACGCGCTCGCCGAACGAACGGCCCTGATCGTCGCCAAAATGATCTTCGAGGACGGGTTCTTTCACGCCGACCCCCACCCTGGCAACTTCTTCATCGAGGCAACGGGGCGCGTCGGCATCGTGGACTTCGGGATGGTCGGTACCGTCGATGACCGCCTACGTGGGCAACTCGCCCGATTCCTGGACGGGTTTGTCCGCCAGGACCCATACCGGCTCACTGACGCCCTGCTCGCGCTCGGCACGGCGACGGGAGTCGTCGATAGAGCCCGCCTGCGCGAGGACCTGGGGGGTCTCCTCGAGCGCCACTTCGGCCGCAGCATCGGGGAGGGCTCGCTCCGGAGCGCCATCGGAGATCTGGTGGAGATCGCACGCCGGCACCGCCTCAGGCTTCCGCGTGACCTCTCATTGCTGTTCACCGTTCTGATCATCGCCGAAGGGATCGTCGCCGAGCTCGATCCGGAGTTCCGGTTCGCGGGGGCGCTGGCGCCGTACGCCCGGCGCCACATCCTGGCCGGAATGACTCCTGCTGCGGTGATGCAGCAGCTGGAGGAGTTCGGCCTGGACCTCGCCGAACTCATCGCCGACCTGCCGCGGCGGCTCAACCGGATCTCAGAGGCGATCGAAACCGGCGGCGTCGAGGTCCACGTGCGAACCGACGAAATGGACGCCCTCCTCGCCCGTCTCGAGCGCCTCGGCAACCGCATCGCGGCGAGCGTGCTCGCAGCAGCGCTGATCGAGGGAGTCGTCCAGCTCGCGATGTGGCGACGCCGCCACAGGTCCAGGCTTCACTGGGGAAGGAGGCCCGCAAGTCCCGAGCCGACGGCGTTCGCGCGGCCCTTACGGCGACGTCGATAATGCGAAGACACTGAACTTCGCAGTCATGCGGTCGTCCCGGCCAGAGCGATCAGGTCGGGTAGCTGCACCGGCAACCGTGACCAGCTCCCGCCGGCGTCGTCCGTGATCAGGAGCGTTCCGCCGCGCAGCCCGGCGAGTAGGACGCCGGGCTGATCGGGAAGGGTGAGAAGCGCATAAGGCATCCGCCGGAGCTCTGCAGAGTCACCCCAACCGTCAGCCGCGTGCCAGCCATTTCCGCGGGAGCGCAGCAAGCGCGCCTGCCCGTCGCCGCTGCCGTGGGCGGCAGACGGAGAGCGGCTGACCGCGACGTACCACAGGTCGGGGTCGGCGGGGTCGATCGCCTCTGCCCAGGCGTAGCGTCGGTCAAGCCCTTGGGCCAGCCGCTCCCACGTGTCCCCGCGGTCGCCCGACCGGGCAATCCCCTGTCCGGCGGCTTCGTAGAGGCGCTCGGGTGCGAGCGGGTGCGTGAGAAGCTGGTGGGCGTCGCTGTGGGCCTGGGGGTTGTGGTCGATCCAGGTCTTACCGCCGTCGCGCGAGCGGATCACGCCGCCGAGCTCGATCCCAACCGCGAGCCACTCCGGGTCGGTCGGATGCAGCGCGATCGTGCGCACGTGATGCGTCCACGGGCGCGGCGGGAAGGACCAGCTCGATGCGCTCGGCACCTCGTGGAGTGCCGGCAGCCCTCGCCAGCTGAGCCCGCCGTCCTCGGACCGATAGAGGTTGCTCGGCTCGGTGCCTGCGTAGACGACCGAGACACCGGAGTGCTCGTGTGATCGAGAGACGGCTACCGACAGAACTCTGGGCTCGTCGACTGACGGGCCGGCCTCACGCCAGCTGGCGCCGCCGTCGACGCTGAACCACAGGCCGCTGTTCATCGTCCCGACATAGACGCGTCGTGGATCGCGGTGATCGACCGCGATGCAACGCGCTTGACTGCCCTCGAGCGCGTACTGGGGCTCGCAGCCGTCGAGCGCGAACCGTGCGACCGCGTCGCCGGTTATGCCGAAGATCCGTGCTGGATCAGCCATCGGGGCTCACAATGGACTGGGCGACACGCCGCGACCGCGGGCCGGGCGTTCGGGTTGATTGACAGGCCGGCCGCCTGGCGGAGTTTGCGACCGCAGGTGGACAATGGTGATCGCCAGGATCCAGCGATGACGGACCACCTGCCCGGCTGCCACGATCCGGTTCCGAGTTATCAACCCGACCAGACCGGAGGTCAGCTTCCGCGATGACGACCGAAACCCGCACCGATCCCGACCCCACGGACCCCGACGACACCCCCGGCAAGATCCTGATCTTCTGGCATACCAGCCGCGAACACCCGGGGGCCGCGGGGTCGGGAGGGAGCCGTAGGGCCTGCCGGGACGCGCTGGAATTCAAACGAGTCCTCTGCACGGTCTAACTTTGCCATTGTGGCGACTACAGCGAGGAACGCGGGCGGCTCCATGGAGCCGTTGCCGGACGAGCTGAGCCCGAGGCGCCTCTGGCGCAGGCTGGCTCAGTTCGCCGGCGTCGGTGTGGTGATCGGCGTCGTCGTGCTCGCCGGTCCCGGGCTGGGCGAGTTGCGCTCCAGCCTGGCGCATGCTTCCGCCGGCTGGCTGCTCGCCGGCGTCGGGTTCGAGGTGCTGTCAGCGCTCTCCTACGTCCTGATCTTCCGTGCGGTGTTCTGCCCGAGGATGGCTTGGCGCCTGAGCTACCAGATCGGGATGTCCGAACAGGGCGCCAACTCGGTCCTCTCAGTCAGCGGCGTGGGCGGGCTCGCACTCGGCGCGTGGGCGCTTCACCGCGGTGGAATGAGCGCCGAGCAAATCGGCCGCAAGTCGGTCGCCTTCTTCTTTCTGACGAGTCTGCCCAATGTTGCCTGTGTGGCCGTGTTCGCCGCCCTATTCCTGGTGGGCGCATTCGGCGGAGACACCGATCCGGCGCTCACCTACAGCTTCGGAGCCGCGGCGCTCATCGCAACCGCGCTCGTGCTGACCCTGCCCTCGTGGCTCCGGCCGAGTTCTTCGCTGGAGTCCGCTCCCGCCGACGCGGGGCGCATCGCCGCCGCCCGGCGGTTTGCCCGCTACTCGCTCGGACGAGGGCTGCGCGACGCCGTCGACCTGCTCCGCCGCCGGTCCCCCAGCGTCCTGATCGGTGCATTTGGGACGATGGGCTTCGACCTGGCGGTGCTCGGAGTGTGCTTCGTCGCGGTCGGTCACTCCCCACCACTCGGCGTCCTCGTCCTTGGATATCTGATCGGACAGCTTGGGGGCAACATTCCGGTTCCCGGTGGCATCGGCGGCTTGGACGTCGGGCTGGTTGGCACATTCGTGCTCTACCACCAACCGCTGGCCGCGAGCACAGCCGCGGTGCTCCTCTACCACGGCATTGCCCTGTGGGTTCCGGGCCTGCTCGGGAGCCTCGCGTTCCTACGCCTCCGCCGCACCCTGCAGCGCCAGGAGCAGCCCGCCGTCATCTGCATGCCACTCGCCGAGCCAATCGAGACGGGCGTCCCGATGCCGGCCGGGACGGGGGCCCAGCGTGGCTGAGCGGCGCAGTGCGGTCGTGTTCGGGGCGCGCAACCTGGGTCGCGCGGTCATCGAGCTGCTGGTGAGCGACGGCTGGTCGGTGACGGGGGTCGCGCGGTCGCGGAGCACCCTGGACGGCGTCAGCGCGGTCGGCGCGCTCGCGGTCAAGGCCGACGTGACAGACCCCGCGGGCGTGTACGGCGTGCTCGAGCGGACGGCCGCTGCTCACGGTGGAGTCGATCTCGTGGTGAACGCGGCCGCCGCATACGGCGGGGAGCGCTCCGGACCCTTTGGCGGCGGCCCGATTGCCGAGGCCGACCTTGACGGCTTTGACTCCTGGGCGGCGGCGCCGGCTCGCTCGGCGTTCTCGTTCTTGTCCGCCGCCTCGCGATTCGCGATCGAGCAGGGTCGGGCAGCGACTCTGGTGCAGGTCACCGGTGGCTCGGCGCGGCGCGCGCTGCCCGGCCGTGGTCTGTGGGCCGCAGGATCGTTCGGCGTGCGAGCGATCACCAACGCGGCCGCGCTCGAGCTGCGCCCCTACGGGCTCCAGGTCAGCTTGCTGATCGTCGACGCTGGCATCCAGCCACTCGACGGGTCCACCCGCGGGGGCGTCTCGCCCGAAGCTCTGGCCGACCCCCGCAGGATCGCCGATGCGATCCTCTTCCTCGCCAACCAGGACGCGCGCTCAGCGACACACGAGCTCCAGCTGACCCCGCTCGCCGAGAGCTGGACGCCGTGACGCCGGCTCAGCGGTCGATCGGCCACCCTGGTCAGTTCGCCCTCGTAATCGGAGCGTGAATCACGGCTGATTCGGCGATCCACGTCGAGGGTGTGGTCAAACGCTTTGGGGCGACCGAGGCGCTTGCCGGTGTCGACCTGGACGTCGACGAGGCGACCGTCTTTGGGCTGCTCGGACCGAACGGCGCCGGGAAGACGACCCTGGTCAGGGTGCTGGCCACGCTCCTCGCTCCGGACGCCGGGAGGGCCGAGATCTTTGGCCGCGACGTCTACCGCGACGGCGCGGGCGTGCGAGAGCTCGTCGCGCTGACCGGCCAGTTCGCGGCGATCGACGAGATGCTGACGGGCCGCGAGAACCTCCAGATGTTCGGACGCCTGTTCGATCTCTCTGCCGCGGATGCTCGCCGACGTGCGAACGAGCTGCTCGAGCGCTTCGACCTGGCCGATGCCGCAGACCGCCCGGCCCGCACGTACTCCGGCGGGATGCGGCGACGGCTGGACCTCGCATCGAGCCTCCTGACCCGCCCGCGCGTGCTGTTCCTGGATGAGCCGACGACAGGCCTCGATCCGCGTAGCCGCAATGAGATCTGGGCAGTTGTGCGGGAGCTCGTTCGGGAGGGGACGACGCTTCTGCTCACCACCCAGTACCTGGAGGAGGCAGATCAGCTCGCCGAGCAGATCGCCGTGATCGACCACGGTCGGGTGATCGCTCAGGGCACCGGAAGCGAGCTGAAGGACAGGGTCGGCGGGCAGATCCTGGAGGTGGAACTGGTGAGCTCCGCGGAACGGGAGCGGGCGCGGGTCGCGCTGGCGGGGATCGGCTGCAATGAGCCGGAGCCCGGCGAGCGGCTCGCCCAGTTGACGCTTCCGGCGCCACGCGATGGGCTCGAGATGATCGAGGACGCCGCTTCGGCGCTACGGAAGGCGGGAATCGCGGTCAGCGATCTTGGGCTGCGACGGCCGACGCTCGACGACGTGTTCTTGCAGCTGACAGGCGCGCCGCCCCGCGAGAACGGGGCGACGGCCGGAGGCGTGAACGGTGATGGGCGACCCGATCCGACGAGCGACGGCTTCCCGGCGGCTCGCGCGGGCGAGACGCTTCGCCCCGCCGCGAGGCGGCCGCTCCGATTTCGCCTCTCACCGCAAGAGCTCCGGGCCGACTTCACGGACGCGAGAGTGGTCAGCGTGCGCAACCTGCGTCACTTCGTCCGCCAGCCGGATCTCCTGGTCTTCTCGACGATCCAGCCGATCATGTTCGTGTTGCTGTTCACGTACGTGTTCGGCGGCGCGATCAGTCACTCACTGCCCCACGGCGTGAGCTACATCGACTATCTGCTCCCCGGAATCCTGGTGCAGTCGGTGACGTTCCGGGCCAGCCAGACGGCAGTAGGCCTGTCCGACGACCTCAAGCTCGGCGTGATCGACCGCTTCCGTTCGATGCCGATGGCGCGCTCGGCGGTGCTCGTCGGGCGCACTGTGGCCGACTTTGTCCGCAACGTCCTGATCATCGTGCTGATGATCATCGTCGGCTACATCATTGGCTTCCGCTTCCAGGCCGGCTTCGCACAGGCCCTCGGCTGCATAGCACTGGTCAGCGCCTTCGGCCTGGCGCTGAGTTGGATCTTCGCCTTTGTGGCGCTGAGCGTCCGCAGCGCCGAGGCAGCGCAGACAGCCGGCTTCGTCGTCCTGTTCCCGCTCGTGTTCGCCAGCTCGGTTTTCGTACCGGTCTCGACGCTGCCGAACTGGCTCCAGGCCGTCGCGAAGGTCAGCCCGGTCACCCTGACCGCAAACGCAGCGCGTTCGCTGTCGCTCGACCCCGGGATACCGTCCTCCCTCGGCGGCGCAATCGCCTGGATCGCAGGCCTCCTCGCCGTGTTCATCCCGCTGTCGGTCTGGCGTTACCGACGCATGACCTGAGGCCGCACATCACCTCGTGTCCTGACCGGCGCGGGACGAGCGGGCCGCTTAACGACGAGTGCCGCCGGATCCCAACGGACCGGCGGCACCCGCTCATTCAGACAAAAACCGGCGGCGACCTACTCTCCCAGGCCCTTTCAAGCCAAGTACCATCGGCGCTGAGGGGCTTAACGGCTCTGTTCGGAAAGGGAAGAGGTGTTTCCCCCTCGCCATAGCCACCGGAAAACGGTGAGAGTCCTGGCCCCTCACGGGCCTTCAAAACCACACAGTGCCAATGAAACGGGTATCAAAATATCCGTCAAGCCCTCGACCCATTAGTACCAGTCTCCTACGAGTGTCACCACTCTTCCAGATCTGGCCTATCAACCTGGTGGTCTACCAGGGGTCTTACTCCCTCTAGGGGATGGGAGAGCTCATCTTGAGGTCGGCTTCCCGCTTAGATGCTTTCAGCGGTTATCCGATCCGCACGTAGCTAATCTGCGGTGCCCTTGGCAGGACAACAGATACACCAGAGGTGCGTTCATCCCGGTCCTCTCGTACTAGGGACGACTCCTCTCAACTCTCCAACGCCCACGGCAGATAGGGACCGAACTGTCTCACGACGTTCTGAACCCAGCTCGCGTACCGCTTTAATGGGCGAACAGCCCAACCCTTGGGACCTACTTCAGCCCCAGGATGCGACGAGCCGACATCGAGGTGCCAAACCGGGCCGTCGATGTGGACTCTTGGGCCCGATAAGCCTGTTATCCCCGGAGTACCTTTTGTCCGTTGAGCGACGGCGCTTCCACTTGCTACCGCCGGATCACTAAGGCCTACTTTCGTACCTGCTCGACCTGTCAGTCTCGCAGTCAAGCTCCCTTACTGCCTTTACACTCTACGCACGATTTCCGACCGTGCTGAGGGAACCTTTGCGCGCCTCCGTTACATTTTGGGAGGCGACCGCCCCAGTCAAACTACCCACCTGTCACTGTCCGGCGCCCGGTTTCACGGCGCACCGTTAGAGATCCAATACACCAAGGGTGGTATCTCAAGGTTGGCTCCACACCAGCCGCAGCCGGTGCTTCCTAGCCTCCCACCTATCCTGAGCGAGGTGCATCGAACCCCAATACCAAGTTGTAGTAAAGGTTCACGGGGTCTTTCCGTCTAGCCGCGGGTACTCGGCATCTTCACCGAGACTGCAATTTCACCGAGCCCCTCGTTGAGACAGCGTTCAAGTCGTTACGCCATTCGTGCAGGTCGGAACTTACCCGACAAGGAATTTCGCTTAGAGTCTTACCTCCGAGACCTGCTGGGAGGCGGAAAACGCGTCCTCGTGTGCACCGCGCTCTCCCTGCATGTCGCCATGCAGCTGGGACCATCTCATCATCCACTGTCGTGGATGTTCGGCGTATGGCCTCTGAGGATTCCGAGCAGTTCGGTTCTGGGTTTTTGGCGGTTCATCGTCTCCGCGATCTCGACGATCTGGACCAAACCCTCTCGCGAGAGGTGATGGCCCTCGTCTACGAGGGCGAGGCACTGCGAGAAATTTCTCGAAGTTCCTCTGCTTCGACGTATGCAACGGATGCTCACGGAAGAACGGCACGATCATGTCGATCAACTCCTCCCGTCTGCGCACCACGTAGCGAAACAGGTCTTCGCGGTGGTCGTCGTATCGCCGGTTGGCGATGACTTGGCCCACTCCGAAAAACTCCTCGAGCTCGTGCAGACAAGACACGCTCTGCGCGCCCTGCGTCACCACGAACTCGTGAGTGACCTGGTAGCCGATTCTGTAGCCGCTTCGGCCTCGCCCGCCGGGCTGGCGCACGAAACCGATCGAGAAGCAACCTTCTCCGTCTACAAAACCAATAACCCAGCCTTGCTGTCTCAGCCTTTCCTGCTGGTTTTCCGCACTGTCCGGATTTTCACTACCCATGACAGAAGTCTAGGGTGAGTACCGGACAGATACTCGGGTTTTCCAGCATATAGCCGAATTCACTCCGTTCTGTTACCAGAACGGCGGGCAACGAATTTACCTTAGGACCGTTATAGTTACGGCCGCCGTTTACCGGGGCTTAGTTTCGGTGCTTCGGGCGAACCCTAACACCTCCACGTAACCTTCCGGCACCGGGCAGGCGTCAGCCCCTATACGTCGTCTTTCGACTTAGCAGAGACCTGTGTTTTTGGTAAACAGTCGCTTGAACCTATTCACTGCGGCCCTCTCGGGCTCCACACGCGAGGTGCTTCACCCTACTGGGGCGCCCCTTATCCCGAAGTTACGGGGCGATTTTGCCGAGTTCCTTAACGAGGGTTATCTCGATCACCTTAGTGTACTCCACTTGCCCACCTGTGTCGGTTTTGGTACAGGCACGCGCTTCCTCCCTAGAGGCTTTTCTTGGAGGCATGGCATCCGGGACTCGCCGGCTTACAGCCAGCTGGCATCGCGCCTCGGGTTATGCGGTCCCGGATTTTCCTAGGACCACCCCTACACGCTTACCCCAGGGCAACCATCGCCTGGGTTCCCATAGCCGTCCTCGTCCCCCCATCGGTCAAGCGGAAGCGACGTGGTACGGGAATATCAACCCGTTGGCCATCGACTACGCCTTTCGGCCTCGCCTTAGGTCCTGACTAACCCTGAGCAGACGAACTTGACTCAGGAATCCTTGGGCAATCGGCGGAGGGGATTCTCACCCCTCTTTCGTTACTTATGCCGGCATTCTCACTTCCCAAGCCTCCACGGCTGACTTACGTCGCCGCTTCACAGGCTTGGGAACGCTCTCCTACCGCGCGATCGAAATCGCACCCGCAGCTTCGGTGACTAGCTTGAGCCCCGTTACATTGTCCGCGCTCGAACACTTGACCAGTGAGCTGTTACGCACTCTTTCAAGGGTGGCTGCCTCTGAGCCAACCTCCTGGTTGTCTATGCACTCGAACATCGTTTACCACTTAGCTAGTACTTAGGGACCTTAGCTGGCGGTCTGGGCTGTTTCCCTCTTGACGCTGAAGTTTATCCCCCAGCAACTGACTCCCGGAGTAGCCGTGGCGGTCTTCGGAGTTTGCCTGAAGTTGGTAACCTGGTAAGGCCCCTAGTCCAAACAGTGCTCTACGGCCGCCACGGAATTTATCCGAGGCTATACCTAAATATATTTCGGAGAGAACCAGATATCACTGAGCTTGATTAGCCTTTCACTCCGACCCACAGGTCATCCGCCCAGTTTTCAACCTAGGTCGGTTCGGTCCTCCACGAGGTCTTACCCCCGCTTCAACCTGCCCATGGGTAGCTCGCTCAGCTTCGGGTCTACCGCCTACGACTATGTCGCCCTATTCGGACTCGCTTTCGCTACGGCTCCGCTCATCGCTTAACCTTGCCGCAGACGAGTAACTCGCCGGCTCGTTATGCAAAAAGCACGCGGTCACGGCACGAAGCCGCTCCCACCGCTTGTAGGCACGTGGTTTCAGGTACTATTTCACTCCCCTTCCGGGGTACTTTTCACCTTTCCCTCACGGTACTAGTCCGCTATCGGTCACCAAGGAGTACTTAGCCTTGGAGGGTGGTCCCCCCAGTTTCAGTCCGCGTTTCACGGGAGCGGACTTACTCAGGTACACCTGCGACAGACCAAGCGATTTCGTCTACGGGACGATTGCCCTCTGTGGTGCGCGGTTCCACGCGCTTCGACTATCTCTTGGTTTGATAACTGTCGCCGAGTCGGCCATGACTCGGACCAGGTGCCCTACAACCCCCAACACGCAACGCATGACCGCTTACACGTGCAGGGTTTGGGCTGATCCCTTTTCGCTCGCCACTACTCAGGGAGTCTCGGTTGATTTACTTTCCTCGGGGTACTGAGATGTTTCACTTCCCCCGCTTGTCTTCGCCGCGCCTATGTGTTCAGCGCGGGATAACGCCGCATTACCGACGTTGGGTTTCCCCATTCGGGCATCCGCGGATCAAAGGCTATTCAGCGCCTCACCGCGGCTTATCGCAGCCGTTCACGCCCTTCATCGACTCTTGGTGCCAAGGCATCCACCATGTGCCCTTACTATCTTGACGGTGATCTTGTTGGGAGGAAACCGAAGGTTTCCGCCCGGTGATACCCGTTTACATTGGCTACTGTGCAGTTTTCAAGGTCCGTGAGGAGGCACAAGCACGCTGCAGGGTGCCCGGGACCTAGGGTCGGCCGGACAGCCGGCGGCGCGCCGGTCTCTCAAAACTCAGCAGCATGCGGCCGGTCCCCGCGCACGAGGCGCAGTCCGGCCCTCCAGGTTCGGTCGACATGTCTAGTTCCGGACGCTCTGCGAGCTCCGACGACGCGATCAACGCGCCGCACCGAGACTCGACTCGCCCGGCGTTATGCCGGACGGAGCTCCGGTCGCCCTCCACTGGAGGGCTCCCTAGAAAGGAGGTGATCCAGCCGCAGCTTCCGCTACGGCTACCTTGTTACGACTTCACCCCAGTCACGAGCCCCACCTTCGACGGCTCCCTCCAAAAGGTTAGGCCACCGGCTTCGGGTGTTGCTCACTCCCATGGTGTGACGGGCGGTGTGTACAAGGCCCGGGAACGTATTCACCGCGGCAGTGCTGATCCGCGATTACTAGCAACTCCGCCTTCATGCAGGCGAGTTTCAGCCTGCAATCCGAACCGAGACGCGCTTTAAGGGATTCGCTCCACCTCGCGGTCTTGCAACCCTCTGTACGCGCCAATGTAGCACGTGTGTAGCCCTGGACATAAGGGGCATGATGACTTGACGTCATCCCCACCTTCCTCCGGTTTGTCACCGGCAGTCTCGCATGAGTCCCCAACTAAATGCTGGCAACATGCGACGGGGGTTGCGCTCGTTGCGGGACTTAACCCAACATCTCACGACACGAGCTGACGACAGCCATGCACCACCTGTGATCCTGCCCCGAAGGGAAGCCGTGTTTCCACGGCGGTCAGGAACATGTCAAGCCCAGGTAAGGTTCTTCGCGTTGCGTCGAATTAAACCACATGCTCCGCTGCTTGTGCGGGCCCCCGTCAATTCCTTTGAGTTTTAGCCTTGCGGCCGTACTCCCCAGGCGGGGCACTTAATGCGTTAGCGTCGGCACGGAGGGAGTCGACACCCCCCACACCTAGTGCCCATCGTTTACGGCGTGGACTACCAGGGTATCTAATCCTGTTTGCTCCCCACGCTTTCGCGTCTCAGCGTCAGTACCGTCCCAGCGAGCTGCCTTCGCCATTGGTGTTCCTCCTGATATCTGCGCATTTCACCGCTACACCAGGAATTCCACTCGCCTCTTCCGGACTCTAGTTCGACAGTATCCACCGGCATTCCAGGGTTGAGCCCTGGACTTTCACAGCAGACTTACCAAACCGCCTACACGCGCTTTACGCCCAATGATTCCGGACAACGCTT
>CAWHMX010000005.1:0-95192 GCA_963830475.1 uncultured Solirubrobacterales bacterium | reverse complement strand
AGGGTGACGATCTGTGGCGTGGTGATCGCAGCCGTGTTGCACAGCGTGATGAGCGACGTCCGGTCCTTCGCGCAGCCAAGGGCGAATTTGTTGACGCACGACGGCACGCCGATCTCCGCTAGCCGCGGCGCGGGCACCCCGTGCGCGAGGAACTCGATGATGTCGGCGGGCTTGAGGTCGCGCAGCAACCACTCGAACGGCCCCTCGCCGATGGCGGCCAGCGCAGTCGTCGCTGCCCCCCCGGACAGCTTGAACAGATGCACGAGCGGCGCGCGGTGATCGAACAGCAGTCTGCCCAGCCGAATCGGCTTGGTGAAGGCGATCAGCGGCGCAAACTGGACGCCGAAGACATCCCACATGTCGAGTGCGTCGACGACGTCGATGCCGGGGTGCAGCTTCACGATCTCGCCCGCAGTGAGGTGAGCGACGAACGGCGCGACCTTGGTGGCCGGACGCGCCTTGAGGTAGACGACCAGGAGCGGCACGCCGAACGTATTGACCAGCGCGCCCGTGCCGGCACCAAACGTGTCGTAAAGCGCGCGGAAGCCGGCGTTACCGAGCTGCGCGTACAGCGCCTGGGCGTCCACCGGGGCGACGCCGGCGTGGACGTACGCGGCGATGAGGTCGACCATGGCCTGGGCGGTGTTCGGCTTGTCGGCCTCGGCCTGCGCGAGCCTGATGTTGGCCTCGTCCTCGGCCTTGTCGATGGCAGCTCCGGCCACCGTCACCTTCGTCTCGGCGGTCGTGCGCTCCTTGACCTTTTCGGCGCCGAGTTTCTGTTTCTTGACGGTGCCTGTGGCCGGAGTCCCCGGGTCGTCCCCGGTCGGCGGCGTCGGCGGATGGTAGATCCACTTCTTCCTGCTCCACGCCTCCTTGAGTTTCCGGAGCTCGTCCTCGGCCACGGCCAACGCGGACCCCAGCGCCTTCTTCTGATCGCCCAGATCCTGATTGATCAGGGCAGCCCGCTGATCGCGGACCACCTCTGCCTGCGCTTGGCCGGTCTTGCGCGCCCATTCGGCGAGGTCGGTGTCGTAACCGAACTTCCGGGCATCCTTGAGATCTGCCGCGACCTGAGCCCAGTCGGTCCCGCCGCGCTTTACGGCCCAGCGGACCGCTGCGAGCTGACCCAGGTGCCGGAGCATGATGCGGTGCATCTGCTCCAGATCCGAATCGCTCGCGGCGGCGCTGAGCGCAAAGCGTGCCTCAGCGTCGCCGGCGCCGCCGGCCAGGAAGGCAACGACGTGACTGACACGTATCGGTTTCGAGCGCGGCGCCCCGAGGCTGACCGCGTGCAAGATGCTCGCGATCGGTGTGTCGGGCAGCACGCCGGCGTCGTAGTAGGCGCCGGTCAGCGTGGTGTCGTAGCCGAGGCCCCGGGCGTTGGCCATCGCCTCCGCAAGCCGTGCGATGCCGGCGCGCGTGAGCGCCCAGTCGACGGCCGCGCGCTGGCCGCGGTGATCAAGCATGACGGCCAGGAGCCGTTTGAGGTTGGCGTCGATCAGCCCCGTGCCGAGCGCGAATCGCGCGTC
Source organism: uncultured Solirubrobacterales bacterium (assembly GCA_963830475.1). Classification (GTDB taxonomy): domain Bacteria; phylum Actinomycetota; class Thermoleophilia; order Solirubrobacterales; family Solirubrobacteraceae; genus Palsa-465. The sequence continues at coordinate 93,663 of CAWHMX010000005.1, read as the reverse complement.
GTCATCGCTGGCCCCCGCCGCCATGAAGCGAGCGACGACGCCGACCAGCACGGGGTTCGCACGAGGCGCGCCGAGGCTAACGACGTGAAGGATGGTCGCGATCGGCGTGTCGGGCAGCACGCCGGCGTCGTAGTAGGCGCCGGTCAGCGTGGTGTCGTAGCCGAATCCCCGGGCGTTGGCCATCGCCTCCGCAAGCCGCGCGATGCCGGCGCGCGTGAGCGCCCAGTCGACGGCCGCGCGCTGGCCGCGGTGATCAACCATGACGGCCAGGAGCCGTTTGAGGTTGGCGTCGAGCAGCCCCGTGCCGAGCGCGAATCGCGCGTCGTCATCGCTGGCCCCCGCCGCCAGGAAGCGAGCGACGGCGCCGACCAGCACGGGGTTCGCACGAGGCGCGCCCAGCGTGAAGACGTGCAGGATGCTCGCGATCGGCGTGTCGGGTAGCACGCCGGCGTCGTAGTAGACGCCGGTCAGCGTGGTGTCGTAGCCGAATCCCCGGGCGTTGGCCATCGCCTCCGCCAGCCGCGCGATGCCGACACGCTCAAGCGCCCACTCGACGGCGGCCAGTCGACCGGGGTGATCGAGCATGACGCCGACGAGGCGGTCCAGATCGGCCTCGACCATCCGTGCCCGGAACACGAAGCGCGCCTCCGCCGCCCTTGCTCCCCGCTCGAAGAAGTTACGAGCGTGTTCAAGACGTACGGAGGTCCGGCGCGAGATGCCTAGGCCCGGCGCGCCGTAGACCTCCTGGCGCGACAGCCCCAGCAGCACCCGTGTGGTCTCGATCCGCTCGTCGGCCGCGACCTCGCCATCGACGAGATTCGTCCGAGCTTCGGGGGCTCGAGGCGTACGGCGCTGCACGAGCGGACGCGCCGGGGGCCGGGCCCTGATCAAGTCGGCAACGGCGCGGTTGCCGGCGCTCCGCTGCAGCAAGGCCAGCAATCCCGCCTGCACGGGCAGCGCCCGATCAAGCCGCGTCGGAGGCGCCAAGACCGGGCCGCGACCCGTGCGCCCCACCACTGGCTTCCGCTCTACCGCGTCGGTACGCAACCGCGACACAACTGCTCCCCTGTTTGCGCTCGTCGGGCTTGAGTCTTACCACGCCGAGCAGGCGCTTCAAGGGCGCGTCGCGCAAGTCTGCCCGATCGGGCATTTGTCGGATCATTGCTCGGGAGCCAGTCCGGACGGTCATGGTCCTCGACGGCGACGCGTCACCATCGTCCACGAATGATCCTCACGCTCGGCCCAGCTTCGCGATGAGGCGCTCGAGCTCGGCGCGGGCCGGATCAGCTTGAGAGCATTCTCGACCGCTTCCTTATGCTCGGCAACACCACCGCCTCGATCGTCGTCTCGACGATGCAGCGCGCCAGCCGCCGCTTCGGCGCCCGGACGCGCAAGAAAGGTAGCCAAGGGGCGGCAGCTCTACTTCGCTTCGGGCCCTACCTACCCCAAGATCACGCTCAGACCGGTGGTTCGAGGCTACGGCATGAGCACGATTTTTCCCTGCAGCCCGCCGCGCTCCAACCGGGTGTATGCATCGCGGAATCGTTCGAACCGCAACGTCTCAGCCACGCGAAGGGTCAGCCGTCCCGCCGCCGCACGAGCCGCCAGTTCGGCTATGGCCTCGGCATCGGGCTGGGCCTGAACAGTCCCGGGAGAAATTCCCCGGGCGGCGTCCGGAACCGCTGAGGGAACCGACGTGACGAACGCTCCTCCGTCCCGGACACAAACCAACGCGTCAGACCCGAGACCGACAGTGTCGAGACACGCGTCGACCCCGTCCTCCCACTCCCCGCGAACCGCGACCTCCATGCCGTTCGTGTCGACCACAGCGTCCGCTCCCAACCGGCGCGCCTCCTCGGCATCGGACGAGCGCACTGCAGCGATGACGCGGGCGCCTCGTTCTACGGCGAGCTGAGAGGCGAAGCCGCCCACCATCCCAGCGGCGCCTGTCACGAGTACGAGGTCACCCTCGCTCACGTCTGCCGTCTCGATCAGCAGCCGCGCGGCCAGCCCGGACACCGGCAATATGCTGCCTTCCGCAAAGCCGAGGGCCTCCGGAAGCGGCGCAAGGATCGCGGAGGACACGGCAATTTGCTCGGCGAACGCCCCGACCCCCATCCACGGCTGCGCCACACAGCCCAACACGCGACGGCCGTCAACCGTCTCGCCGGAGAAGTCCCACCCCTGGACCTGTGGGAATTCGCTCGAGCCGCCTGCCGCCGCGAACGCTCCGCGGGTTACGGAAAGGTCCCAGGGACCGAGCGACGCCGCGCGCACGCTCACGAGCTCCTCGCCGTCGCCTGCCGTCGGATCAGGCACGTCTACGAGTTCGAGAGCGTCAGGCCCTGCGAACGAAGTCAGGACGACCGCACGCACGGACGCCAGTCTGTCAGAAGCTCGGCGACGCCCACCTTCCGCGGATCAATTGGTCCTGCACTCCGCGCGTGCCGAAACGGCCGACACGCCTGGCCGCTCCCCGCACAACAGGGCAAGGACCTCGGCGCCGGCTCAGGTGCCGACGCAATCACAAAGGGAGAATCCAGCCTCGCCGACGGCGGGAGTCTCGCTAATCGCCCACGAGCCGTGAATAGACGCGGAGCCGCATGCAGTTGTTCGTGGCAGAGCTGCATAGGAAAACGCGTGCAGCCACTCGCTCCGGTGTCGGCCACTCACTCCGCCAAAAGGGTCGGTCCCGCTCGTCGATAGTACGAAACGAGCGTCGGCCAGCCGGAGGCTCACTTCTCGTTCCACGAACCTGCAGCGGTCTCAGTAGCGACTGCCGGGGTGGCCGTGAGTGTCGCTTCGCTTCGGCGGACTCGCAAAGGAGCGCGGGAGCCAACACTCGGGGCAGTGACCGCCGGGCGTGGCCTCCTTCGCGCTGGCGCGGCTACGACGCTTCTCCTCGTGCTCAGCCGGGAGCCGACGCATTAGCCTCGGGCTCGCGGCTCGGTCGGCGACTCAGCGGGGGTCGCCACGCCGTGTAGGGGAATCCGATCTTCCCGCTTTGGAGCCGATCGGGATCCGTACGATCGCCGGCTCGCCGAGGCGGTAGCGAGCATCAGGTCCCTGTTTGGCCAGGATGAGTTGAGCTCGCGGGATCGGGGGCGCGTTCTAGCTGGGCGGCGACGCTGTTGGGACCGCGCCAGACGGATCCGCCGGCTTGCACGGTCTTGTCGATGAGTTCGCGTAGGCCACGGGGGTCGGTTTGCGCCTTGCTCACCCAAAGTGGGTTCGGGATTACGTCAGGGCCGTACGTGACACCCCAGTTCGCTAGCTCGACGAGGACCGGGATGAAGGCAAGGCCTTTTTAGGTGAGCGTGTAGTACTCCTTGCGGCGATCGTCTGGAGACCGCGATTTGGCGAGGATCCCTTCGCGCACGAGCATCGCTAGCCGATCGGTCAGGACGCCTTCGCGACAAGCAATCAGGGGGATCTTGACGATGCTTGCGATCCAAGAGCCGCGGTAAGGGACGTAGGGAGCCCAGGGCGCGCAGCCCGCCCAGCAGTCCGAGCTGATGCTCATGGTTGCCGTTAGGCGACTCCTGGCTCGCACGCAATCCGCTGATCCTCGTAGGATCTTGGTCATGCCTCCCGCCCCCCGGTTCACGACCAAGCTCAACGAGCAGATCGCCAACGAGTTCGCGGCCCATCAGCAGTACGTCGCTTGCGCCGTCTACTACGACTCCGAGGCGCTGCCGCAGCTAGCGGGCTTTTTCTACCGTCAGGCGCTGGAGGAGCGCGACCACGCGATGATGATGATTCAGTTCCTGCTCGATACGGACGGCGAGGTCACGATCCCCGGTGTTGAGGAGCCACGTACGTGGTTCGAGAATGTGGTTGAGCCAATCGCGCTGGCGCTCGAGCAGGAGCGACGCGTGTCCGAGCAGATCAACGCTCTCGCGGCTACCGCCCGCGATGAGGGTGACTACACCTCCGAGCAGTTCATTCAGTGGTTCATCCGCGAGCAGATCGAAGAGGTGGCAACGATGAGCAACCTGCTGCGCGTCGCCGAGCGAGCGCGCGCGGACCAAGCCGATATCGAGGACTTCATCGCCCGTGAACACCAGGACCCAGGTGGGCAAGATCCCACCGCTCCACGTGCCGCCGGGTCGCGATGACGCCCGCCGCCACCCGAACACCTCCCGCGCGTTGAAGGCCTGGACCCGTCGCGTGTGGCGCGCCCGTCGTCGTCGCGGGCCCAGGTCAAGCGCATCCCGACGTTAGGCCCGCAGGTTCGCTCTAACTCCGGCGCTGGCAGACGGCGCGTCATCGCGTTGACGACCAGCCGATCGCGACGCTCGCCGCGTTCCGCAAATCGGATCCAGCCAAGGCCTATCGCCCTCGGAGCTTCGTTTGCCGCCCCACAGCTCCCGAGCACGAGAGACGAACCCGGGCGGCCGGCAACGTGTTCGGCTCCAACTGCCTGGTGGCAGGTTTCGCGATCATCATGCGCGACGAGGGCCGCCACGAGCCGTGATCTGGCTGCTCCTTTAGGCCGCCGAGGGTCAGGAGCGGAAGCCGCTCGGTCGTGGCCGCAATGGCGACGATGCAGGACTCAGGCCCACGCTCCGGAGGCTGCTCCTGGTCGATACTGCGACACTCCCCGCGCACCTTTGCTTTGCGCGATAGGGAGTCGCCGACTGAGCGTAGGAAGCGTAGGCGGCGGTTGTCGCAATTCGGGGGCGCTGGCGAGTGGCGGTCCGGAGGTGGTGGTGCCGGGGGGCGTTGTGGCGCTCGAGCGCTTGCCGCTACGGCTGCGTGGCGCTGGCGCCGCCCGGACCGGGTGTGGTCCGGGCGGCTTGAGGCCGAGTCGTAGGAGCGGGGTACCGTCCTTGGCTTGGCGTGCGTGGCGTGCCTAGATCACGCTGCGGCCTGTAGCTCGGTTGCGCGTTGGTCTGCGAGCGCGATGGTCTCGCGGGTTTGCGCGCTCTTCGGTTCGAGCAGTATCGCCGCGATGATCGCGCCTGCGGCGGCGATGCCGGCGAGGGCATAGAAGGCGACCTGGAAGCCGGCCATGAGCGCGGGGCCGCCGAGTGGGCTTGCGCCCGCGTGGGTTGTGAGGTAATGGGTCGTGACGGTAGTGGCGACGGTCGTCGCGATCGCGACGCCGATCGCGCCGCCGACTTGCTGGCCGGTGTTGAGTAGGCCCGAGGCGACGCCGGCGTCGGCGGGGTGAACGCCACTGAGGGCGCCGATCGACATCGGCACGAACGCGAGTGCGAGTCCAACGCCGCTGATTAGGAAGGCTGGGAGCAGGTCGGTGAAGTAGTGGCCTTGGACCGGGAGTTGGGCGAACAGGACGAGCGCGACGGTCGAGAGCCCGAGTCCAGCGGGGAGTACCCAGCGGACACCCACACGGGTGACGAGCGCCTGCGCGACGCCTGAGAAGACGATGATCGTGAGGGTCAGGGCGAGGTACGCGATGCCCGTCGTGACCGCCGAGTAGTGCAGAACCTCTTGCATGTAGAGCGTCAGCAGGAAGAACTGTGAGAAGACAGCGGCGCCGAGCATCAGTGCGCCTGCGTTTGACCCTGAGAGCGTGCGGAGGCGGAAGAGCCGCAGCGGGAGCAGCGGCGCGGGCGAGCGGGCCTCGATCGCGAAGAAGGCGGCGATCAGCCCGGCCGAGGTGGCGAGCAGCACTATCGACTCGGCTGTCCCCCAGCCGTGCTGCGCGGCGCGGGTCATCGCGTACACGAGCAGCATCAGCCCGCCGGTGATCGAGGCGGCACCGGGGAGATCGAAATGGCGCTGGCTCAGGCCCGCGCGGCTCTCTGGGAGGAGGAACGGGGCCGCTGCGATCACGGCGACACCGACGGGTACGTTGACATAGAAGATCCATGACCAGCTCAGGCCGCTCGTCAGGACGCCGCCAAGCAGCACGCCGGCCGCGCCGCCGCTGCCAGAGACCGCACCCCAGATCCCGAGCGCGCGGTTGCGTTCGCGGCCCTCCTTGAAGGTCGTCGTGAGGATCGACAGCGCGGCAGGTGCGAGCAGCGCCGCGCCCAAGCCCTGAAGCATGCGGAACGCGATCAGCGTCCCCTCTGACCACGCCAGGCCGTCCAGGAGGGAGCTCGCGGTGAACAGCGTGAGCCCGACCATGAACAACCGGCGCCGCCCGAAGAGGTCCGCCAGCCGGCCGCCGAGCAACAACACGCCGCCGAAGACGATCGAGTACGCGGTGATCACCCACTGCAGGCTGACCTGCGAGAAGTGCAGATCCGTCTTGATCGAGGGCAGGGCGACGTTCACGATCGCGACGTCGAGGACCACCATGAATTGCGCGACGACGATCAGCGCCAGCACGATCCAGCGTCGGCGATCCGGGTCGGCGGTCGTTTTCTCGAGAATAGTTTCCGACGCCATCTCTGGCTCCCTTCAATCGTTGACTACCACCACGATAGCACACGCATACGCTTGGCCCGCTATAGTGTTGTCAAGATGACTCAAGCAGCCACGACAGACATGCCGGGAGGGCCGGTGCAGCCGATCGCCAAAGAGCTCGCGGCCAGCAGCGGCTACCTGCTCGCTCGCCTCGGGCTCGCCTTCAAGGAACAGGCCCTGGCGAGCGCTGAGGCGTCCGGCTTCGAGCTCTACGACTATTCCGTGCTGGCGATTCTCAGCGAAGGCGCCCGCGAGACGCAGGCGACGATCGCCGACGCGCTCGACCTAGACCCCAGCCGCCTCGTCGCGCTCCTCGACTCACTCCAACAGCGCGACCTGGTCGTGCGACAGCGAGACCCCAACGACCGTCGCCGCCACGTCGTAAGCATCACCGCTGCCGGCCTAGACGAACTCTCGCGTATACGCGCGATCGTCAACAAGGTCGAGGACGACTTCTTCGCGCCGCTCGATAACCAGAGCCGCGAAACGCTCCACCGGACGCTCGTCGCGCTCGCCGAACAGAACGACCCACGCTGCTGCCCACTCGACGACAGCTTGCTGAGCAGCAGAGCAGGAAGCATAACGAGCGACCTCGAACGCTCCAACTCGGTCCAGAGGACGTCATCAAGAGCCATATGACCCGACCGCATGACCTTAGCCCGCCGACGGTCTCGTCTTCGGTCCCATAGACGGCGGGTTGGACGCCCAAGCTCTGTTCCGAACTTTGTCCCAGACTCGGCAGAACGTCCTGCGACTACCGGAGCCCGCTCGACGGAAACGCCCCCAAATGGGGCTCTCGCGCAAGCCCGTCGATGGCGGGCTTCGTCGCTTGGGGGAACGGGCGCGCGCTGTGGCTGGGCCGCACTAGCCGCCGAACCCTCGCTCACGTGGCTGACTCGACCCGCGCAGCCGCGAACCAATAATCGACCGGTCCTCGCGATTCGCGCGACCAAATCGTCGAGACCACGCACTGCCGCTTCGCGCGACAAAGAGCCTCCGGCCCGAAGCGGCCGATTGTTTGCTAGCCGACTCGTGGTCGCGCTAGGGCAGGTCGGCTGTCAGCATCTCGCCGGCGAGGAACGCCTGAAGGGTGTCAATACCTTCGCGGTCAGGCCGAGTGGTACTCGCGGCCCGCCCGGCAGTGTGCCATCCGGTCCGGAACCGAGTTTTGGCACTTCTCACCCGGTGGATTCTCTGCCACGTCTGCACTTGTGGCCTCGGTAGCGACCGAGGACCGCCCGCCCCGCCAGAGAGGAGCATGGCAGCGCCCCGGCTGAGTGGTGTTCGCCGGAGATCCGCTTTCGTCGAGCTTCAACGAAGGGACGTTTGCCCATGATCGTGAATGGGGCAGGCACTCACAAACGCGACGAATCGACGAGGGTGGGCACATGTAAGTAGGTCGGCGACCGTGCGGCGAGGATTGGGACTTTCTCCCGTCCAATGGGTCGGTGAATCACGCGGGCGGCTTCTGTGTGAGTCACGCCCAAGGTATCGGGCCACGGCGTCGTGGTGCGGCTCGTCGGCAGCAGTCTCCGCCCGCTTGCAAGCTGTCTCGAAGCCGGCTTGTAACTGTGACAGCGCGGCGTTGGAGGTGCGTCGAGCCCGAGGAGAACCTTGACCAGGCCGATTACCAAAGACTCTCCGTTAAGTGGTGTGGCAGCCCTGTGCCGCGTTGGGTCTAGCCCAGCCTTCTGCTCCAGTGGGTCGTTGCGCATGGCGGCGCCGATCCGACTACTCCTGCGTCTAGCGGATGTCGACCTTGGGCTCACGGACCGATCGATTTGTTCTGAAACCTCATAGTCGCGGGCGAATTGTTCGGAATAGTCGGCTGCCGCAGGCGGTGGGTTGACACAGCGGTGTGACTGTGCATAGGATCCCTCGGCAAGCAGGGGCAAACGAGGCATCGCGATCTGCCGCGGTAGGTAGCGCGATAAATGTAAGCAGCGGCGCGGGCCGGGTTGCGGATAGCCCTGCGCGCGTGCACTGGCTTGGGGTCCTAAAAGGGGGGCTATATAATGCGATTTGCGCGGTCTCTGCGGACACGGCACGTAGCCGAAGGTTCGCGTAAGAGACTCCCGCTCAAACGGAGCCGCTGGTTCGTATTGGGTGGCGTCGTTGGGGCTATTTTGGCTGGGGGCGCCGCGTTCGCGGCGATTCCTGACTCGAACGGCGTCATCAATGGCTGCTTCCAGAAGAACGTCGGCAATCTGCGCGTGATCGATCCGAGTGCCGGCGACAGCTGCCGACCGTCGGAGATTCCGATCAGCTGGAGCCAGACCGGGCCTGCTGGCCCGCAGGGTCCGAAGGGCGACACCGGCGCCACCGGTCCGCAGGGACCAAAGGGCGACACGGGCGCGACCGGTCCACAGGGGCCGGCCGGGCCAATTGGACCGGCCGGGCCGACCGGGGCGACCGGTGCACAGGGACCGGTTGGACCGGCGGGACCAAAGGGTGACACCGGCGCCACCGGGCCGCAGGGTGTTCCTGGTAACCTCGCGCTCGCGGGGAAGTCCTGCCCGAGCGGCGAAGTCATGACGGGGTTCGATGCAGCTGGTGACCCCGCGTGTACGACGGTCAGCGTCGGACCTACCTGCCCGGCGAATAGCACGCTGACGTTCACCATCACGGCATCGCCGGTCAACGCCTTGTACAGCTGGCCCGGAGGCAGTCAAACCCTGGCGTTGCCGGGAAATTCCGGCTGCACCGTGACCGTCCATCGGCCTGCCGGGTCTATCTCCCTTCTGGGGACCGTTGATCCGGATGGTTGGTCCGTCACCGGCATGACGGGCTTTACGAGCACGGACGGCGGGGTCGTGGGTGCCACTCAATGCTTCGGCACCCTCAACTTCGTGGCCGCGACCGATGCCAACCGACCGGCGTGCACTAACGCGGCCGTTGATACGGTCTTTGGTACTGCGGAGGGCGGTGCAAGCACCTTCGTGGTGACGGCCTCCTAGGTGTAGCGCGCGAGCACTCGGCTAGATCACTCACACTCGGAGGGGCCCGGGATCACCGGGCCCCTCCGGTCGTGCGACCACCAGCGCCGGCGAGACGCTGGTCCTTTACACGATTACGCCGAATGTGAAAGAGTTAAGCCGTAAACGACTGATCCTGTGGGGCCGGGACGATGCGCTTATTCGAGAAGGGGGCGAGTGCGTACGATGGTCGGCAGCGTGCTCGGCGGGGACTGGCCGCGAGAAAGGCAACGGCAGCCACGGGCGGTACATATGACGATGAGCCAGCCAGCGGAGAGTGGGCAGCGGACTTGTGGCGAGGAGCGCGAGTGATGCCGCGAGTCACACCACGCGCCGTGCGCTGGGCAATCGCGCGCAGGGCGGCCTTGGTGGCAATCTGCGCCGCTTTCCCTATCGCGATAGTCCACGTCGGGCAGGGAATCGCAGCACCGGTTCGTGCGCACCGGTCGACGGTGCTATCCCGGATCCTCGCTCATCCCTGCACCGTGTCTGCTGTCTGCGAGCAGCGTGCGCTTTACAAGCCGCGCCTTTTGACTCCGGGCAGCTACTACACCCTTGCACGCTTGCGCTGGACTACGTGGAAACGTTCAAGGGCCTCAGCTCGAACTCTGCTTTACAGCGAGTTCACTGGGCAACGCCGCATCACCCGAACCACGGTCGTATTCAGCAGGCCTCGCCGGATGTGCGGCGTGCTCACGTTCACGCGATGGCATGCCGGAACCGGTGACGGCGGGCACATGACGCGATCGGGCCGCAAGTGCTTCTTCGTGCCGTCGCGCTAAGCGTCAGCTAGACGGTCTGAAGGTTGCTGACATCGCCGTCCTCGAGCTCGTCTGGTGGAGGCCTCAGCCCCGGCATGGCCGCTGGATCAGTCTGTGTCGTCGCCAACGGGACTCGTCTGCCGGCCTGACTAGCTGACGATCGTGTCCGCGCGAAAGCGGAAGCAGCCCCCACGCACTGAGGGCACCTGCTTATGTCGCCGCGAAAGCGCTAGCCAGTTCGGACCCGCCGCCATGGCGAAGGCAGTCATCCGCGAGCGCGTTCGGCAGATGCGGCCTCGCGGGGAAGAGCGGCCCCGCGATGCCGGTCGCGACGCTCCCATGCGAAAGCGCGGCCTTGACGGTCCCGGGCGAGCGATCAGTTCTCAGGGCCGGCAACTGGCGTCGGGCAAACTATGGGCTGTGAGCTCGCACGAGATCACCCAGCTGATCCACGAATTCGGCCTCATCGCCGTGTTCCTGGCGGCAGGCCTACAGGCGATCGGGTTTCCGGTTCCCGGTGGAACGGCGCTGGTGATCGCAGGGATAGACGCATCGGCTAAGAATGGTCTCCCCTTGGTAGGGGTTATCGCTGCGGGCGCGTTAGGCGCAGTTTTTGGTGGAACAGCCGGCTTTGCGATCGGTCGTTGGCGTGGTGAGCCTGGGCTCTTGCGTGTCGGGCGGCTGTTCCGTCAGGAGCCGGAGCGTGTCCAGGAGCTTCGTGGTCGGTTCCAGAGGCACGCCATCGCGCCCCTGTTTATCGCTCGCTTCGTCACCGGCTTACGAAATGTTGCCGGACTCGTTGCGGGCGCGAGTGGCGTGCCCTTCGGCCGATTCCTGGCGGTCAGCGCGGTCGCAGCTCTCGCGTGGTCGGCGTTGATCACGCTCGAGTACTACTTCGCTGGCCACGCCATCCTCGGGGCGCCGACGTGGTTGCAGGTCGTGCTGATCATCGTCGGGGTGGTGGCGACGATCACTTCGTTTTGCTTCCTGCGACTGGGGATTGGCGTTCGAGGACGGCGTCCTCCCGAGGCTGCGGACGTTTCGGATTAGCAGTCTTGCGTCCCGGGTTTGGGGGCGGGGCCTTCGCGGAACTGACCGCACCGGAGGCCGATGGTCCACCGCGCCGCTATCGGGCGCGGACCTCGAATGATCCTTAGTCGCCGAAGGACTAGCAGGATGCGCCCGGCGAGATGCTGAAAAACAATCGTGCAACCGAGGCCACTGCGCGCTCGAGAGTGCGCGCGCAGTGGGCGAACGTGTGTACGTGCCGACCGTGACTTGTGGCCAGATCACGCGACTACGTGGCGGTTTGGCGCGTCCTCCGCCCTCGGGTCACTCTGCTTCTCTGTCGGCCCATTCCAGGGTACGCAACGTCGGTCGCTCGACCAAAGGTCGATCCGGAGAGCGTGGCGTCGGGCGCAGGGGCGGATCGTCCACGAGCGGCGGTACGGGCGAGCGGTTCGCCCGTACCGCCAGGGTCTGACTAGTTCGTCGAGATCTGGGTCCCGACATTGTGGAAATGGTTACCGGCGATAGTCGTGCTTGCCGGGTCGACATTCAGCGTCCAGATCCCGACGTCGTTGTCGCTGATCTGGTTGTTGGTAATGACCGTGCCCGTGAGCGGCGGCACCACAAGACCCGGGAAGGGCGGACCTGAGGCGACGAGGATCCCGGTCTTCTTCGGATCGGGCGTCAGGAAGTCAAAGTCGCCGTCGAGATTGTTGGTGCCCAGGTGGTTGTTCGTGATCACGTTGTTGGTGAAGTTGCCGGGGAAGTGATCGTGGATCAAGATCCCCGACAGGCCGTTCCCCGACGCCTCGTTATGGCTGACGACGTTGTCGTGGACGCCGGTACCGGGAGCGGCTCCGGCCATCAGGATCCCGGCGCCCTGACCGGCGACGCCGTTGCCGTCGGCCACGTTGTGCTCGATCACGTTGCCATAGATCTGGCTCATCGTGTGGCTCGCGATCGTGATACCGCAGTCGTCATCGTTGTTCAGCGCCGAGTCGAACGCAATCGTGTTACCGGTCGCCGGACCGAACTCGTCCGTCATTAGGATGCCGCCGGCGTTGTCCTGGATGACAGAGTGCTCGACGGTCGAGTTGCTGACCGAGACTAGGTGGATGCCCTCGCCGCAGTCGCCGGGCGCGCGAACGGCGTCGTGAAGCACTCGCCCGCACCCTCCCCGACCGTGCCGTTGAATCCCTTGGGCGGGGACGCCGCCGCCACGCTCCGACCACGACCCCTCCTTCGAGCGCAATCTCCTCGAGGGTCTGCCGCCGGGCGTATTCGAGAAGGAAGGACCTACCGGCGTCGTGAAACTCCTCCGTCCACCCGGGTTGATGCAGGTCTGCACGACGGCGTCTTCACCGAACGATACGCGTCCGTCGCCAGGCGCTCAGAGCGTTGTAGCCGCGCGTCACGTCTGGGAATTGGGGGTGTAGCGTTCGGGGCGACAGTGTGATGAGTAGACCGGAGGATTCAATGGCCGACTACGCAGTGATCAACCCGGCGACGGGCGAGACGGTGCGCGAGTACGCGACGATCGGCGATGACGAGCTGCGCGACGCCATCGCCCGCGCCGACAGGGCGCACGGCGACTGGGCGAGATCGTCCACGGTGGAGGAGCGCGCCGCTCTCATCCGCCGGGTCGGCGAGCTGCATTCCGACAAGCGCCGGGAACTGGCCGAGATCATCGTCCGGGAGATGGGCAAGCCGATCGAGCAGGCGCTCGGCGAGGTCGACTTCTGCCGGGCGATCTACGACTACTACGCCGATAACGGTCCCTCGTTGATGGCGGACGAGCCAATCAAGCTGCTTGACGGGGACGGCTCGGCACTCGTGCGCCGCAGCTCCTACGGCGTGCTGTTGGGAATCATGCCCTGGAACTACCCCTACTACCAGGTGGCGCGCTTCGCGGGCCCCAATTTGATGATCGGGAACACCATTCTGCTCAAGCACGCGCCCCAGTGCCCAGAGTCGGCACTGGCGATGGAGCAGATCTTCCACGACGCGGGCATCCCCAGGGACGCCTACATCAACATTTTCGCGAGCAACGACCAAATCGAGTGGGTCATCGCCGACCCGCGCGTGCGTGGCGTGTCGCTTACCGGCTCTGAGCGGGCGGGCGCGGCCGTCGCCGAGATCGCTGGCCGCAACCTCAAGAAGGTGGTGCTGGAGCTGGGTGGCTCCGATCCTTTCATCGTGTTGAGCACCGCCGATATGAGCGCCACCGTCGAGCAGGCCGTGGGTGCCCGCCTGGAAAACTCCGGCCAGGCCTGCAATGCCGCCAAGCGCTTCATCGTCACCGACGAGCTGTACGACGAGTTCGTGGACAAGTTCAGTGCGGAGCTGCTCGCGGTCAAGCCAGCGGACCCGAACAAGGACGGCGTCCAAGTTGGTCCGCTGTCCTCGTCTACCGCGACCAAACGGCTCGCCGACCAGGTTAGGCGTGCGGTGGATCAGGGCGCGACGCTGGTGGCCGGCGGCACGCACGATGGCAACTTCTTCGAGACGACCATCCTCACCGGCATCAGCCCCGATAACGACGCCTATCGGGAGGAGTTCTTTGGGCCCGTGGCCTCGATCTATCGGGTCAGCGGCGAGGACGAGGCAGTCAAGCTGGCCAACGACACCCCGTTCGGCTTGGGCTCGTACGTGATTACCAGCGATCCCGACCAGGCCATGCGCGTCGCCGACCAGATCGACGCTGGGATGGTGTTCGTCAACGCCGCAGGCCTAGAGGGCGCCGAGCTGCCCTTCGGCGGCGTCAAGCGCTCTGGCTTCGGCCGCGAACTCGGCCGCTTCGGCGCCGACGAGTTCGTCAACAAGAAGATGATCCGCATCGCCGGCTGACCCGCCTGAAACCCGCACGCTTTGTGGCTCCGTGACCGCGGGCCAAGCTCTCCGGCGATCAAGGACCCCGAGGGGAACCGCTGGACGTTCGGGACCTACCGCGGCGCTCCCAGGCCCGTCTCACCCGAGTGATTACGGCTGCGAGGCCGGGTCCCACAGCCCGCCGTCGACGAGCTCGCGGCCGCCGACGGGCTCGGGCAGGACGACGCGGACCGGCGTCTCGCGTCCGCGAACCAGGTTCTGAAACCCCTCCTGGGGCCGGATGAACAGTCGCAGCGTCAGGCGGCGCTCGTCGGCGTGGAGCTCGGGCGGGAGGATCCGACCGTGCGCCCGCATCCCGCTGGAGCGCGAGCGCTCGGTGACCATGATCCGCAGCTCCTCGTCCTCGGGTGCAGGCGCGCGCTCCGGATCCAGACGCCACGAGGAGGCCCGGATCCCGTCGCGGCACGCCAGCAACGGTCGGGCCGAGCTGACTCCGGCGCACTGCCAGCGCCCACCGGAGCTCACTGTGACGAGGACGGTGACCAAATGCGGTGGCCGTCCTCGACCGTAGAGGATCTCGTCCTCGGTTCGCCCGAGCACCCGCCAGCCGATGAGTCTTTGGGCGTCATCAGGATCGATCGCCGGCGTCGTCGGCGGCGGCCGACGGGCTCGCCGCCGCCGCCAAACGCTGCTGCGCGCCCTCTCACGGCTCCGGTCGATCTGCTCGAGCAGTACGGCGACCGCCGGCTCGGCAGGATCGAGCGGGTGCAGCGGCGCCGACAGCGCCGTCGGCGGGAACGGCGGTCCGCCGCCATCGCTGACGAGCTCGGGCTCCAACGGCCCGGGCCGAGCGATCACCAGTTCGGCGTCCTCCCAGGGTTGGGCCATCGGCCGCAGGCTACTCCGCGAGGGCGAACGCCAAAACAGACGCGGCAACGGCGGATCAGCTGTAGGGTCACAAAGATGGGCATAATCTGCATCGAATTAGTTTAGTATAGTGTTCCACAAAATGCTGATCGACGTCCACCAACACATCTGGACGGCGGCGCTCCTCGAGCGCCTCGCAGCCCGCGACGAGCCTCCGCTGGTTCGCCGCTCCGAAGGGCTGACGGTCCTACACAGCACGGCCGAGCCGCCCTACGTGATCGACGTCGATGCCGAGGCGCCGGAGCGCCGCACACGGCTGGTCGCCGACGACGGGATCGACCTGGCGCTGGTCGCGATGTCGAGCCCGATCGGGATCGAGGCGCTGCCGCGCGACGACGCGCTGGAGCTGATCGACGCGCACCTGAAGGGGGTCGGAGAGCTCCCACGAGAGTTCGCCGCGTGGGGCCCGGTTGCGCTCGACGGTGCCGGCGCTGCCGACGTCGACCGGACGCTTACACGCGGATGCGTCGGAATCACGCTGCCGGCCGGCGCGCTCGCGGGACCCGCTCGGCTCGAGCAGTTGCAGCCGCTGCTCGGTCGTGCCGCCGAGCGCCGGGCGCCGGTGTTCGTCCACCCGGGCCGCGCTCCCGGACAGCGACCGGCACCGGCCGAGTTTGGCGAGCCAACGTGGTGGCGGCCGTTGACGGACTACGTCTCGCAGATGCAGGCGGCCTGGCTGACCTTCGCCGCGCTCGGGCGTCGCGAGCACCCCGACCTCAAAGTCGTGTTCGCGATGCTCGCCGGCGGGGCGCCGCTGATCAGCGAGCGGCTGTCGAGCCGCGGCGGGCCCGAACTCGATCTGCGCGACCCGAATACCTACTACGAAACCTCGAGTTACGGCCCGGCAGCGGTCGAGATGACGGCGCGCCGGGTCGGCACCCGGCAGCTCGTCTACGGATCGGATCGCCCGGTGGTGGAGCCGACGCCGACCGGCCGCGAGCATGAGCTCCAGGCAAACGCCGCCGAGCTGCTGGCGGACAGTCCGGCGATCGCTCGACGCGCCGCGGACCCGGCCCGGGCCGTCACGGCCGCGCCCGGAGTCGCGCCGTGAGCCTCTCGATCGAAGCACTGCAGCGATTCGTCCTCCGCCTGGTCGCCGAGACGGAGCGCTGGGAGCATCTCGTGCGCCATGACGCCGACACGCGCGTCTACGAGCTGATCTGGCAGGACGAGGAGACCAACGCCTGGCTGATCTGCTGGAGCGAGGATCAGGACACCGGCTTCCATGACCATGATGAGTCGGCGGCGGCGATCCACGTGCTCGAGGGACGCGTGCGCGAGGACCGGCTGCGATTGTTGGCGCCTCCCGAGACCCGAGTCAGCGCCGCAGGAGAGACGTTTACCGTCCCGCCCAGCGCGATCCATCGCGTGCTCCACGCCGGACCCGGGCCGGCGGTCACGATCCACGCCTACTCGCCGCCGCTGACGCGGGTGGGCGCCTACCGGGTCCGGGGCAACGGGGAGCTCCAGCGTCTCGCCCAGACCTGGGAGCAGGAGCTACGGGCCGAGACCGAGTCGCGGCCCGATGCCGAGCTCGTCACGAGCTAGCGACGGGGTCTCGACGGCGATCGGCTGACCGCCGGTGGTGAGGTGCCCCCTCGCGGGCGGCGTGATCCCGAGGTCGGTCAGCAGCTCGCGCACTCGATTCGGGTCGACGTGCTCGAACCTGATACCGCCGCCGGCGCGGGGAACTCGTCCGCCGGGGCGAATGCGAGCTCGGCGCGGCGCACCTGCCGCTCGCGAGCGAGGATCCGGTCACGCGGCAGCTCGGCGAACAGGAGCTGTTGCTGGTGTTCGCCCCCGACGCGCCGCTGGCCGACGATCGGCCACTCGAGCCGCGGGCGCTCCGGAGATCCAGTTCGTCGTCGCGCCCGCGGGCACCTCGACGCGGATCCTGCTCGAAGAGACGCTGGCGTCGGTCGGCGTGACGCCCCAGATCGGCGTCCAGACCGGCGCGCGCGAGGCGATCGTCCCGCTCGTGCTCGCCGGCGCCGGCGCCGCGCTGCTACCGGCTCCGCTCGCCCGCGAGGCGCGGCGACGCGGCGCGGAGGTCCGCAGCGCGACGCCTCAGATCACCCGTACGGTCGGCCTGGTACACCGCGGCGTTCCGCTGTCGGCCGCCGCCAGTGAGTTCCCGCTGATGGCTGCCGCGCCGACGGCCGCTCCATGAAAGAATCGCGGCCATGAGCGACTCAATGAGGTCAGAAACCATCAGGATCACCGGTGCCGACGGCGACGAGATCGAGGCCTACCTGGCGCGGCCGGACGGCGACGGACCGCGCGGCGGCGTCGTCGTCATTCACCACATGCCGGGCTACGACCGCGGCTCGAAGGAGATCGTGCGGCGCTTCGCCGAGCTCGGCTACGACGTCGTCATGCCGAATCTGTACTGGCGCGATGCGCCAGGCGCGTCTCCCGACGACGCTGCCGCCACCGCCCGGGCCCAGGGCGGCATCCCGGACTCGCGCCTGGTCGGCGACGTGGGCGGCGGGGCCGCGCACCTGCGGTCGCTGCCCACCTCAAATGGCAAGGTCGGCGTGATCGGCTACTGCTCGGGGGGCCGCCAGTCGGTGCTCGCGGCGTGCAATCTCGACGTCAACGCCGCCGTCGACTGCTACGGAGCGTTCGTCACCGGCACCCCGCCGGAGGGCTTCCCGCTGCGGGTGACCAACCTCGTCGATCAGCTCCCGAACCTCCGGGCGCCGCTGCTCGGCCTGTTCGGCAACGACGACCAGTTCCCGTCGCCGGAGCAGGTCAACGAGCTGGAGGAGATCCTCAAGGCCAACGGCAAGACCTACGAGTTCCACCGCTACGACGACGCCGGCCACGCGTTCTTCTCGATCGATCGCCCCTCCTACCGGGTCGCCGCCGCGACCGACGGGTGGGAGCGGATCGAAGCCTTCTACAAGACCTACCTGGGAGCCTGAGGAATGTGCACCTACGCGACCGTGAACACCGACATCGCCGGCAGCGCCAAGGGCCCTGAGGGGAGCTGGTTCCGGGTCAGCCACGGCACCGTCTACTTCGATCACCCGGTGCACGCGATGGCCGACCACACGCTCAACATCGACTTCACGGATCCGAGCCGTGGGCCGGCGGCCAGGGTCGCGGTCGAGCTGACCGCGGCGTCCGCCCGCAGCCTGGTCGAGGCGATCGAGGCGGCGCTGGCCTCGGCCCCGGCCGCGCTGACCGTCTGAGGTCAGCGCGGGTCGGCCGCGTCGACGTTCCAGTACCGGATCACGTAGGCGCGCCCGGCGTCGGCCGCGGCCGCGTTGGCCGAGGCCGCTCCGAACCGGGCGATCGAGCGCTGGCCGCCCTCGTGGTCGCCATACAGAAGGTCGATCACGATCCGTTCGCCGCTTTCGATCGCGGCTCGGATCGAGGCATAGTCGGGGTCGGATCGGTCGCGGATCGCGCCCTGCCAGTAGCCGCTGTCGCCGGCCGGGATGTAGAGGTCACGGGTCAGGCGCCTGAAGCTGTCAAGGTCAGGTCGCGTGTTATGGCCGGGGTCCATCAGCTGGACCCGCCAGGCGTCGAGGATCGCCAGGCCGGCGCCGCCGTTGCGCAGCGCGATCACCATGTACAGGTTGCCGTCCGAGATGACCAGCGAGCAGCCGTGGCCATCGACGTCGATCACCTTCCCCTCGACGAAGCGGACGTGCTCGGGCGGGTCGTCCTCCCTGGATGGGGTCAGAATCGGCCGCTGCTGGGTCAGCAGCGCGCGCTCCGCAACTCGCGCCGCGCGGTTGGCCGACCGGATCGAGCCGAACGTCGCGATCGCCAGCACCAGGGTGCCGCCGGCGGTCGCCAGAGACGAGATCGTGACCCAGTCGGCCAAGCCGTGCCGCCCTCCTGGCGCTTAGCCGACCGGCTGACCGTTGGCGGTCAGGGTCACCTCGACGTTCCCGCGAGTCGCGTTTGAGTAGGGGCAGACCTTGTGGGCGTCGGCGACGATCTGCTTGGCCTTCTCCGCGTCGGCGACCTGCGGCAGGGTCACATCGAGCGTGACGGCGACGTTGTAGCCGCGCTCCTCGGTTGTCAGCAGCGTCACCTTGCTGTCGATCGAGACGTCGCCGACCTCCTGGCGTTCGCGGCGTCCGACGACGCCGATCGCTCCCTCGAAGCAGGCGGCATAACCGACCGCGAACAGCTGCTCCGGGTTCGTGCCCCGCTCCTCGCCGCCCATCTCCTTGGGGAGCCGCAGATCCACCTCTAGGATCCCGTCACTCGTCCGACCGTGGCCATTCTCGCGGCCGCCCGTGACGGTCGCCTCAGCTGTATAGATGTTGGGCATGGCGGGAGCATACGCTAGCCTTACTTGTGGGATCAACTTTCGCTGAGGAGCTAGCCGTGGACCTGGAGATCTGGTCGGATATAGCCTGCCCGTGGTGCTACATCGGCAAGCGTCACTTGGAGGCCGCGATGGCGCAGTTCGAGCACGCCGACGAGGTGCAGGTGACCTGGCGCAGCTTCGAGCTCGACCCGACGGCGCCCGCCGAGATTCCTGGCGACGCCGTGAGGCTGCTGGCCGCGAAGTACGGCGTCAGCGTCGAGCAGGCTCGGCAGATGCAACAGCGCGTGACCGACGCCGCCGCCCGTGACGGGCTCGACTACCACCTCGACAAGACCCGGCTGGGGAGCACCTTTGACGGGCACCGGATCATCGCTCTGGCTCGCGAGCACGGCCTTCAGGACGAGATGAAGGAACGGCTGCTGCGCGCCCGCCTGAGCGAGGGCAGACTCGTCTCAGACCACGACACGCTGGCCGAACTCGCGGTCGACGTCGGCCTTCCCGACGATGAGGTTCGCGGCACGCTTGCGGGCGACCGCTTCGCCGCCGCGGTTCGCGAGGACGAGGAGACCGCGCATCGCTTTGGGATCACCGGCGTCCCCATGTTCGTCGTCGACCGCGAACTCGGCGCTTCCGGCGCGCAGCCGCCCGAGCTGCTGCTGTCGTTGCTCCGTCAGGGCTGGGAGAACCTCGCAGCGGTCTCCGTGATCGAGGGCCGCGAAAGCTGAGACACACTGGGTTCCTTGAAGCGAGACGGCGAGAGCGGGATGAGGCCTTTTCGCTTCATCCCGCTCCGCCTGCTTCTTGGTCAAAGCGGCTGCTCTCGCTTCGGCCCCTGCTTGGTTAGTCGCCTATAGCGACGGCTGTTTCAGCTACTTCAACTCCTTCTGTAGCGTGCGCTCGAGCTTCCGGAGATTGGTAAGCGTCTTGTTTTCCGCCTTCCGAACAGCGTTGCTGACGTGGTGCCTCGACAGCTGCTTCATCACTGCCTTGATCTCGGTCTTGGTGGCGGCAAGCCGCTTCTCAAGTGCCTTGACCCTGGCCGACAGCTGAGGAGTCTTACCCGGTTGAATCACGCTCGTGCCCGAGACAGGCTGGGTGCCCACCACCGGGCTCGTGCCCACGACCGGGCTCACGCCCACGACCGGGCTCGTGCCCAACACAACGCCCGTGCCTGAGACCACGGGAGGATTGCTGACCTGAGCCGGTGTCGGGGTGGCCGTCACCGGTGGCTCCGTCGCCGGCGCCGGCGGGTCAATCGTGAACGTGAGCTCCGTCACGATCCCTTCCGACATCAGGACGGTCGCGCTAGACGCAGTGCTAGCGGCCAGGCTGAGCTGGTTCGTCGCTGTCGGTACGCCTCCCTCGAGGACCTCGACGTTCGTGGGGACGACCGTCGGTGTCCCGGTGAACGCGTCGGTCGGAGGAAGCGCGCCGCCCGCGACCGTTACCGCCGAGTTGAAGGCAAACGTCATCGGATCAAGCGTGCACTGAACCGCATTGCTGCTCAGGTTGACGTTGATCGTCTGCGTGCCGTTGACGGTGAACGGGACGGTTCCGGCCGCCGGGTTTGCCGTCGGCGCGACACAGATCTTCAGCGTGCCGTCCGAAGCCGGTTCGTCCGTGAACGTCACGGTTGTCTCACCCGCACCCGCGATCACGCTGACGGTCCGATTCGGAAGGCTCAGCGTGCCCGGAACGATCGGGCTCATACCTTGCGAGTTCGTCGTCGGAACCGCTGCGATCGAGGCGACCTTCGTCCCGGCGACGACACCTTCCGTGATGTTGACCTGGGTACCGGCGCGGACACTGCCGAGAATCTGACAATTGCCCGCAGTGAGGCCGAGCGAACCCGTCACTGCCGTCGGACCTGCCGGCCCGCTGGACGTCGCCGTAAACGGGAACGATGTCGTCGGAGTCGGTTCGCCGTTCCATGCCTTGCACAGCTTCACGGTGGAGATCGCATCCGTGTAAGTGACGATCGTCTGGTTGGTGGTATCACCGGCAGGCACGGTGGCGTTCGCCGTTCCGGTCGCCAGGTTCGAGCTGATCAGCTCATTCGTGCCGTTGGACGTCGCCGTGATCGCCGTCACATATGTGGTTCCAGGCTCAAGGGTCTGAATCGTTCCCGCAGGAACGGTGATCGGGCCACTGCAGGCGAGCCCATTCGAAGTGATCGTCGCAGACGCCGTGGTGGTGAACGGCAGATCGAACGCACCCGTGGCCGGGTCGAACACGTGGACGCCAGCATTCGTACTGGTGATGTTGAACGTGTAGGTTCCGGTCAAGGAAGACGAGTTTGCGGCGGCTGCCTTACAGATCTCGACCACGCCGTCGACGGGCGCGTTCGTGAACTGCACGGTGTTCGTCATCGACTGGTCACCGGCTATCACCGACAGCGTCGCGGTACCTGTCGACGTCGATCCGCTCACGGTTCCCGGATCGCCCTGAACCGGGGTGATGCTGGTCACCTTGAACCAGGGACGGAGAACCTCTGTGACCTTCGCCGTCCCAGCCGGCAGGGCAATGGGCGACGTGCAGACCTGCGCCCCTCCCTGATTAGCCATTAGCGTAGCTGTGGTTGTTACGGAACCGTCAGTGATGATGTAATTGAACGTGCCTTGGAACGACGGACCTGCCGCCGTGAACGTCTTGCAGATTTCGATGTATCCGGTGGTCGTCTGTGCTCCCGCTAAGCTCGGAGTCGCCGCGAGCACCATCGCCGCGAGCGTACTTCCGATGAGCGAAGCGAGAGCCAGCCCGGTTACCCGGTGTCTCATGTCTCTTCCCTTCGTGGATTGCCCTGGTCTCAGGGCGTGTGATCTCCCCCTGGCGTATTGCAACTCCGTTTGCGGCACCCCGTGGGTACGGCTGGTTGCCCCCTCCTTCAAGTCGGACGAGCCGGACCCCCTTCCGGCCGGCGCGTCATCAGTCGGAAAACGGTACACAGTTCGACCTGCGCAGAGCAACGCCCGATGAGGTAGTCCTAAGCCCATCCGAGGGCAGTCACGGACCCGCCCGTTTGGGTAGGTGAGGGCGGGTATGCGTGTAGTAGCTAGTTACAAGGGGCTTGCAGCGACTAGCGGCGACGGTATCTCATCCGCGACTGTGCCGGCGCTGTCCACGAAGAGCTCGGCGGACGACGGTATATCGTGTGAGGTGAGAAGTGTCAGCGTACGTCGATCGAGGAGGGTGGCAACCCCCCATCGAGCAGCTTTGCCGCGGCCAAGCGGTTGTGCACGCCGAGCCGGAGGTAGATCGATCGGACGTGGAACTTGACCGTATTGACGGTGATGACCAATCGGTCGCTGATCTCCTCATACGTGCATCCGGTGCCAAGGAGGCGAAGCACCTCCAGCTGACGCTGGGACAAGCCGGCGACTGGGTCCAGGGATGACGCGGTCAGGGCTCTCTGCCAACCAGCCGGAAGTGCCGTTTGGCCATGCAGGACCTGACTGAGCGTGGCGGTTAGATCTTCGGCGGCCATGGTCGTCAGTACAAGGGCGTCGGTGCGTTGATCCAAGACGAACCGAACCAATTCAGGTCGGGCCGAGTCGGCGAGGATTACGGTGTGGATCCCGGGCGCGAGGCGACGAAGCGCTTCGATCAGGCTGAGCGACTGCTGCTGGACCTCTCCGGTGCCGATCAGCACCACGTCGGGGGCCACAGCGATGATCGCGGCGGCATCGACAAGATCGGGCGCGAAGATCCTCACGGCAAAATTGCCGCTGCTCGCCAGCAGCGCACCCAATGCCTCGGCGATCAGCAGCCGGGTCTCGACGACGACGACGCTTCGGAGCTGCGCTTGCCTCGGCAACGCCGAAAGCGCCTGTTCCGCGTGTGATCGCCAGGGGTCGCGGTCCGTGCTGACAGTCCGCGCCGAGATCTCTCCCAGCCCGAGTCCTCCTTCGGTACTGGTGGTGTTGCGCGCCCGTCCCCGCGACACAAGAGATGCCATACGTTGCTCTATGCCCTAAAGCGTCTCGTCGCAGTCCCAGTCCGAGCGTGTCTGTAGCAACAAATCTCGGCGATATCCCATCAACGACGCTAACCGGGTGGAACTGCCGCGATGTTATGGTCTAGTTGCGTCGACAGTCGTGATTCCGGTGCGAAAGGACTGCGCGGAGCTAGTCGCCGTTTCCGTTGCCCTGATCGCCCGAGGATCCGTGGTCGTGGCCGTGGGGTTTGGCCTTCTGCTGGCCCGGGGGCCCGGCCCCGCCGGGGCCGCGTCCGTTGCCAGGGCCGGGTCCGACCGGAGTCGTCGCCGCCTGCGCCGGTGGCGCCTGGGTGGCGCCGCTGCTGAGACTGACACCGCAAAGCTTGGCAGTGCTGAGCGTGACCGTGCTGCCCGGCGAGACCTGGGTTTGCGGCTGCGGGCTGACCGAGCAGACCTGATCGGGCAGGGGCAGCAGGGACTCGACCGGATCGTCGGCCGACTCCACCCGCGGGACCAGTCCCACAGCTCGGAGCGAAGCTTCGGCGCTGTTTGGGCTGTCGCCCAGCACCTGCGGGACCGCGACCAGGACGTAGCGTTCGACGCGCAGGGCCGATGTGGCGCCGCTCGCGTGTGGCAACGACGCGAGCACGTCGATCAGGTTGACGCCGGCGCGCAGCGACACCCGCGCGGAGAAGCTGCCGTCCGGCTGCACGGATGCCGGCTTGCCAACCACTCGCACCTGGGCGCGGGCGGGCGAGACGCTGCCGCTGACCGTGATCGAGGAGCTGGTGACGCGGGTGCCGTCGGCGGGGGAGCGGAGCTCGAGCCGGACCGTCGGGACGCGGCTGGGGGCCGCGCGTCCACAGGCCGTGAGCCCGGCACCGAAAGCCGGGATCACGAGCGTCAACAGCAGCGCCCTGACCCGCACCTGCCTTACGCTAGCGGGCGGCTTGTGCGATGGTCATCGGCCGCCGGTGCGCCAGAATGAGCCCGTGCCAGATCTGGTCGTGGGAATGGAGGTGGGTGGCTGCCGGCTCGAGCAGGTGATCGGCCGGGGCGGGATGGGGATCGTCTATCGAGGGCGGGACCTGCAGCTTGACCGGCCGGTCGCGGTCAAGCTTGTGGCGTCCGAGCACAGCAGCGATGCGGGCGTTCGGAGCCGGTTCGAGCGCGAGGCGCGGCTGATGGCCGCGATCGACCACCCCAACGTGATCCCGGTGTACGGGGCCGGCGAGCAGGACGGGCACCTGTACCTGGTGATGCGCTACGTGGACGGCACCGACCTGCGACGGCTGCTCGCCGAGCAGGGTCGCCTTGACCCGATCCGGGCCGCCCTGATCGTCGAGCAGGTCGGACGCGCGCTCGACGCGGCCCACGAGCGCGGGCTCGTGCACCGTGACATCAAGCCGGCGAACGTACTGCTGGGCGACGACCATGCCTACCTGACCGACTTCGGGATCACGCGCCTGATCGACGATCGGACCCGGGCGACTGACTCCGGCGAGGTGGTCGGGACGCTCGATTTCATGTCGCCCGAGCAGCTGCGCGGCGAGGAGACCGACGCCCGCAGCGACGTCTACTCGCTCGGCTGCGTGCTGTACGCGTGCCTGACCGGCGAACCGCCATTTCGCCGACCGACCGCGGCCGCGACGATCCTCGCGCATCTCGAGGAGAACCCGAACGCCGTGTCGCGGGCCGCGGGCGTCTCGAGGCGGTTTGACCCGGTGTTGGCGCGGGCCCTGGCCAAGCGCCCGAAGGACCGCTACCAGTCGGCCGGGCGACTGGGCACGGCCGCGCTGGCGGCCGCCCAGGGGCGTGGCCGGCGTCCGCGGGGCGCGCCCGTCGCCGCTGCCGGCGGCGACCACCAGTTCCCCGGCGAACGCTCGATTGGGCGCCGCTCGGAGGCGGCGACCGTGGTGGTCGGGGGCTCAAACGGTTCGGGCTCGGGCTCCGGGCCGCAGCCGGGCGAGACGGCGACGATCCTGTCGGCCACGGCCGTCCAGACCGGGAAGCGCGGCCGAAATGGCCGGGGCCGCGGCGCCCTGGTCGCCGCGCTGCTGGTCGTCGTCATTGCAGCCGTCGTCGTCGCCGCGCTGCTGCCGGCGAGCTCGCCCCGGCCCGTCGGACCCTTGACCAGCGCGCAGGCGACCGGTGCGGTCCAGGCGTTTGCCCACGCCTACAGCCACCGGGACACGGCCGCGATGGCGCGGGTGCTGGCCCCGGCGGTCGTGCGGGTATCGACCAGCGCCAGCGAGCACGGCCGCGCGGCCGTGCTGAGCGATTACACGGGGCAGTTCCGCAGCAACCCTGTTCCGATCGGCTACGAGCTCAGCCACCTGCATGTGAGTCCGGGTTGGGTCGCTCGCGCGACGGCCGACTACACCTTGAAGCTCCGGGGCGGCGGCAGCGTCCGGGGGCACGTGGTGTTCGGGGTGCAGCGGGTCGACGGTCGCGCCAGGATCGGGCTGATCGCGACCCGCGAGCTCTGAGCCCGGCGGGACGCCAGGCGTGCGCCGGTTGCCCGCGGTCGGTCGGGCAGTCGCTCGCGGCAACCCTCGCGGCAACCAAAACGTCAAGAGCGCGGGCCCGCCGAAGCAAGCGATTGCAGAAATGGCTTCTGAGGACGCCAAATGTCCAGAGCCCCCGATCTGCGGGGCTCGTCCTTGACTTTTTGGTTGCTCCCGCCTCCGGGCGGGCGGCCATAACCCCCATCAGCGGCCACGACGGGTGGAGCTCGGGTCTGGCGGCGGTTCTCTGCTCGGCGGCGGGGGGCGGTCAGTCGCGCTCGACGTGGATCGCCCGCGCGAGCCGGACGCCGAGGCTGAGCGTCTGGTCGCCGACGCGGATCTCCGAGGGCCCCTCGAACGGCTGACGGTCGAGCAGCTCGATTCGATCGCCGATTCCAAGCCGTAGCTCGGTGAGATAGCGCAGCATCGCCGGGTCGGTGTCGGACACGCGAACGATCGTCGCCTGCTCGCCCGGGTCGAGGTCGGCCAGGGTCGGCTGCGAGCGCTCGTCGACCTCCAGCTCGCGGCTGGGGATCGGGTCGCCGTGCGGATCGGAGGCGGGGTCGCCGAGCTTGGCGGCGATCAGCTCGATGAGCTCGTCGGAGGCCGCGTGCTCGAGGGCGTCGGCGTAGCGGTGCACGTCCTCCCAGGGGATGTCGAGGCTCGTCTGCAGGAACAACTCGAGCAGACGGTGGCGGCGGATCACGCCGAGCGCCAGCTGTCGCCCCTCGGTGGTCAGGCGGACGCCGCGGTAGGGGACGTGCTCGGCGAGGCCGGAGGCGTCCATCCGCCGCAGCATCGTCGAGACCGACCCGGCGGTGACGCCGAGCACGTCGGCGATCTGGCTGGTGGACGCGTCAGGGGAGTCGCCGACGGTGAGCGAGTAGATCGCCTTGACGTAGTCCTCGACGGGCGCCGAGAACGCCGGATGCGCTGAGGCTGCCGACACGTTGTTCAGAGTAAGGCACACCGGCATCAAAACTAGATTTTGATGCTGTCAACTTCCTCGCTAGACTGTGACTGCATTGACTCCACGCGACCAATCTGAGCTTTCGCTGATACCGGCGGTCGCGACCGCCGGTGGCGGGTCTTACGCGGAGGAAGCGCTGCCGGGGCTGGTGCGGGGGCCCGCACCGGGGCGCGCCGGCGCCGGCGCGCTGGCACCCGCCCCCAGTGCGCTCAGCCAGATACTGGCGCGTGGCCGGCTCCGCGGGACCCTCGCGATCCTCGGGCCGGCGCTCGTAGCCGCGGTCGCATATGTCGATCCGGGCAACTTCGCGACCAATTTCCAAGCTGGCAGCGAGTTCCGCTACCTGCTGGTCTGGGTCAACGTGATGGCGAGCCTGATGGCGATGCTCGTCCAATACCTGACCTCAAAGCTGGGGCTCGCCACCGGCCGCAGCCTGCCCGAGCTGTGTCGTGAGACGTTTCCGCGGCGAGCGAATCTGGTCCTGTGGATCCAGGCCGAGGTGATCGCGATGGCGACCGACCTGGCCGAGTTCACCGGCGCCGCGCTGGGGCTGCACCTGGTGTTCGGGGTGGCGCTGTTCCCCGCCGGTCTGATCACCGCCGTGGTCGCGTTCGTCGTGCTGGCGCTCGAGCAGCGCGGGTACCGGCGCTTCGAGCTGGCGATCATCGCGCTGCTGGCGCTGGTCGTACTCGGCTTCGTGGCCGACTTCTTCGCGATCGGGCATCAGTCGGTCAGCGGCATCGGGAACGGGCTCGTGCCACGGCTGCACGGCGCCGGGACGTTGTCGCTGGCGGTCGGGATCATCGGCGCGACCGTGATGCCGCACGTCGTCTACCTGCACTCGGCGCTGCAGAAGGACCGGATCAGACCGGTCAACGGGGGCGAGCGGCGCAAGCTGCTGCAGTACAACAAGCTCGACTGCGTCCTCGGCCTCGGCCTCGCTGGGGTCGCCAACGTCGCGATGCTGTGCATCGCCGCGGCGCTGGTCAGCCGCACCGGGCTGGCGGGCTCCGGCGACCTGCAGGTGATCCACTCGACGATGGCGACCTACGTCGGCGGCGCCGCAGCACTCGCGTTCGGGGTCGCGCTGATCGCCTCGGGGCTGTCGGCGTCGAGCGTCGGCACGTACTCGGGCCAGATCGTGATGACCGGCTTCATGAACTGGCGGATCCCCCTTGTCGTCAGGCGCCTGCTGACGATGCTCCCGTCGCTGCTCGTGCTGGCGCTGGCGGTGAACACGACCAACGCGCTGATCGACTCGCAGATCGTGTTGTCGTTCGGGATCCCGTTCGCGTTGGTGCCGCTCGCGATCATCACCCGCCGGACCGATCTGATGGGGGATATGGTCAACCGGAAGCTGACCAGCTGGGCGATGTGGCTGGTGACGTTCGTGATCGCCGGCCTCAACGTTTATCTGCTCGCCACCGTCCTCGTCTAGTGTGCGGGTGGGGTTTCACAGATTGGGTTTGTGTTTCTCGACTCGCAGCGCGCTTCGCTGCGTCGCGCTCCAGATCCGCCCGGCCGCATAGGCGCCGGCGCTGCCCAAGCCGACGAAGAAGCCGACCGGCCAGTTCGTCTCGTAGGACAGCGCGATCGCGGCCCAGACCACCGCCAGCGCGATCGCGATCGACAACGCCAGGGCCGCCCCGGGTCGCGGCGTGAACGCGCGGGCAGCTGCCGGCGGCCCGATCATCAGGCTGAAGATCAGGGCGGTGCCGACGACCGGGACGGTCATCGTCGTCGTCAGCGCCACCAGCGCCAGAAAGCAGAGCTCGATCGGGAACGGCCTCACCCCCCGCGCCTGGGCGGCCTCGGGCGCGGCGCTCGACAGCAGCAGCGGCCGGTACACGATCGCCAGCGCCAGCAGGCACGCCGCCGTCAGGGCGATCGTCGGGGCCAGCTGGTTGGGGCTGATCCCCAGCACCTCTCCGAACAGCAGCGAATCGAGCTCGTCGATGTACCCACCGCTGAGGCTGAGGAACAGCACGCCGAGCCCGAGCATGAAGACGAGCGTCAGCGCGGTCGCGACGTCGCGCCGCCCGCGGCGGCCGAGCAGCCCGATCCCGAGCGCCCCGCCCAGCGAGAACACCCCGAGGCCGAGCAGCGGGTTGACGCCGACCAGGCTCGCCCCTGCGGCGCCGGCGAACGAGCCGTTGGGAACCGCGTGGGCGACGAACGCCGAGCCTCGCATGACCGTGAAGAATCCGACCGCACCGCCGACGATCGCGACCAGCGTCGCGACGATCCAGGCGTTGGTCATGAATCCGGAGAACACCGCCTCAGCTCCGGCGGTGCCGGGTGACGAGCCCCGACCCGAGGTAGGCCAGCAACACGAGCGTGACGATCATGAAGCTCGCCGGCCAGCCGCGGTGCTGCGGCGGCCAGTAATAGCTGTCGTAGGAGAGCAGCAGGCCGAGCCAGGTGGTCGCAACCCCGATCGCGCCGGCGACGGCGATCGCCCACCCGGGCCGGGTCGTCAACCGCAGCGCCGTGGCGGCCGGTCCGACCAGCAGCGCGGTCGCCAGGATCGCCCCGATCGTCATCGCCGAGAGGGCCACCGCGACCGCCATCGCCAGCAGGTAGAGGACACCGACGCGCCGCACGGGTATGCCGCGTGCGGCCGCGAGCTCGGGACTGAGCGAGCTCAGCAGCAGCGGCCGGTAGACGACCGCGAGCGCGGCGATCGTCACGGCGCCGAAGGCGAGCACCAGCGGCAGGGTCGAGGTCGACAGCGCGAAGATCGAGCCGAACAGGATCGTCACGGTCGCGCCGGTGGTGCTGGTGCTGGTGGTGCCGAGGTACAGGAACAGCGCCGCCAGCGCGAAGCCGGCGCCGAGCACGATCCCGGCCGCGAGGTCGCGGCCGCGCGCGCGCTGGATCCCGATCAGCTCCATCACTCCGGCCGCCGCCACCGCGGCTCCGAGAAACCCCCAGAGCGCGCTGATCCCCGCGAGGTACGCGCTGGAACCGCCGGCGGCGCCGATGTCCCCGAGCGCCTCGCCCGCGAACGCCTGGCCCCGGATCACCGTGAAGACGCCGGCCGCGGCGGTCACGAGCGCGACGACCGCCCCGATCGCGGCGGCGAGCTGGACGGCGGAGCTTTGAAAGAAGCCGGGCTCGACTATCGCCCGCAGAACGGCGCCCACGGAGACCCTCCTACACGAACTCGACCGGCTTGCCCTGCTCGAGGTGGGCGCGCTCGGCGCGGGCGTCCGCCTCGGGCTCGCCCTCGCCGGCGATCACGATCACGCGGCCATGGACCCGGAGCACGTCGACGTGCTGGCGGTAGAGCCGGCTGAGGACGTCGGAGCGGACCACCTCGTCGGTGCTGCCGCTCGCGGCGCGACCGTCGGCGAGATAGACGACGCGGTCCATCACGGGAGCAGCGGGTTCATGTCGTGGGCCGAGATCAGCACCGCCAGGTGCTGATCTCGGGCGATCCTGGAGAGCAGGGCGACGATCTCCCTGGCGCTGCGCAGGTCGAGGTTCGCGAGCGGCTCGTCGAGCAGCAGCAGCCGCGGCCGGCTGACGAGCGCGTGCGCGATCAGGATCCGCTGTTGCTCGCCGCCCGAGAGTTCGCCGACGCGCGCGTCGGCGAAGTCGGACGCGTCAACCGCGTCGAGCATGTCGTCGACGACCGCCCGGCGCTCGCGCGAGGGCAGGGGCAGACCCAGGCGGTGACCGTCGATCCCGAGCGCGACCAGGTCGCGCCCGCGCACCGGCATGTCGGGGTCCAGCACGAACTTCTGCGGCACGTAGCCGACCTGCCCGCGGCGCCCTCGGCGAGAATTGCCGCCAGTGTCGGCGGGGGCGACCACCTCGACGGTGCCGGCGGTTGGCGACAGCAGCCCCAGGATCACCCTGAAGACGGTTGTCTTGCCGGCACCATTTGAGCCGATCAGGCCCGTGAACTCGCCGGCGTTCAGTTCGAAGCCAACGCTGTCCAGCACCGTCCGGCCCGTGAGCCGGACGGTGATGTCCGAAACGCGCAGAACCGGGGTGGAGGCCAATCAGAGCTTTCCAGTCGATACGTGGCCGGCGACCGCGCGAGTCAGAGCCCGCAGCTCCGCGAGCATCCACGACTGGTAGCTGTAACCGAGCGGCATCGTCTCGTAGACGCCGACGACCGGGACGCCCGCGTGCTTGGCCGTCGACAGGAACGTCTCGGTCAGGGTGTCGGTCACCTGCTGGTTGTAGAGCAGCGCCCTGACCTTGTGATCCGACAGAAGCTGGTTCTGGGTGCTGACGTCCTGCGGGGCCGGATCGACGCCGTTCATGATGTCCGCCTGCAGGCTCCAGGGGGTCATGATCCGGGCGCCGGCGGCCCGCAACATGTAGTCGCCGACCGGCTCGGTGGTCGCGATCGGCGATGACGGATAGCGCTTGGCGAACGATTTCAGCGCGTGCCGCCACGGGGTCAGGGAGGCGTTGAAGCCCCTGACGTGGGCCCTGAAGTAAGCGGCGTGAGCAGGGTCGAGCGCGGACAGATCGCGGCCGATCGCGGCGGCGACCGCGGGCATCGTCTTTTCGGCTGTACCAGAGGTGCGGATTGGGGGTCGAGTCGGGCAGACCCAGCAACTGCTGGACGTCGATCACGCGGCGCTTCGAGTTCGAGGTGGCCGCCTCGATCCGGTTCATGAACGAGTCATATCCGAGCCCGTTCTGGACGACGAGCGCCGCGCTCCCGACCACCTCGGCGATGCTCGGGCTCGCCTCGAAGGTGTGCGGGTCGGTGTTGGGGTTGCTCTCGATCGCGCTGGCGGCTACATAGCGGCCGCCGATCTGCGAGATCACGTTCGCGTACTCGTTCTCGGCGCCGACGGCGACGATCTTGCCGGGGGTGGCGTGAACGCGGACCGCGCGCGACGGGGCGAGCGCGATCGCCGCCGCCGCGGCGCTCGCTGCGACGGCGCCGACCGCTCCGAAGGCTGCGATGAATCGGCGTGTGCTCGGCATTGCGTGGGAGCATAACAAAATTGAGTCCGAGTCTCATTCTTGTCGAGCGGATGTCCAGACGAGGGTTATGCTTGGCGACGTGGGGCACGAGATAGACACCGAATGGGCAGTTCACGCGCGGCAGGTGCTGCGCCGGGCCGGGCACCATCGGGGTGCCGCCAGAGAACGGCTGATCGATCTGCTCGCGCGACAGGATTGCGCCCTGAGCGCTCTGGAGCTCGAGGACGGGCTGCGTAGCGTGAGCGCCGGCGGGCGGGACCGGCCGGTCGGTCGCGCCAGCGTCTATCGCGCCCTCGAGCTGCTCCACGACCACGAACTGGTCAGCAGGCTGGACCTCGGGGACGGCGTCGCGCGCTACGAGCCGGTCGACCCGGGCGGCGAGCACCACCACCATCACCTCGTCTGCGACCAGTGCGGCCAGCTCGTCCCGTTCGACGATCCGGCCCTGGAGCGCTCGATCAATCAGCTGTCGCGGCGCCTGGGGTTCGTCACCAAGGACCATGAGGTGACGCTCCGCGGCAACTGCCCCGACTGCAGGTAGTCGCGGGATTCGGGAGCGCCGCCGATGGCGACCTTCCAGGACGTCCGCAGGATCGCGCTGGAGTTGCCGGAGAGCGCCGAACGGGACATGCACGGCCTGATGTCCTGGCGCGTGCGGGACAAGTTGTTCGTCTGGGAACGGCCGCTGCGTAAATCCGATCTGGCGGCGCTGGGCGAGGGCGCGCCCGAGGGCCCGATCCTGGGCGCGCGGGTCGAGCACCTGGGCGCCAAGGAGGCGCTGCTGTCCGACGATCCGGCGGTGTTCTTCACGACGCCGCACTTCGACGGGTACCCCGCGGTGCTCGTGCTGCTCGACGAGATCGAACTCGACGAGCTCGAGGAGGTGATCGTCGACGCGTGGCTGGCGCGGGCGCCGAAGCGGGTCGCCCAGAAGTTCCTCGACGAGCGCGGCGCCGGCTGACGCGTTGCATCCAATGCCGGTCACAGGCGGTCTTTGATGCAACGCAACCCCCGACTGGACTTGCTTGTGACAAACAAGTACCATCTCGGGGCGTGACACTCACGCAGGAAGAGCGCTCGGCGCTATCGGACGCGCGAATGGCCGACGCGGCGGTCAAGCTCATCTGCGAGCGCGGAGCGGTCGCGACGACGCTCAAGGACGTCGGCCTCGAGGCGGGGTACAGCCGCGGGCTCGCGTCGTACCGGTTCGGCTCGAAGGCCGGACTCTGGGCGTTCCTGATCCGGACGATCGGGGAGGAATGGCTGGCGGAGCTGCGGGCGGCGGTCGCGGGCACGACCGGGATCGACACGATCCACGCGGCGGTCGACGCGCACTGCCGCTTCCTGCTCGAGTCCTCCGATCGGGTGCGGGCCTTCTACATCCTCTGGTTCGACTCCGTCGGGCCGGACGAGGAACTTCGCGCCGTGATCGCCGGCGCCCACCGCCGGCGGCAGCGCGATGTCGAGGCTTGGATCAAGCGCGGCATCGAGACCGGTCAGATCCCGGACGCCGTCGACGCAGGCGGCGTCGCCGCACAGTTCGCCGCGTCGGTGATCGGGATCGTTTACGCGTGGCTCGTATCGCCGCTGGCCCCCGACGATGTGCGGGCGCTGCACGACGGGCTCAAACGACAGATGACGACAGCACTGGGAGGTGGGACACGATGAGCGTCACCGACGCCAGACCCGCTGCCGGCGCGGCCGACGGGCCGCTGATCACCTCGCCGCTGCGGTTCGTGACGGTCGCCTCGCTGTTCGACGGCCACGACGCCGCGATCAACGTGATGCGCCGGCTGATCCAGGACAGCGGTGCCGAGGTGGTCCACCTCGGCCACAACCGAAGCGTCGAGGAGATCATCCGGGCGGCGATCCAGGAGGACGTCGACGCGATCGCGATCAGCTCCTACCAGGGCGGGCACATGGAGTACTTCAAGTACGCGATCGACATGCTGCGCGACCGCGGCGCCGCGCACATCTGCGTGTTCGGCGGCGGTGGGGGCACGATCACGCCCGAAGAGATCGCCGAGCTGCACGCCTACGGCGTCGAGCGCGTCTACCACCCCAACGATGGGATGGCGCTGGGCCTCACCGGCATGATCGACGACCTGATCACGCGTACGAAGGCGCGCCGCGCCGAGCTCGCGGAGCAAGCGCTCCCCCTGCAGGGCCGCGACACCCCGTCCAACGATCTGGCGATCGCGCGGGCCCTGTCGGCGCTCGAGGACGGGACGACCTCCGAGGATGACCTCGCCCAGCTTCGCGCCTCGTGGCGGGCCACCGCCCACCTCGCCCCGGTGGTCGGGATCACCGGCACCGGCGGCGCCGGTAAGAGCACCGTCACCGACGAGCTGCTGAGCCGCTTCGTGCAGTGGCTGCCGGGGACCCGAATCGCGGTACTCGCGGTCGACCCGACCCGGCGGCGCACCGGGGGGGCGCTCCTCGGCGACCGGATCCGCATGAACAGCCTGCGCGACGAGCGGATCTTCATGCGCTCGATGGCGACACGTCGCAGCAACCGCTCGACCAGCGCGGTGCTCGAGGATGCGCTCGCGTTCCTGCGGGCGAGCGGCTTTGACCTGATCCTCGTCGAGACCGCCGGAATCGGCCAGAGCGACTCGGAGATCGTCGACCTCGTCGACCTGCCGGTGTACGTGATGACCAGCGAATTCGGCGCCGCCAGCCAGCTCGAGAAGATCGACATGCTCGACCTCGCCGAACTCGTCGTGATCAACAAGTTCGACAAGCGCGGGGCCCAGGACGCGCTCCGCGACGTCCGCAAGCAGTGGCGGCGCAATCACGTTTCGTTCGATCGCCCCGATGATGAGATCCCCGTCTACCCGACGATCGCCAGCCAATTCAACGACCCGGGCCTGACCTGGATGTTCTTCAACCTGTGCCGGGAGCTCGGGCGCCTGTCAGCCGCCGACTCCGAACGTTGGCAGCTGGGCCCGGAGCCGGCGAACCACGAGCCACTCGGCAACGTTCTGATTCCCGGCAGCCGGGTCCGCTACCTGGCCGAGATCGCCGAGCAGGGGCGGGGTATCGGCGCCGAGATCGAGCACAAGGCAGAACTGGCCGCCCGCGCGCAAGCGTGTCACGAGGCGTTGGCGGTGGTCGGGGACGGGCCCGGAGCGCAGGCGCTGCGAGCCGGATATGAGGAGGCGCTGGCGGGGCTCGGCGAGGAGGCAAGGACGCTGCTCGACAGATGGGACGCGCGGATCGAGGGGATCACCGCCGAGCAGTTCAGCTACAAGGTGCGCGGGCTCGAGATCACCGGCGAGAACTACCGGACGTCGTTGAGCGGGTCCCAGATCCCGAAGATCGCGCCGCCGCGCCTCGATGGTTGGGGCGACCGGATTCGGTTCCTGATGAAGGAGAACCTCCCCGGCTCCTACCCCTTCACCGGCGGCGTCTTCCCCTACCGGCGGGCGGGCGAGGACCCGACCCGGATGTTCGCCGGCGAGGGCACCCCGGAGCGGACCAATCGGCGCTTCCACTATCTGAGCCAGGGGCAGCCGGCGGCGCGGCTGTCGACCGCGTTTGACTCGGTGACCCTTTACGGCGAGGACCCGCACGAGCGGCCCGACATCTACGGGAAGGTTGGGAACTCGGGCGTGTCGATCGCGACCGTCGACGACGCCAAGAAGCTCTACTCGGGCTTCGATCTGAGTGCCCCGACGACCTCCGTTTCGATGACGATCAACGGCCCGGCGCCGATCATCCTGGCGTTCTTCATGAACGCGGCGATCGACCAGCAGGTCGAGAAGCACCTGCGGGAGACCGGCGGTTGGGAGGGCGCACAACGGCGGCTCGACGAGTACTTCGCAGAGCACGGCGGCCGGCCGGCTTACGGCGGCGAGCTGCCGGCCGGCACCGATGGGCTCGGGCTCGGGCTGCTCGGGGTCTCGGGCGATATGGTCGTGGCGCCTGAGGTGTACGAGCGGATCAGGGCCGAGACGCTGCGGACCGTGCGCGGGACCGTCCAGGCCGACATCCTCAAGGAGGACCAGGCGCAGAACACCTGCATCTTCTCGACCGAATTCGCGATGAAGATGATGGGCGACGTCCAGCAGTTCTTCGTCGACCACGAGGTCCGCAACTTCTACAGCGTCTCGATCAGCGGCTATCACATCGCCGAGGCCGGAGCGAACCCGATCTCGCAACTGGCGTTCACGCTGGCCAACGGCTTCACGATCGTCGAGTACTACCTGGCGCGGGGGATGGCGATCGACGAGTTCGCGCCGAACCTGAGCTTCTTCTTCTCGAACGGGATGGATCCCGAGTACGCGGTCATCGGGCGGGTCGCGCGGCGAATCTGGGCGCGCGCGATGCGCGAGCGCTACGGTGCCTTGCCGCGCAGCCAGATGCTCAAGTACCACATCCAGACCTCGGGCCGGTCGTTGCACGCGCAGGAGATCAGCTTCAACGACATCCGCACGACCCTGCAGGCGCTGTACGCGCTGTTTGACAACTGCAACAGCCTGCACACCAACGCCTTTGACGAGGCGATCACGACCCCGACCGAGGAGTCGGTCCGGCGGGCGGTGGCGATCCAGCTGATCATCAACCGGGAGCTGGGTCTCAACTACTGCGAGAACCCGTGGCAGGGGTCGTTCGTCATCGACGAGCTGACCGACCTGGTGGAGGCGGCCGTGTACGACGAGTTCGACCGGATCTCCGAGCGCGGAGGCGTGCTGGGTGCGATGGACACGATGTACCAGCGCGGCAAGATCCAGGAGGAGAGCCTCTACTACGAGCGGCTGAAGCACACCGGCGAGCTGCCACTGATCGGGGTCAACACGTTCCTCCCGAAGGACGGCGGCGGGGAGCGGATCGACAAACTGTCGCTGATGCGCTCGACCGAGGAGGAGAAGCGGGCCCAGATCGCCAATCTGCGAGCGTTCCAGGACCGGGCTGCCGACCGGCGGCTGCCGGCGCTGGCACGGCTGCAGGATGTTGCGCGTGCGCGCGGGAACGTGTTCGAGGCGCTGATGGAGGCGGTCAAGGTCGCCTCGCTCGGCCAGATCTCATCGGCGCTATATGAGGTCGGGGGCGAGTACCGGCGGAACATGTAGGGCCTGAAATGGCGCGCGCTGGCGTGGTCGCCGTCGATGCAGCCGGTATGACGCACGCGCGCGCGGGCGCCGACGCTCGAATCGTCTGCCTGGTCCCGAGCATCACCGAGCTGGTCTGCGACCTTGGCCTGGCGGATCGGCTGGTCGGTCGCACCGGCTTCTGCATCCACCCGTGGGAGACGGTGCGGCGGATCCCGAAGGTCGGGGGGACCAAGGACGTGAAGCTCGAGCGGGTTCGCGAGCTGGCGCCGACCCACGTGATCGTCAACGTCGAGGAGAACCGTCGCGAGACCGCTGAAGCGCTGGCGGAGTTCGTCCCCGAGATCGTCGTCACCTACCCGCGACAACCACATGACAACCTCGAGCTGTACCGGCTGCTCGGAGCGATCTTCGATCGAGAGGCCGAGGCGGAGCGGCTATGCGAGCAGTTCCGGGACGCAGCCACCGCACTGCACGAGCGCAGCTGGCCGAGCGAGCGCGTGCTCTATCTGATCTGGCGCGAGCCGTGGATGGCGGTTTCGAGTGAGACATACATCTCGCGGACGCTGGCGCTGCGAGGCTTCCAGACCCAGCCGTCGTCGGCCCCGACGCCCTACCCCGAGGTCTCTCTCGCGGACTTCGCGGGCGAGGTCGACCGGGTGCTGTTGAGCAGCGAGCCGTATCACTTTCA
Source organism: uncultured Solirubrobacterales bacterium (assembly GCA_963830475.1). Lineage (GTDB taxonomy): Bacteria > Actinomycetota > Thermoleophilia > Solirubrobacterales > Solirubrobacteraceae > Palsa-465. The sequence continues at coordinate 56,376 of CAWHMX010000005.1, read as the reverse complement.
CGAGCGGCACATGGCGGAGGTTGCGAACGCGGTCCCGGGTGCTCGGGTGTCGCTGATCGACGGCGAGATGACCTCCTGGTACGGAAGCCGCGCGATCGCGGGAATGCGATATCTGGCTGCCTTTCCGTAGGAGCGGAGGAATCCCTGACCAGCAGCCGGGCCCGGGAGTAATCTCCAAGGTCATGCGCGATGGGCTCGTTTTGGTGACGGGCGGATCCGGATTCATCGCCGCGCGTTGCATCGCGACTCTGCTGCTGAACGGTTACAGGGTTCGGGCGACGGTGCGCCGGCGCTCCCGCGCGGACGGAGTGCGGACGATGTTGAGCCGGGCCGGGGTCGAGCCCGGCGACCGCTTGGAATTCGTCGCGGCCGACCTGACGTCGGACGACGGCTGGGACGACGCGGTCGCGGGATGTGAGAACGTGCTGCATGTCGCGTCGCCGTTTCCGCTCGAACTACCGAGCGACGAGAGCGAGCTGATCGTGCCAGCCCGCGACGGCGCGCTGCGCGTCCTGCGGGCCGCTCGCGGCGCCGGCGTCAAGCGGGTGGTTCTGACCTCCTCATTTGCGGCCGTCGGCTGGGGTCAGCATGAGCCGGGGCATGTCTACACCGAGTCCGACTGGACCGACGTTGATTTACCCGATGTCGGCGCGTATGAGCGGTCAAAGACCCTGGCCGAGCGAGCCGCCTGGCAATTCGTGAACACCGAGGGCGGCGGCGTCGAGCTCGCGGCCGTCAACCCCTTCGGGGTGCTCGGCCCCGTCCTCGACGCGCATCGCTCGACCTCGGTCGAGCTCGTCAGGCGACTGTTGAACGGTTTCGTCCCGGGCGTGCCGCGGGTCGGCTTCGGGCTGGTCGACGTTCGGGATGTCGCGGACCTCCACCTTCTGGCGATGACCGACCCGCGGGCCGCAGGCGAGCGTTTTCTCGCCGTCTCGGGCGAGCCGCTCAGCATGCGTGAAGTCGGGGTGGTGCTGCGGTCGCGACTCGGCTTCGCCGCCAGGCGGGTGCCGACGCGGGTGCTGCCCGACTTCGTGTTCCGGATCGCCGCGCCGTTCAACGCCCCGGTCAGGCGGCTCCTGCCCGAGCTCGGCCGCGCTCCTCAAGTCAGCAGCGCCAAGGCGCGCGAGCTGCTCGGCTGGTCGCCGCGATCGAGCGAGGAGGCGATCGTCGCTACGGCCCGGAGCCTGATCGACCTGGGTGTCGTCGACGGCTCCTTGACCCGTCGCCGGCGCTGGCCTGCCACGTCGAGGACCGCGCTCCTCACGCGGCGATGATTTCCGCCGCGAGGCGGTGTCACTAGGTGGTGAGTGCAAATAACCACCACCGGTGCCGCTTCGCAGAAGGGGCACGTAAAGGAGGGGACTATGTCCGCCTACGTATTCGTCTATCGCGCGCCGAGCGGCTTCACCCCGGGTGACCCGGACGCGACGGCTGCATGGACTGCCTGGTTCCAGGGAATCTCCGATCACGTCGTCGAGCTCGGCAACCCGGTGTTCACGCGGCGGCAGGTCGGCGACGTGCCCGTCGGCACTGAGCTCGGCGGCTATTCGCTGATCAGCGCCGCGGACCTCGACGAGGCAGTGAGTCTCACCAAGGGCTGCCCGGTGCTGACGGGCGGCGGCGGCATTGAGATCGGCGAGCTGACGGAAGTGCCGGCCGCGGCGACCGAAGGGATTCGAACCGTCGCCGGCTCGGCCGCCTGACGAGTTGCGCTTACACGGCGGCGGCGTGCATTTCGTATGCACGCCGCCGCCGTCGCCGTATCTTCTAACTCATGCAGCCCGAGGTCGAGCATTTCGATGTCGTGATCGTAGGCGCCGGCATCTCCGGGATCGGCTGCGCCTATCACCTGCAGCGTGAGCTGCCCCGCAAGCGCTACCTGATCCTCGAGGGGCGCGCGAATACCGGCGGAACCTGGGACCTGTTCCGCTTCCCGGGGGTCCGCTCGGATTCCGACCTCTACACGTTCTCCTACGACTTCAAGCCGTGGAACAGCGACAAGGTGATCGCGACCGGTCCGGAGATCCTCGACTACGTCCGCGAGACCGCCGCCGAGAACGGAATCGATCGCCGGATCACGACCGGGCATCGGGTACTCGCCGCGGCTTGGTCGAGCCGGGATTCACGCTGGCTGCTCGACGTCGAGCGCACCGACACTGGCGAGCGCCTGCAGATCGGCTGCAACTGGCTCTTCGGCGGCACCGGGTACTACCGCTACGACGAGGGGTACACGCCGGAGCTGCCCGGGATCGACCAGTTCGAGGGCCCCGTGATCCATCCGCAGAAATGGCCCGAGGATCTGGAATACGCGGGCAAGCGGGTGGTCGTGGTCGGCAGCGGCGCGACGGCCGTGACGCTGATCCCTGCGATTGCCAAGGACGCAGCCCACGTGACGATGCTGCAGCGCTCGCCGAGCTACATCCTGTCGATCCCCTCAGTGGACCCGCTCGCCAACTGGTTGCGCCGTCGACTCGGTCCGGGGCAAGCACACCGGATCGTCCGGCTCAAGAACTTCGTGATCCAGGATGCGATCTACCAGTTCTGCCAGCGCCGCCCGCGGCAGGCGAGCAGGCTGCTGCGGCGCTTGATCGCCCGGCAGCTGCCCGACGGATATCCGGTCGACGTCGATTTCAACCCTGCCTACAACCCGTGGGATCAGCGTCTCTGCTTCGTCCCGGACGGCGACCTGTTCAAGGCGATGCGCGCGGGCAGGGCCTCGGTCGTGACCGACCGGATCGAGACGTTCACGCCGGACGGGGTCCGGCTCGGGTCGGGTCGGGCGCTCGAGGCGGACATCGTCGTGACGGCGACGGGCCTGCGGATCCTCCCGTTCGGTGGGATCGCGCTGACCGTCGACGGGCGGCCGATCGAGCCCCCTCAGACGGTCGCGTACCGCGGCGTGATGCTCAGCGGGGTCCCGAACTTCGTCTTCTCGATCGGGTACACGACCCGCTCCTGGACGATGAAGGTGGGGCTGGTGTGCGCCTACTTCTGCAGGCTCCTGCAATACATGGACGCGCACGGTTACAGCGCGGTCGTCCCCGAGCTGCGGAGCGGGGATATGGAGACCCGCCCGCTGCTCGACTTTGCCGCCGGCTACGTCCGCAGGGCGCTTCACGAGATGCCGCGCCAGGGCGATGGGACGCCGTGGAACCTGCCGATGAGCCACCTGGTCAACGAACGGCAGCTGCGCAGGGCGCCAATCGCCGATCCGAACCTGCGATTTTTCGGCGCTGATCTGGCGGCGCCGTTGGCCGCGTGAGCGCGTTCGCCGGGAAGGTAACCGTCGTCACCGGGGCGGCCTCCGGGATCGGACGTGCGCTGGCGATCGAGCTCGTGCGCCGCGGCGCTCGCGTTGCGATCAGCGACATCGATGAGCCGGGGCTCGAGCAGACCGTGCGTCTGATCGGGCCAATGCAGCCGACGGTGCACTCGCGCCAACTCGACGTGGCCGATCGCCAGGCGGTTCACGAGTACGCGGGGGACGTTGCGGCGCACTTCGGAACCGTTCACCAGATCTACAACAACGCCGGAGTCGGTTTGTCACGGCCCGTACTCGAGGCGGACTATGCGGTGTACGAACGCGTCCTGGGAATCAACCTGTGGGGCGTGATCCACGGGACCAAGGCGTTTCTGCCTCACCTGGTCGCATCTGGCGACGGGCACGTGATCAACATCTCGAGCCTCAATGGTTACTTCGCCCAGGGCGGGCTCAGCGCCTACTGCGCCTCCAAGTTCGGCGTCCGTGGGTTCACCGAGGCGCTGCGGGTCGAACTGCTGCGAGACCGTCACCCGGTCAAGGTGACCTGCGTGCACCCTGGCGGGGTCAGGACCGATATCGCCAACAACGCGCTCGCCTACGCCGAGCGGCACGACTGGCCCGTGACCGATGTCGACTGTGCCCGGGTGAGGTTCTACAACGAAAAGCTGCTGCGGATGGATCCCGCGCGAGCGGCGACGGCCATCATCGACGGCGTCGTCAAGGGCAGGCCACGGGTCCGCGTCGGCAACGACGCGGTGCTGCTCGACTTGCTGGTCCGGCTCGCGCCGAGCAGCTATCCCCGCGTCGAATCGATGCTCGAGCGGTTGTCCGCGCGCTTGTTCAGGAGCGCAGCCTAAACGGCGGGTAGTCGTCGGTGACCAGGACGACCGCGTAGCCGATCACTCGGTTGTGCCAGCGGATGACGCCCTCCACGTAGTCGAACAGGCCTCGGGGGTAGCGGCCGGTGAAGAGAATCGCGAACCACGCCGCGATCGCGGCGAAGAACGCCCCGATCTCCAGGAAGAACAGGACTATGTAGTGCGGAATTGCCAGGAACCACTTGACGATCGGGAGCCAACGATTGATTTCGGTGCGGGCATCGGGGTAGGCGAACTCCAGGTGGACGGACTGCTCATCTTCGGTCGAGGGGTATCGATCGTCCATCAGCGCGAGGTATATGCCGACGCGGTTGATGAACCGCAGCAGCTGCAGGTTCCAGTCGAACCACCACCGCGGGTAACGCTGGCGGAAGATGATCATCAACGCGGTGGGGATGAACAGCAAGCCGGTGCCGCCCAAGGCGACCTCGGTGGTGCCTGCCGTGCTGGTTCCCCACCGTGCGCTGTAGCCGCCGATCGTGCCGAGCACGATCGCGATCGGGATCACGGTGAAGATCCGCAAGCCGGTCGTTAGCCGGTTCAGATCGCGTTCGGGGTAGTCGACGCCGAAGGCGACCGGATAGGGTGACTGCAATGAGGTGGTCATACGGCGCACCGTAGTGACCCCTGACGACGGAGAACATCCGGATTTGACGGTCGGCGGCCTGCGGGCTTGCACCGACGGCAGCGCGGATCCCGCGTAGTTCTCCGGAACCTCGTCGAACTCGGCCAACAATGCCTCGTCCCACGCGGTCGTCGGGGCGTATCCGTGCGAGCGCGTGCAAATACCGCGCCGAGCGTCGGCTCAGTGCGGCACAGGTCTCGAGGTCGCCTTCGGCCTGACTTCCACCTGCGCTCTCGCGGGTGTCGGTCGGCTGTCGGCGAATGCCACTCCGGCCACGGTCAGTCGGTACATGTGCCGTGGGCGCGCGCTCGCGGGGGGGAGCTCCCACCGATGTTCGAGCAGGTCATCGTCGGCGAGCCGCGCGAGGGCCGGATACAGCGTGCCGGCGGCCAGGCCCACCTCGCCGGAGAGCTCATACCCGTAGCGCCACCGTTCGGGCTCGGAGCGCAGCGATTGCAGCAGCGCGTCGAGCTGAGCGGAGGAGTGTCGAGGCCGCGGCACGGCGCTAGCCTAGCATTTCTCGATATATTATGCAAAACCCTGGTTCGATCTCCGTGCCAGCCACTTAGGGCTGCTCAGTCGGTGTTTTGAGAGCTTCTGGCGGCCACGTCGCGGCTAGGATGTTCGACGAATCCCGGGGCCCGCCGCCGGGTCGGCCAACTGGGCACATGCGCAAGCTCTTCCTACGAATTGCCCCGCTCGTGACGCTGTCGATGTCGGCGGTACTCGCCGCTCCAGCGTGCGCGGCCACGCCCCGGACGATCATCTCCGGCCTGAACCAGCCGCAGGGGATGGCGTTCGACCACGTCGGCGGCAACGAGGTCCTGTACCGCTGAGTCGGGTGCCCGGGTCAGGCGGGGGCGACCGCGCCGGCGACGAAGGCCGACATCGCTGAGGCAAGCTCGCGCCTGCTCTGCTCCCACGTATAGAACATGTGGCCGCCTCCGAAGCGACGGACAGTCAGTCGGTCGGCCATGGCGGCGTCGAGCCGCATCAGGTCGCGCAACCGGTCGCTGGCGAAGTAGGGCGTCACCATGTCGTAGAGGCCATGAGCGATGAACGCCTTCATGTACGGGTTCAGCGCCATGCCGTAGCGGAAGTCATCGGTCGCTCCGACGGGGGGCACGAAGAAGTGCTCGATCGCGTCGTTGCGCCACGACTCGTTGACCTCGTAGCTGAGCACCACGTATTCCCGATCGGTCTCGACGCCGATTTCCGACCGTAGCTGCCGGTTGATCGCGGTCGCGTAGGCGGGGGCGATGCCGGCGAGCGTCGGGTCCGGGCCGGCGAACGGCTCTCGATCCGGGAATGGGTCGACGGCCGTGATAGTCGCGTCGTAGTAGCCGACCACCTTGCGCTCGTCTCGGAGCAATTCGCGCGCGAACACCTCGAGCGGGATCCGCCCCCCGGTGCGGGTGACCAGTTCGACCGGAAGCCCGATCAGGTCGGCGAGTCGCGTGAGGATCCGCTCGCGCTCCTCCGCAGGCATCGCGGCGCCTCGCGTGAGCAGCGTGGCGAACTCGCCCGTCGCAAACGCCTCCGCGTCCCGGGCGGCGTCATCGACGGGGGTGTCGGCACCGTACGCCCGCGAGCGCCGGTGGTGCACGGCGGCGGCCGCCATGGTCGGGATCCGGTCGACCCAGCCGAGGACGTCGTAGTCGGTTGGTGCCAGCGACTCGAACTCCAGGGCCGGAGACAGCATCACGGCTCCGTTCAGCGCGATCCCGGTCGTCTCCTGCAGCATCCGCGCGAGCCGACCGACGCGGTACCCGCCGTAGCTCTCGCCGACGATGAACACAGGCGACCCCCAGCGGCGGTTGCCGGACAGCCACCGGCCCATGAACTCGCAGAGCGACTCGAGGTCGCGCTTGTAGCCGAAGTACTCCGCGGCACGGTCGCCTTGGCCAACGCGGGGCTTCTTGTCGCCGGTGGTCTGCTTGCCGGGGTCGCCGGGCTTGGCGTCGTCTTGAATGATCCGGCTGAAGCCGGTTCCGATCGGATCGACGAACACCAGATCCGTGAAGGCGAGCCACGACTCGGCGTTCGGGACCAGGTGTGGGGGCGACGGCGGCAGCGTTCCATCGGCCGGGAAAGCGACCCGCGACGGCCCCGCGGCGCCCATGTGCAGGTAGGCGGACGATGAGCCCGGGCCACCGTTGAACACGAAGGTGACCGGTCGGTCCTGCGCGCCTTGAGCGACGTAGGACACGGAGAAGATCTCGGCCGCCGGCTTCTCGTTCTTGCGGAGGACGATCCAGTTCGCGCTCGCCGTGTACTCGATCGATTCCTCGCCGGTCGTCCACGTGGCGCTGATCTCCGCCCCGGCGGGCGGCTCGTGGTCAGGCTTTTCCGTCTTTTCGTCGGGTGCGTGCTCGTCGGTCATGGGCAGGAAGCTATCTCTACCGGATTAAGCAGCTAAAAGCGCCGGGTATTTGCGGCGCCGAACAGGGCTGTCTCACGGCACTAGTGCTGCACTAGCGCTGCGGGTCGAGCCACGACTCGATCCGACGCAGCGCGTGCGCGAGGATGTTCGGGTCACCCTTCGCGTAGATCGGACCGGCGCCGTCGGTAACGAGGTTGTTGAGCGCCGCGACTCCGCGCGGGTCGACGGGATCGCCGGCTCGGAGCCTTGCCGCAAGCATGAGCAGGAGCGGTCGCGCCTCACGGATGCCCGGACGCGAGGGGCTCACCGCAGCGGTCAGGGCGACGCTCGCCGGCTCCTCCGCCTGCTCGACCAGCTGTTCCATTCCGCGTGCCAGCGATCGACGTTTGCGATCGCCGGTCAATTGCCTGGCGCGAGCGGCGAGGAGAGGTGTCCGCCACGGCTCGATGCCGGATGCCAGTTGGCGATCGAGCCCGTCGGCACGCAAAACCGCCGCCATCGACAGGAACGGACGCCGACCTCGGCTGCGGTCGGCGGCGACGCCGGGAAACGAGTGGGTAACGGCATTCGTGTGGCTCATGCTCGGGACGCTCCAGGGACGATCAGGTCACCGCTCAATCCGCGGCGTCGGCGGCGGATCGGGGGGACAAAGACGCGCGGCAGTCATGAACTGATCATGCGTCCGCCGGCGTGAAGGAGGTATCCAGAAGCGCGTCGCTGGCGTAAAGGTTTTGTACAGATCGCCTGGCGCGACCGGCATCGATGAGTCGAACCTGCGCCTCGATTGACCTGGTGCAGTCACTCACGTGGGCGCAATCGCGGTGTTGCCGCGGTCGGGCGCCGGTCAGCCGAGCAGCTCGGAGTCGTGAGCGCGGAAGATCGCCGCGTAGTCGCCGGCTCCTGGTTTGTGGAGCTCGCGCACGAGAGCCCGGAGCTTCGGCGTCATCACGAGCACATACCGCGCCGGCTGGCCTCGCCTGGCGTTGCCATAAGCGTGCGGTGTTCCCCTTGGTGCCAGAACAGCTCCCCGCGGGCCAACCTCGAATACGTCGTCGCCGAGACGGAACCGCAGCACTCCTTCGAGGACATACCACGCCTCATCGTCGGCGTGGTGGACGTGCAGCGGTGCGATCCACTCCCACTCGCCTCGCCCCGAATCCGCCAACGACCACGAAGTCTGTCCCGGCTCCGCCCAACTGGCGGTCGGCGAGCGACGCGAAGACGTTTTCGTGTGGCAGCACGACGCCGACGATCCTAATGCCAGCCAAGGAGCGCGCTCGACGGATCTTGATTGGGCGGTGGCGGGGCTGGTCGAACCCCACCGCGGGCGCCCGATCGTCAACTTCTGTCACGGGCAGGGCCGTTCGGGACAACTATCTTTGAGACGACGAGGGACGCATCCGACTCGGGGCGTCCCTCTCAGTTTGCCCCTGTGGGTCCTCCCAAGAAAAGAATGCATCGTGCCTAGAGCCCCAGTGTCCGCCCGCGTGGCGGCACTCGCCGCGGTGTGCGCTGTCGGCGCCGCGGTGGCGATCGCCACCACCTCGGCCGCCGCGGACAGGCAGGCGACCACGCCGCCGGCGAAGTCTGCCGCTGCGGCGACCACCACCGCCACGGCGGCCACCGTGAGCGGCCCGACGGTGCGCACTCCCGCCTCGGAGAGCGCCGCCGTCACCGCTGGAGGGCCCGCCGCCGTGGCCGCGACCTCGACCACTCAGGGCTTTCTCGGCATCGCCACCTCGCTGAGCACGATCCCCGGCTTGTCGGGCCCTCCCACCGATCTGGACACTCCCTTCCTCAACCTGCTGAGGGACCTCTCACCAGGGGCACCGGTCCTGCTGCGGCTGGGCGGTAATTCCGGGGACGACTCCTGGTGGCCGATCCCCGGCATGAAGGAGCGCGACCTCTACCCGCTCACTCCCCGGTGGGGCGCCCGCGTCCACGCGCTGCTCACGGCGCTGGGCGCCAAGGCCATCATCGGCGTCAACCTCAAGCAGGGTCCGAAGATCGACTCAAGGATCGCCAGCACCGAGGTTGCCGACTTCAACCGGTACGTCGGGGCGAACCTGATCGACGCGTTCGAGCTGGGCAACGAACCCGAGTTCTACCCGCTGTCCGTCGTGGACGGCCGTCGTGTGCGCGGCCCCGACACGATCGCCGCCTACAGCAAGAAGTTCTCCCAGGTCGCCGCCGCGCTCGGTGAGGTTCCGGTCACCGGCCCGGGTTCAGTCGGACCTGTTTGGCGGAGCGAGCTCGGCACGATCCTGAGCCACGTGCCGTCGCGCCTGAAGCTCGTGACGGTGCACGACTATCCGCTGATGAACTGCTCGCGCCTCGCGGACCTCTCGATGTCGGACTTCTTCACCTCCGCCTCGATCCAGGGCCTGGCCGATTCGATTCATGAGGAGGTCATGGCGGCCAGCGCCCACGGCAAGCCACTGCGCGTGGACGAGATCAACGGCATCACCTGCGGAGGCAAGGCCGGGCTCTCCAACTCGTTCGGTGAGGCCCTGTGGGCGCTGAACGTGCTCCCGGCGCTGTGGCAGGCCGGCGTCCAGGGTGTCAACTTCCAGGCGATCTACGGCGACTTCAACCAGATGATCCACTCCGATCGCACCGCGTCCGGCTGGACCGTCTCGGTCGAACCCGAGTACTACGGCCTGCTGACGTTCGCCGAGGCCACACCCGCCGGCTCGCGCCTGCTGCGCATCTCGAACCCTGGCCTGGCGCACTTCTACCAGTTCGCGGTGCGCGCGCCCGATGGGTCACAGCGGGTCGTGCTGACCAACGTCGGCTCCGTCGCCCGCACGATCGGCGTCGCCGCCTCGGGCGCCCGCGGTAGTGGATCAGTGTCGCTTCTGAGCGCCAAGTCGCTGAGCGCCACGAGCGGCACGACGCTGGCGGGTCAGAGCCTCTCGCCGAGGACGGGTCAACTCAGCGGCACGCAACACGTGACGTTGGTCAGACCCAACGCCAAAGGTGTGTATGCGGTTCGGGTCCCGGCGCGCGCCGCTGCGGTCCTGACGCTCTCCACCCGACGACGGTAGCGAGCGTCGCCACGGCGTCCAGTCGTGGCTTTACGATTCGGCGTACGGCATCGGTCGGTATGGCGCGACCGTTCCGTCTGATCGTGATGAAGCCAGTCTGCGAGTATCTCGACTACTCAGGGCGAGACGACCTGATCGCAGGAGGGGTGCGCATGGTGCCCATCGAAACCAGCTTCGGGCCTTTCAAAGTTTGGACCAAGCGAATCGGGCACAACCCGGTGCTGCAGGTGCTTCTCCTGCACGGGGGCCCAGGCGCGACCCACGAGTACTTAGAAGCCTTCGACAGCTATCTCCCAGCGGCTGGCATTGAGTACTACTACTACGACCAGCTGGGCTCCGCGTACAGCGACCAGCCCGAAGAGGACGCGTTGTGGGAGCTCGACCGTTTCGTCGACGAGGTCGAACAGGTTCGGCGAGCCCTCGGCCTCGCGCGGGACAGTTTCGTGCTGTACGGGCACTCATGGGGCGGGATCCTCGCGATCGAGTACGCACTCGCGCATGGGGCCACTCTCAAGGGACTGGTGATCTCGAACATGATGTCCGACGTCCCCGCGTACAACGCGTACGCGCGAGACGTGCTCAAGCCCGCGATGGATCAGGACGCGCTGAGGGAGATCGAGGCGCTTGAGTCGGCTGGCGAGATTGAAAACCCGCGCTACGTTGAGCTCCTCAACGAGCACCACTACATCCACCACGTGCTGCGCATGCCGCTCGAGGACTGGCCGAACCCAGTCACGCGCGCCTTCGCCGGCGTCAACCCGGCGATCTACGTCCCGATGCAAGGGCCCAGCGAACTCGGTATCAGCCAGGACGCCAAACTGGCGCAGTGGACACGCTTCGATGAACTCTCCTCCATCGAGGTCCCCACCTTGGTCATCGGAGCCCGGGACGACACCATGGATCCCATGCACATGGAGCAGATGGCCAAAGTGCTCCCGCTCGGTAGGTACCTCTACTGCCCACGGGGAAGCCACCTTGCGATGTATGACGACCAGCAGACGTACTTCTCTGGCCTGGTGGAGTTCCTGCGCGGCCTCTGAGAGAAACATGGTTTGTCTGCCATGCCCCACTTGATCTTCGTGCACGGCGCCGGCGTTCGCGACGCGGCTTGGTGGTGGAGCAAGATGACCGAACCGCTCGCCGAGCACGGGATCGCCTCCGAGCGACTGAGATCCTGAGATCGAATCCTTTCGGGCGATCTCCTCCTGACCGAGAGGCCGCCGGCTTCCGACAGGCCCCCCTCAGCCCGAGGCGAGGGCCTCGCGAACGCGCTTGACCGTCGCGCCAGAGCGGACGTGGGCGCCGGGGGCGAGCTGAGCGACACGCAGTTCCTCGATCAGCCAGATCACGTCGCCGCGTCCGGCGGCCTGAGCCTCCAGTTCGTGGATCGCAGCCATACGCTCGGCGTCGGCGATCACGTGGCCCGGTAGCCGCTCGAGGCGCTGTGCCGCAGCACGCAGGTAGCGCTCGACGTCGCCCAGCCGCGCCAGGCCGGCGGCCGCGAGCATCCCCGGGTACACGAGACGGCCGAGCTGACGGGCGATATCCACTCGCGCGGGGCCGAATACGGCGTTCGCTGGGAGCTCGTCGAGCAGCCCGCGGACGGCTCGCGCAGCCTCGAGGATCTGACCGAACGCGATCAGCGCGTCGAGCGTCGTCGACCGGATCTCACCGCGAACGTGCTCATCGAGCGCCGTGAACGCCGCTGCGTCCCATGCCGGACCGCCGCCACTTGCAATCAGCGCGTCCAACGCCGCGCCGGTGGCGTCCTCGATCGCCGCTTCGATACTGCCGTGGGGGGCAGCGGCGAGCGCGAGCGTCAGCTGCGGCCCGAGCTTGCCGGTCACCCACTGCTGCGTCGAGGGGACTGTCAGGCGCAGCAGCCGGCGCGTCCCGCGCGCCATCGTCACGGCCTGCTGAACCGGCGTCTCGCAGATCCGAATTCCGACGGCCTCGCCCTCGTCGACGAGCGCGGGGAAGCCTCGCAGGCCGCCGCCGAGATCAACTGTGCGCGGCAACGACTCGACTTCGAAACCGCGCATCCCATGGCGCCTGAGTGTGGGCAGCGCGTGCTGCAGGCGGGCCGTCAGCGCTGGCCTCAGCTCGTCGCGCACCCCATCGAGAGAACGGCTCGACGCGAGCACGAGCCCCTCGTCCTCGATCGAGAAGGTCATTCGCAGATGCGCTGGGAGGGCCTCGAGCGACCAGTCGCCGGCGCCGATGCGGATACCGCGCAGCCGCTCGATCGCCTCGGCGAGCACCTCCAGCAGCGGGCCGGAGCGCGGCTTGAGGTCGGCCAACAAGGCAGCCGCGGTGTCGGGGATCGGCACGAGCGGTGTGCGAAGCGGTTTGGGCAGAGAGCGCAGCAGCGCGATAACCAGTTCCTCTCGGAAGGCGGGTACGAGCCAATCGAAGTTCGCCTCCTGCACCGATCCGAGCGACGCGAGCGGTATGTGGACAGTGACGCCGTCGGCCGCTGAGCCGGGGTCGAAGCGATACGACAGCGCGAACTCCAACGACCCGTGCCTCCAACGTGAAGGGCGCTCGCCGGCGTCCGGGGCGATGTCGTCCTCGATCAGAAGTTCCATCGGGTAGTCGAGCAGCGTCGGTTGTGATCGGCGCGCCTGCTTCCACCAACGGTCGAAGTGACGACCGCTCACGATGTCCTCCGGCACGTGCGCCTCGAAGAACGCCGCGCGCGTCGCTTCGTCCGCGAGCAGGTCACGGCGCCGTGCCCGTGCCTCGAGTGCCTGGACCTCCTGCACACGGCGTTCGTTCTCCCTCATGAACGCGTGATGCTGATCCCAATCGCCCTCCACGAGCGCGTGGCGGATAAACAGCTCTCGCGCGGCGGCCGCGTCGATCTGCCCGTACGGAACGGTCCGTGACGCCACGATCGGGAGGCCGAACAACGTCACCCGCTCAGGCGCGAGGACAGCGGCGCGGCGTCGATCCCACCGCGGCTCACCGTATGACCGCTTGACAAGGTGCTCCGCGAGCGACTCGACCTGCTTGACATCGACCGCCGCCGCCGTCCGGCCCCACAGCCGCGTCGTCTCGACGAGCTCAGCGACCATCACCCACGATGGGCCACGGCGCGCGAGCGCCGAACCGGGGAAGAGCGCGAACTTCGCCCCACGTGCGCCGGTGTACTCGCGGGTGCCGCCATCCTTCGTACCCACGTGCGACAGCAGTCCGGAGAGAAGCGCGGTGTGGATCTCTGCGGCCTCGCCCAGGACGTCGTTCAGCGTCAGGTCGACCTCACGTGCCGCATCCTCGAGCTGAGCAACGAGATCCTGCCACTCGCGGATGCGCAGGTAGTGCAGAAACTCGGCCTTGCAACGCTTGCGGACCTGCGAGCGCGACAGCTCATCTTCCAGCGAACAGAGGTAGCGCCACAGGTTCAGGTAGGCAAGGAAGTCCGACGAGCGATCCGTGAACCGAGCGTGGAGCTGATCGGCCTGGGCCCGCTGCTCGGCGGGGCGCTCGCGGGGATCCTGGATCGACAGTGCCGCGGCGATCACGATCACCTCACGGGCGCAGCCGAGCCGGTCGGCCTCCACCACCATGCGACCCAGGCGTGGGTCGATCGGAAGCCATGCGAGCTTGCGCCCGAGCGGCGTCAGCGGCCCCGCAGCCGACCGATCCAGGGCACGGAGCTCATCAAGCAGGGCGACGCCGTCACGTATTTGGCGGCCATCGGGTGGCTCGAGAAATGGGAACGCCTCGACCTCGCCCAACCCCAGCGCGGCCATCTGGAGGATCACGCTTGCGAGGTTCGTTCGCAGGACCTCAGGATCGGTGAACTCCGGCCGCGCGGTGAAATCCTCCTCCGAGTAGAGGCGGACGCAGATCCCATCAGCGACGCGGCCGCAGCGGCCCTTGCGCTGGTCGGCCGAAGCCCGCGAGATCCGCTCGACCGGCAGCCGCTGAACCTTTAGCCGTGCGCTGTAGCGGGACACCCGCGCGAGCCCGGTGTCGACGACGAAGCGAATGCCGGGAACGGTCACCGACGTCTCAGCGACGTTCGTGGCAAGCACGACGCGGCGCGATCGCTGCTTCCGCCGACGGCCGAAGACCTTCTGCTGGTCCGCCGCCGCGAGCCGCGAGTAAAGCGGTAGAACCTCGACTCCCGGCCCGAGACGCCCGGTGAGGAGCTCCGTCGCGTCGCGGATCTCCCGTTCACCGGAGAAGAACGCGAGCACGTCGCCATCTCGCTCGGCGAGCAGCTGCTCGACCGTGTCCGCGAGCACGTCGAGCAGCTCCTCGTCTTCCTGCGGCGGCTGGTACCGGACCTCTACGGGGTAGGTCCGGCCCGAGACCTCAACGATCGGCGCGCCGCCAAAGTGGACGCTGAAGCGGTCGGGGTCGATCGTCGCGCTCGTGATGATCAGCTTGAGATCGGGTCGCCGCGGGAGGATGCGGTGCAAGCAGCCGAGCAGGAAGTCGATGTTGAGCGAGCGTTCGTGCGCCTCGTCGACGATCACAGTGTCATAGCGACGCAGCAGCGGATCGCGGCGGATCTCGGCGAGCAGCAGACCGTCCGTGACCAGGCGGATCAGCGTGTCCTCGGAGCCGCGGTCATCAAAGCGCACCGCGTAACCGACAGCGCCGCCGAGCGGGACGTCGAGTTCGTCCGCAATCCGCTGGGCAACGGTGCGCGCCGCGAGCCGTCGCGGCTGGGTGTGCGCGATCGCCCCGCGCACACCACGTCCAAGCTCCAGGCAGAGCTTGGGTAGCTGCGTGGTCTTGCCCGAGCCGGTTTCCCCCGCCACGACGACGACCTGGTGATCCCGGATCGCGGCGAGGAGGTCCTCACGACGCCCGGATACCGGCAGCTCCGGGGGGTAGGAGACCTCAGGAACGGATGCACGGCGTCGCTGCACCCGGGCCTGCGCGTCGGCAAGCTGTTGCTGGAAGCGGACCCTGCCCGCGTCGTCGCCACGGTGGAGCCGGCGAGCCTGGCGACCAAGGCGCTGCTCATCCCGCAGCGTCAACTCGCCCAGCGCCGCCTCGCTGACGAGTGGCATCTAAGCGTCGCCAAACCCAGCGACGAGACGGGCGGCTCGCGGGGTGCGGACGGTGGCCATCTATCGAGCATAGGCTGGTCCCTGCCCCCGGACCGGTCATGAATTCAGTGGACCGCGTTCACCTGGGTGAATCGCCGCCGGGGACACCGCACGACTGAAGGACCGCCTTAGCGTTCGCAACCCGGTGGAAAAGCAGCTCACAGTCCGGGGCGCGACCGTGCTCGGGATCGGCTCGATGATCGGGGCCGGCATCTTTGCGTTGCTCGGCGAAGCGGGTGCGGTCGCCGGCGCCGCCGTCTGGATTTCGTTTCTGATCGGCGGCATCGTGGCCGGGCTGCTCGGTTACGTGTGCGCAAAGCTCGGGATGCGGTTCCCGTCGTCGGGTGGCCTCATCACGTATCTGATCGAGGGATTCGGCAAGGGGCGCCTCGTCGGGATCGCGTGCTGGCTGGGGTACATCGCGGCGATCGTGATCGTGGGCGCGATGGTCGCGGTGTCGTTCGGTGGCTACGCGACGTCGCTGTTCGTAGGCGAGAACGCGAGCGGAGCGTGGAACAACCTGTTCATCACGCTGCTGGTGCTTGGGATGCTCGCGGTGAATCTTGTCGGCGCACAGTTCGTCGCCAAAGCACAGTCTCTGATCGTCGCAGGCGTACTGGCCGTGTTCGCCGTGTTCATCGTCGTGACGATCGTCAACATCAACCCTGATCTGCTGGCGTTCAGCAGCTATCCCTCTCTCTACAAGATCGTCGCCAGCGTCGCGCTCACGTTCTTCGCCTACCTCGGGTTCAACGTGATCACCTTCACCGCGGGCGACCTTCGGAACCCCACTCGCGACCTGCCTCGGGCGATGACATTCGCCCTGGGAATCACGGCAGTGGTGTACGTGCTCGTCGCGGTCGGGGTCTTCGGCACCCTGACCACCGGCCAGGTGATCGGGTACGGCGAGACCGCGATCGCCGAGGCGGCACGGCCGTCGCTCGGCGATGCCGGGTTCACGATCATGGCGATCGTCGCGCTGCTGTCCACCGCGGGGTGCACCAACGCCACGCTTTACGCCGCGGGCAACCTGACCGACCAGTTGGCTAAGGCCGACCTGTTCCCGGAGTTCTTCGGCGAGACCTCCCGCCTTGGGCCTCATGCCGGGCTGTTGATCACCTCGGCGCTGGTGCTGATCATCGCCAACCTCGTCGATCTCTCGGCAATCGCCTCGGTTGGCAGCGCCGTCTCGCTGACCGTGTTCCTGCTGGTTGGGATCGCCGGATGGCGCCGACGGGCGGACACGAACAGCAACCCGGTGATTGTGGGGCTCGCAATTTCGGTGGTCGCAGTCGTACTCGGGTTCTTCGCGGTCGACACCGTCCAGACCTCCCCCGAGACGTTCACCGCGATCATCCTGCTCGGGCTGCTCGCGGTCGTTCTCGACGCCATGGTCCGGCGGCGGCCACGTACGCCGATCCCACCCGAAGGGATCGCATCGCCGTCGCCAACGACCTGATCGAGCCGGCACCGGTTACGAGCGACGCGCAGTCGGCGACGTCGTACGCGGACCGGTGCGACTACGACGAGCTGGCTTGGCGGCGGAGCTGGATCTCCTTGTCGGCCCAAACCAGCGCGGGCGCGATCAGCGACAGGCCGAGCACCCACGCCCACTGTCCTCCGCTCAGTGACTCCGTGTCCAGAAGGCGCTGGAACATGTTGAGTTCGACGCCGGCCCACGTGAGCACCCAGCCGAGGATGATCCACCCCATGTAGGGGAACAGCGGGGACGCCCAGGGCGCCTCGCGCTCGCGCCGCATGACTACGCCGAGGTTCACGGCGGTGAAGGCGATAAACGCGAAAGCCATCGTCATCGATATCGAGGCGTGAGTGGTGCTCGGCTTGTCAGGACCCAGGTCGAGGATCAGCAGCCCGGTGACTGCGACCACGAGGCCGCTGAGCACCCACCGGATGATCTGGGGCCGGTTGACGATCTTGGTACCCGGTTTGCGGGGCGGTCGCTCCATCACGCCCGGGTCGGGTACGTCGACGATAAACCCGACGACGACGGTCACGACCACAAAGAACTTGCAGAACAACAGCTGCATGGGGAACAGCGCCACGCCGCCGTTGACATTGAAGATCGTCGCGAGCACCATCAGCTGGAGCACCGAGGAGAGGATCGTCAGCTGCAGCTTCACGTAGGACGTGATCCGGCGGTAGATATCCCGTCCGAGGTCGATCGCGCGCACGAGCGTCGCGAAGTTGTCATCGGTCAGGACGATCTTGGCCGCCTGCTTTGAGACCTCCGAGCCGCTTCCCATCGCGACGCCGATGTCGGCCTGCTTGAGCGCTGCGGCGTCGTTCACCGCGTCGCCCGTCATCGCGACAACCTCTCCTGATTGCTGCATCAACTTCGCCAGCCGGAGCTTGTCCTCGGGCGCGACCCGGCCGAACACGTGCAGGCCGGGCAGCTGCCGGATGAGCTCGTCATCGGGGAGATGCTGCAGTTCGGTCCCGGTGAGCACTCCCGGGCCAAGGCCGAGCTGGTCGGCGATCGCCCGCGCTGTCACGGTGTGGTCGCCGGTGATCATGCGGACATCGACCCCGGCGTGCAGGGCCATGCGGACCGCGTCCCTGGCCTCGGTGCGCAGCGGATCGATGATGCCGACAAGCGCCACCATCAGAAGATCCTGCACGGCCGCCATCGGATCGTCGAGGGCCGTGGTCATCGCGGCATCGTCGAGACTGCGAGCCGCGAACCCGAGTACTCGCAGCCCCTTCTCGGACAGCTGCTGGTTGGCGTCGAGGATCTCCTGGCGGACCTCGTCGATCGGGATTTCCCGGCCGTGCCAGAGCGCATGGCTACACCGCTCCAGGACCACGTCGGGGGCGCCTTTGACCGTCATGAAATGCGGCGCCTTGAGGACCCCGCCGGCGAGCCAGTCGGGACGGTCGTGGAACGTCGCCATGAATTTGTACTCGGAGTCGAACGGGACCTCGGCGCGCCGCTCGAGCGACTCCCGCGTCTGCTCGGCATCAGCGCTCATCTTCGCCGCGAGCACGACGAGCGCCGCCTCGGTGGGATCGCCGATGATCGACTCGTCATCGGCGACCGTCGCGTCGCTGCAGAGCGTGAGGCCAAGCGCCAGGCGACTGAAATCCGGAAGCTCCACCCCGGCGACCCCGAGGATCGCACCGGACTTGCGGTAGCCGCCGCCCTGCACCTCGAACCAGTCCCCGCCGGCCAGCATCCTGGTCGCAGTCATCTGGTTCAGCGTCAGGGTGCCGGTCTTGTCGCTGTTGATCAACGTGGTCCCGCCAAGTGTCTCGACGTCTGCGAGCGACTTGACCACCGCCTTCGACTCGGCCAATCGCTGCGCCCCGGAGGACAGCATCGCCTGCACGAACGTCGGTAGACCGACCGGGATCGAGGCAATCGCCGTCGAGATGCACAGCAACAGCACTGTGTCCACGTCCTGGCCGCGTGCGATCCCGAAGATCGCGATCACCGCCACCGCGAGCCACGCGACCAGACCGAAGATCTTCGTCATCCCGTCGAGCTCTTTTTGCAGCGGGGATCGCTGCCGCTGCGTCGAGGTGACCATGGCGGCGATGCGACCCATCTCTGTGGCTGACCCCGTTGCCGTCACCACGACCGTCGCGGTCCCACGCGTGACCTGCGTGTTCTGAAACACGAGGTTCGTCCGGTCGCCGAGGACGGTCTCGGTGTCCAGCACGCTCACCCCGTCCTTCGCCACCGGCGCGCTCTCACCCGTGAGGGCAGCCTCCTGGAGCTCCAACGTCGCCGAGTTGAAGATCCGCCCATCCGCCGGCACGACATCACCGGCCTCCAGCAGCACGATGTCGCCCGGCACCAGCTTCGTCGATTCGACCTCCTCGACCGCGCCGCCGCGGCGAACGCGGGCATGAGGAACCTGCAGCTGGGCGAGCGCCTCGACGCTGGCCTGCGCTTTCAGCTCTTGTGCGGAGGCCATCACGACGTTGAACGTCACGAGCCCCAGGACGAAGACGCCGGTCGGTATCTGCCCGATCGCGAAGCTCGCCACCGCGACGATCAGCAGCATGATGTTCATCGGGTTCGTGAGCTGCCCCCGCGCCACCATCCATGTGCTCGGGGGCGGCTCCTTCGGGAGCTCGTTCGGCCCGTACTTGCCCAGACGCTCGTCGACCTCTCCGGCGTCGAGCCCGTGGTCGGGTTCGACGCCCAGTTGCGCCGCCACGTCCGGCGCGGCAACGCTGTACCACGACACCTTCGGGATGGGCTCGGTGGTCACGCTCATGGCACGAGGACGCCAGCGTAAGCCGCCAGCACACGTGCCGAGGACCGTAGATCCCAAATCACCTGGGTGAACGCAAACGACCGGAACCGGCCACCAACCAATAGCCGTGAGCCATGACGGAGGCCAGTTGTTAACCTCGTGTAACCACGATCATTCACGTTCACCCAGGTGAATCAGCGCGCCCAAGAGGGATGCTCTCGGGGTTGCCTTAATCTGGCGCCATGAGCCCAGAGGAGGCCGGGCCAACGACCGTGCCGCCGCCGGCTCCGGCTGAGGCGCTGGGGTCAGGTGCGGACGAACCGCCGCCTTCCGACGCGCCTAAGCAGAAGTTCAAGTTTCCTACGGCGTTCACGGTCTTGGCGATCGTTCTGTTGCTCGTTTGGATCGCATCGTTCTTTGTGCCGCCGGGGGCGTACAAGATCGACCCGAACACCGGCGGTCCGGTGCCGGGCACCTATCACAAGCTGCCGTCGTGCTCGGTCGCTCCGCCGAACACGCTGTGCGCCCACGACAACCTGAGCTTCCGGCTCACCCAGTTGTGGATCGCGCCGCCCAACGGGCTCTACGGAATCGAGAGCGCCAAGGGGTTCGTCGGACCGGGCGAGTCGGGATTCATCTACGGGTCGGCTGGGATCTTCTTCTTCGTGCTCGCAGTCGGCGCGTTCATCACGGTGACGATGAAGACCGGTGCGATCCAGACGGGGATCGGCAGGCTCGCGATGCGGTTCTCGAAGAGCGGCTATGTGCTGATCGCGATCCTGATGATCGTGTTCGCGCTCGGAGGCACCTCGTACGGGATGTGGGAGGAGACGCTCGGCTTCTTCGCCCTGATGGTGCCGCTGACGCTCGCGCTCGGCTACGATCGGATGGTCGCCGCGGCGCTGATCTTCCTTGGCGCCGGGACCGGCGTGATCTGCTCCACGGTCAATCCGTTCGCCACTGGGGTCGCGTCCGACGCCGCGGGGATTGGGCTCGCCGACGGCCTCGGGTTGCGAATCGCGATGTGGCTCGTGCTCGTCCCGATCGCCATCGGCTATGTGGTCTGGTACGCGCGCCGCGTCCAGCGCGACGCCTCGAAGTCGGTCGTGGGGATCTCGCCGGCCGACGCTGAGGAGTCGAAAGGGCTGGTCACCGACGTTCCCTCTCTGACGGGGCGCCAGAAGTTCGTGCTCACGCTGTTCATCGGCACGTTCCTGGTGATGATCTACGGGTTCATCCCGTGGAACGACCTGTGGCAGCAGTTCTTCTCCAAGAAGTTCCCGCTGCCGACGTTCGCGACTTTCTACTTCCCTGAGGCCGCGGCGCTGTTCATCGTGATGGCGATCGTGATCGGCCTGATCGCGAAGCTAGGCGAGGAGGGCACGGTCAACACGATCATTGCCGGTGCGGCTGACTTCCTCGGCGCGGCATTGATTGTCGTTGTGGCGCGCGGGATCACTGTGGTGATGAAGAACTCGTATATGACCGACACCGTCCTGCACTGGATGGAGAACGCGGTCTCGGGCAGCTCCAAGGGAGCGTTCGGGATCGTCGCGTACATCGTCAACCTGCCGATTGCGTTCCTGGTTCCGTCGTCGTCGGGACACGCCGCCCTGGTGATGCCAATCCTGGCACCGCTGTCCGGGTTCGCACACGTGTCGCGGTCGGTAGCGGTCACCGCGTTCCAATCGGCATCAGGCCTCGTGAATCTTGTGACGCCAACCTCGGCCGTGATCATGGGCGGGCTCGCCCTGTCGAAGGTCGGCTACGACCGCTACCTGAAATTCGTTTGGCCATACCTGGCCGCCGTATTCATCATCTGCTGCGCGTTCATCGGGGGCGCGGCCGCCTTGAGTTAGCGCCGCCTCGAGGAGAGGAGTAACCAACATGGAAACCGTAGCCGCACCCACGATCGGCGCCAATTCGGAGGTCGGAACGCTCCGCACGGTGATCGTCCACCGACCCGACCTTGCGCATGAGCGCCTGTCCCCCACCAACTGTCACGAGTTACTGTTCGACGACGTCATCTGGGTTCGGCGCGCTCAGGAGGAGTTCGACGCGTTCGTCGAGGTGATGCGCAGCCGTGGCGCCGAGGTTCTGCTATTCCACGATCTCCTCGCCGAGACGCTTGAGCACGATGACGCTCGCGAATGGGTCCTTTCCCGGAGGCTGCGCCCCGAGGAAGTTACGACGCTGTTCGCGCGTGAGATGACCGGATGGATGACCGGGATGCCCGCACGCGATCTCGCGACTCGATTGACCGGCGGAGTCACTGTGCAGGAGCTCCCAGACGACATGGTCGCGATGATCGGCCGCGCGTTGCGGCCGACCGACTTCGTGCTGCCACCACTCCCCAACCAACTGTTCACGCGAGACACCAGCGCGTGGATCTACGGGGGCGTCTCGCTGAACCACATGTACTGGCCGGCGCGGCAGCACGAGTCGCTCAACGTCGAGGCGGTGTACCGCTTCCATCCCCGCTTCCGTGCAGCCGATTTCAAGATCTGGTACGGCGGCGTCGACCACGACTGGGGCACGGCGTCGATCGAGGGCGGTGACGTCATGCCCGTTGGAGACGGAGTCGTGTTCGTCGGCCAAGGAGAGCGGAGCAACGCCCGCGCCGTCAGCATCCTGGCGAAGAACCTGTTCGCCGAGGGAGCCGCGCGGCTCGTGATCGGGGCGCTGATGCCCCGCGAGCGCGCCGCGATGCATCTCGACACCGTGTTCACGTTCTGCGACCGGAATCTCGTCACCATCTATGAGCCGGTCGTCGGCCAGATCCTGCCGATCATTTATCGCCCGGACGGCAACGGCGGTGTAACCGCGCAGTTATCAGAGCGATCGTTCCTCGACGAGGTCCGAGGGGAGCTCGGGATCACCGACCTGCGGATCGTGACCACGGGTGGCGACGAGTTCGAGGCAGAGCGCAACCAGTGGGATGACGGTAACAACGTGGTCGCGCTCGGACCCGGTGAGGTCGTCTGCTACGAGCGGAACGAGGCCACCAATGCGAAGTTGGCCGCGGCCGGAATCGAACTCCACGCGATTGCCGGCCAGGAGCTCGGGCGGGGCCGCGGCGGTGGCCACTGCATGACCTGTCCTGTCGTCCGCGACGCTTGAGGAGAAGAGCACATGAGCACGACTGTTGACTTGCACGGGCGCCATTTACTGGCACTCAAGGATTTCACGCGGGAGGAGATCGTCTACCTGTTGGGTCTCGCGGCCGAGCTGAAGGCGGCAAAACGCGAGGGGCGGGAGGAGCAGAGACTCCGCGGTAAGAACATCGCCTTGATCTTCGAGAAGGACTCGACCCGAACGCGCTCGTCGTTCGAGGTGGCGTCGTTCGACCAGGGCGCCAACGTCACCTTCATTGGCCCAAGCGGGTCGCACATGGGCCACAAGGAGACGGTCAAGGACACCGCGCGCGTCCTCGGGCGGATGTACGACGCGATCGAGTATCGCGGCTTTACAGAGACCACGGCCGAGGAGCTGGCGCGCTGGGCCGGCGTGCCGGTCTACAACGGCCTGACCGACGAGTGGCACCCCACGCAGATCCTGGCGGATTTCCTCACGTTTGAGGAGCACATCCCAAAGCCGCTCGAGGAGGTCGTGTTCTGCTACCTGGGCGACGCGCGCTTCAACATGGCCGACAGCTACCTGGTCGGGGGCGCCAAGCTTGGGATGGATGTGCGCATCGCGAGCCCGCGGACGCTATGGCCGCGGCAGGAGATCGTCGACCTGGCCCAGGGCATCGCCGAGCAGAGCGGGGCCCGGATCAGGATTACCGACAACGTCGAGGAGGCGGTGCAGGGAGCCGACGTGCTGCTCACCGATGTGTGGGTGTCGATGGGAGAGCCCGCCGAGGTGTGGAAGGAACGGATCGATCTGTTGCTCCCGTATCAGATCAACGCCGGCACCATGGAGCTGACCGGGAACCCGAATGTCAAGTTCATGCACTGCCTGCCGGCCTTCCACAACACCGACACTGCCCTCGGCGAGGAGCTGTATGAGAAGTACGGCCTGGAGGCGCTCGAGGTCACCGAGGAGGTGTTCGAGTCCCCAGCGTCGATCGTGTTCGACGAGGCCGAGAACAGGATGCACACGATCAAGGCCGTGCTTGTCGCGACGCTCGGGAGCTGACGATGCGGGTCGTAGTCGCGCTCGGCGGAAACGCACTGCTGCGGCGCGGAGAGCCGATGACCGCGGACAACCAGCGCGAAAACGTGGCGAGGGCGTGCGCGGCACTGGCTCCCCTCGCGCGCGAACACGAGCTGGTGGTGTCGCACGGCAACGGGCCGCAGGTGGGTTTGCTCGCGCT
Organism: uncultured Solirubrobacterales bacterium; assembly: GCA_963830475.1. GTDB lineage: Bacteria > Actinomycetota > Thermoleophilia > Solirubrobacterales > Solirubrobacteraceae > Palsa-465. Next base: position 32,568 of record CAWHMX010000005.1, on the reverse strand, counting down.
CCAGGGCGCGGCTTACGCGAAGGTGGAGACCTATCCGCTTGACGTGCTCGACGCCCAGACTCAGGGCATGATCGGCTATTTGATCATGCGAGAGCTGGGCAACCTGCTGCCACTCGAGAAGCCGCTGTCGACGCTGCTGACGATGATCGAGGTCGACCCCGGCGACCCGGCGTTCACCAACCCCACAAAGCCGATCGGCCCGATCTATACAGCCGACGAGGCGGGGAAGTTGGTTGCCGAGAAGGGCTGGGCGTTCAAGCCCGACGGCGACAGCATGCGTCGGGTCGTCCCGTCGCCTCGGCCGAAGCGGATCTTCGGACTCGAGCCGATCCGGCTGCTGCTCGAACACGGGGACGTGGTGATCTGCGCCGGCGGCGGCGGGATCCCAACGGTCTACACCGACGAGGTGGTTCCAGCGGGCCGTCGGCTGGCCGGCGTAGAAGCCGTCATCGACAAGGACCTGGCGAGTGCCCTGCTGGCGGCCGACATTGCGGCCGATGCGTTGCTGATCGTCACTGACGTCGACGCGGTCTACGCGGACTGGGGAACGCCGCAGCAACGGGCGATTCGGGCGGCGACCCCCGAGCAGCTCACGGCGACGCAGTTCGCTGAGGGATCGATGGGGCCGAAGGTGCGCGCCGCCTGCGAGTTCGTCGAGCGCACCGGCGGCTTCGCTGCGATCGGCTCGATCGACGATGCCCAGGCCCTGCTGGAAGGGACTGCAGGCACCTGCGTAGCGGCAATCGTTCGGGAGGGCGCCGCCGCCGACGCGACGGCTACGTGATCATGGCGGTGACGGAGCCGGTCACGACGCCGGCCGCGGACTCGATCGGAGATGAGAAGCGATGAGCAAGCCCAAGAACGACAAGAGCCGCGCACAGGGGCAACACCAGGACAGGGCGACCGCGACAACCGCGGTCACGGCCTCCGATGTCTCGGCCGGGGCTTCACCCGAAAAGATGGGACGCAAGGAATATGAGCGGGAGATGGAACGGCTGCACGGTGAGTTGGTCGCCATGCAGGAATGGGTCAAGAGAAGCGGAGCGAAGATCATCATCGTCTTCGAAGGACGCGATACCGCCGGCAAGGGGGGCACGATCAAGCGGATCACCGAGCGGGTGAGCCCCCGCGTGTTCCGCGTGGTTGCCCTACCGGCCCCGACCGAGCGTGAGAAGTCGCAGATGTATATCCAGCGCTACATGGCACACTTCCCAGCTGCGGGCGAAGTCGTCATCTTCGACCGCAGCTGGTACAACCGGGCCGGCGTCGAGCGGGTCATGGGGTTCTGCACCGAGGAGCAGACAATCCGGTTCCTCCGACTGGTGCCGGACACAGAACGAGCGATTGTCGACTCCGGCGTCGTCCTGATCAAGTACTGGCTGGAGGTCAGCCCCGAGGAGCAGACACGCCGGCTGAAGAGTCGCCTCAACGACCCACGCAAGTTCTGGAAGCTCACCGACATGGACCTAAAGTCCTACATCCGCTGGGACGACTACTCGCGCGCCCGCGACGACATGTTCCGTGCCACCGACACAGCATGGGCGCCTTGGTTCGTTGCAAACACCGACGTCAAGAAGCGCGGGCGGCTGAATATCATCAGTCACCTACTCAGCCAAGTCCCCTATGAGCCGCTCGAGCCGCCAGCCGTCACGCTGCGCAAGCGACACGTCAGCAAAGACCAAGAATCTGACTTGCCACTTCGGCACATCCCGACGCCGTTCTAACGCGGGGTCTCTGCTCGTGGGGTCGGGGGCTTCGCGGGCGCGCCCGAGTGTCGTTGGCCCCTGCAAATTCACTATTTCTAGGCGAGTTGGGCATCTCAGCCGCGGATCGTCGTAGTCGGCGCCCAGGCGGGTCGTTGCAGACACGAGCTCGAACCGTTGCAGTACCCGCACCGCCCGCGAATGCGACGATCAGTGGAGAATCGCACGACCATGGGATGCTCCGGCGTCGCATCGCCAGGACCGTTATGCGTCGTGAGCACCCGCGACAGCGTGAGGAGATGACGTGGCAGATATCGCAACCGACGGCGGAGGGCGGACTCGGACTCTGGCTGATGGTTCGTCGATCCCGACCCTCGGATTGGGGGTCTGGCAGGTACCAAATGGGCCCGAGTGCGTAAACGCAGTCCGCTGGGCGCTCGAACTCGGGTATCGCCATATCGATACCGCCCAGGCGTACGGCAACGAGGAGAGCGTCGGCCAGGCGCTTCGCGATAGCGGGGTGGCTCGCGAGGAGGTCTTCCTGACGACGAAGTTCTACCCGGCCCGGCGCGACCCGGCGGCCGCGGCCGAGCAAAGCTTGCGACGCCTCGGCGTCGATCAGATCGACCTCTACATCGTGCACTGGCCGCAGGGAGGTCCGACCTGGGCGTGGCCCGGCATGGAGGAAGCACAGCAGCGGGGATACGTTCGCTCGATCGGGGTCTCCAACTTCAGCGTCAGCGAGTTTGAGCAGGTGACGGCTACAGCGACGAGCCAGCCGGTGGTCAACCAGGTGCAGTTCAGCCCATTCGAGTACAGGAAGGCATTGCTCGCCGCATGTCTGGACCGGGGCGTTTCGGTCGAGGCCTACAGCCCGCTTGGGACCGGTCGGCACCTGTCGGATCCGACGGTCGCCGAGATAGCCGAACGCGTCGGACGGACTCCCGCACAGGTCCTGGTTCGCTGGTGCATTCAGCGGCAGACGATCGTGATCCCGAAGTCGACTCATCACGAGCGGATCGAAGAGAACGGTCAGGTCTTTGACTTCGGCCTGCCCGACGGGGACATGACGACGCTCGACGCCCTCGATCAAACCGGCGGGACGGACAAGGCCCGTGACGGGAAACGGTGGTGAGCTAGGGATAGTGCGAGTTGCAATCGCGGGAGCGCATGGGCAGGTTGCGAGGCGACTAGAGCGGCTGCTGGTCGGTCGCGGCGATGACGTGATCGGGTTGATTCGCAGCCCAGAACACGCCGAAGAGCTGCAAGTGGCGGGCGTCGAGCCCGCGATCTGTGATCTCGAGCGCGCGACCGTGGAGCAGATCGCGGCGGCGGTTGGCCAGAGTGACGCCGTTGTGTTCGCGGCCGGCGCGGGACCGGGCAGCGGCGCTGCGCGAAAGCTGACGATGGATCGTGACGGTGCGATCAAACTGCTCGATGCAACAGCCATCGTCGGTTCGCGCTACGTGATGCTGAGCAGCATCGGCGCCGAGAATCCTCCCGACGGCGACGAAGTCTTCAACGTTTATTTGCGCGCCAAAGCCGACGCCGATGCCGCGGTAATCGCCAGTGACCGCGACTGGACGATCGTAAGGCCCGGCCGACTAACCGACGATTCGGCGACCGGCCGAGTGCGCATGGGCTCGGTGCCCTTCCCGGGCGAGATCCCTCGAGACGACCTCGCCGCTGTGCTCGCCCGAGTGCTTTACGACCGACGCAGGAGCCGTCGCATTCTGTACGTGAACGGCGGGCCGGAACCGATCGAAGAGGCACTTGACGCGGTGCTCGCAGGGACGTCGTAGTCGACTCGGGGCGGCCTGCCGGCGAGATCGGCAATGGGCTCGCGAGCGATTAGCGATCACACAGCCGTGTGATGTGGGATGACCGAGGCTGGTCCAACCTGGGTTCCGGCAGAACTCGGTGGGCGGCTCTCCGACACTCACCGGTTCGCTGACGGCGGACCGTGGATCTCGACCCATCCGAGACTCGGACGTTCCGTTGGCCGCAGACTCTCCGCTGTCTCAGCGGTCGTCCGAGACCGAAGCGGTCGGGCTGATCGTGGCTCAGCGCAGCGCTGACCAGATCAGAGACCGCGCATCGGGCGCTCCACCTTGTTCGGCATAGTGTCTGTCGTGGGTACCGAGGTCGAGAATGCCACCCCGGGCGGCGCTCGTGCGACGCTGAATAGCGATGCCGCGATTAGTGTGCGCGGCATTTCCAAGTCCTTCGGCGAGGTGCGCGCACTGATCGAAGTCGACCTCGACGTCGCGCGCGGGACCGTCCTCGGCCTGCTGGGTCCGAATGGCGCCGGCAAGACCACGCTGGTGCGAATCCTCACCACGCTGCTGCGGCCGGACTCCGGGTCCGCTCAGGTCGCGGGCCTCGATGTTCTGGGACAGGAAGCGAGGCTGCGCGAGCGGATCGGGCTGGCGGGCCAGTATGCCGCCGTCGATGAGAACCTCACCGGACTCGAGAACCTGACGATGGTAGGGCGGCTGTACGGCTCGAGGCGCACTGCCGCCAAGGCGCGCAGCGAGGAGCTACTCGAGCAGTTCGACCTGGTGGACGCCGCCAACCGGCCGGTGAAGACCTACTCCGGCGGCATGCGCCGGCGCCTGGACTTGGCCGCCGCTCTGGTTGCGAAGCCCCCCGTCCTGTTTCTGGATGAGCCGACTACTGGACTCGATCCGCGCAGCCGCTTGGACCTGTGGGACGTGATCGAGACGCTCGTGAGCGAGGGGGCGACGGTGCTGCTCACCACGCAATACCTGGATGAGGCTGACCGGCTCGCGGACCGGATCGCGGTGATCGACCACGGCCGCGTGATCGCTGAGGGGACCTCCGACGAGCTCAAGGATCGGGTCGGAGGGGAACGGCTCGAGGTTCGCCTCGAGGATTCGTCGCAGGCGGAGGCGGCCGTCCGCGCGCTAGCGCCGATGTGCGGCGAGGAGCCGGCGATGTACGACGGGGTGGTCCGGATCGGAGTCAGGCGGCGCGGCGGGGCGATCATTGAGGCAGTCCGCCGGCTCGACGAGGCAGGCGTCGGCGTCGATGACATCGCGCTACGGCGCCCGACGCTCGACGAGGTGTTCCTGGCATTGACGGGGCACGCAGCAGAGGAGGGCTCGGAATGAGACGACGCCTGTTGTCAGACACGCTGGTGGTGACCGAGCGCAACCTGATCCGACTCCCTCGCGCGCCCGAGCTGCTACTCGCGTTCACGGTCCAGCCGATCATGTTCGTCCTGCTGTTTCGGTACGTGTTCGGCGGCGCGATCAGCGTGCCGGGGGGCTCCTATGCCGAGTTCCTCATCCCTGGGATCGTCGTGCAGAACATCGCGTTTGGCGGGTTCGTCACCGCGCTCGGGCTGAACGAGGACATGCACAAGGGACTGATCGACCGCTTCCGCTCGCTGCCGATGGCGCGCGCAGCCGTCCTGGCGGGCCGGACGACCGCGGACATCGTCACCAACGCTCTGTCGATGACGATCCTGATCGTGACGGGGCTGATCATCGGGTTCTCGTTCCAGACGAGTGCCGTGCACGTGATCGTCGGGCTCGTGCTGGCGCTGACGTTCGGCTATGCGTTCTCATGGGTATTCGCGTTCCTGGGACTGCTCGTCAAGACCCCCGAGGCGGCCAACTCAGTCGGCTTCATCGCGGTCTTCCCCCTGACGTTCATCTCCTCGGCTTTCGTTCCCACGGAGTCGCTGCCGACCCCGCTGCGGCAGTTCGCCGAGGTCAATCCGTTCACGATCGTCGTCAACGAGCTGCGCTGGCTATGGACCGGCCAGCCCTCGCCAAACCATCTGTGGCAGGCGTTCGCTTGGGTCGTGTTCATCCTCGCCGTGTTCTCGCCGTTGGCGGTACGGCGCTACCGGCGGACCGCCAGCCGATAGAGCTTCCCGCCACCAGAGCGCTCTCTCGCCCGAACCGCGGGCTCGTACGACAAATCAACACGGGTTGGGGCACCCCGATCGGGGATACCTTCCGGTGATGTCCGGAGACGGCGGGCAAACCATCATTGCCGCAATGTCGCCCGTGCGGGGTGCTCCCGACGGACTTCTGCTCGGGGGTCGGGCGACCGGACGCAGACGTCGCGTCGCGTCGTTGCCGTCGAGGACACGCTCGAGTTTGGTTGCTTTGCGTGTCGCGGGGCATCACCTGCCAACATGTGGGGCATGAGCGAACACGACAGCTTCGAGGAGCGGTTGCGCGCGATCGCTGATCAGATCAGCCAGTCGCTACGGCGCATCTCTGAGGTCGACTTCGACGAGGTCGGCGAGAGGTACGGGATCGACGCCGAGCGTGCCCGTGCCTTCGCTGAAGCGGCTGGCCAGTGGCTCAGCCAAGGCTTGTCCAGCGGCGAGCCGCTCTTTGGCCAGGACCGGCACGATGATGCCGACAGTGCGGTGAATGCGCGCTTGGATGCGCACGTGTCGCAGGACTCTGGGCCCGGGCAGCCAACTAGGTCCGGGCCGCATCCCCTGGATCTTCCGGTTGGCCGGCAGGGTCTGGCGCTGAGCGCGCTGGACTCCGGTCGCTGGACGGTAGGACCTGGCAGCAATCGGCTGGTCGGCACTGGTGAGGGACTGCCTCCGCCGGACGCAGCGGATCTGGTCAGCGAGTTGCGCGCCCGAGACTGGATCACCGCCGACGGAGCGCTGACGCTGGTTGGCCGCCACGCGCTCGGCCGCTGGTGCCGGACTGCAGAGGGTCCGGCGCGGCTGCCGCCCGAGCCTGAAGCCCCGCCTGCATAGCGCTCGGCGGCCTCAGCCAGCCGGGCGGCCTTGCTTCGCCGATGGTACCGCCGCCCGCCGAACTCAGCGGGTCGATCTGAAGCTGCGATTCCGCCTGAAGCCGACGAACGCGATCGCCGGTCGCCGGGGCGCGAGCGAGTCCAATCGCGACAGAGCAGTGCCGGCTAAGCTCTTGACGACCAACCCGAACCGCCACCGCAGGTGGTCGGTCGTCTGGGGCGGAGGACTTCGCAACGGTATCTGAGGCGCGCAGCGCGCGTTCCTGAGCGATTCGTTGTGCCGCTGAGTCTCGCTTGAGCTGGAGCGAGCGTTCTCTGACGCGCAGGCGGGCTTGGTGAAATCGCGGAAGCTTGAGCCGGAGATCACCATCGCGGTGGCAAGCGCGGCCCAGCGGGCTACTAAAGCGGTCTGTCACGTGAAATACCTGTCGATTCGAGGCCAGTGTGGAGGCACCAGGAAGCGTCCTCGGACACTGGATGCGGCTGGGCCGCACAATCTGTCCTGCATCCTTGCCCCTCACACCCGCCGGCCGCACCTCTCGGTCGCGAGCCGGGTCACGAGCAGAGCACCAGCGAGATCTCATCGGACTGTGTCGGGCGGCCTCGGCAGATGCGCTCCTGCAACACCCCGTGCATCGCGTCGGGTTCGCGTCAACGGCGCGCAGGGAGGGCGCGACTTTCGGGTAACAGTGTCGTGAACGGCCCACGTGACGAGCGTGGGCGCCCGACCAAGGAGGTCATCCTCGTGAGATTTTGTTCCCACACCGGGCGGCGCCCTTCTGTTTCGATTGTCATCTCGTGCGCGGCGCTGTTCATCTCCCTCGGCGGTATCGGCTATGCCGCCTCCGGCATGATCGGGACTAACCAGATCAAGGACGGCGCAGTCACCTACAACAAGATCGCCCCCGACGCCGTTGGCCAGGTGCGCCTGGCCGACGGCGGCGTCGTCAACTCGAAGATCGCCAAGGGCGCCGTGTCCTACCAGGACATCCAGCCCAACGCGGTCGGTACCAAGCGCGCGAATCTCAACCAACTCCAGGCGCGCGTGAAGGGCACCTGCCCGAGCGGCCAGGGGTTCGCCAGCGTCGACAACAATGGCGCCGTGAAGTGCAACTCGGCCCTGCCGCAGGAATACGGCGCGACCGGCACCGCAAGTCTCGCCTCGACCGCCGCGACCGTTGCCTCGGTGGTGCTGCCGGCGGGTTCGACGTACGTCGTGTTCGCCAGCCCCGAGATCTCGGCGACGAGCGCCGGCACCGCCAAGCGTGTGACCGCTTCCTGCACGCTCACGGTTGGCGCCACCACCACGACCCGCAGCGCCGTGATCCCGGTCGACGGGACCGCCAAGAACGTTTCGACGGCGTCGCTGCTGCTGCAACTCGCCGGCGCCAGCGGCACGTCCACGGTCGCCTGCACGGCAACGGCTCCGGCCGGCGGCAAACCGCCGAGCGTGACCGCCACCTCGCCGATCAACGCGCTGCAGACCGCGCAGAACAACTAGAGCCTTGAACTCGTGGTTGGAGCGCAAGGTGGATGCCTCGCTGGAGACCTTTGTGATAGCAGCGCTTTTGGGGCCGCACCGCCGGCAGCGGGCGTGTTGGGGCTCGCGACTGCGGCCTGTTCGGCTGGTCGGGCGCGGACGGGTAGCAATGGCGAGGCGATGAGCACGATCGCCAGCGCTCCGGCTGCCGACCACATCGCGTGTTGGAGCGCGGGGGCGAAGCCGTGTTGGGCGAGGGTGGTGAAGAAGATCGTGCCGAGGACGGCGACGCCGATCGCGCCGCCGAGTTGTTGGATCGCGTTCAGTGCGCCGGAGGCGGAGCCGAGTTCGCTATCGGTGACGGCGGCGACGATGGTGTCGAACGCGGAGACGACGAACAGGCCCATGCCCATTCCGACGACCAAGAGTGGCCCGACCAGTTCCAAGGTGGAGAGCTGGGTGGTGCTGGTGAGGGTCAGCGCGACCGCCGCGTACCCGATGAGTGAGATCAGGCTTCCGGCCTGGATCATGATCCGGCCGCCGAGCTTTTGCATTAGCCCGGCGCCGGCGGGGGCGGTGATCGCGGTGCCGAGCGCGAACGGCGCGACGGTGAGACCGGCGTGGACGGCGCTGAAGCCCTCGCCGAGCTGGAGGAACAGCGTGAGCGTGAGCATCGAGCCGATCATCCCGCCGAAGTAGAGCATCAGTACCAGTGCGCCGGCTGAGTATCCACGGTGGGCGAACACGCTCGGCTCGATCAGCGGGTCTTTACCGCTGCGCCTGCGCCGCTGGAGGTGAATTACGAAGGCTCCAAAGAGCACGACGCTCGTTGCGATCGAGGCGTAGGTCCACGTGGGCCAACCGAGCGCGCGGCCCTGGATCAGGGGGTAGATCAGCGCCAGCGATGCGATCGAGGCGAGCGCCGCGCCGACGAGGTCCAGCTGGCTGGCGTAGCGGGTGCTCGTGCGCGGCAAGAACCGGGCGGCGGCGATCCCAGCTCCAATCCCGATCGGCAGGTTGATCAGGAACACCGAGCGCCAGGCGTCTCCGAACAGATGCGCTGACACGAGGGCGCCGCCGAGGATCGGTCCAATCATCGCTGCCGAGCCCATCACTGGTCCGAAGAACCCGAACGCCTTGGGCAACTCGTCCTTGGGGAAGGTCTCACGCAGAAGTCCGAACCCTTGGGGGATCATCAGCGCTCCGGCGAGTCCCTGTACGAGCCGCGCCGCGATCAAAACACCGGTGCTGGGTGCCGCGCCGCAGAGCGCCGAGGCGACCGTAAATCCGGTGATGCCGGCCAGGAACACGTTGCGGCGGCCAAGCAGATCGCCAAGACGCCCGCCGATCAACAGCCCGACCGCGAGTGCCAGCGGGTAGCCGCCGACGATCCACTGCAGCTCCGTCGAGGAGGCACCGAGGCTGCTATGGATCGTCGGGCTGGCCACGTTGACGACGGTGCCGTCGAGCAGGTCCATGCACTCGGCGGAGAGCACGATGAAGAGGATTAGCCAGCGCTTCGGGTGGGCGGTCATGAGATGTTGACGCTCCTTGCGAGCATTTATGGGCCAGTGATCGCGAACGCCGTTCGTAATCACGAACAGTGTTTCAGAACCACGGCCGCGTTGTCAAGTACCCTGTTCCGTGTGAGTGCCGCAGAGCTGCCGCAGCCACCGCGCCTGCCGTCTCGCGGCGCGGCCGGCGCGCGCCGGACACCGCGCCAGCGCTCGCTATCGCAGGCAGCGATCGTCGACGCAGCGCTGGCGATTGTCGATACCGACGGGCTCGACGCGCTGACGATGCGGACGGTCGCCGCGGCACTCGGGACCGGCGCGGCGTCGCTCTACGCATACGTCGGCTCCAAGGAAGAGTTGATCGAACTGGTTGTGGACCGGGTCATTGGCGAGGTCCGATTTGCAGACCAGCCTGACCCGAGCCGTTGGACTGCTCAGATCAAGGAAGTGGCACGGGAGATGCGCCGCGTGTTCGCCAGCCACGGTGACCTCGCGCGAGCAACGTTCGGACGCATCCCGCTCGGAGAGAACGCGTTGAACGGAGCAGAGAGGATGCTCGCACTGATGCGCGCGGGCGGGCTACCAGATCGAGTCGCCGCCCAGGTCGTGGATTTGCTGTCGCTCTATGTGATGGGCATCGCCTACGAGGACGGCATCACCGCGATGAACGCCACCACGCCGGACGAGCTGAGCCGCTTCATCTCGGAAATGCGCACATACTTCGCGTCCCTACCGAGCGAGCGGTTTCCAAACACCATCGCACTAGCGGAGGAGCTCACCGCGGGCGACCACGACGAGCGCTTCGAGTTCGGCCTCGAAGTCCTCATCTGCGGCCTCATCACAGTCTCCGCCGAGACATAACTGGTGGCGTTTGCGCCGACTCGACCGGGACTTCGTGTCCGCAGATCGGCGAACTGGGCGTCTGTAGCGACACAGGCCTGTCAACGGCGTTCGACAGGGAGTGCCACCTCGTCGCCTCGGGAGCATTTGGACCGCGCAGTGTCGCTCTGGCGATCCGGATACACAGAGCGAAACTGCTGCAGGGTATCCCGGCCCAACGCTCCTCGTGAACGGGCCAGGCGCCCCTTGTTTGCCAGCGCGGCTTGACACGGCTCGGGTGAGCGGGCACCTTGGTCCGGTGGACCTTGAGACCGGCCCGTCGGATTGGTTGGGCGTCGAGCGAGCTGAGCGACGATCGTCGCGCGGTCGATCCGGCGTGCGCTATCCGCCCAGGCCCACGCCCGGTCCGCGATCGGCCGCTCAGACCCCGGCGGCACGGGCATGAGGTTGTCCAAAAGCGACCCGCTCGTCCGAGCACTCGTCAATGCGATCCATGCCGGAGAGGTCGATTCATTGACCAGGCTGCTGACGGAGCATCCGGGTCTGGCCGCAGCCGAACTGGTGGATGCAAAGTGCGGCTCGAGTACACCGCTACACGCAGCGGCCGATTGGCCGGGCTTTTTCCCCCGCGCGCCGGAGGTCGTTGCGCTGCTGATCGACGCCGGCGGGGACCCGAACGCCGCGGTCCGGGGGAGTTCGCACGCAGAGACACCATTGCACTGGGCGGCGAGCAGCGATGACGTCGAGGTTGGTCGAGCGCTGATCGATGGCGGGGCGGACATCGAGGCCACTGGCGCCTCGATAGCGGGTGGTACTCCGCTCGACGACGCGGTTGGGTATAGCTGCTGGCGGGTGGCGCGCCTGCTGGTCGATCGCGGCGCCCGCGTTGACCGCCTCTGGCATGCCGCCGCGTTGGGAATGATCGCGCGTGCCGACGAGCTCCTGGCGAGCGGTTCGCACTCTGAGCAGGACCTCACTGATGCTCTCTGGCAGGCCTGCAACGGCGGTCAGCGACGGATGGCCGAGTACCTGCTCGCACGCGGCGCCGAGCTCAACGGCAGACCGTCGTGGGCCGACAGCACCCCATTAGACGTTGCCGAGTTTCCCGCCGACACCGGGCGGGAAGCCCTCGTGACCTGGCTGCGTGAACTCGGCGCACAGAAATCCCCGAAAGCGCACTGAGCGGTTCGCGAGGGCCGTCGATCACTCGCGGTACCAGGCAGGACATTCGTAGCTCCGTGACCGGCCACTGCGGACAGGGTCGTGTCTACGTCTTCAAGCGATCTGAGTCTGGCGCCGAGTCAACAGCCAAGCGGTCGCAAGCTCCAGTGGCACACGCCGAGCGTAGTCGCGACCAGACGCGCTCATCGGGTGAGTCGCCGCTGCTGGGCTGCTCGACGCGCCCTTGCGGCTGCCGCGCCGCCCGCGCCGAGCGCCGTGCCGGGTAGCTTCGCGCTGACAGCGCGGCGTGCTTCCTGACGTTCGTTAACGACGAGCGTTGCTCTGTAGCCTGTCGGCGAACGCGCAGGAGAGGTGCGGGGCCCTGCGGCTCAGCGTCACGACGATGCTGCCTTGTCTGACTGGGACAGCGTCCCCGTTGCAGGTCGCAGCAGCCAGCTTCCACGTCATCCCAGCGGGCGCGGCCAGCGGTGCCTGTTCGGTGATCCGGTATGTACCCCGATGGAGGTGGTCGGTGGCGTCGTTTGGCGAGTCGGGGGCCGCAATCGCCGCAACGCCCTGGTGTGCAGTGGCCGCGTATTGGTGGAGCTCCAGGGGCGCCTTCCCAAGCGACTCGATCACGAACGCGGCGGCGCCGGTCGCGCCCAGGGTCACGCTGCTCAGCCGGATCGAACCTGGTGGCGTCAGCCTGCTTGTGAAGGTGCAGACGGAGTTCTTCCCGAACATGATCCTGAACCAGATGCCGCTGGCCGGGAGGTCGCGGATGGCGCGCCGTCTCCCGCGGCAATCGGCGCCGATGAGCGTCCAGCGGCCCGCCGCATGGGCCGGCGGCAGCACCTGGATGTCGTATTGTTTCGTGGCGAGCAGCGCTAGGTTCTCCTCCGGACGAGCGTTCACCGGAACGCCCTCACGTTTGGAGGTGGCCGTCACCAAGGTGGGATCGTCGTTGTACGGCTCAACGATGTAGCCGAAAGAGCCAGTCCCGCCCTCGGCGATCTGGACGATCGTGAGGCTGCCGACCGGCGGAACCCATTCGTCCACGAACGTGCAATGGACTGCGTCCCCTGCTGCAAGCGCAACCGAGAGCGTCATCCCACTGGTGGTCGCGGTGCTCGTACCCGTGCTGGATCTGCACTCGACCGACGCGGGCTTGTAATCGGCCACGCCCGATTCCGTGATGTGCCAGGTGACCCCGCCCGCACGGTGAAACGTAAGGGACCGACCGGGCTCGAGCGTGAAGCCACTAGGGGCGTAGCTGATGTTTCCGCTGAAAGGGAAGGATGGTTCGGGGCCCGCGGGCGCACCTTCGACCTCGCTGCGAATGACGATCGTCCCGCCGACCGGCGACCGTGAGACGTAGTACGCGTAGCAAAAGACGTGGTGGATGCCTGCCGGGAACAAAAGCTGCTCGACGTTGTCTCCGTCGACGTCGTCGGTCGCGCACCTCAAGGCGCCGAACCCGTAGCCAGGAGTACGTCGCGTCCCGTGCACGCTCGCCAATGCGGGGTCGGCCGGCACGCCGCCCTGCACCCATAATCCGCTGGGCCGCTCAGCCTGAGATACCTGTGCTGGGGCGAGCTTGATCGTCACCGCACCCGGAATGGCGGTGCTGCCACCGACCGGATTGCCTCCGTTGTCGAGCAACGGAGCCGAGGCCCGCGTCGCGATCGATGTTTTGTAGCGATCAGTCACCCGCGACAACGAGCCCGACGAACCAACTGCGGCGCGCCGACCATTACCCCTTCCGAGCGTGAACCCCCAATTGCGCAGCGGCTTGCATTTCTGCTGGAGCCCGACATCCTCATGCCCGGGGGTGACGAGCGGGTGGTTCTTGTCATACAGGCTGTTCGGGCCCAGATCCTCGAGGCTCTCAATGCTGTCGCTCGCCGCCGCGTCGGTGTAGATATTTCCGTAGCTCGGGCATGCTCGGGCGACGAACGTCACGTAGTAGCCGCCGGCAGCGTTGGCTGTGCCGGTCAGGGTCGTGATGCTCACCGCAATGACGGACAGAACAACGAGTACGGGCTTCAGGGAGCCCATTCGCCGGACCCTATCGCTGTGCTGCGCTGTCGGGCAAACGGTTCGTCGCCAGTAGCTGGATCCCGGGATGAAGAAGGGGGAGGCGTGGAACGCTGAGCTCGGAGCTCAACAAGCGGGACGACGATCTTGGGCAGGCCGGCACGAAGCTCATGCAGCTGTGGATCGACTGGGCCGAGCGGTAGCTCCGGGCGATGGGCAGACGCGACGCCCGCGACCTCGCCGTCGCGTTGATCGCCTGAGCGGCAGCACCGATGGGCGGCCGCTGGAGTCGTCGGCCCACAACCTGCCTGTGCTGTAGGCTCGGAGCGCGATCCGACGCCGGTACTCTTTCAACCAAGTCTCTGCACTGGCCACGGTCCTGCTCCTCGGTGCGGCTTCTCCGGCGCTTTCGTCGGGTAGCGCAGGGCCGGGCTTTGCCGCCGCCGTGACGACTTGTGGGACGGTAACCGGCGGATTCACGCTCGGGCTCGGCAAGCCGCCATCCGACACCTGGAAGGTCGTCGCGGATGGGACGTCGTGCACGTTCGCGCGTGATTGGGTGGAGCGGATCACGTCCGTGTTCAGTCTCAAACAGGAGCAACCGAGCACGTTCGGCCACCAGGTCGTGATGAGCAAAGGCGCAGCCAATCCTGAGCACGGCTACAAGTGCCTCTCGGAAGCCAACGGCCCGGCGCACGGTGGCGGCTGCTACACGAGCTTTCACTCCGGTCATCCCGTCAAGGCACCTGATTACTTCACCTGGATCCCGATCCGTAGCGTTGAGCAGTTCGGTGAGTGTCCGGACGCCACCGGGGCGAAATACACGATGGGCACCGCCGGCGCCGGCGGTCTTCACACAACCAAGTACACCGTGGGCGGATATGGCGTCACGTGCTCGTTCGCCGATCGCTGGGTCGCGCGGCTGAGCGGCGACTCGCCCGAACATCTCGGGCACCCGCCCGGATACGAGTGCACCGTTGGGAGTGCCTATGCCAGCGGCCCGACCGCGGCCAACGGCGACTGTGTCAAGCCGGGCGCTCGGGCGGCCAGCGCGTTCTTTCACTGGGATCCGGACCCGGCGACCTACGTTCCCAGCCTCCGCCGCCTGATCCGCACGAATTGAGGACTGGGCCAGGTCGGCCGCGGGAAACGCCACGACACGGCGCGAGCTGCTCCGGGGTGGTGACCGGCGCCCGGCAGGCGAACGGTGCTGGCCCTCAACGGCTTCGCACCGCATCCAGCGGTTGACGGAACACTGACCATCCAAAGCCAGCCCGGCGCCGGCACGATCCTTCGAGCGCGGCTGCCAACCGACGGATCGCGCCGAAGCGGAGTACCGCATCCAAGTCAAGGCAGGGTCGCTGACCTGGCTCAATCAGACCCCTGCAGTTTGCCAATACCGCGGCCTGCGCGTTTGCACGCTCGCTGCTAACGGTCGGGTCGATGCAGAAGGCTCAGCCGGAGTCCGCTGCGCTGCGGATCCACGAAACTGGGCTGCCTGGCCGGGGCAGTTCTGGCCCGTTCGGGATGCTGCTCTGGGCCTGCGGGCGACCGGCACCGGCGGTTCGAGCCCGATCGCCGCCGAGCGGAGCCAGGAGCTGTACTCATCAGTCGAAGCCATCGGCGCGCCGCAGGCGTCAGGGTCCCTCGACGGCGACGGCGGGCTCGCCGCGGCTCGGCGCCGGGGCCTCCGGCGCCGAATCGCCGCTCGCCGCTCCCACGCCTCGCCGGAGCTCGACCTGAGGTATGAGCCAGGTCGCGAGGAATGCGAGGAAGCAGATCGGCACGGCGATCACGAACACCGTCTGGATCGACTCCGCATAGGCCGACGCGATTCCGTGGTGGACAGCCTCCGGAAGCTTGTCGAGGATGGCCGGACTGACGCTCGCGGTGGACAGCCCCGCCGGCAGCTTGATGTGGCCGAGGTGTGCGACCAGGTTGCCGACGAGCACGTTGGAGAAGATGGCACCGAAGATCGCGGTGCCGAACGATCCCCCCATCGAGCGGAAGAAGGTGGCGCCGGAGGTCGCGACTCCGAGCTCGGAGTATGGGACGGCGTTCTGGGCGATCAGCACGAGGACCTGCATCACGCAGCCGAGTCCGACGCCGAGCACGAACATATAGAGCGCGGCGAGGACGAGACTGGTCCCGATCCCCACCCTCGAGAGGAGCAACATCCCGATGGTCATAAGCAGCGTGCCGGCGATCGGGAACGGCCGGTAGCGGCCGGTCCGGCTGATGACGACCCCCGACAGGGTCGAGCAGATGATCAGGCCGGCAAGCAGCGGTAGCAGTTCGAGCCCCGATTTCGTCGGCGTCTCCCCGTGGACGATCTGGAAGAACACGGGCAAGTAGGTGATCGCGCCGAACAGGGCAAAGCCGACGATGAAGCTGACGCCGCTGACGACCGCGAACGCGCGGATCGAGAACAGGTGCAGCGGTAGGACCGGCTCGACAGCGCGGCGCTCGACGAGAACGAAGACGCCGAGCAGCAGCGCGCCGGCGACACCCAGAGCGATGATCACCGGCGAGCCCCAGGAGTAGGTCGTGCCGCCGAGGCTCGTGAACAACACGAGGCCGCTCGCCGAGAGCGTCAGCACGACGGCTCCCAGGTAGTCGATCACGTGGCGGACGCGGCTGAGGTTGCCGGGAACCTGGATCGCCACGACGATCAGCGCGACGATGCCGATGGGGATATTGATGTAGAAGATCCAGTGCCAGGAGAGGTTCTCGACGAAGAAGCCCCCGAGCAGTGGGCCAATGACGCTGGCGATGCCGAATGTGGCCCCGAACAACCCCTGGTAGCGGCCGCGCTCACGGGGAGAGACGATGTCCCCGACGATCGCCTGAGCGCCGACCAGCAGCCCGCCGGCGCCGAGACCCTGAACCGCCCGGAACGCGATCAGCTCGGTCATCGTGCGGCTGAGGCCTGAAAGCGCGGAGCCACAGAGAAAGATGACGATCGCTGCCTGGAAGAAGAACTTCCGCCCGTACTGGTCGCCGAGCTTGCCCCAGAGCGGCGTTGAGACAGTGACAGCGAGCAGATAGGCGACGACGATCCAAGCCAGGTGCGACGCGCCGTGGAGGTCGGCGACGATCGTCGGCAACGCTGTCGAGACGATCGTCTGATCGAGCGCGGCGAGAAACATCCCAAGCAGCAGCGCGCCGATGATTACGAGCACACGGCGGTGGCTGAGATCGAGCACCGGCCCCTGGTTCAGCGGTGCGGGCGATCCCGCGCTCATGCCGGCGCTCGCGTTAAGTCTTTGCGTCGCGCCGTGGAACTATGTCTTCTATGGAATAGTTCCAAGAGTCAAACCAAGACTACGCGCATCGCCATGACCGTCAAGTCTCCAACTTCTCAGGCGCCGACCGACACCGACGAGCAGTTCACGCAGCTCGCCTCGTGGCTGACCCAGACGCTGCGCGCACTGTCCGCCGCGTGTCCTCCTCCGGTCGTGTTGCGGGATGCCAAGGAGCGGGGTTCGCTCCACAAGCGCCACCTGCCGGCGCTGCTGGCGATCACCTTCGCCGGGCCGCTGAGCGTCAGCGATCTCGCCGCGCGGCTCGGCCTCGGCCTCTCGACGACGAGCACCCTCGTCGGGGATCTGAGCCGCGTGGGACTGGTCGCGCGCTCCGAAGACGAGCACGACCGTCGGCGCACGATCGTGCGGCTCGACCACGAGCACCGCGACACGATCACGGCCTGGGCGTCCGACGCGCTCGCGCCGCTGCGGCGCACGCTCGAGCGCCTGACCCCCGACGCGCGCGAGCACTTCATCGACGGTTGGAGGATCCTCCACGAGGAAGCCACGCTCGCCACGGAGCGAAAGGGCGTGACCACATGAGCGACCGGGTACGTAGCTGTTGGTCTGGGTTTGCCAGTACCTAAAGCGGAAGCCGCCGGTCGATGGCTATATCGGCGACGAAGGGGGCAGTCGGCGCTCGGGGCTCACACTCGGGGGCGGCGATCGTACAGCGCTGGATAGCACCGCCCGAGCGGCGCGGTTGAAGAAGTCGGCGGGCGGCCACTCGCGTTCCGCCGGTCATTCGGACCAGCCGGGTCGCACGAGGCCGGATTCGTAAGCGATCACGACAAGCTGGGCGCGGTCCCGGGCGCCGAGTTTGATCATGGCCCGGCTGACGTGCGTCTTGGCGGTGGCGGAGCTGATGACGAGGCGCTCGGCGATCTGCTTGTTCGAGAGGCCGGTGGCGGCAAGTGCCATCACCTCGCGCTCGCGGTCGGTCAGTTCCTCGAGGGGGGCTGAGCGGGGCGGCTGCTTGGCACGCACGGCGAACTCGCCGATCAGCCGGCGGGTGACCGACGGGGACAGCAGTGCCTCCCCGGCGGCCACTACACGCACCGCTGCGATCAGGTCGCCCGGCTTGGTGTCCTTGACCAGGAAGCCGGCCGCTCCGGCCCGGATCGCGTCGAACACGTACTCGTCGAGCTCGAACGTCGTCAGGATCACGATCCGGATGCTGGCGAGCGTTGGGTCCGTGGCGATCTCGCGTGTCGCGGCGATCCCGTCGAGCGTTGGCATGCGAATGTCCATCAGGACGACGTCGGGCGTGAGCGCGCGCGCAAGCTCAACCGCCTCGCGCCCGTCGGCGGCCTCGCCAACGACCTCGATCCCATCCTGCGCGTCAAGCAGCGCACGGAAGCCGGCGCGCAGCAGCGCCTGGTCGTCGGCCAGCAGCACTCGGATCATGCCGGTCCGTTGCCCGTGAGCGGGATCCGCGCGTGTACGCGGAACCCGCCGCTGGATCGGGGGCCGGCGTCGAGCGTGCCGCCGAGGGCGACCGCGCGCTCGCGCATGCCCGGGATGCCATTGCCGCCACCGTGCCCGTCGGGCGCCGGCCCCTCGCGGCGACCGTCTGCGGCGCCCGGGCCGTGTCCGTTGTCGTCCACCTGTACGGTCAGCTCGACGTCGCCGTAGTTCAGCTCGACGGTGGCGGCGCTGGCGCCGGCATGGCGGACGATGTTCGTCAGTGACTCCTGCACGATCCGGAACGCTGCCAGATTGATGCTCGCCGGGAGCGGCCGCCGCTCGCCGTGCACCTCGAGTGTGACCGCGACGCCAGCCGCGGTGGTGCGGGAGACGAGGTCATCGAGACCGTCTAGCCCCGCCGTCGGTGCTCGGGGCGCCGGCTCGCCGGTCCCGCGCAGCACGCTTAGCACCGAGCGGACCTCCCGCAGCGCTTCAGCGCTCGCATCGTTGATCGCCGTCAGCGCGATCCGAGCCTGCTCGGGCTTCTCATCCATCAGGTGCAGGGCAACGCCCGACTGGACATTGATCAGCGAGATGTTGTGCGCGAGCACGTCGTGCAGCTCCTGGGCGATCCGGAGCCGCTCCTCATCGGCCCGGCGGCGAGCCTGGAGCTCGCGGGTTCGCTTGGCATGCGCGAACCGCTCCCGGCGGCCGCGCACCGCTTCGGCGCCGGCGAGCGCCACGAGCAGCCAGGCAGCGATCGCCAGCGCGGCGAGCACCTTCGGCCCACCCGAATGCCCGAGCGCCCACGGTATCCCGAGAAACAGCAGCCAGCCGACTCCGACCGCAGTGCACGCGAACGCTCGCTCCCCGGCGAACACCGCGGAGACGATCGCGAAGCCGAGCGACAGGAAGTTCGGGCCGAGCGGGTAGCCGCGCGCGACGTACGCCACGGTGACGGCGAACACGAAGACGAGCACCCCTCGCACGTACCGCCGCCGCAAGACGAGCGCGAGCGGACCGAGCGCCAGCAGCGCAAACGCACCTACGTCAAGCTCCGTCGCGGGGTGGCACGCAGACGCCCACCAGCAGCTATGCGTACGCGACATGTGCCGTGCCGCCCCTGCCGTCGCGCCGATCTGGATCACCAAGCAGACGACGGCGAGGCGCACGTCGCTGCGGCGGATCCAGCCCCAGGGGGTCACAGCCGCACGATAGCCCCGCCTGGGGAAGTCCTCATCGGCAGCCGGGCGCAGCCGCTACTACGCCCGCCGAAGTACACGGTGCCGCTGCTGGCAGACGCTAGGAGCAGCACCGAAGCCGCCCCTCGCCCGACGACAAACCGCCCGACGAACAGCATGCTTCTCCGTGCAGCACGCCACCGAACGACACACACCGAAGGGACCAGCGATGTACGGGTACGACACTTTCAGCCAGATGATCCGCGACCCCAACCTACGAGCGGGCGACGCCGACCGCGAGGCTACCGCCGACCGGCTGCGCCAGCACCACACCGACGGCCGGATCGACGCGGACGAATTCCAGGAGCGCCTGGGCAAATGCTTTGCCGCGAAAACCGTGGGCGAGCTAGGCGAACTCACACACGACCTGCCGGCCGATCCCGCTCAGCGCGGCTCGGCCGCGCGCCCCAGCTTCGGCCTGCTCCACTTCCTCCGGACGATCCCGATCGTCCCGATCATCCTGGCCATTGTCGCTATTCACCTGATTGCCGGCACCGTCAGCGGCCTATGGATCCTGATCCCACTGCTCTTCCTCGCCCGCCTAACCATCCTCCGTCGCGGATCCCGCGTCCGGAGCCGTCGCCGGGGAGCCGCACTCTAGAGGCGCCGCGAACCAGACGGGCGGGATGATCGGTCACCCGGGGCCTCCCTCCCGTGGCGAGAGACTCGTCCTGACGTGATTGCGGTCTCCGAGTACGGCGTGCTCGTACGGCTACGTCTCCTCAGGAGCGCACCGATGGACCGCTCTCCCCTGTCGGCGGTGGGATCCCGCAGCCTGCCGATCGAGCAGTCGTGCTCGCATTCGTCCGCGGCCCGAGCCTCTGCGAACCCGTCAGGGCGAAGTTGTGCGCGGTGCGAGCGTGACAGGCTTGGGCCGAGCATTTTGAGGCGTCGCAGGAGCACCGTAGGTTTGACGGTGTTGCGTGTTTCCGGTGTTATCCGCCGCCGAGTTGGATCGCTTTGATGAGCAGCAGGATCGTCGCGACGACGAGGTAGCTGCGGAGGGTGAGCATCGCGACCTTGCGGCCGGTCGACCATTGCGGGCGGGCGAGGAGCGCGAGTGGCGGCATTGTCCATTGCTCTTTTGGGATCTTCGGCCCTGTGTCCATCACGGCGATGGTCGCGGCGTGTCGTCTGGAGCGGAGGGTGAGGAGTCCGAACGCGAGGAGCCCTGCTGCGAGGAGCGCGCCGCCGATGAGCGCGACCTTGGTGACGTCGATGTTGGGGAACACGGTGGTGGCCATCAGGATCAGCGAGAGCAGCACGAGGGTCGCGACGATCACGCTCGCGAGTACGTTCAGCCAGGGCGGGTTGCGCCATGGTCCGAGTACTTCGCGGTCGTTGCAGAGCAGCAGCAGGAAGACGCTGGCGCTTGGGAGTAGGACGCCGGCTAGGGCTTGCACGGATTCGGTGATCACGCCGAGCGGCGCGCCGGGGATCAGGACGATGCCGGCGGCGGCGGCGATCATCGCGGTGAACATGACGTAGAAGAGCTTGGCGTCGGCGAACTTGCGGTGCAGTGAGCTGTGGGTGCCGAACACGTCGCCGAAGGCGTAGCTGGTGGAGAGGGTTAGCGCGCCGGCGCCGATCAGCGAGGCGTTTAGCAGCACGACCGCGAACAGCGCGCCGGCAGGCGACCCTAGGTAGTGCTCGAGCCCCGTGGCCGTCGCTCCGGCGTTGATGAATTGCCCGGCTGCAGGGGTGCCTTGGAACGCAAACGCGGATACGCAGAGCAGCGCCGCGGCGCCGATCACGACGATGACGGCGCCGATCCAGGTGTCGAGCCGCTCGTAGTTGATCCAGCGGGGAGTGATCCGCTTGTCGATGATGTTGGATTGTTGGAAGAACAGCTGCCACGGCGCGACGGTGGTGCCGACCATCGCGATGATCAGCAACACCGACGCCGAGTTCGCCCCGCCTTGGATGCCGGGGATGAAGAAGTCGCGGGCGATGCTGGACCCTTTGGGGTGGGCCAGGACGAACAGCGGGATGACGAGGAAGTTCGCGAACACGAACACGAACATCGAGCGCTCCCACGAGCGGAAGCTGCCGGTGATGGTGATCGCGACCAGCGCCGCTGCGGCGACCGGCACGGCGATGTACTCCGAGACGCCGAGGTAGCCGAGCGCGAGGCTGACGCCGATGAACTCGGTGACGATGGTGAGGAAGTTCAACAGGAACAGGTCGCCGACGGAGAACCAGCCCCAGAACCGACCGAAGCGCTCGTTGATCAGCCGTGCGTGACCGACGCCGGTGACCGCACCGAGCCGGACGACCATCTCCTGGTTGACGATCAGCACCGGCACGAGCAGCAACAGCACCCACAGCAGGCTCGTGCCGTAGTTCTGCCCGGCCTGCGAGTAGGTCGCGACCCCGCCGGCGTCGTTGTCGCCGACCATCACGATCAGCCCCGGTCCGATGATCGCGAGCAGTGCCAGGGAGCGGGCTCGCAGTCCGCGCCGGACACCCTCGCGTTGGCCGATCGTCCCGAACGCGCCTTCGATGTCGCCGATGTGCGCGGCGTCGAGCACGAACCGCTCGCGTGAGGAGACGTTTGGGGAATCCGTGATCTCAGATGTGTCGCGGGCGGAGTCTGCGCTCGCCGCCGGCGTGATCCGCTCGACCTCCGTGGGGTCCTCGCCGGCGGTCATTCGCGTGCGTTGCCCGCCCGGTGTCGCCACTCGTCTGGGAGCACGAGTTCGAGGACGTCGTCGAAGGCGACGACGCCGAGCGGCTTCTGGTCGGGATCGATGACCGGGATCGCGAGCAGGTTGAAGTCGGCCATTAGCCGCGCGACCTCGGCGAGCTCGGTCTCCGGCGAGATCGTGGGCACACTGGTTTCGATCAGGCTGGTGGCCGTCGCGTCGGGTTCAGCTCGGATCAGCTCTGACGAGAACACGCCCCCGATGAGGCGTCCCTCCGAATCGATCACCCACAGCGCCAGGAGCTGGGCGGGCGGGAGCTCGCTCTCGCGCACCCGCTTCAGTGCCTGCTCGACGGTTGCGTCGGCTGGTAATGACGCGAAGTCCGGGTTCATCAGCCCGCCCGCGGTGGATGGGTTGTACCCCAGCAGCAGCTTGATTTTGAGCTGCTTAGGGGCGGGTAGGAGGTTCAGGACGGGGATCCGGCGGTCCTGCTCGATTTCGAGCAGCAGATCGGCGGCGTCGTCGCTCGCCATCCTTGCGAGGACGGCGGCTACCTCCTCGTCGGAGCGCTCGCGCAGGAACTCGACCTGGTGCTCATCATCGAGCTCCTCGAACACGTCGGCTTCGAGTTCCTTGTTGTGCCCGACCGCTTGGAGGATCTCCTCACCCTCGTCGTGCGAGGCGGCCTCGACCAGGTCGGCGATCTGCGCCGGATGGAGCCGTGTCAAGCGACGGGAGGCCAGCCGCAAACGCGAGCTCGGAACGTGCCCGACGAACGGCTCGATCTCTGACCACGGCACGAACTCGGCGTGCTCGTGCGTGTCGGTGCGGAAGCGGCGCGGGAGCAGGCGCGAGAGACCGGCGCGGAATGCCGGGTCGATCCCGGCGACGCGCCACGTCCCCGCCTCGCGCACCAGCTCGACCTCGCGCGCTCTGACCAAACGCGCGGTCTGGACGTTGATCACGCTGCGACCCAGCAGATCGTCGCGCAGCAGAACCTCGCCGGGCCGACGCTCGAACTGCGCCAGATTCAGTTTGGTGGTCGAAGTACGGCCGGCGTGGGGCTCCAGTTGCTCGATCCGGTCCGCGGGCACGAACAAGTCACGGCCCCCGATCCGGACCTTCAGGCCCGTGACCAGCGGCAACTCATCGCCCGTATCGAGCCTGGCAATCACATCCTCCACGCGTCCCAACCGCTCACCGGCGGAATCAAGCAGCGGACTGCCGACCAACGTCGACAGATGCAGAATCGCTTCGGACATCACCGGGCCGCCTCACAGTGGGCGTTGCACCGGGCGCGACTCCAGCGAGTCGAGCGCCACTCGGAACCAGCAGCGGGCAAGACTTCCCCGTCTCGTTTGTCGAATCGCGGCCATGGCATGCTCATGAAGAATCCTTCATACGTGCGGCTCAGCTGTGAAGGGGTTGTGAACGGGGGCGAGCGCTGATTCGCGCTCGCCCCGTCCCCTGGTTTCAGTGGCCGAGGCCGACCTCGATCGCTTTGACGATCAGCATCACGACGGCGAGCACGAGGCAGCGGCGCAGGGCGTCATCACGCCACCTTCTTCAGGGGTCGCCTCTCCGGCCCACCCGCGGAGCTCAGCGTCTGGATTACGCCAGAAGGCTTCCGCAGGCGAACGCGTAGATACGACTACTTCGCGGTTCTGAATCCATCGATCTGCGTTGATCTCATCGCGCGCTACCGAGCGCGTTTGCCTTACATGAGATGAAGATCATATGTAAGATCACTCATGCGACGAGCAAGCGTCGCTCGGAAGCGGGACGTTTAGGACGCCTTGCGGTCCGCGGGAGACCCGGGCACGCCGAGGATCACATGCTCGACGTGACCGACCGCCTGGTCGATCAGCTCCGCGACGTGCGCGTCGTAAAGCGAATACACCACCCGCCGCCCGCGTCGCTCGCCGGCGACCAGGCCTATGTCCTTCAACAGCCGCAGCTGGTGCGAGACGGCGGACTGCTCCATCCCGACGGCGTCAACGAGCTCGGACACCGAATGGGGGCGCCCACGCAGCTGTGACAGGATCAACACCCGGCTCGGAGCCGAAAGCCCCCGCATCGCGTCGGCGACCCTCACCGCGACCTCCGCGGTCACCTTGCCCCGGGAAGTCCGACCGTCAACGCCGTGACTCACAGCATTCTGCCTCTTGCTAGCATGAGTGATCGTTCATTG
Source organism: uncultured Solirubrobacterales bacterium (assembly GCA_963830475.1). Classification (GTDB taxonomy): domain Bacteria; phylum Actinomycetota; class Thermoleophilia; order Solirubrobacterales; family Solirubrobacteraceae; genus Palsa-465. Next base: position 8,286 of record CAWHMX010000005.1, on the reverse strand, counting down.
AACAAACGTTCATGCCACAGCTTACCCACTCGGCTGAGGTGTAGATGCATTACACCCGACACAACCGGATCCCCAACCGCAGCGCCCGCGTGAGATGAGCGCGACGACAGCATGCTCGCAGCCTCACGCGCGCAGGACCAACGCGCCGGGCGCTCCTCCCTAGGCGACGAACTGCTGTCCACCGTCGATGTCATAGGTCGCGCCGGTGAGTGCGGTGTTAGCCATGATGTGGACGGCAAGCGCGGCGACGTCTGCCGGGCCGACCACCCGTCCGATGGGGAGCGTCCTGCGCAACTCCTCGCGCCGAGCCTCGAGTCCCTGCGGGGAGAAGTACGACGCGGACAGGGGGGTGTCGACGAAGCCGGCGGCGATCAGGTTGACCCGGACCGGGGCGAGCTCGAGTGCCAGGGTGGCCACGAACGGTGGGATGGCGGCGGTCGCCGCCGGTGCCAGCCCCAGGTCACGACTGATCCGCCGACCCCCGGTGCCGCCCATCAGCAAAAGCGTGCCACCGGGCCGCATCTTCATGGCGGCGCTGCGCGCCACCTCGAGCCCCAGCACCAAGTGGTCACCGACCTCGTGGCGGACCTGATCTGCAGTCATCTCCAGAAGCGGCACGTAGCTGGGACCGGGGCCGGTGACCAGCACATGATCGATCTGTTCGGGAAGCCCATCGAAGAAGCCCTTCAGCGCCGCCTCGTCAGTGGCGTCAAACGCGGCGGTGCTCCGCGCGCCGACCTCGTCCGCTGCCCGCTTGAGCCGCTCGGGGTCCCGGGCGGTGAGGATGACCTCAGCGCCTTCGGCACGGGCCCGGCGGGCGGTCTCAAACCCGATTCCTGCGCTGCCGCCGATCAGGACGACGGTCTGGCCAAGCAGTTCCGCTTGGCGAGCGGCGGACGAACCGGCGGTATGCGTGGTCATGATTCCTCCATCCTGGTGTTCTGCTCATGCCGGCGTCCACGCCTTTTTCGCGTCCGTCGGCTCGGGCGACGGCACCAGCGCGACGTGCAATCGGCTTGAACGCCCCCGGAAGTATGGGCGTTCGCTCAGATCAGCAGCGGAGCCAACACGGCCGGGGAGGCGACGACTCAGAAGTCTGCCTCGGGCCGTTCGGTCGGCCGACCTAGCAACCAGCGAGGAAGGTCAAGATCCTCGCGATCGAGCTCATCGGCAATGCGGGCCAACCGCTGGTGTGCTGGGAACTGCTCGGCGGGCTCGCCCGAGATACGATCGAGTTCCGATCGCCCATGAACGCGGCCACGGAATTTGATATCGGAAGCCGGGTGGAGTGCACAGACGGCCCGGTCGGACACCTGAGCCGGGTCGTGCTCGATCCCGTCGCCCGCGCGCTTACTCACATCGTGGTTGACACGCGATCTCGGAGGGGCGTGGGCCATATCGTGCCGATCAATTACGTCGCCTCGGCGGGTAAAACGGTAAGGCTGACCACCACCAAGGCGCAGTTCGAGCAGTTCGAGAGAGCCGAGGAGACCGACTTTGTGCGCCTCCCCAGCGGTTGGTCGGGCTACTCCTCCCAGGCAGTGCTCTCGTTGCCGTATTACAGCCGCGGCGCGGGCAACTTGGGGTCGGAGCCGACAGGCCCCCGGACCGAACTAATCAAGAACGATTACGTGCCGCTCGGAGAGGTGGAGGTCAAGCGCGGCGATCAGGTCCACTGCACCGACGGGCCGATCGGCCGGGTGCATGGACTGGTGATCGATCCGAGCAATCACCACGTCACCGACTTTCTGCTCGAGCAGGGCCACCTGTGGGGGCGTCGGACGATTTGTATTCCGATCGGCGCCGTCGACCGTGTGGCCGACGACGACGTCCGGCTCAGCCTGACCAAGGACCAGGTCCGCGACCTTCCCCCAATCGAGCTCGACCGTCCCGCCTAGGGCCGGCGAGTTCGCTCTCGTCTCTCCGCACGGCGCGCCGGCCGCAAGCCGTGTTTCGTCGACGCATCGGCCCCGACAATCACCAGTGGCGTTACGCCTGGTTTGGCGACCAGGCGATCGCGGCGATCGACGCAGAGGAAACAATCGGCTCCGCCCAAAAACGAGTGCCACGGACGCGGGCCTGGTTCGCGCAAGACTTCGCCAATCACGAAGACCGGGCGCTCTCGTCGGCCGTCAACCGCCGGTCTCGCACTTCTCTTCTGTTACTGCGGAGTCCAAAAGAGGCAGCGGCCGTCACATACCCGGTCCGGCGACAGAGGAGCACTCCTGCTGATCGCAGGCGGTTCGTTGGCCTTACACCGCTCGAGCACGATGCTCGAGCTCGCGGACAAAGCTTTCCCGGGCGAGCTTGTGGAGCGCCGATGCGCTCACGACCATGGCGGTGCTCAGCGATGCACCGCAGTCCACGATCGTTGCGATTAGGTGGTCGGGGTGCCGCGCACGGCGAAGGGTCCGTACGACCAAACCGAGCTGTGCGGCTTGGAGCGCGAGGGTCACGACCGCATTGATCCATAGAACGAATAGCAACGTACCTGCCTGCTGAGGTGGTAGCGACTCCATGTACGCGCGGAAGGCGTCTGAGCGGCTCAGCGGCGTCACGCGACAAGTATGAGCGCGGCGGCCGGGCCTGGTTGGATGATGCGTGCAGTTCTGCTCTGGCTCCAGGACGAACCACAGCGACACCTGCGCGCTTGCTGCCACGTCGGCGACGGAGAGGCACACTGGTCGAACCGCCGCAAGGCTCCTACTGCTCGGTCGTTCCACCAGACTCGGTTGTAAGATCGCCAGGCGCATCCGTGTCCCAAAAGACGAGGAGCCAGGGTGGGACGCTGGAAGACGCCGAAACAGGGCGTGAGACTCTTGGCGCCGCACTCGGTCGCGGCATGGACAAGGTCTTTGGAGACCAGCCGGATTCTGCGACTAAGGGCCAGCAGTCGTCTCGGGATCTGCTGTGGGAAGCCGATACCGCCGCTGCGGCTCTACCTCCGGAGCTGAGGGGGGACAACCCGCCCGACTGAGAACCAGCAGACTCAAAGGGTGCGAGACTCCGTGCTCTCCCGCACTGGCGCCGCGCTGTCGCAACCACGAAGCACCAGCCGCGTCGAGGGTGTTCGCGCGGGCGATGACGGCTTCCGCTCCGGGCTCGCGGATGGCGAGAGCAGCAGCGCCGCGATCAGACCCGTGTGAGCGACTAAGCGGGTGCGTTTGGCTGGCGATTAGGCGGCGCTAGACCAGCGCGATCTCAACGGCAACGTTCGTGCTTTCTCGGGTAATACGCCTCGAGGTGGCGCGCGCCGTACTTGGTCCGGAAGCTCTCGACTACCTCATCTACCTTGGCGGCATGGTGAGCGGCGAGGCCCGGGCGGAGTATTCGGTTCCTCCGGCCGCCAAGCGAATGGTCGGGGTCTTGAGCACGTTTTGTACCACTGGCTGTCCGAGCCGGTGACCGGTAGCAGACACAGGGTCTCGCCCTGCGTTACGAACCACACTGGCCGCGAACTCTGGCGTCCAGAGGTTCGACCGGTGGTTGTCAGCTCGATCTCGTCGGTGTCGTTCAGCGCGTTCCTGAAATCGGCGGCGGCCATTCGGCTCTCCCATGCTGGCCGTGGCTGAACTCGTTGTTCGCCCCTATGGTCCCAGGGGCGATGTGGGACGCGCGTGCAATCTCGTGGTTCATCGGGCTTGCCGGGTTTCTTGCGGGCCCAGGTGGTCGGCCAGCCACGGGCCGGTCACGCTGTCCGGGGCACGCGCAACATGCTCCGGCGTGCCCGCCGCAACGATGTGACCGCCGTCCGGACCGCCGCCTGGCCCCATGTCGATGAGGTGGTCGGCAGCGGCGAGCAGGTCCAAGTCGTGATCGATGACGATGATCGTGGCACCAGCGTCCAGCAGCCGGTCGAATACGCGAACGAGCGTGGCCACGTCGAGCGGGTGCAGGCCGGTGGACGGCTCGTCAAAGACGTAGAGCGCGCCGCGCTGGCTGCTGCGCAGCCGGGTGGCGATCCGCAGCCGCTGCGACTCCCCGCCGGACAGGGACGGCGTGGGCTCGCCGAGCCGGAGGTAACCCAGCCCGACCTCGGTCACGGGCCGAAGTGCCGCGATGACCGGCGCCCGGTGAGCAAATCGCTGCAAAGCGTCATCCACGCTCAGGTCGAGCACGTCGGCGATCGTCAGGCCGTCGACCCTCACCGCCAGAGTGGCATCGTTGAAACGGGCCCCGTGACAGGTCGGGCACTGGACGGTGATGTCGGGCAGGTACTGAACGTCCAGGTCGATGTCTCCAAGCCCACGACAGGTTGGGCACTGGCCCTCGCGGGTGTTAAACGAGAAGTGACCGGGCTTCCAGCGCCGCCGCCGCGCGTACCCGGAGTCGGCGAATACGCGGCGGATCCGGTCGAACGCACCGCTGTAGGTTGCTGGCGTTGAACGCGAGTTCTGGCCGATCGGCGAGGCGTCGACCTGGACGACCTGGCGGATGCCATCCAGGTCTAGGCGGCGGACGTGCGGGGGCGGTGCCGACCCGCTCAGGGCGGCCCGGGCGGCCGGGATGAGGCTATCCAGGATGAGTGCGGTCTTCCCCGCACCGGACGGCCCTGCGACCGCGGTCAGCCGGCCCACCGGCAAGTCGGCCGTAACGTCGTGCAGGTTGTACAGGTCGCCGACCTGAAGGGTGATCTGGCCGCCGGGTTCGCGCGGCTTCGCTCGGTCACCCGGCACGGCAGTAGCGCCGGCCAGGAACGGGCCCATGATCGAGCGTGGGTCCCTTTCCAGCTGGCCGGGAGAACCCTCGGCGATCACCCTGCCGCCGTTGGCCCCTGCGGCGGGACCCAGCTCGATGATCCAATCCGCGGTCTGGACGATCTCCCGCTCGTGCTCCACCACCACGACAGAGTTGCCGTTGGCAGCCAGGGCGGTGATCGTCTTGCGCAGCCCCTGGATGTTGGCCGGGTGGAGCCCGACAGACGGCTCGTCCAGCACGTACAGCATTCCCGTGGTGCTCGCGCGTACCGTCGAGCTGAGCTCGATCCGTTGCCGCTCACCCGTCGACAGTGAGGCGCCGGACCGGTCGAGTGTCAGGTAGCTGAGACCCACATCGAGCAGCGGGATGAGCGTGCCGTTCAGTTCTGCGAGCAAACCGGTGGTCATTCGGCTGAGCTCGGCCGGAAGCCCGGCCGGCAGCCCGGTGGCGAATCCGCGCAGCTCCCCCAGGCCTAGGGCGCTGATCTCGGCGATGTTGCGGCCGCCGAGCTGCGAGCTCAGTGTCTCGGGCCGCAGCCGGGTGCCGTGACATACCGAGCAGACGCGGGTGATGAGAAACCGCTGCACCAGGCGGCGCGTGCGCTCGTTGTCGCTGCGTAGCGAGCGTTCCACCGCGGCGACGGCGTTGTCGTAATTCACTGACAGCTCCACGGACCGTCCGGTCCGCCCGGACTCAAGCGTCACCCGGCGCTGAACCGGTTCACCGTGCAGCACGATGTCGCGCTCGCGCTTGGTCAGCGACCGGTACGGGACATCAAGCCGGACCCCCTGCTCGCCCGCGGCGTACATCGAGAGCCGTCGACCGCCGGAATTCCACGGCAGCACAGCCCCCTCCTCGATCGTCCTGCCCGGATCGGGGACCAGCGTGCCGACGTCCACCTCGGAGCGCACGCCCAGGCCCTGGCAGGCTGGGCACGCGCCGTAGGAATTGAAGGAGAACGACTCGGCGCTGGGGTGCTCGAAATGCGCGTCGCACACCGGGCACACGATCTCCATGCCTTGCGTAGCGATCGACGGAGCCACGTGATGGCCGTTCGGGCACAGATGCGAGCCCAGCCGCGACATCATCAGGCGGAGCACGTTGAGTACCTCAGACATGGTCCCGACCGTGCTCCGCGGCCCCGGTATCGGCGGGCGCTGCCGCAGCGCCAGCGCGGGCGGCAGGTACTCGATCCGGTCCACGTCCGGTCGTTGCGCCTGGGTCAGCCGCCGTCGGCTGTATGTGCTCAGGCCTTCAAGGAACCGGTGCATGCCCTCGGCGTACAGCGTCCCGATGGCCAGCGACGTCTTGCCCGAACCGGACACTCCGACCACGGCGACCGTACGCCACAGCGGCACATCGACGTCGACGTCCCGAAGGTTGTTGTGCCGTGCCCCGCGCACGGCGATGACCCGAGGGAGCGTTCCCGGCACCCCCAGATCACGAGCGGCTGCTCCAGGCAAGATACGGCCATTATCTCAACGGTCTGAGCGCGAACCGGCGCTGAAGCGCGGGCTTACCGGCTATTCGAACGGAGTCCGCAACGAAGATGAAGCTTCGGCATTTCACGAAGACCGAAGCGTCTCGACGGCCAATTCGATTCGCTCCACCGGCTGCTCTCACTGAGGCGCTTGGGTCAGGACGGGTTGTGAGCCGCGTCGAGGGTGTTCGCGCGGGCGATGAGGGCTTCCCTCCGGGCCTCGCGGATGGCGAGTGCAGCAGCGCCGCGATCAGACCCTTGTCGGCGACGAAGCACGTGGCCCGCGTGGATCTTGAGCCCAAGCGTTAAGCACCCATGAGGCAGCGGCGTTGGCAGCGAGTCGATGCCAGCGCCTGGGTGTAACGTGAGCGGATGCCATCGCTCTGGGACGGGTGATGACCGCGGGCAAGGGATCGGGGACGCCGCACAGCTTGCTCCTGGCGCGAGCGACCTAGTCGCAGCATTCGGACAACCCGCCTGGGTGGCCGAGCAACCCGAGCTTCATCTCCTACCGCACATCGAAGCATGGTGTCAGCAAGACCCACGACTTGCGCTGACCGGTGCCCACACCGACGACGCCGACGCCTACGTCCTCGATGTCAAATGGCATGGCGAGACCGGGGGCGTTGGTGCCGCCAGGGCGGCTGCGTTCTCGCCGATCGGGTCCTTCGCCGAGAGTGCGACCTACGTACGCCAGCGCCGTGTCGGCCGCCGTACTTCCCCGACACTGGAGTTCGAGGTCGGCACCGGCGAGCTCCCCCCGGACGGGAGGTTCGAGCCCCATGGTCACGTTGTGGTGATCAACGTGACCGGCGTGCTCTGGTGGGTCTCCCGGGAACGTTCCGCCCGAAAGGGCGAAGTACGGGGGCCGCTGGCTAAGGACGCAAGAGCCAGTGCCACGCGAGGCTCTGAGGACACAGGCCAGTGGTCAGCCTTGACGAGCAATTTCGGGTGGAATGTTTCTGGGAGCCCCACCAGCCAACTGACTCGGAACGAGGCTGCAGCGGTCTCGCCGGCTCCGTTCAAGTCGCTCCGCACTCAGCCACGGGCAGATGTCCACCCGTAGGCCACCTCGTCCGCGCCGCGGATCACGCGCCCGAGACCGCCGATCACCACAAACTGGCCGCGAGCGACGCCCGCGAAGCCGACGCTCAGGCACAAACTCCCCCATATCCAGCGGAAACGTGAAGCACGCCCGAAGGGATTCGAACCCCTGACCTTCGGTTCCGTAGGCCATTCTCCAGCCAAACCATCCAATCTCAAGTGCGCCCAGAGAGGCGGTGGTTGCAGGGAAATTATGGGATGTAGCTCCCGACGCCCAGGAGCCCCAGGGACGCGGGCGCCACGCCAATTGGCCACGAATTGGCCACGAGCAAGCATCAATTGTCGGCCCTGTTATGCCGCCCGCCGGGCTTTCGGTCGCTCCTCGCCACTGCTCCGGTTCGGCGGTCAGCCGGAGCGCCAGTCTACGGCTGGTTACCCACGGCGACCGGGTCGAAGGCGCATACGCCGGCGTGCGTGGATTGCCGACGTGATGTTTCATGGTGGCCGTAAGGGCGTCCGACCTGGACGGGCGTTTAGCCGCCACAGGCATCGCGCCCCGGCGAGCGCCGAGCCGACGAGGCCTTTTGTGAGAAGCGCTCGTGCGGCGACCGCTGAACCGGGCGATCGGGGCGTCGCCGAAGCGCTCGCCAGTCCGGCACGGGGGGCCGAACGCAAATCCGATCGTCCCCGACGCGCGGCCGATCTTCCCGGCGGAGCCAGAGCCTCGGGAGCGGCGGGTCCTAGGAGCGACTGAGACTCGACGAGGGTGAGCCTCTCGTCGCGCCAACTCAGATCTGAGACGCACTTTCGCGCGGTCGCTGTGCCGATCCGCGTATCGCCGTCGTCGCGACGAGGCGAGCCTCGAACCCCCAGTTCTGCGGACACAGACCGTGCAGCCGCCGAGGTGTCGGAGGCACGGGTCCAGCCTACATCCGCCCCTCTTCCGCTCGGTCGGGATGAACAGCCCCGCCTGAACTCGCCCGACCGCTTTGATGTCAGCCGCCGCCCGCCTCTCGGCCAGGTCTCATCGCTGTCCCGACGTCGACGATGGGCTTCCCATGCAT
>CAWHMX010000004.1:0-124488 GCA_963830475.1 uncultured Solirubrobacterales bacterium | reverse complement strand
TCGTCCGCGCCTGCATCTGTCCGGGAGCGGCACTCGAGACTGCCCCTGACTCGTCGCAACGCTGGTGTCGCGACTTGGCGACGTCCGACGGTTGTCGCGTCTTCCGACGCGTCTATGCGCCAGGTCGGTGGCTGACCCGCTCGCGCGAGCGGGTGTTGGCGGAGCGAACGATCGCGTCGCAAACCTCGTCAGCTCGGTATCCGTCCTCCAGGTCTGCTCCGTATGGCCGAACTGGTCGGTCGTTGCGAATGGCCTCGAGCAGGTCGTGCAGCTCGTGGACGAACGTGTGCTCCCACCCGATGATGTGCCCCGGCGGCCACCAATACTCCATAAACGGATGGTCCGGCTCGGTCACGAGAATGGTCTGAAATCCGCTGTGTCTCGATCCGGTGAGGGCGACTTGCAGCTCGTTGAGCCGCTCGAGGTTGAAGGCGATCGACCCCTTGGAGCCGTTGATCTCGAGCGCGAGATGGTTGGCCCGCCCGACACAAAGCCGGGACGCCTCGAGTGTCCCGGTCGAGCCGTTCTCGAATTCGACGGTGGCCTGAAAGGCGTCGTCGACGTCGACAGCGTGGCCGGCGCGGTTCGGCACGAACGTGTGGGTGATACCGCCCACGGTGGCGATCTCGCCGACGAGGTGGCGCGCGAGGTCGATGATGTGTGTCCCAAGGTCGCCGAGCGCGCCTGAGCCCGACTGCTCGCGGCTAAACCGCCAGGTCATGACCTCGGGATCGGTGCCCCACGCCTGGAGGTAGCGCGCGCGGTAGTGGCGGATCTCACCGAGCTCCCCCGCCGCAATCATCTCGTGCGCGAGGCGGATCGCGGGGACGAACCGATAGTTGAACGCGCACATGTGCTTCACGCCGGTCGCCGCAACCCCCTGCCAGACCTCGTGGCTCTCGCCCGCGTCACGCCCGAGCGGCTTCTCGCAGATCACGTGCATACCCGCCTCGGCAGCCGCGATCGTCGGAGCTGCGTGCAGGCTGTTTGGCCCGCAGTTATCGAACAGGGCGATGCGCCGGTCGTGGACGATCTCACGCCAGTCGGTGACGGCACGCTCAAACCCGTACCGCGCTGCTGCGTCGATCACCGCTCCCTGGTCGCGCCCCCCGATCGCGACCAGCTCGGGACGCAGCGGCGGCGGCCAGGTCATGTAGGAGAGCGTGTGGTACGCGTTGGAATGCGCCTTGCCCATGAACGCGTAGCCGAGCAGGCCAACTCCGATCGCGGGCACGTGCTCGCTCACGATCGGAATGCCCGGTCGAACATCGCCTGCGAGCGCGTGAAGTCGGTCCTAAGCACGAACTCGACTGCCTCCCGCGCGCCCCGTTCGCGATCCATGTCGGCGTCTTCCCACTCGGTTCGGCGACAGCACGAAGACCGATCCTCTCGCCTCTGCCTCGCGCCTGTCAAGACCCTGGCCCGCACCCCACGCAAGCGGTCGTCGTCGCTCTACCCCGCCACGGCCATCGAAAGGTCGCCGAAGCGCTCATGGACTTTCAAACGGTGCGACGCTGAAAGCGATCGCAACGAACTACCGGACTGTGCGCAAGCGTGGCACTCTGCTGCGAGACCGTGAAGCAGTTCAGATCCAAGCTGAGCGGGCTGCCGCGCGGGTGAACCTTATCGGCGCGGCAGCTATCCGCAAGAAAGCCCGGGCGACTGGGTCAATCAGCTGGTGCGCACCGATCGGATTGTCGCCCAGAATGTCTGTCGGTTCGTCTCCACCGCGCCATGGAACGTAGCGACGGCGGTTTCGAGAGTGCTCCGTGCCGCTCTGTCGGTTGAGCGGCGCGTGGCGCGGGCCGCCTGGCACGCAGCATGGTTGGTGACTGGCCGTGCGCATGCAGTGTCTACTAGTGTTCGCTGCTCAGCGATTGTCGAAAGATATGTCGACTCGGCGTTATCGACCGTGGCTACGAGCGGGCCGAATGCGTTCTCAAGCGTGTTGCAGGCTGCGATCACCTGTGAACGGCTAGCCGCAAGACGCGACGGGAGTGTGTTTGCATGAGCTTTCTGACAGAGGATGGTCGCGACCGGGTAGGTGTGCGCGAAAGTCCGGTGGCCCGCATGTGCGAGAGCCGTGCCCGAGGCTGCCAGTGTCAAAGCACAGGCCCCCGCGACGCAGCCGATTAAGCTTCTGTGCATGAGAATCCTCCTGTGACGACAGTTAGAATTAGCCTCTGCCTGCGTCAACACCGCCGGGTATCGCATAGTTGCGGACGCCAAGCCAGTCGGTGGCTCCGGGATCAGCGTCTAGCCGCGAGCCAATTTCGCAGGTCGATGCGATCGTTGTGCACTTGAGTCGGGCTTTGCTCACGATCGCCTGGCGACCTACGGCCGTTTGAGCTACGTGGATCCCGGCGAGGGCGATGCCACTCAGTGGCAGCAGGCGCCTCGTGGGCGCTCTTGCTTCGCCAATGAATTGGCTAGCAGCGCTCACCGACTGCCCGCACAGCGAGACGAGTGCGTTGATACGGACTCGATAGCGTCGCCGCGTGGGTGGGCGAGCGCTTGCGTCCTCGACAGACCCTCGGCTAGCTTGAGCTTTGGCGACGGACCGGCTTGGGCGAGGAGGCTCGTTCAAGAGCTCAGGGTAGGTGTTGTGCGTCCGGCTCTGCTAGCTGGCGAGCGGTAGCGAGGGCGCAGGACGATGGCTGGGTAGTCGTTCGTCGTCCAGAGGAGGACGTCATGGAATCCATACCGCTGCTGGACTGCGCCGGCAGGCGTCGGTCACCTGCGACCACGTCGAGCTTCCATCGAGGGCTCTCGCCTAAGAACAAGATCGTGGAAGCGCAGGCGCCTGACGCCAGCCGCGTCGAGTGCGCGCTCGTAGCGTTTGCTGAGCGCGGACCCGTCTAGCGGCAGGCCGGGTTCGCCGGCGAACACGAAGTCGTCGTCACCCACGTGTTCGTCCCGCCGCCCGAGGCGCGCCAGCGCCGCAGCGACGTCCGGAGCCATTGGAACCGAGCGGACTCTGCCTGACTTTGGCGTTGTTAGTTGCCCGCCCGCGTAGCTCGCGCGCACCCTGACGGCGTGGGCCGCAAAGTCGATGTCGCGCCACCGAAGCGCCAGGAGTTCGCCTCGGCGCAAGCCGGTAAACGCAGCACTTAGAAAGATTGCCCCGTCGGTCTCGCTGCCAGCGGCACACACGAGGCTCCAAACCTCTTCAGTCGAGAACACCTGAATGTCGCCGGTCGAACGCACGCGAAAACGGTCGACGTTCGAGACCGGATTGAGGGGAAGCCCCCAGACCTTGACGGCACGGCGAAAGATCGCGTGCATCAGGACGAGCAGGTTGTTCTTGGTCTTGTTGGAGATCTCGCGGCCCGCGCGAGCTCCGGTGCTCGCACCTTCCAGCCCGGATCGCCAACGCTCGATGTCGCGCGCAGTGATGTCCTCAATCCGACGCTTGCCAAATGCAGGCAGCAGATGAGCGTTGATTGCAGAGCGATAGCTCGTCACGGTGGATGGCTTCGCCCCCTTGTCCTCCTCTACGAACCGGAGATACTCATGCGCCGCATCCGCAAAGGTCGCGCCCGTCTCGACCATGCCAGCAGCGACTCCGCGGTCATCTCCTCAAGTCGTGTCCGCAGCCAAGCCTCAGCAGAGCGCTTGGTGTAGGAGCCCGGCGGCGCCGCATCGCGTCCCGCCCACGCGGGCCCAATGATCTTTTGAACTTGCCTGCCATGCGGCGTCCGGTACTTGGCGTACCAGACCGGGCCGCGCTTCCGGTCGACGGTGAAGACGTACCCCGAGCCCCATTTCACCGGCACCATCCTACGGTTGCTGGTACATGGATTGGGACATGTTTGCGGCCTCAACAGAACGACGAAGGCCACCTTGCGGTGGCCCTCGAGGTCTCGGTCGGCCGGTGTTTCCAGGGCTTTTTGGGTCCTAGCTCCTGGTCGGCCGGGATAGCGGGGGCGGGATTCGAACCCGCGACCTTCGGGTTATGAGCCCGACGAGCTACCAGACTGCTCCACCCCGCGGCGGACTCTTAGTTTTAGCACCTCAGCGGAGCAACCACACGGCGGCGTCGAACAGAGCACGGTCCTCCCCGGGCCGGACGACCAGCTGCACTCCGACCGGCAAACCCGTCGCGGTCCAGATCATCGGCGCCGACAGCGACGGGGTGCCGAGAAGCGTCCACACCCGGCAGAAGATCGGGTTACCAGTCGACTCGATCCCCACCGGGGGCACCCCGGTCGTACTCGGAGTCAGTACGGCGTCGTACTCGGCCAGACGCGACATCAACCCGCCGCTCAGCTCGGCAGCAGCCGCACGGGCGCCCGCGTACTCGTGCTCTGGCATTCTCAGGCCGCGCTCGATCGCGTCGCCCAGCGTCGAGCTCAACTCCGAGCGGTGGTCGCGGAACTCGGGCGCCAGCGATCGTGCCGTCTCGTAATCCTGGATCACCTCCTGCGCCTCAGCCAAGCGCGCGTAGTCTGCGAGCTCAAGGTCGTCGACCGCCACCCCACGCCCCCGGGCGTCCTCGACCCATGCCTCAATCGCGACGCGAGCCTCCGGCTCGACCTCCGACCACAGCTCAGTTCGCGCGAACGCCAGCCGAGGCGCCCGCCGAGCCGCCAAAACGCCCGCAAGCGACTGGACCCCAAGCGCGACCGCACCCAGCCGCAGGTCCTCCAGCTCGCGCCCGAGCAGCCCGACCGTGTCAAGCGACTCGCTCATCTGCTTGACCCCCGCGCGATCGACCAGCCCGAAGCTCGGCTTGTAGCCGAGAACGCCGCAGTAAGACGCCGGGCGGTTAATCGATCCAGCCGTCTGTGTTCCGGTCGCGAGCGGCACCGTACCCGCCGCCACCGCGGCCCCTGAACCGGACGACGATCCCCCGGGCGTGCGACTCGGGTCGAGCGGGTTCAACGTGGCCGCTGGCGAGTAGACCGCGAACTCCGTGGTCGTCACCTTCCCGGCGATCAGCGCGCCGGCACCGCGCAGACGCGACACGGCGGCCGCGTCGCGAGCCGGATGCTGGCCCGCGTAGATCGGCGATCCGTATGCGGTCGGCTCCTCGGCCGTATCGAAGATGTCCTTGATCGCGACCGGCACGCCGAACAACGGCAGCGCCGCTCGCTGATCGGATGCAAGCCCGTCGAGCGCACGCCGCCCGCCGCCGCACGAGCTCGGGATCGAACACCGCCCACGCGTGCAGCGGGTCATCGCCGACCGCGACGATCAGCGCCTCGGCCAGCTCTCCGCAGGACAGCTCCCCGGCAAGTAGCCGCCCGCGGATCTCAACACCGCCGACGCCCGCAAGCAAACTCCCGCCGACTCCCAGTTCAGGCTCCACGGCGCGCCAGCCTAGTGGTCCGTCTCCAAAATATCTGTCCATTCGAGGCGCCCCCGGCGGCGTCGGGCGGCGTCCTCGTCGCCTCGCGTGGCGCTGCCACGCGTCGGCTCCTGCGTCCTTGCCCGCCATCCGCCGGTCACGCCTCTCGGTGTCCAGCTATTTGTGGGACGAACCACTTGCGCGCGGCAAATGTCACATCAGGCGGCACAGAAGATTCGCAAAGTTGATCGAAACGAGTCTAGATCTGTAACGCGGTTCTGCCGCATGCTGCCTGCATGGCAACGATCGATCAGAAACAGCGGGCAGAACGACGAATGCTGCAACTGCTTGAGGACGCTGGCCTGCCCGCGCCAGACGACGTCCAGTACGAACAGAACTGTGTCCGCTTGCTGTGGCACGACCGCAAGGTCGCGGTAGTCATCGAGCTCGACGATTTCGACGAAGTCGACGCGCGCGGCGGCTACACCCTCGAGGACATCGCCGCCTGACGATGGCCTCCCCGCGGCCGACCCCGGTCCTCTCCGCGCCACACACGCAGGTCGGCGGGTGCCTCCCCCGCCGACCTGCGCTGGGCACGCTCAGATCAGACGGATGGGGCCACGCAGTGGCAGTACTCGTACGCTTCGCGAAACCGCAACCGCGTGTACAGCGCCCGCGCGGCGAGGTTGCTCTCGAACGTCTGCAGGTAGGTCACATCGGCGTCAGAGGAGCCGATCAGCTCGCCGACGAACGCCGTCCCGAGCCCGGCGCCACGGAGCTCCGGCGCGACCGCGACGCAGCACAGGAACGCGAGCCCGTCGGACTCGATCGAGATCCCGACCGCCCGCTGCTCGTGGCGAGCGAACCGGGCGCGGCCACGCAGCGACTCGAACACCGTGTCGGCGTGCGCGTCAACGTCGTCGCGGCCTGGCTCGCACGCGCTCCACGCGGCAAGCCAGTCAGCGCTCGCGTGGTCATCGACGACGATCTCGAGCCCGCGGAACCGCAACTCGACAAGCTCAGCCTCGCGGACCATCACCACCACTGTCGGTCCAACGCCCCAACCGCGCGCCTCGAGCTCATGGAGGAAGTCGCGGTGCAGGTGCAGCGGCGAGACTTGGATACCCGGCTCGATGCCGTGCCGCCCCGCGAACTCGAACACACGCGTCAGCGCGACGTCGACATCGTCGCCGGCATCCTCGATGGCCAGGCCGACCGCTCGCGGCGGCGTCAGCGCGTGATTCGAGCGGCCGCGACCGAGCCCGGGCGTCGCTCGCAGCACCCAGCCGTCGTCGTGAACCTCAAGGATCTCCGGCGGCCACGCCCGCACGGCGTGCGCCTCGATTCGCTCCAGGAGATCCGGCCCGATCGCGGGCGCGAGCCCGCCGCTCACGTCCCGCGGGCGCGGAGCACCGCGTCGAGCAGACCGGGGAACCGCTCCTCCAGCTCGTCGCTGCGCAGCCGGTTCAGGCGACACTTCCCTTCGACCCGCGTGCTGATCACGCCCGCCTCCCGCAACACGGCGAAGTGGTGGGAGCGAGTCGACTTGACGATCGGCAGCTCGAAGCTGTTGCAACCGTGCTCGCCGCCGTCGGCGAGCTGGGCGACGATCTGCAGCCGGATCGGGTCACTCAGCGCGTGCAGAACCCTGATGACGTCGAGGTCCACCTCGACGTCAAGATCCGGCACGGCCACATCCGGTTCCGGATGGTCCAGCACGCTCTCCATCAGACGATACATAGTACGACATATATCGAACCGTGTGATACGGTTCGACGTAGGTCGTACCACCTGGGGCACACCCGGCCGTCGCCGGCCGGGCGCCCATATACGGCTCTGCCGTGACCCCCCAAACCGGAGTCCAGTTCTTGACGCCTGTTCGCCAGCCGACGAAACCACATCTACGCGCGACCCTGATCCTGGCCTGCCTGGCGCAGTTCATGGTGGTCCTCGATGTGTCGGTGGTGAATGTCGCGCTGCCCTCGATCCGGCACGCGCTCGGTTTCACCGAGGACGGACTTCAGTGGGTCGTCAACGCGTACACGATCACCTTCGCCGGGTTCTTGCTGCTCGGCGGTCGTGCCGCCGACCTGGTCGGGCGTCGCGTGGTGTTTGTCTTCGGGCTGGTCCTGTTCGCGCTGGCGTCGCTCGGCGGCGGACTGGCCGACAGCAGCACGACGCTGGTCGTGATGCGTCTTGTTCAGGGCCTCGCTGCCGCGATCGTGGCCCCGGCTTCGCTGACGATCATCACGACGAGCTTCGACGATCCGACCGCGCGCCACCGGGCGGTCGGAATCTGGGCCGCGGTGGGCGCGGCGGGCGGCGCCGCCGGTGTGCTCTTGGGCGGGATCCTCACCGACGTACTCGGCTGGCGCTGGATCCTCTTCATCAACGTCCCGATCGGACTGCTGGCGGCTGTCGCCGCCGAGCGCCTGATCGCCGAGGGGCGGCGCGAGGGCGCGACCCGCAACTTCGATCTGACGGGCGCGCTCAGCGCCACGATCGGCCTGTCGTTGCTCGTGTTCGGGATCGTCCGGACGGACACCACCGGCTGGGGCAACGGCGGCACGCTGGCGCTGGTGTTCGCCGGCCTCGGGCTCCTCGCCGTGTTTGTGCTGGTCGAGGGTTGGATCGCCAAGGCGCCGTTGATGCCGCTTCGGCTGTTCCGCTCCCGAAGCCTGACGGTCGCGAACCTGATGATCGCGCTGCTGGCCGCCTCGACCTTCGGGATGTGGTTCTTCCTCTCGCTCTATCTGCAGCAGATCAGGGGCTACTCACCGCTCCTGACAGGTCTGATCTTCCTGCCGATGACGCTGATCATGGTCGCCGGCTCGACGCTGGTATCACGGATCGTGATCCGGTTCGGGCCCAGAACGCTGCAGATCGTCGGGATGCTGCTGCTGACAGCCGGCATGCTGCTGTTCAGCCGGCTGAGCGTCGGCGGCAGCTATCTCGGGCAGATGCTGCTGCCGAGCCTGATCACCTCGATGGCGGTCCCGTTCGCCTTCATCCCGAGCACGATCACCGCCACCTCCGGCGTCAGCCCCGAAGAGGCTGGGCTGGCGTCCGCGATCACGAACAACGCGCGGCTGTTCGGCGGCGCGCTGGGTCTGGCGATTCTGGCGGCAATCGCGGCGTCGCGGACGGCCACCGACCTGCACCACCCGACGCTGGCGATCCACACGACTCACCAGGCGCTGCTGGCCGGCTTCCACCTGGCCTTCCTGGTAGCGGCCGCACTCGCGTTCGCGGGGGTCTTCGTCGCCGGCCTGCTGATGCCGGCGCGACGTGGGCAGCCCGCGCACGGGACACAGCCGATCGCCATCGAGTTTTAGGCCGACCGTCGGAAAGCCCCGGCCCCGCCCAGCGGGGACAATGCCGCGATGGCCCGCGTCTTCGTCACACGCCAACTGCCGGGCGAGGCGCTCGAGCGCCTCACCGAAACCCACGACACGACCGTCTGGCCCGAGAGTCTGCCGCTCAGCTACAAGGAGCTGCGCCGTCAGGCACAGACCGCCGATGGCCTGCTGACCCTGGTCGCCGACCGGGTCGACGGACCGCTGATCCAGGCATCGCCGAACCTCAAGGTGATCTCCAACTACGGCGTCGGGTTCGACAACATCGACGTCGCCGCGGCGGCTGCCCGCGGGATCCCGGTCGGCAACACGCCCGATGTGCTCACCGAGGCGACGGCCGACCTCACCTGGGCGTTGCTGATGACCGCAGCCCGGCAAATCCCGGAAGCCCAGGACTGGGCCCGGGCGGGCAACTGGGAGGCCTGGGGGCTGGATCTGTTCCTCGGCGCCGATGTCCACGGCGCCACCCTCGGGGTGATCGGCTTCGGCCGGATCGGCCAAGCGGTCGCGCGGCGCGCTGAGGGATTCGAGATGACCGTGCTGAGCGTCGGACGCCCGGATCGCAAGGGCGCCGCCGACGCACTCGACAAGCTCCTGAGTGAATCCGACTTCGTCTCGTTGCACTGCCCGCTGAAGCCGGAAACACGCCACCTGATCGGCGCAGAAGCGCTGACCAGGATGAAGTCCACCGCGATCCTGATCAACACCGCCAGGGGCCCGATCGTCGACCAGCTGGCGCTCGCCGATGCGCTTGCGACGGGTCAGATCGCCGGCGCGGCGCTCGACGTCACCGACCCCGAGCCGCTCCCGCCCGACAACGCCCTCTGGCAGGCGCCTCATCTGCTGATCGTGCCCCACATCGGCTCGGCGACCCTCTCGGCGCGCTCGAAGATGGCCGAGATCGCGACCGAGAACCTCCTCGCCGGGCTCGCCGGGGAGCCGCTCCCCCATCAGGTCCCAGTGCCGGACCCGCTGCCGGACTGATGCGGATCGCGATCGTCGACGTCGGCACCAACACCACCCGGCTATTCATCGCCGACGTCGAGGGCGGCAGGCTGACCGACGAGGTCCTGCGGATCAGCCGTGTGACGCGGCTCGGTGCCGAGGTCGACACGGGCGGGCGCCTACTCGACGACGCGCTGGCGCGGGAGCACGCCGTCCTCTCCGACTACCACGAGCTGATCTCACGCCACCGGACCGACAGTGCCGTCGCGGTGATGACCAGCGCGGTCCGCGACGCGGCCAACGGGCGAGACTTCGCCGCCGACGTCGCCGTCAAATACGGCCTCGAGGTGCACGTCCTCTCCGGCGACGAAGAGGCGGGCCTCACCTATCTGGGCGCGACCGACGAGCTCGACCCGATCGGACCCGACGCCGGCCGCACCATCCTGGTGCTCGACATCGGCGGCGGCTCCACCGAGCTGGTCGTCGGCCACGGTCGGACGCCCGACTTCCATGTCTCGACACAGGCCGGCGTGGTCCGCCAGGCGGACCGCCACATCGCCCACGACCCGCCGACTTCGGACGAGCTCGCCGAGGTCGCGCAGGACGCCCGGTCCGTGCTCGAGCGCGCGGTACCGAAGACGTGGCGGACCGGGATCGAGCGCGCGATCGCAGTCGCCGGCACGCCCACCTCGCTGGCGGCAATCGCCCAGGACATCGAGCCGTACGACCCGTCCAGGGTCCACGGCTACGTGCTCACCGCCGCCAAGCGCGACGAGATCTTCAGACGCCTGGCAGCGATGCCACTCGAGCAGCGCCGGGAGGTGCGCGGGCTGCACCCCGACCGCGCGGTCGCGATCCTCCCCGGGATCGTGATCCTAACCGTCGCAATGGAGCTGTTCGGTCTCGACGCAGTCACAGTCTCAGAGCACGACATCCTGCGCGGCGCGGCGCTCGCGTACGCGCGCCCTGGCTGACCTGATCGCCCCATCACGAGACACAGGCTGACCGCGGTGTGGGCACTCGCGCTGCGTTGACATAACTCTGGACGTATGTCCGATTGCCCGGCGTTATCACACGGCGCATGATCATGCCCGGGGGCAGGGCTCGCCGTGGCGGGCCAGATCTCCCACCACATAGGCTCGGACGCGACCCGTCGAAAAGACGCGCCTCCCGCAGATCCGAGCCACCATCGGCCCAGCGGCACGAAACCCTGCCCGCGCCGGATGGGCCGCACCTGGATCGGAAGCCGCCCGCAGCGATGCGGGCGGCTTTCGTGTTCGGACTTCGGTTCCTGACCGAAGGCAGAACGTGCCCGTTGCGCCTCCCCTCCGGGCCCTCGGCCACCGGCGTCAGGCGAGGTTTGACCGGCGCGGATATGCGACCGACGGATCGGTGAGCACGTTGACCAGCGACGGGCCGTCCGATGCCAACGCCCGCTCCAGCGCGCCACGCAGTTCGGCCGGCTCGCGCACCAGCTCGCCGCGACCGCCAAGGATCTCGACGATCTGGTCATAGCGCGTCTCGGGAACCAGGTCGGCGGCGACCGAGTACCCGTAGAGGAATTCCATCGGGTGCTTCTCGAGCGCCCAGATGCCGTTGTTGCCGACAACCGAGACGACCGACACGTGGTGTCTGGCCAGCGTCTCGAACTCCATCCCGGCAAAGCCGAAGGCCCCGTCTCCCTGCAGCAGCACGACCTGCCGATCGGGGTGCGCGAGCTTCGCCGCGAGCGCGTAACCGGGACCCGACCCCAGGCACCCGAACGGTCCGGGGTCGAGCCAGCAGCCGGGCTCGAACGAGTCGACCAGCCGACCGGCGAAGGAGACGAAGTCGCCGCCGTCACCGATCACGATCGCGTCGCGGTCGAGCAACCGGCGAAGCTCACCGTAGACCCGCATCGGGTGCAGCGGCGAGCGCTCATCGGCGAGTCCCTCCGCCTCCTCGGCGCGCGCCGAGGCCTCGATCTCGGCCAGTGAATCGACCCACCGCTGACGCTCACCGATGTCGCCGCCATCAAGGGCGGCGACAATCGACTCGAGCGTTGTCGGAAGCGCCCCGTAGAGCTCGGCGCTGACGGCTCGCGGGTGCCGGCGCACTGGCTCGGCGACGTCGATCACGATGAGCGCGGCATCGTCGGCGAAGGCGGCGCCGAAGCCCAGCCTGAAGTCGAGCGGAACCCCGATCACCAAGGCGACGTCGGCGCCCTTGAGCGCCGCGCCCCGCGCCCTGGAGAAGCAGAGCTCGTGGTCGGCGGGGAGGCAGCCGCGCCCCTGGCCGTTGAGGAAGACGGGGATCCGCTGCGCCTCGGCGAGCGAGCGCAGCGCCGACTCGCCGTGGCCCCAGTACAGGCCGGTGCCGGCCATGATCACCGGCCGCTCGGCGTCCTGAAGAAGCGCGACGGCGCGTTCGATCTCGCCCGGGTCTGCGCCCGGCTCGCGCCACGGTTCAACCGGGGCGACCGGTAGCCCGCTGTCGGGAGCGAGCGAGAACACGTGGTCGAGCGGGAAGTCGAGAAACGCCGGACCGGTCGGAGGCGCCATCGCGGTCGCGATCGCCTCGTCCACGAGTCCCTGGATCTCGCCCGGCGAGTCGGCCGTCGCGGCGAACTTGACTAGCGGCCGCACGAACGGGATGTGGTCGATCTCCTGGAGCGAGCCCTGACCCCAGCGCCACGCGGGGGCGCGGCCGCCGAGCACGAGCAGCGGCGAGCCGTTCTGGAGCGCGGATCCGAGCGCGCTGATCCCGTTGGTGACGCCCGGGCCCGCCGTCAGCGCGCAGACGCCGATCTGGCGGGTGACCTTCGCCCACCCCTCGGCGGCGAACGCCGCCGTCTGCTCGTGGCGGACGTCGACGATCTCGATGCCCTCGGCGCGGCAGCCGTCGTAGATCGAGAACAGGTGCCCGCCGGACAGCGTGAACAGCTTCGTGACCCCGTGCGCGAGCAACCGCCGCGCGATCAGCCGGCCTCCGTGGAGCTGGCCGTCATCCTCGCTGCTCGACTCGCCGCTGCCCATTTAGTGGGTCGGCAAGCTAACAGCTGGATCTACGCTGGAGGCGCGGGCAGGTCCTGCTCGATCGCTCCCGACGTCGAGGCGCCGGTGACGGCGTCGACGCCCTGGAACCAGCTCCTCCCGATCCGGATCGCCGGGGCGCTGACTCCGCGCGAGGCCAGACCGCGGGACGTCGCCTCGAGACGCGCGTCGTACCGGACCGTGCCGGCGGAGACCAGGGCCTCACCGGCGCGCATGCCGGCGACCTCGGCCGCCTGGCCGATCACCTCGGGGTCCGAGGGGTCATAGGCGCCGCAGAACGCAAGCCGCATCGCGGCCAGCCCGAACTTGGCGCCGACGCCGAGCTCGGCGGCGTGAGCCGCTGCCCTGGCGATCGGACGCGCGTCGAACGGAAAATTGTGGGGCTCGACGAGCGGCAACCTCAGCGAACGGGCCTCCTGTTCGGCGAGCGCCAGCGCCTCCCGGGCGCCGCGAGCTCGCTCCGAGTCAGCCGCTTCCAGGCCGCCCGCGGGAAGGGAGCTCAGCACCGGCACCCAATCGATCTCGCCAAGCGCCCGCTCGACTCGCTCGGCGGCGAGGTAGCAGAGTGGGCAGTCGAGCGCGAAGAAGAACGCAGCCGGACCGTGGACCGGTCGCGACCGATCCTCGAGGACCTTCGACAGGACGATTAGTTCCCCCACAGCCAATTCCAGTGCGGCACACGTTTAGCTACTCGGACGTTTCGCCGAGTTGAAAGTGCGTTTGCATAGAACATTCGTTGGTGCGAACCGCAAAGGTGCGCGTTAGACTTCATTTTTCGGTAGGCCATTCCCTCGATCCTGTGGAGGCGTCATGCCCCAGGTTCCACCTCCGAAGCGACACCCGTACGACCAATGGTCCCCCGACGCTCGCGCGCTCGACCTAGTCGGCGACAAGTGGACGCTTCTGATTGTTCGTGATCTCGCCGCCGGCCCGCGGCGATTTGTTGAACTTCAGCGCGTGCTTCCCGGGATCTCGACCGAGCAGCTGCGCTCTCGACTCAACCGTATGGTGGCAGACGGAATGTTGACGAGAAAGAGATATCGCGAGGTTCCTCCGCGAGTCGACTACGAGTTGACCACGCGGGCGCGCGATCTGATGCCCGTGCTCGGCGAGCTCGCGCGCTGGGGATACCAGTGGGCGTGGAGCACGCCGCGGAGCAGCGAGCGAGTCGACCTCGGAGCGATTTTCCGGCTGGCGCCCGGGCTCGTCCACGGCAACGGCGCCGCGGGCGACCTCGAATTCGTCGTGACCGACGGCAACCGCGAGGGCGGCAGCGCGAGCTACACGGTGACGCTCACCCCTGACGGCTCGGACGTCGCCGAGCACCAGTCCGACCAGCCCGTGGCGAAGGTGACCGCATCGAGCGCCGGCTGGATCAGGGCGTTCTCGCCGACGCGCGACATGACCGGCCTCGAGATCACAGGCGAGCGCGTCGTGGCAGAGCAGGTGATCGCGGATCTGGCGCCGCTGAGCGAAACCGCGGCGGCGGCAGATAGCGACCGCCAGGTCGCCTGAGCCGGCCGCTCGCCAAGAACACTCGATACCCGGGGCGGGAATCGAACCCGCAGAGCCCTTGCGGGCAGCGCTTTTTAAGAGCGCCGACTTTGCCAGTTTGTCTACCCGGGCGCGCGGTGAGATGTTAGATGCGGCGCAAGTCGAGATCTTGCTTAATGCCAACTTTCGGGTAGTAAGACCACAACTTTTCCGCTGCTAGCTTGTTTAGCTCCCATTGAAGCGACCGACATCTTTGGAGCCGGCAATGGAAGTCTCAGCGCTGAAATATTCGGGCGGGATTGGCCTCCACGGGCGGTCGCCGCTGCTCCGGCTTCAGTCCGACGAGCGCCTGGTGGCGCTGACCCGGCGCGGTAGCGCCAACGCCTTCGAGATGCTGGTCGCACGCTATGAGGCGCGACTGCTGGCGTTCTGCAGGCACCTGCTGTCCTCGCGTGAGGACGCCGAGGACGTACTGCAAGAAGTGATGGCGTCGGCTTACAACGCGATGCTGGCGGACGACCGGCCAATCAACGTGCGTCCGTGGCTGTATCGGATCGCGCGCAATCGGTGCCTCAACCACCTGCGTCGGGCCACGGCGATCGGCGTCGACTCGATGGACGTTCACTTCTCCGACCACGGCGCCAGCACCGCCGACAAGGTCCACAACCGGGAGGAGTTCCGCCTGCTGGTCGGCGACATCCACACGCTGCCGGAATCGCAGCGGACCGCGCTCGTGCTGCGCGAGATGGATGCCCTCTCCTACGAGCAGATCGCCGAGGCGATGGAGACCACGGTTCCCAGCGTCAAATCGCTGCTGGTCCGGGCGCGGATGTCGCTGGCCGAGGCGTCGGAGTCGCGACTGCTCAGCTGCGACGACGTGCGCGCCGAGCTCGGCGAGGTCGCTGAGGGGCTCGTCCGCAGGGCGAGCCCGCTGGTCCGCCGTCACCTCAAGTCCTGCGATCGCTGCGCGGCGTTCGAGAGTCACCTGAAGAACACCAATCGCGCGCTGGCGGCGCTGCTCCCGATCGCGCCGACAGCGTGGCTCGCGAAGTTGTGGCTCGCGGCTCACCTTGGCCACTCGGCTGGGTCCGGAGCCGCCGGAGCCGCCGGAGCAGGAGGAGCAGGAGCCGCGGGTGCAGCCGGAGCCGCCGGTGCCGCTGGTGGCGGAGCCGGTGCGGCGGGCGCAGCCGGTGCGGGCGCAGCCGGAGCCGCGGGCGCAGCGGGAGCCGCCAGCGCTGCCGGATCGGGCGCGGGCGGCCTGATCAGCGCCGCCCTGGCGACAAAGGCCGCGGCCGGGATCGCCGCCGCCGCGTTGGTGACGGCGGGCGCCGTCGAGGTCGACCACGGCGGCAAGCCGCACACTATTACCAACCCCGCGGTCGCGACAGCGGTTCACGCCGGGGTCGCAATCGCCGGCAACAACGGCGTCAGGCTCGTGCAGCCAATCGCCAACATTCGACCCGCGTCGACTTCCGCCCAATTGCCGGTGTCGAAGCCGATCTCGATCTCGAGGCTGATCTCAACCCCGGCGTCGAGAAGCCACAACCAGCCGCCCAAGCCTTCGAAGTCAGCGCCGAGCTCCGTCAAGAGCTCCGCCAGGACATCCGCGAAGACCTCGGTCACGCCCCCCACCCACGCCCAGGCGACGACGCCGGCCAAGGTGACGCGGTCGGTCACCCCGCCACCGTCGGCGCCCGCGCGACGGGCTCCAGGGCGCGTCGACACGACAACCGTGGCGACGGTGCTGCCGCCAACTCCGACACCCGCGGCCCCGACGACCGTCACCCCGCCGACCGAGATCACGGTGACGCCCACGGTGTCACCCACCGCCGCGGTGGCGTCGACGACAGTCGTGACGCCCACATCGGGGACCGCGGGCGGCGCCTCGCCGGGACCCAACGCCCCGACGTCGGCCAGCTCCGTTCCGACGACGACATCGCCCCCGGTGACAGGCTCGACGATCCCCAGCTCGACTTCGACCTCGGGCTCGAGCACCGCGTGGACGGGGCCGACCGACACGTCGACGACGCCAACCGACACTCCGACGACGCCGACCGACACGTCGACGACGCCAGCCGATACTTCGACGACGCCAACCGGGACCGCGACCGATCCGACCGGTACACCGACGACGCCGACCGGAACCTCGACCGCGCCGACGGGAACCTCGGCGCCGCCGGACCCGGGAACCGACCAGTCGAACAGCGTGTCAGGCTCGAGCGCGGACGCGTCGTCCACGACGGCGTCAAGCACCACCCCGCCCCCCACCGGCGGCCAGTAACCGGCGCCAACAAGTCGAGGACCGG
The DNA here is from genome assembly GCA_963830475.1 of uncultured Solirubrobacterales bacterium. Taxonomy (GTDB): domain Bacteria; phylum Actinomycetota; class Thermoleophilia; order Solirubrobacterales; family Solirubrobacteraceae; genus Palsa-465. The sequence goes on along the minus strand of CAWHMX010000004.1, from coordinate 108,065 downwards.
ACCGGGGAGGTCGCATGATCGACTTCGATCACTTCGTGGCGGTCGACATGCGGGTCGGTCGCGTGATCGCGGTCGATGACTTCCCCGAGGCGCGCAAGCCCGCGTGGAAGCTGACGGTCGACTTCGGGGAGGAGCTCGGGATCAAGCGCTCGTCCGCACAGATCACCAGTTATTCCCGTGAAGCGCTGCTCGACACGCTGGTGGTGGCGGTCGTCAACTTTCCCCCGCGCCAGATCGGGCCGTTCATGTCCGAGGTCCTGGTGCTCGGGGCGCTCGACGACGAGCTCGGCGTCGTGCTGTTGCGCCCCGATCAGGACGCCGCGATCGGCTCGCGGATCGGCTGAGACGCCCGGCGTACGCCTCAGGCGCCGCCGTAGATCTCCATCAGCCCGGCGTACGCGCGCTCCTCGCCGAAGCGCTCACGTGCCTCTTTCAGGGCCGCCTCGCCGCTGCTTCGGCGGCCCTCCGGATCGCCCCACAGCTCGGCGAGCGCAGCCGTCCACGCCGGGACGTCGCGAGCCGGAAGCACCCTGCCCCAAGCGGGCTGGACGAGCTCCGGCAGGGCGCCGAGGTCGCTGGCGAGCACCGGTAGTCCGCTCGCCAGCGCGTCGAGGACCGTGAAGCCGCTCACCTCCTCCCACCGTGAGGGAGCGAGCAGCAGAGCTGCTCGCTCCCTCACGCTCGCCAGCCCCTCCGAATCGAGCCACCCCACGAACCTGACGTCGGCGCCCTTCGCCAGCCCCCGCAGCCGCCCCTCGTCCGGTCCGCTTCCGGCCACAACCAGCGGCACCCCGGCCGCACGAGCGGCGGCGATCGCCATGTCGGCGCCCTTCTCCTGCACAAGTCGCCCGGCGAACAGCGCGTACTCGCCGGCGTCGGCACCGCTGCCGTGCGCCCAATCGGCTTCCGCGACGAAGTTCATCAGGACGCTGACCCGCTGCACCGGCACCCCGTGCAGGCCGAGCAGCTCTCGATGGCTCTGCGACGGCGCGACCAGCCGGTCGGCCTCGGCGAGCAGGTGCGGGTACTGCAGGGCGAGGCCGGCGGCGTAGACGCCAGCCTCGCCCAGCGAACCGCGGCAGCGATGGATCAACCCCGGGCAGCGTGTTACGGGCCCCGCAGCTGTGGCACGGACCGCCGTTTCGGTAGGCGACCCCGATCGCGCACGAGAGGCGGAAGTTGTGCAGATGCAGCACCGTCCTGGCGCCCGTGGCGCGCCCCGCCGCCAGCGCTCGCCACCCGAACAGAGGGTGCAGGTTGTGGGCATGAACGACGTCGGCGCCGATCCGCCGCGCGGCGGCGGCGACCTCGAGCGGGGCGTCTCCGCCGGCCAGCAGGGCCCGGGCGGCCCGGACGCCGCCAACCGTCGCGCTGTCCCGCTCGAGCAGCTCGACCTCGTGCCCGTGGCGTCGTAGAAGCGACGAAATCTCCGCGACCGATCGCTCCTCCCCGCCGGGCAGCCGGTAACGGTTGTGGACGATCAAGACGCGCATCGAGGACCAGGACGGTACCGTCGGCGGTGACATGGTCGAGGCGAGCCGGACGATTCGATGCGCCGTCGTCCCGCCTGTGGCCGCACCGTACCGCGAGCCGCTGTTCGAGGCGCTCCACTCCGGCTTCCCGGAGATCGAGCTGTCGGTCATCTACCAGGCGGCCGGCGAACCGAGCTGGGACGTCCCGGCGGACTATTTCGCGACCGATCACGCCTATCCGGCGCGTCACCTGCGCTCATGGCAACGAGCCCGGGCGGGACGAACGCCGATCGTCTGGCCGCGCGGACTCGAGCGGGCGCTGCAGACCGCCGACCCCGATTGCGTCGTCAGCTGGGAGTACGGCCCCGCGTCGCTGCGCGCGCTGCGCTGGTGCCGGACCCACAACCGCGCCTACGTCGTGTTCACCGAGTGCACGCCGCAGATGGACGGAACGCTGTCCCCGAGCAAGCTGCGACGGCACCGCTGGATCGCGCTCCGCGCCGATGGACTGATTGCCGTCTCCTCGGCCGCCCGCGATCGGCTGCTGGGCTTCGGGGTCGGCGCCGACCGGATCACCGTGGCGCTGCAGTCCGCCGATCTCGGCGTCATCCGACAGGCGGTGACCGCGGCCCAGAGCGGCGAAGCCGACGGGGGCGCCGGATCCGACCCCACCACCGAGCCGGCGGCGCGCCCGCTCCGGGTGCTCACCGTCGGGCGGCTGGTACCCGACAAGAACCATGCGACCCTGATCGAGGCCTTCGCGCGGGTGCAGTCGGACCAGATCTCCGCGGAACTGCACATCGCCGGCGACGGCTTCCTCGAGGCGCAGCTGCGCCAGACGGCCGACGAGCGCCGGCTCCCGGTCGTCTTCCACGGCCACGTCGAATCAGAAGAGCTGGCCTGGCTCTACGCCGGCAGCGACATGTTCGCTCTTGTCTCGACGTTCGAGCCGTTCGGCGTCTCGGTCCGTGAGGCGGCGGCCGCCAGCCTGCCGATCATCTGCAGCCGCGAGGCGGGCGCCGCCGGCGACGTCGCGATCGAGAACCGAAACGCGCTGCTGGTCGACCCGCGAGACGCGCAGAAGTGCGCGGACGCCCTGGCCCTCGTGCTCTCCGACGACGAGCTGCGCAGCCGGATGGCCGCCGCCAGCCACGAGATCGACGAGGAGACCCGCGGCCGCGACGTCGAAGCGTTCGCCAGCGCGGTCCTCGCGGCCGCCAAGCGACGCGGGCGGCAAGCGGCGGCGTCCTGAGTCAGCGCCCTGCCCGAGCTGGTTCGGCCGCGTGGCCGCCCAGTAGCACCGGCAGCACCTCGTCGCGCAGCCGCTCGACGATCGCCGGCTCGCGAAACGGCGCGAGCCGCGTCCGAGCGGCGGCACGGTAGGCGGCGAGCTCTTCCTCCCCGAGCGCGAGTGCCGCCTTCAGCGAGCGAGCGACCGCAGCGGGGCTGCGGTCGCTCGCGACCAGCCTCGCGTCCAGCTCTCGCGCGATCGCCAGCGCCGGGAACGGCCCGCCGCCGGGCGCTCCGACAAGCACGGCGCCGCGATCGAGCGCCTGCAGCGGGGTGATCCCGAAGTCCTCCCAACGGGCGGCGCTGAAGAACACCAGCGCCCGTCCCAAGAGGTCCTGGAAGTGGTCCTCCTGGAGCATCCCCGCGAGCTCGGCCCCCGCCGGCAGCTCGAGGCCGCGACGGCGCAGGAACGCGCTCGCGCGCTCAGGCTCGATCCCGGTCACGATCAGTCGCGCGCCGGCCGCGTCGGCCTCGACCCAGGAACGGCAGACGAGCTCGAGATCCTTGGCCTTCGGGTCCGGGGTGTAGGCGACGATCAGCCGCTCGCGAACGTGATCGGGAACGGCCGCCTCGTCGATCGGCGGCGGGATCACGACGGCCGGGGCGTGGCCAGGCGGCAGCTCCGGCAGCGCCTGTTCGCTCAGGACCAGCAGCATCCGCGCGCGGGCGAGCTGGCGCCGCTCGATCGCGTGCAGGATCGAGTTCTGCGGGCCGGGCCGGTTGAGCCGAGCAGGCGAGTCGAGCCAGACCGCGGCCGGAAGCCGCGCCATGTCGACCAGCAGCGCCGCCGTCGTGCTCGACAGGACCAGCGCGCGCGGGCGGTACCGCCGCAGCGCCTGGCCGAGCGCCCGGCGGACCGCGATCGCCTCGACGAAGTCGTTGACCGGGTAGGCGCGCCGCAGCCTGTCCGTCAGCCCGATATGGGTGGCGACCGCCGCCACTGAGGCGCCCGCGGCCCCCGCCATCTCCACGAACCGGGCGTCGGCGAGCCGGAGCCCCCGGGTGGTCCCGAGCGATACGAGCAGGAGATCGACCGTCTCGCTCAACGGCCCGACTCCCTCACGCGGCAAGCTGCGTGATCCGAGTGGCATCGCGGTTGCGCAGTGCCTCGCCGTAGGCGCCGACGGTGCGCTCACCGCACGCCTCCCAGGTGAAGTTGGCCGCGACGGTCGCCCGCGCCGCCGCCCCCAGCCGACGCAGCTCGTCGCGGTCGCGGTGCAGCCCGCCCAGCGTCTGTGCCAGCTCGCCGGCGTCCCCCGGGGTGACCAGCAGCATTCCCTCCCCCGCCGCCGCGATGTCGTGCGGTCCGCCCTCGCCGCGGCCGCCGATCGCCGGCAGGCCGGCGGCCATCGCCTCGACGAAGGCCACGCCGAAGGGTTCGTGAACCCCGGGCATCACGAACACGTCGCACTCCGCCAGCTCGCTCAGCGCCCGCTCGTTGGGCAGCTGGCCGGTGAAGCGGACGCGATCTCCGAGGCCGAGCTGGAGCGCCAGCCGCTCGAGCGGCTGGCGCTCCTCCCCGTCGCCGATCACCAGGTACGTCGGTCGGATCTCCGGCTCGAGCAGCGCCATCGCTCGCAGGACCGTGGCGTGGTGCTTGCGCGCCTGCAGGTGAGCGATCGTCACGAGCGCCAGCTCCTGACGAGTGCCCGCGCGCCCGCAGGCCACCTCGGCCGACCGCAGCCTGGGCACGTCGGCGCCGAGGTGGACAACCGTCGCCGGCAGCGGACGGGAGGCGATCTCCTCGCAGCGGTCCTGCGCCCAGCCGCTGTTGGCGATCACCAGGTCGGCGGTCTCGAGCGCGACGAGGCAGGCACGGCGACCGACCGCGCTGCGTTCCGGCACGTCGAACATGTCGGGGCCATGCGCCGAGACCGCGAAGGCCGGCCTACCCGGCCCCTCAGCATCGCCGCGCGTGCCACGGTGGCGCATCCAGCGCGCCGCCGCGTGCCCCGCCGGCGCCAGACAGTGAACGTGCAGCAGATCGAAGCGCCAGCTCGCGTACAGGCGGTCGAGCGCCCGGCTCAGCGCCGGCGACATCCAGTAACCCCAGCTTCCGTAGGAGATCGGCCGCGGGGGTCCGACCCAGGCCACCGACTCGACCCTGATCCCGTCGAGCTGCGCCGGGCGCAGTGACCGCCTCGCGTCCTGCCCCCAGGCTCGCAGCGCCCCGAGGTGGGGTGGCAGCTGTGCCACCTTGCGGGCGACGCTGAGCGGCGGGACCGGGCGGCGCAGCGCCAGCACGATCGTCTCCACGCCGGCGGCCCTAGCCGCGACCGCCTGGCGATGGGCCCACAGGCCATGGACCGGGTCCCCAGGCGACGGGTACCACTCGGCGACTACAGCTACTTTCACACGGAGTGTGACTGTCCGGGATCGAGGACGACGACGCCTGAGCCAGTCGCCGACTCGACGTCTGACCTGAATGCGTCCGTGTCGGTTTCGATCAGCGGGAAGGTGTTGTAGTGGCAGGGGATCACGGTCTTGGCGCCGACGAGGCCGGCGGCCTCGACCGCGTCGACCCGGTCCATCGTGTAGTGACCGCCGATGCACATCAGCGCGACGTCGATCGGCTGACGCTTGCCGACCAACTGCAGATCGGAGAACAGCGCGGTGTCGCCGAGGTGGTAGACGATCGTGTCGCCCATGTTGATCAGCAGGCCAGCGGGCGTGTTGACCGTCCCCTTCGGCGTCGTCGACGTATGCCACGCCGGGACCAGCTTCGCCCAACCCCAGTCGAACTTGACGGTGCCGCCGATGTTCGGGTCGAACGTCTCGATTCCCTCCTGCGACAGCTCGCCGGCGAGCTCGACGATCGCCAGCACCGGCGCTCCGGTTCGTTTGGCGATCCCGACCGTGTCGCCGATGTGGTCGGCATGCCCGTGCGTGAGCAGGATCGTCGTGGCGGCGACATCCTGGGCGGCGATCGCGGCCTTCGGATTGCCGGTCAGGAAGGGATCGATCAAAACTGTCATATCGCCGTCCGACAGAGCGAACGCCGAGTGGCCAAGAAACCTGATCTCCATGTCCTCAATCCTCCTGCTCGGGGTCTGGTCGTGGCTCGTGGCTCTCGGCTGTCTCGGAACGTGGTTGCGGCCCGCCCGCGGTGCCCGCCACAGAGTCCAGGCCCCGGTACCGTAGCTCGCGCGCGAGCTCGAAGCCGATCGCGACCCCGACCAGCATGCTCAAACGGGTCTCCTCGGCGAACAGCGTCTTGACGGCCCGCAGCCGCGCACCGGGATCCTCGGCGCCGATCGCCTCCTGAACCGCCGCGTCATGGGCGGTGTCGAACCAGCCACCGTCGGCGAGGGCTCTGGCGAGCACCCGCTGCAGTTCCGGTGCTGCCTGGGCGACGAGTTCCTGGGCGGCGCGCATCCGCTCGGGATCGCTGATCGCCGCAATCGCGGCGTCGAGCTCGGGGTCCACTAGACAGGATGAATCCGTGCGAGCGGGTAGCCGACGAGTATTCCCGCGGCGACGCCGACGCCGGCACAGATCCAGCTGGCCTCGGGCGCGGCCAGGGGCATCAGCGCAACCACCGCACCGAGCACCGCGGTCCCGAGCAGGTCGCCGTCGACCTCGCGGTTTTGACGCACCGCGACGATGTCCTGCATTGCCCACGCGGTCAGCAGGGCCAGCGCGATGCCGTTGCCGCCGAGGGCGACCTGATTCGAAAACTGACCAGCGAGCGCCATACCGACGGCGCCTCCGAGCAGGTACAGCGCGATCAGCAGCACCGGTCCATGCCGGCGCTCGAGCAGGGTTCCGTAGAGGGCGATGACGCTGAGCGAGACGAACGCGTAGCCGGTGTTGTTGTAGACGAACGGGGCCGTCAGGGCCCGCCACCACTTCGTCCCCAGGTGGCCGAACACCACGATCTGGGACAGCGAGACAGCGTCGGTCCGCCACACCAGGCAGCCGACGATTCCCGCGACCACCAGCGTGATCGTCACGTATGGGTGCGAATCGTGCCGGATCCCGGGGATCTCGCCCCGGCGCAGCCGTGGCAGCGACGGCGACGGTGGGCGACGTCTGGCGCGTTCGGCGATCCGGCCGTTGCGGTCGAGCTTGGGAGCGCGCTTGCGCAGCCGGTTGCCGCAGTACGGGCACTCGGTGATATACGGGCTGACCTCCGAGCCGCAGCTCTTGCAGATCACGAAGAGGTCTGGACCGCCGGTGCTCACATTCGGATTGTAAAACGGTCGAGTGAGTCACTCGACCCGATTGTCCTGGAGTCGCAAAAGCGGCCCGGCGCATACACTCGCTAATCGGCGGGGCATTCGTCACAAGCGTCAAAGGATGAATCGATGTCTTTGGGATACGACGGCAAGCTGTACATCCTCGCGTTCGACCACCGAGGGTCGTTTCAGAAGAACATGTTCGGCATCCAGGGCGATCCAACGCCCGAGGACACCGAAACGATCGCCGACTCAAAGCGGTTGATCTTCGAAGGGCTGCTGGAGGCGGTGAGCCGGGGCGCGCAAGCCGGCGCCACGGGCGTGCTCGTCGACGAGCAGTTTGGCTCCACGATCCCGAGCCAGGCTCGCGCGGATGGCCTTTTGCTGGCGATGCCGGTCGAGAAGTCGGGTCAGCACGAGTTCGACTTCGAGTACGGCGACGCCTGGGGCGAGCACATCCTCAAGTTCGACACCGATTTCTCGAAGGTCCTCGTCCGCTACAACCCCGATGACCCGGATGTCGCGCTGAACGCGCGCCAGCTCGAGCGGCTCAAGACCCTCGCCGACTGGCTGCACTCGCACGAGCGCCGGTTTCTGTTCGAGTTGCTGGTGCCGGCGACCGAGGCCCAGCTCGCCTCCGTCGGCGGCGACCAGGACCGCTATGACGCGGAGCTCAGGCCTGAGCTGATGCGGCGCACGATCGAGGACGTCCAGAACTTCGGGATTGAGGTTGACGTCTGGAAGATCGAGGGCGTCGACGACCGCGCGGACGCCGAACGTCTCGCCGAGCAGAGCCGGACCGGCTCCGGCCGCGAGCACGTCACCTGCGTGGTGCTCGGTCGCGGCGCCTCGACCGCGAAGGTCGAGCACTGGCTCGAGGCGGCCGCGCCCGTCGAGGGCTTCGTCGGCTTCGCGATCGGTCGTTCGATCTGGTGGGATGCCCTCAAGGGGTACCTCGACAAGTCGCTGGGGCGCGAGCAGGCTGCGACGCTGGTCGCCGACAACTACCTGCACTTCGTCGAGGTTTACGAAGGCCAGCGGGTCAGCTGAGGCCGGTTCTCGCTGTCAGCGACCCGGCGCGGGCGACGCTGGTAGGCTCGAGGCGTAATGAAGATGCGCCGCAGCCTCGCGCAGCTCGAACAGGAGTTCCTCCACGAGTCCAAGCTCGACCAGCGACGCAGGGAGCACCTGCGTCGCAAGGCGATCAACAGATCACGCAAGCGTCGCCACGAGCGCGAAAAGAAACGCAGCTCCGTGCGCTTCTACCTGCTCACGCTGTCGCTGATCGCCACCGCGGTCTTCGTCACGGCCGCGATGTTCGCGACCCTCTACCTGCTACTTACCTGAGCTGAGGTCCCGCAAAGCGTCATCGACGGCGTCGCCGGCGCCGGGCTCGGCGGCCGCCACCCGCTCGTCCTGGATCTCCAGGTAGACCTCCTTGCGGAACACCGGAACCTCCCGCGGAGCCTGGATCCCGATCCTGACCTTCTCCCCCACGATTGCCAACACTGTGAGCTCGACGTCGTCGCCGATCATGATGCTCTGGTTGGACTTTCTCGTAAGTACCAACATCAGTTATGCGCCTCCCTGCTAGACAAGGGATCAAGGACTGTTGAAGCCTTGACCGGGAGCCCAGCCCGTACACTAAGCCCCGGTCGGAGAGCATACCGGCGCGGCTCTCCAGAAGGTGAATTTTTGCGGCTCGTCATCGGACGCGGCGTCAAAGTCCCTGCTCGCACCGACGCCTGGCCCTGCGGGCGTCGCCTGTATGCTCCCGCGCACTTATGCCAAGACGATCCCTGAGACCCGAGCTCAACCGGATCCGCGGCTGGGTCCGCCAGGGGCGGACCGACGCCTGGATCGCACATCAGCTCGACGTCACAGTTCAACAAATACAGGCCTTCAAACAGGCCCAGGGCCTCGAAACCGATTCCGACGTGGAATCGCCGGTGGCGCTCGTCGACTACGACGACGAGATCGACCTGAGGGCGGAGGACGACGCGCTCGTCGCGGCCGAGCTTGAGGCCGAGGCGGCTGCCGCCGAGGACACGCCCGACGAGGACGAGGAGGAGAAGCCCAAGCGCCGGCGCGGCCGGCGCGGTGCTCGCACGCGCGCCAAGCGCAAGCCCGGCATCCCGTTCGAGGCGACCTTCGACCACGGGGAAGAGGGCTACGGTCTGTGGCTCGACCCCGCCGTTGAGGACGATCCGGTCTACGCCGAGTACTGGGCGGGTCACCGCCCGGTCGAGGTGACGGTCGAAGAGGATCAGATCGTGATCCGTCGCGCCGGGTCGGACGAGTCCGACGACGACGACGACGACGACACTGATCGCAGACCTCGCTGGAGGATGCTGCGGGCGGGCACCCTCCGGGCGCCCGCCCGCGCCTGTGCCCGAGCGCAGTTCGCTACCTTGCCCTGGTGCCCGGAGAGCGCGACGCGGTAATCGGACTTTGGGAGGACGGCCGTCGACGCTTGGCCGAGGTCTCGCCCAGCGACCGGCTGGCGGTCGACCGGGTCGTCGACGAGCTGGTGCTGGAGCTTCGCCGCCGTCTCGGGGGGTCCTTCACGAGCGACGAGCTGGCACAGCTGTACCTCGACGAAGGCACCGACTGGTGCCTCGAGATCGCGATGCGGATTGCCCCGACGACGCCCAACGCCTGGGACATGACGACGGTCGCTGGGGCCGCGTTTGCCCGTTACCTACGCTCCGCGACCGACTTCGGAGGAGGCAGGCGCCGAGAACCCGACGTGTGAGCGCAGCCAGCGGGGTCAGCGACCCGGGGGCAGCCCGGTCACGACGTAGGGCTTCTCGCCCGCTCGCACCATCCCCAGGGCCCTCGCCTCGCTGATGATCGTGCCTGGCTGGTTGAGCTGATTCTGCTGACGCGCAAGCGCCCGATGCTCTCGCTGCAGCGACGAGACGAAATTCAGCTCTTGCTGCGCCTGGCGGTGCGTCGCGATCAGCGCCAGCGTCGCCTTCAATCCGATCCAGCCGATCAACGCCAGCACGCACAGCATCAACGCCCGAAGCTTGCGTTCCCAGCTGACCCGTCCGCGCCCGGCACGCGTGCCCCGGTCGACGCGTGTGGATGCAGAGCTGTAGGAGCGAGCCGACGGCATTCTCCATGCCTTCGTTCGACGCCCCGCCGCTCCCTCCTGCCGGCTGTTCAGATTCCCACCGGACGCCCGCCCGCCGACCGCCCGTCGACGTCAGTTGCCGGGCGACCGGCACCCGGCCTGACCACGCCGGCGGCGGCAAAGGCGGCTACGAACATGAACGCGAGCAGCCATAGCGCGGACAGCAGCCCCAGCGACTCTGCCAGGAAGCCGATCACCGGCGGGCCGATCAGGTTGGCCGTGTATCCGATTGAGGAGGCGACGCTGACCTGGGAAGCCGGGTCGTCGCCCTCGGCAGCGGCGGACAGGCCCAGCGGAAAGCCCATGCTCACGCCGACCGCCCACAGCACCACCCCCAAGGCGACGAGCCAGATCGTGCCGGCCACGATGAACATCGTGATGCCGGCGATCCCGAGCGCGATCGTGCCGCGCAGAACTCGGACCCGACCGAAGCTGTCCACCAGTGGGCCTCCGACGATTCGCGCCGACGCTTCGCTCACCGCAAATAAGGTGAGGAACAGAGCCGCGAGCGCGCCCGATTGACCGTGGTTCTGCTTCACCGCAAGCGAGAGCCAGTTGTTCGCCGAACCTTCGCCGAGCTCGACTCCAAGCAGGACCAGGCCGATCACCAGGAGGCGCCGGTCGGCCCATCCACGCAACCACCGCCGTACGGCGCCGGGTCGCCGGCCACCGTCGTCCGCACCTGGCGCCTGCGCAGCTGGCGGCCGCGGCGCTCTCAGAGGGATGCCGCGCGGGATCACGAGCGCGACCGCGGCCACCACTACCGCCAGTCCTGCGAACTGCGCCGCCGGTTTGACCCCCACTGCCGCACACAGCGCCCCGATACCTGCGCCGACGGCAGCTCCCCCCGACCAGGCCGCATGCATCAGCGGCATCAGGGTACGACCGCTCGCAACCTCGACGGCCGCCCCCTCGACGTTGATCGAGACGTCCAACACGCCCACGCCGAGTCCGACCATCAGAAACCCGACGGCGAGCACGGCCACGGAACTCGAGGCAACGCCAAACGCCATCACGACCAGCGCGGATGCGACCACCAGCAGCGTCGTCATCACGGCTCGACGACCGCCGAGACGGTGCAGGAAGAACCGGGAGCACAGCAACCCACCGATCGCTCCCACCGTGACGCAGGCCAGGAGGAGACCGATCGTCCCGGTTCCGACTCCCAGCTCGGCCTTGATCGCGGGCAACCGCGGCCCCCAGGACACCACCGTGATGCCGCCCATCCCGAACGCCGCAATGATGGCGTTGCGCCAGCGAACGATCGCCTTGGCGCCCCCAGAAGGCTCGCGGTTTGTCGCATGCTTCAACACGGGCTGCGCAGGTTAGGCGCCCGGGCGGCCTCGCCCCGGCTTCCCGGCTCGCCGGCACACCCGACGACGGTCAGCCGATTCCGATCACCGGCGCGACAACGCCGCCCGGCCGACGATCACAACGCGGTGGCCGCTACACCGCGGCGCCGCGGAACGCCCTGCGCCCCGGGTACTCGGCCTCGGAGCCGAGGACCTCCTCGATCCGCAGCAACTGGTTGTACTTCGCGACGCGATCGGTCCGCGACGGCGCGCCGGTCTTGATCTGCCCGCACCCTGTCGCGACCGCCAGGTCGGCGATGGTGACGTCCTCGGTCTCCCCGGAACGGTGCGACATCACCGCGGAGTAGCCGGCCTCGCGAGCCATTCGAATCGCCGCGAGCGTCTCGGTCAGGGTCCCGATCTGGTTGACCTTGACCAGAATCGAATTGGCGACGTGGGCGTCGATTCCACGCTTGAGCCGATCGGTGTTGGTGACAAACAGGTCGTCCCCGACCAGCTGCAACCGGTCCCCGAGCGCGCCCGTCAGCGTCGCCCACCCGTCCCAATCCTCCTCGGCCATCCCGTCCTCGAGCGAGATGATCGGGTAGCGGCCCACCAGATCGGTCCAATACGCGCTCAGCTCATCGGCGCTCAGCGTCCGTCCCTCGTGCTCGAGCACGTACGCGCCGTCCTTGTAGAGCTCGGAGACCGCCGGGTCCAGCGCGATCGCCACCTGCTCACCGGGCACATAGCCGGCGGCGTCGATCCCCGCGATCAACACCTCCAGCGCCGCCTCGTTGGACTCGAGATTGGGTGCGAACCCTCCCTCATCGCCCACCGCCGTCGCGAGCCCTCGCTCGTGCAGCGTCCGCTTGAGGTGATGGAACACCTCCGCGCCCATCCGCAGCCCTTCGGAAAACGACGACGCCCCAACCGGAACGATCATGAACTCCTGGAAGTCGACGGCGTTGTCGGCGTGCGCGCCGCCGTTGAGGACGTTCATCATCGGCACCGGCATCACGTGCGCGCTGTCGCCGCCCAGATAGCGCCACAGCGGTAGCCGCTCCTCCGCAGCGGCCGCATGGGCGCTCGCCAGCGACACCCCCAGGATCGCGTTGGCGCCGAGCCGCGACTTGTTCGGCGTCCCGTCGAGCGTGATCAGGGCCCGGTCCAGCGCGGCCTGTGCGCTCGCCTCCATCCCCCGAACCGCCGCCGCGATCTCGCCGTTGACGTTGTCGACCGCGTGGCTGACCCCCTTGCCCATCCACTCGCTCCCGCCGTCACGTAGCTCGGTCGCCTCGAACTCGCCGGTTGAGGCTCCGGACGGCACCGCCGCCCGCCCCCAGGCGCCCGATTTGACGCTCAGCTCGACCTCGATCGTCGGGTTTCCCCGGCTGTCGAGAATCTGCCGGGCATGGACCTGCTCGATCTGGCTCATCGGTTCTCCTTGAGGATTCAGCGGGTGCCGCGGGAACGAACTGCCGGTCCCGGGCGACCTCAGTCAGTCGACAGGCGCGCCTGCGCGTAGTACGCCAGCTGCTCGTCGATCGAGAGATCGTTCCAGTTCCGCCCGCCGGATGCGGCCAGATCGACGCCGGCCTGAACGCGGCCTCGGAAGCGATCGGACGCCGCGCGCAGCGCCAGCTCAGGATCGACCTTCAGCTTCCGGGCAACGTTGACGGCCGCGAACAGAACGTCGCCCAGCTCACGGAAGCGCTCGTTGTCGCTCGAGGAGGCGATCAGCTCGTCGAGCTCGTCCCGAACCGACTGCACCGGGCCGTCGACCCCCTCGAAGTCGAACCCGGTCGACGCAGCTCGCCGCTGCACCTTCCTCGCGTACAGCGGCGCGGGCAGGTTCTCGGGCACTTCGCCGAACACTCCTGGCTCGCGACCCTCCTCCGCGCCCTTGATCGTGTCCCAGTTGCGCAGAACCTCGGCCGCATCAGCGACCTCGGTCTCGGCGAACACGTGCGGGTGGCGCCGGATCAGCTTCTCGGTCGCGTGGCTGGCGACCTGCGCGAGGTCACCGGCACCGCGCTCCTCCAAGAGCAGCGCCAGGAAATGAACCTGGAACAGCACGTCGCCGAGCTCGTCCAGGAGCTTGCGATCGTCGCGGCGGTGGGCAGCGTCGGCCAGCTCGTAGGCCTCCTCGACGGTGTGCGGGACGATCGTCCGCTCGTCCTGCTCCCGGTCCCAGGGGCACTCGACCCGCAGACGCCTGGTGATCTGATCGAGGCGCAGCAGCGCCGACCGGATACCCTCGCCCCCGGAACTCGAACTTTCCCCGGGGCCCACCCGCGGCCTTTAGTGCCCGCTGGTCGTCGTCGTCGGGGTCGTGGTCGTGGCCGCGGAGGTCGGCGTGCTGCTCGGGGCCGGAGTCGGCGTGGTCGTCGACGTCGTACTCGGCGGCTTGTAGCCCTTGCAGTCGGCCATCGAATACTCGTCGCGGCAGATCGTCTTGTCGCCCCAGTTCTTCTTGGCCTCGTTGTTGACTGCGGTACCCGCGGCGGTCTGGGCGTTGCTCTTCAGCAGCTGCTTGATCGTCACCGAAGCCTTTGACAGCGGCTGCTGGGACCCCGGGTTCGTCTTGGTGACCTTGACCACGTACCAGCCGAAGGTGCCGTGCACTGGTCCCTCGATCTTGCCAACTGGCGCTGCGAACGCGACCTGATTCAGGGCGTGCTCCTCCTGGCCCTGGGTGACGTCGTCGAGGACGCCGCCGCTCTTCTTGGTCGTGGCGTCGACCGAGTACTTGGCGGCGACGGCGCTCCAGCTCTGGCCCGAGTTCAGCGCCGCCAGCGCCTGGTCGGCCGCTGACTTGGTCTTGGTCCGGACGAGCAGCAGGTTCCGGGAGGGCGCCGACCCGAACTCCGACTTGTGCGCGTCGTAGTAACTGGCGACGGCGGCGGCCGTGACGTCCTTGGTCTGGGCCTTGAGCAGCTTCTGGTAGAGCGTGTTGACGCGGACCCGGTACAGGATGTCGGCGTTGGTCTGACCGGTTTCGGTCAGGAAAGTGCTGTACTGCGTGGGGGTCTTGAACTCCTTCTTCTTGGCGTTGTCGAACGCCTTGTTCACCTGCGCCGTCGTCAGATGGATCCCTTGCTTGTAGGCGTCGGCCTGATACCAGTAGGCCTTGATCAGGAAGTCCATCACCTGGCTATTGAGCTCGGTGAACAGCTGGGAGCAGTCCGCCTTGAGCGTCTTGTCCGGCGTCTTGCTGAGAGACGGAATCTGCTGGCGGACCTGCTTGATGCAGCCCTTGAACTCCGGCGGGTCGGTCGGGACGATCACCTGCGTCGTGCCGCTCTGCGTCGCGTTGCTCTTCGCCGCGACGAACATCCAGTGGTTGAACGCCTGCGTCGTGATCGAGTTGCCGGCCATTGAGACGACCGAGTCACTGGGGATAGAACTGCCGCACGCGCTTACCGCGAGGGCGACGCCGCCGACGGCCACTAATGCCGTTATGGGTTTTAGGATCCGCATCGGCGGAGCATGGTAGCGACACGCCGACGCCGGGGTCCCCACATCACCCGACTCTTACAAAGCTCTTGTCTTGCGGCAGGGGTGATCCGTCCGAATCGCGCGTCACGGCGAGCAACACATCCGCCGCCCGCGCGACGGCGCCGAACTGCGCGGAGGCCTCGCCGGAGACCCGCATCGACAGCTGCGAGCGCCCCGGCTCGTACACGGCCTCGGGGATCTCGGCGCGGAACCGCTTCGCGCGCGCGGAGTCGAGCTCGACCGGCGTCACCACCAGCCGACCTCCACGGAAGGACACCGCCGTCGCGCCGGCCTGCCCGAGCTTGATCCGCGCGGTCTGCATCGAGATCAGGTTCTCGAGCGGCTCCGGCAACTCTCCGAAGCGATCGAGCAGCTCCTCGCGCAGCACAGCCAGGTCCGCGACCTCGCGCGCACCGGCGATCCGCCGGTGAACGTCGACCTTGGCCTGCTCGTAGGGGATGTAGTCGGCGGGCACGTAGGCGTCGACGTTCAGATCGAGCCGGACCGGCTCCCACTCTTCCGCCACCTCGCCGTCGTCTTCAGCGGACGCCGCCTGGACGGCCTCGTCGAGCATCTGCATGTACAGCTCGAACCCGAGCGCCGCAACGTGGCCCGACTGCTCGTCGCCGAGCAGATTGCCGGCGCCGCGCAGCTCCAGGTCGCGCATCGCGATCTTGAAGCCCGCCCCCAGCTCGGTGTAGTCGCTCAGTGCCGCCAGCCGCTGAGCGGCGTCGGGCGTCAGCGCCGCCGACGAGGGGTACAGAAGGTATGCGTAGGCCCGCTCCCGCGAGCGCCCGACCCGCCCGCGAATCTGGTAGAGCTGGGACAGCCCGAAGGTGTCGGCCCGCTCGACGATCAGCGTGTTGGACTGCGGGATGTCGATCCCGGACTCGATGATGCTCGTCGACACCAGCACGTCGGCATCGCCCCGGAGGAACGACAGCATCCGCCGCTCGAGCGCACTGTCATCCATCTGGCCGTGGGCGACCTCGAACCGCATCCCCGGCAGCAGCCCGCGCAGGCGCACGGCCGTCTCCTCGATGGTCTCGACGCGGTTGTGCAGGAAGAACGCCTGCCCCCCGCGCTCCTTCTCACGCAGCAGCGCGCCGCGGACGAGCTCCTCGTCGTATTCGCCGATGTAGGTCTTGACCGGCCGTCGCCCCTCGGGCGGCGTCTCGATCACGCTGATATCGCGGATCCCGGCCAGCGACATCTGCAGCGTCCTCGGGATCGGCGTGGCGCTCATAGAGATCACGTCGACCCGCAGCTTCAACTGCCGCAGGAGCTCCTTCTGCTTGACCCCGAAGCGCTGCTCCTCGTCGACGATCAGCAGGCCCAGATCCTTCGCGCGAACGTCACGCGACAGCAGCCGGTGGGTGCCGATCAGGATGTCGACCTCGCCCCGGGAGAACGCCGCGACCGTCTCGCGCTGCTCCGCCGCCGGGCGGAATCGCGAGACGTGCTCGATCCGTACCGGATAGTCCTTCAGCCGCTCGGTGAACGTCCCGAAGTGCTGCTGCGCGAGGATCGTCGTCGGCACCAGCATCATCACCTGCTTGTCGTCCTGGACCGACTTGAACGCCGCCCGCAGGGCGACCTCGGTCTTGCCGTAGCCGACGTCGCCGCAGATCAGCCGGTCCATCGGCCGCGCCGTCTCCATGTCGGCCTTGACGAACTCGATCGCGTCGCGCTGGTCCGGGGTCTCCGTATACGGGAAGGCGTCCTCGAAGTCTCGCTGCCAGTCGCTGTCGAGCGAGAACGCGAACCCCTGGCGGCGCTTGCGCTCGGCGTAGAGGTTGAGCAGCTCGCCCGCCAGCTCCTGCGCCGCTCGCCGGGCTCGCGTCTTCAGCGTCTCCCAGCGCGTGCCGCCGAGCTTCGAGAGGGGCGGGTGATCGCCGCCCGCCCCGACGTAGCGGCTGATCTTGGCGAGCTGGTCGACCGGCACGAACACCCGGTCCGAGCCGGCGTACTCGAGGTAGAGGTAGTCGCGCGTCACCCCGGCGACCGTCTTGGTGTCGAACCCCGCGAACCGCGCGATCCCGTGGTCCTCGTGGACGACGATGTCGCCGCTGCGCAGCTCGGCGAAGCTCCGCAGCACCCCGCGGCGGCCGACTCTGCTCGGCGCGTCCGGCGCGCGCCGCCGGCGGAACAGCCGGTGATCGGGGATCACCGCCAGGTGGAACTGGGGCGCGATGAACCCCTCGCGCAGCCGCGCATGGGCAAACGTCAGCGGTTCCGCCGCCGGCTGCACAGTGCCGGCGGCGTCGAGCCACGCGACCTTGAGACGCCCAAGGTTGTAGGCCGCCCGTTCGCCCTCCCCGCGGACCGCGAACGCCACCACCGTCCGGTAGCCCGACCGGGTCAGCTTCTCCAGCTCCGGCTCGGCGTCGCGGATCCCGCGCGCGGCGATCTCGGCGGCCTGGCCGTGGAAGGAGAAGGCCTGGTCCTGGTCGATGCTCGACAGCCGGATGCGCGCGCGGCGGTCGAGCTCAGCGGCGATCGCCTCGGGGGCCACGTACAGGTGGTGGGCCTCGGCGTCGTGGAAGGCGGCGGTAACGTCCTGCCAGTGGTCGGCGAGCGCCCGCGCGATCTCCTCCTCGGCGGCGATCAGGACGTCGGCGCCCTCGCTTATCAACTCCAGGAATGGCCTGAAGTCCTCGACCGGGAGCAGCTCGGTGATGTCGGGGCGGTCCGCTTCGCTTTCGAGCGCGGCGATCTCGGCGAGCTCCCGGTGCTCCTCGGCGAGCTCTGCCGCGGGGGCCACCTCGACCGCGTCGAGGTCCTCCAGCGAGCGCTGCGTGAACGTGCTGAAGGCCCGCAGCGACTCGATCTCGTCGCCGAACAGGTCGACCCGTATCGCCCGGTCCTCGGTCGCCGGGAACAGGTCCAGGAGCCCGCCGCGGATCGCAAACTGGCCGCGGTCCTCGACCTGATCGACGCGTTCGTATCCGGCCGCGACCAGGTCGCGGGCAGTCTCGTCGAGGTCCATCAGCTCCCCCTTGTGAAGGGTGAAGCCGTGGGGCCGCAGCGACGGGTCCGGGACCTTCTCCGAGAGCGCGACGGCGCTGACGACGACGACCGGCGCGGATGGGTGGGGTGGGCGGGCCCCAATCCAGTCGGTCTCCAGCAGCGCGTCGAGCGCCGCGATCCGCTGGCCGATCAGGTGCGGCGGCGGCGCCAGGTGCGACTCGTACGTGACCCCGCGACTTGGGTAGTAGCGGACCCTGCGCGGCGCCAGCCACTGCCTCAGGCTCGACGCCAGGTCCCGGGCGGCGCGGTCGTCCCCGGCGACGACGATCGCCGGCGTCTCCGGATTCCGGTTGACCAGCGAGGCGACCAGGAACGGCCGCAGCGACATCGAGACGAAGGCCCGGCCGCCATCCTGCGCGAGGATCTGGGTTTGCGGATCCTCGTCCGCGTGGTGCAGGAGGCTCGAGAGCATCGGGTGGCGCCTATCGAGTCTAGATAGCTGGCGGCGGCTGCTCGCCGGAGCCCTCGATCAACCGCTCCACAGCGTCGGCGGCGGCGTCGATCAGCGCCTCGACGTCGGCCTTGGGCTCGCGAAACTTGCTCAGCACGTAGGCGGCGACACGCTCAGGGTCGGTCGTCGGCGGCCGGCCGACGCCAATCCGGACTCGCTGAAAGTCGGGCGTTCCGAGCGCGGTCCGGACCGACTTCAGTCCGTTGTGTCCGGCCAACCCGCCGCCCAATCGAGCGCGGATCTCGCCGAACGGCAGATCGATCTCATCGTGTATCGCGACGATTCGGTCGGGCTCCACGCGGAGCTCGCCGCGGGCGGGGCCGACCGATCTGCCGACCTCGTTCATGTAGGTCTGCGGCAGCAGGATCGCGACCCGCGGGCCGCCAACCCCGGTCCGGCCGTCGCTGATCAGGCCTCGGTACTTCGATTTCGGCCTGCCCAGATCCCACCGCGTGCGCAGGCGCTCGGCCACCTCGAACCCGATGTTGTGCCGGGTGCCTACGTACTCGGCGCCCGGGTTTCCCAGGCCGACGATCAGCCAGTCGACAGGTGCCGGGCGTCTCCCCGGGAGGGGCATCGCGGTGTGACGCGCTGGGGCGGTCGAGCCGAGCTACTCGGCGGCGCCGCCGGAGGCGTCCTCGGCGTCGCCCGCGGCAGCCGCCTCGCCCTCGCCGACGACCTCGGTCTCGGTCTCGATCTCGCCCTCCTCCTCGTCGGCGGTCCGCAGACGTGGCGGGGTGAGAGTCGCGACCAGCGTCTCCTCGTCGGTCAGAATCGTCACCCCGGCGGGCGCGCTAACCGAGGCGAGCGTCAACGTGTCGCCGATCGCCATCGTGGAGATGTCGTGCTCGATTGAGTCCGGGATTGAGGTCGGCAGGGCTTCGACGGTCACCTCGCGCAGCAACTGCTCGAGCACCCCGCCCTCCCTGACGCCCGGCGCGTCCTCGGCGCCGCGCAGCTCGATCGTGACGGAAGCCTGGATCGGGCGGTCGAGCCGGACGCGCAGCAGATCGATGTGGGTGTAGTCGCCGCTGACCGGGTGGCGGACGAGCTCCTTGAGCACCACCGGGGTGCCGGCCGAGCTGTCCAGCTGCAGGTCGATGACGGCACCGCCGTGGGCGAGCGCGTGGCGCAGGTCGCGTCCGTCGACCGAGAACGCGACCGGCTCCTCGCCGCCGCCGTACACGATTCCGGGGATCGCGCCCGTGCGGCGCAGGCGCCGGGCGTCGCGCGACCCCGACGGCTCGCGGCGGGATGCCGTCAGAGCGGCAGTCGAGTCATCAGCCATTGCGGCGCACGATGGTAGCAGCGGCCTGTTCGCGAGGCTCACGGTCGTGGCGGCTACCCCTTCCACAGCACTGACGGTCGCGATACGCTGTTCGGGATGTCGGAGATCCAGCTCCTGATGTGGATGATGGGGATCCACCTGTTCGGGTTCATCGCCGTCGGTGTCCTGCTGATTCCAACCCTCCGCGGCGAGGATGGAGAGAGCGACCAGGACACGGGGAACTCCGATGACGGCTGGGGCAATCGGCCAAACGTCAAGCCGAGCCCGAGCCGGTGGCCCGGCGGCGGCATTCCGCTGCCGGACGCCGAGCAGTCGCGGGTCCGCTTCCGCGAACCGGGTCGGTTGGCTGACAGGCGGGCGCCACGCGAGCGCCGCCCGTCGAGAGAACCCGCGCGCAGGCCGATCAGAGCGTCGTAGTACTAGTAGCGTCCTAGGCGGCGTCACTCAGCTCGAGGAAGCGCTCGACCGACGCTTCCTGGTGGGCGATCCGCTCGGCCAGCTCGCGAGCGTGCGCGGCCGAGTGAACGAGGAAGTCCTCGACGCACCGCTCGGGGTCGTCTGAGAGCGGATAGACACGCGTCAGGTCCTGCTGCGCACACGCGATCCCCAGTGGCGGGCGGCCCTCCGCCAGCGTCCGGGCGCTGCAGACGGGCGTCACGACGATGTGCGCGTTGGGAGCGACCAGCGCGGTCGGGAGCAGCCGCGGCACCGGCAGCCTCACCGCGACGTCGACCGAGTGGTCGACCTTGACGTCCCAGCCGGCGATCTCCGAGAGCGGTTCGCGCCAGACATCGAGCACGATGTCCGCGCTCAGCACCGCGTCGCGCAGCGCCCTCGCCTGCTCGGCGTAGAGCCGTTCGGCCTCCTTGCGATCCTCGGCATCGCCGAGGTCGAGATCGACCGGCACTCGCATCAGCTGATCGGCGGCGACCACTGAGCCGGCGCCTCGGCTGCCGGGCGTCAGGTACGTCTGCAGCGTGCCGAGGTCTCGGCGCGCGTAGAAGATCACTGTCACCGCTTCGCTGACCGGCAGGCCGTCGATCCGCAGCGAGACCGTGACCGCGGACGCTTCGTCGAGCAGCGCCCGCCGGAGCAGTTCCTCGGCATCGCTCGGATCCGTTGGCTCCGGGATGTGTTCCTGCATCGCCTCCCCCCCTTGATGGTGGACCTTCCCATTTCAATTATCCAGCGCCGCGGGCGGATCGTCCATCTCCCGATGTAGCTATTTCCGGCGAGGAGCCTGGCCACACGCACATCCGGTCGCCGATCGTCAATCGGAGCTGCCACACCACGGCACCTCAATACCCACTTTTCGGGGCCATCGACACGCACCCCGCTGAGGTACGCTGAGCCGCGCGATGAAGCTCCTGTACAAGCCGCTTGGGATCATCACTGCGGTCCTCGCCCACCGGATCGGCCGCACGGCGTTCCAGGCGGTCTGGTCGCGCGTCGGCGCGCAGGACAGACCGCCCTCGCCGCTGGCCGGCCGGATCGGGCTGGCCCAGGTCGCCGGCTCGGCGGCACTCGAAGCGGCGACGATCGCAACGGTCTCCGCTGTGATCGAGCAGCTGGCCGCCCGCCTTTTTCACCATATCTTCGGCGCGTGGCCGGAAAAGCCGCCGCAGCCGACGGAGCCCTCCAACTAACTCGCGTTGCATCGAACCACGCTCTGGCGTGTGCTCGACTCGTCGCGTCCGGAGCTTTACCTCAGAGGTAATCGACTTCGCGCAACCCGGCTGCGACCGTGGCCGGCATGTCAACGATCACCTCTCCTGCACCCGCCGCGGTCGCGGGCGCCACCCGTGGCGAACAGCTGCGCCACTGGCTGCCGCTGGCCGTCGTGCTGATGGGCACGTTCATGTCCGTGCTCGATTTCTTTATCGTCAACGTCGCGCTACCGAGCATCCAGCGCTCCCTGCACGCTTCGGCGAGCGACCTCGAATGGACCTCGGCGGGCTACGCGCTCGCCACCGCCGTGCTGCTGGTCGCCAGCGGCCGGCTCGGCGACCGCTTCGGCCGCCGGGCGACGTTCGCGGCCGGGTTGGCCGTCTTCACGATCGGCTCGGCGGCCTGCGGGCTGGCGCCGACGGCCACCGCGCTGGTGGCGGGCCGGGTGGTGCAGGGAGTCGGCGCCGCCCTGCTGGCCACCAACGTCATGTCGCTGATCGGCATCCTCTACGTCGGACCCGAGCGGACCGTGGCGCTCTCGGCCTACGCCGCCGTCATGGGCGTGGCCGCGATCTTCGGCCAGCTGATCGGCGGCGCGCTGCTGGCGCTCGACCCCGCCGGGCTCGACTGGCGCAGCGTGTTCCTGATCAACCTGCCGATCGGGGTCGCGGGCCTGATCGCCGCGATTCGCCTCGTGCCCGAGTCCCGCGGGGAGGCACGCACGCTCGACCCGCTCGGGATCGGAATGATCACGACCGGCCTGGTTGCGCTGGTGCTGCCGCTCGTCGAGGGCCGCCAACTCGACTGGCCCCTGTGGTGCTGGCTCTGCCTCGGCGTCGCGCCGCTGATCCTCGGAACGTTCGTCGTCCAACAGCGTCGGCTCGGCGGCCGGGGTGGTGCGCCGCTGCTCGAACTCGGGCTGTTCAGACAGCGGGCATTCGCCGTGGGCATGCTGACCCAGACGGTGTTCTGGAGCGGTCAGGCGTCGTTCTTCCTGATCCTGGCGCTGTACCTGCAGGGCGGCCGCGGACTGAGCCCGATCGCCTCGGGCAGCGTATTCGTGATCCTCGCGGTGAGCTACGTGTTCGTCTCGATGCGGGCGCCCGCGCTGGCCGTCCGGCACGGTCGCCGGGTGATCATGGCAGCCGGTCTGACGCTGGTCGTCGGTCACCTGCTCCTGATCGGCGCGGTCGCGCTGGTCGGCACCGGCGGCTCGGTGCTCGCGCTCGCGCCAGGTCTGATCGCCGCCGGGATCGGCATGGGCCTGGGGATCGGCCCGCTCAGCGCCAACCTGCTGGCGGCGCTGCGCCCCGAGCAGGCCGGCTCGGCCGCGGGGGCGCTCGCAACCGCCCAGTTCGTCGGGAACGCGCTCGGGGTCGCCGTCGTCGGAGTCGCCTTCTTCGGCGCGCTCCGCGGCGGCTACGCCCCTGCGCTGCAGGCAGGCCTGGCGGTGCTGGCCGGAGCGCTAGCGCTGGTCGCGATCCTCTCCCGAGGACTACCGGCCACGGAGGCGGCGCGATGAGCGCCACTACGATCCGCGAGGTGAGCGAGAGCCGAGTCCGATACGCGAAGGGGATCGGAAACGACAACCGGATCGGCGCGATGATTCGCGAGTGGCGCCAGCGCCGTCGACTGAGCCAGCTCGACCTCGCGCTGGATGCGGGCATCTCCTCTCGCCACCTGAGCTTCGTCGAGACCGGTCGGTCGAGGCCGAGCCCGGAGATGGTGCTGACGCTCGCGCGGCGGCTCGAGGTGCCGCTGCGCGAGCGCAACCGGCTGCTGCTCGCCGCCGGCTACGCGCCCAGCTACCAGGAGCGCGCGTTCGAGGGGCCGGAGCTCGCGCCGGTGCGCGACGCGGTTTCCCGTCTGCTGGCGGGTCACGAGCCGTATCCCGCGCTCGCCGTGGACACGGCGTGGAATCTCGTGGCCTCGAACGGCGCGCTCGACCTGCTGCTCGAGGGCGTCGACGACGAACTCCTGTCGCCCCCGGCCAACTGCATGCGCCTGGCATTGCACCCCGACGGCCTGGCGCCGCGAATCCTGAATCTCGGCGAGTGGCGCGGTCACCTGCTGGCACGGCTGCGACGCGAGGCGTCGCTGCGGGGTGACGCGAGGCTCGACGAACTGCTCGCGGAGGTCGAGGCCTACCCCGGGGGCGACGTTGCTGACCGGTCCGGGACCGACATCATGGTGACGTTGCGCCTGGCCTCGAGCGCCGGCGAGTTGACGCTCTTCAGCACCGTGACGACCTTCGGTACCGCCGTCGACATCACGGTCGCCGAGCTCTCGATCGAGGCGTTCTTCCCGGCCGACGAGGCGACAGCCGCCGCGCTCGGGCGGGCGCTGAGTTAGACAGGCTTTTAGTGGTGCCTTAGCCCGCGAGGTCGGCCCGGAGCCTGTCCAGCTGGTCTTGGCGCTCGCGAGCCCGCTGCTCTTCAAGCTGCTCCTGCTCGCGACGCTGAACTTCCAGGCGATCGAGTTCCCTCGCCACCTTGTCCATTTGAACGTCGAGCGCTCTCCGGATCTCGGTTCCGTGATCGGTCGATGTCAGGACAATCGTGACCGTGCCGATGTTGAAGTTCACCATCAGGTCTTCCCAGAGCGACTCGCCGTCAGAAGCCTGCGGCGCCCGTTCGAATCCGAGGTTGTACAGGCCGTCCTGAAACTCCGAGCGCACCTCTCGTAGCCCGTCGACGGGGAGCGTGATGCTCGCCCCTCCCTGGCCGTGTTCACGAATGTCCGTGTGCGCCCAATCCGGCTTGAGTTCCATCAGTTGCGGAAGCTATCCGATGCAAGTCGCTGGGCGCCACCACAGCCCGTTCATGCGGCTTCGACAAAGAAGATCGCCGATGCGACAGCGGCAAGCTGGTTGCCGGCATCTCGAGCGGCGAACGCATACGTGTGCTGACCTGGCTGCGTTGGGACGAAGCGCGCCGTGTGGTTAGCGCCTACCGCCAGGTAGCCATTCGTGCCGTCTGGCTTCGTGACGGTACAAAGCAGGTGCGATGGGCGACCGGTTTTCGTTTCGCATCTGAGCGGGACGAGCTGACCGAGCGCGTAGATGTTCGCATTCCGTAGCCGCTTGGCTGCTGGACCGTCGCTGACCTTGAGCGTGATCGGCTCGACTGCGACTGTTCGCCACTCGGCAGGCTGGCGGGTCATGGCGACGGAAACCATCGCGCACCTGTCCCGTCGGTCAGCAGGTGCAGGCGGATCTGCAGCTTGTCGACCGCCTCCTCCAGACAAGGCTGCATGACGTCGTACTCGGGGAGTGCGTAGAGCGCCTCCGTGAGGCCGTCGACCGCCGTCGCGAGCACCCGCAGCAGCTCGTCGAACGACAGAACCGGATCATTGTTCGAGTCGTAACTCATCGGCCCCCCTACGCCTCGACCGCGACCGACCGCTCATCTGAACCAAATCGTTTCGCCATGACATCCTCAGAACCAACGTGACTGCCCGTCGTGTCCTTTCCCGAAGGCCCGAATCGACCGGCATCCCGCTACGTAGGCGGCGCGAAATCGACGCCGTCCCGCTCCAAGAGCTCAGGGCGTCTCAACGCGCTGTACCGCGACGCAGCGGTAAATCGCCGGGCGGCCGGTGGTCGGGCCCTCCGCCGCCGACATTGCAACCGGCGGCGGAGGTCTGGTTCCCCAGCCGGGACCTCCCAGGGCCCGGTTCACTCCTCCCTCGG
This sequence comes from uncultured Solirubrobacterales bacterium, assembly GCA_963830475.1. Taxonomy (GTDB): domain Bacteria; phylum Actinomycetota; class Thermoleophilia; order Solirubrobacterales; family Solirubrobacteraceae; genus Palsa-465. The sequence continues at coordinate 83,065 of CAWHMX010000004.1, read as the reverse complement.
CTGTGCAAACCGTCCCGGAGCCCGAGAGTTGCGGAGCGAGGAGCCGCAGCTCGCCATTCAATCGGCCGTGAGACGACCCTCAATCCAGTCTGCAGCGAATCAGAACCCTCTACCACGCGCCCGGTGCTTCCAGGGTGCCCGAGGCAGTGCTCGCAGAGCCACTGGCCGCAGTAGTCCTTGAGCGTGCCGTAGGCGCCGCAGCGCCAGCAGTGCCCGACGGTCATCGCGTAAGCCTTACGGGCGCAGACATCACGCCCAAGGTTGATCGAACGTTGCGCATCATTCCTCCTTCCGTCTCGCACGCTGCGAGGCCCCCAAGAAGCAACGGTGGGGCCGCGCGGTCGCTTGCGCGGCTTCCTCCCATCGCCGCAACCGCCGTACATCGGCGGGCACGGAAGCTGGATAGACCAGTTTCCGTTGCTTCTTGGGGAAGCTTTCCCAGCCCCCAACGCTGAGGGACGGCCCTGCCGGTCGACCGGAGCGAGCGAACGTCTCGATGTGCTCGCGCGGTTCCGGAGGCAACGGCCGGCGGGTCGTTCCTCGGCGGACAGGGCGATTCTCGCTGAGAAATCGAGGACAAGCCCGACCGGCAGTGCCTGATAAGTCGTCGATTAGCAGGGCTTTCTCGGCGGTTTACGGAACCACTAGAAGAGCTGGTTCTCTCCCCCGAACACGCTGCTGACAGAACCGTCGGTGAAGATCTGGCGGATCGAACGCGTCAGCAGTTCCGCGCAGGAGAGCACCTTGACGTTGCTTGGGGCCCCCGGCCGCAGGCTGACGGTGTCGGTCACGACGACCTGCTCGAAGTTCGCCGCGATCAGGTTCTCCCAAGCGTCGCCTGAGAACAGTCCGTGGGTAGCCGCGGCGTAAACCTGGCGGGCGCCTGCATCGAGCACGGCGTCGGCGGCCGCCTTCAGGGTGCCGGCGGTGTCGATGATGTCGTCGACGATCAGTGCGGTCTTGCCCTTGACGTCGCCGATCACGTAGTTGATCTCCGCGACCTGCTGGGCCGGGCGCTCCTTGTTGAGGATCGCCAGGTCAGCGCCCAGCTTCGAGGCGAACAGCTTGTTTAGCTTGACGCGGCCGGCGTCCGGGGCCACCACGACGATGTCCTCGAGGCCGAGGTCCGCGAAGTACTGGGTGAGGATCGCCAGCGCCGTCATGTGGTCGCACGGCTTCTGGAAGAAGCCCTGGATCTGTCCGGAATGGAGGTCCATCGTCAGGATCCGGTCGATCCCCGCCGACTCGAGCATTCGCGCCACCAGGCGCGCGCTGATCGGCTCGCGCGGCGCCGATTTCTTGTCCTGGCGCGAGTACCCGTACCACGGCGTCACCGCGATCACCCGGTGCGCCGATCCGCCGACCGCCGCGTCGACCATCATCAGCAGCTCCATCAGGGCGTCGTTCGCGCTCAGCCCCTCGGCCCGGTTGCCGGCGGTCGGCTGGACGATGAACACGTCGGCGCCGCGGACCGACTCCTCGTAACGGCAGTAGACCTCGCCGTCCGCAAAGGTCCGGGTCGTCGCCGGCGTCAGTGAGACTCCCAGCTTGTCGGCAATCTTCGCCGCCAACTCGCGGTTGGATCGTCCGCTCACCAGCATCAGCCTCTTGTCGGACTCGACCCGAAGGTCGTTCCCCGCGGACGGCATCGCCAGTGTGCTCATCGCCCGGAGAATGGTACGCAGCGACCAGGACACATGGCGATAACTCGGGCCTCAATCGTGCTTATTCCCTACGGGCCCTTAGTCGATTCCGAGCGTTCGGCCTCCACACGCTCCCGTCGGCGGTCGGCGTAGCCGTCGATGTTCTGCTGGCGGGCGCGGGCCATCCCGAGGGCTCCGTCAGGCACGTCGTCGGTGATCACCGAGCCGGCGCCGGTGTAGGCGTCGTCGCCGACGATCACCGGTGCGACGAGCGTCGTATCGACGCTCGTCTTGACCCGTGAGCCGATCGTCGTGCGGTGCTTGCGGTAGCCGTCGTAGTTGGCGGTGATCGTGCTCGCCCCGAGGTTCGTGCCCTCGCCGATGTCGGTGTCGCCGATGTAGCTGAGGTGCGGGACCTTGCTGCCGACCCCGACGTCTGAATTCTTGAGCTCGACGAACGTGCCGGCCTTGGAGCCGTCGCGCAATACGGTGCCCGGCCGCAGTGAGGCGAACGGGCCGACGCTGACGTTGTCCTCCACGACCGATTCGCGGACGACCGAGTGCAGAATCGTCGTCCCCGCGCCGATCTGTGAGTCCATCAGCGTCGCGTGCGGCCCAACCGTCGATCCGGATCCGATCGCGGTCATCCCGTGCAGGGAGCTGAACGGAGCGATCACCGCGTCGGGTTCGATCGTCACGTCGACGTCGATGACGGTAGTCGCGGGGTCGACGATCGTCACGCCCGCGAGCATGTGGGTGTCGGTGATCCGCCGCTGCGCGACCGCCCGCACCTCGGCGAGCTGGCGGTGGTCGTTGACGCCGAGCGTCTGGAGCGGGTCGGCGATCGCGTGCGCGGCAACCGTATGGCCCTGGCGACCGAGGATCTGGAGCACGTCGGGCAGGTAGTACTCCGCCTGGGCATTGTCTGTGCCGACCTGCTCCAGCGCTGCCGCGAGCATCCCGCCGGCGAACACGAACGTACCGGCGCTGATCTCCTTTATCTCCAGCTGTTCGGACGTTGCGTCGCCGGGCTCCTTGGTCTCGACGATCCGCTCGACGCCGCCGTCGGGGCGGCGCACGATGCGGCCATATCCACTCGGGTCGTCCACGATCGCGGTCAGGACTGTCGCGGCGGCGTCGGCGTCGGCGTGCGCCTGCATCAACTCGAGGAGTGTCTCGGCCGTGATCAGCGGCATGTCTCCCGCGAGCACGATCACGGGCGCGTCGGGCGCGAAGTGCGCGCGCGCCGCCAACACGGCATCGGCGGTTCCACGGGCCCGCTCCTGCACGACGCTGGCGACGTCCTCGTCGAGGTGCTCGCGCAGGGCCTCCCCCGGCGCGTCGACGACGACGATTCTGCTCGCACCGGACGCGCGCGCCGCGGCGACCGGCCACGCGATCAGCGGCCGCCCGCACAGTGGGTGCAGCAGCTTCGGAAGGCGCGAGTTCATGCGGGTTCCCTGTCCCGCGGCGAGAATGACGACGATCGGTCCGGCCAACGCTGCCTGAATCCTACGCGCTGGGCCGGCCGCGCTCAGCCCTCACGCCGAGCCTTCGGCAGCTGGGGAGCCAGGATTTGAACCTGGACCGAGGCATCCAAAGTGCCTAGTGCTGCCATTACACCACTCCCCAGTAGATCGCAGGGCGGGGCTTCCTTGGCCGCGAACGCCCGCGGCCGAGGCGCAACTCAGAATACGTCACCGACGCCGGAGCGCCCGGGCCACGAACTCCGGCAACGTCGGATCGGCAAGCGCGGCGCGCACGTCTGACGGCCGGCAGAGCCCTCGCTCCGGCCGCAGGATCCCGACGTCGCGCGTGCCATCGCGGCAAGCCGCCAGCCCGATCCTGACCGCGTCCGCTCCGCGCCACACCTGCTCCGAGAGGTTGAACAGCGTGGGCATCGGCCGCGCGATCGCGATCATGTAGAAGCCACCGCCGTAGACTGGGCCGAAGACGACGTCGGCGCCGTCCTCGAGGTCGCCGAGCGCCCCCACCGCGTGGATGGGCCGCAGCCGGGGAAGGTCGGGCCAGATGATCATCACCGGGCCGGGGCCGCGGGCGAACACCCGCGCGGTCGCGTCGGCGAGCCGACCGGAGATCCCCTCGCCGTTCTGCGGGAAGACGCCGATTCCGTCCCCGAGCAGCTTGCGGAGCTCGGGGCCTGCGTCGGGCGGGTCGTGCGCGACGTGAATCGACCGCGGCTCGAGCGCGCGCGCCCACTGCGACGTCAGCACCAACAGCGCCGACTGCAAGGCAAGACAGCCGTCGGCCCCGAGAACCGGCTCCAGCGCGCGACGCACCTCGCCGCGGCGTGGCGCGCGCGCCATGATCAGCACCGCCGGACCGGCGTCAGCCTGTTTTGGTGTGCCTCGAGCCATCAGCCTTTATACGAACATCGTCCCAGCACCCGCTGGAGTTGCGACCACGATTCGCGGCACTGCCGCCGCGGCCACGGCGCGCGATCCTACTCGCGCCGGTCAGACGCCGTCTGGGTGACCGCCCTGGCGGCTGATCGGATGCCACGGAAGAGCCCGCCGCGGGGGCACCTTCGAGCTGCGACAACAGCACGGTCAGTGGTCGCCGCTGCGCCATCGCGCTGTCCGGGGCTACGGCGTCGAGCGAGGGACTCGGCCGCCCTCGGCGCCGGGCTCGGTCGCCGGGCCACCCGGCGCGGGGATCCCGAGCACACGCATCGCCTTCAACCCCAGGGACAGCTTCTCGCGCCCGTCGGTCGACTGGACCTCGAGCCCCGTCAGCTCGCGAACCCGCTCGAACCGGTAGCGGATCGTGTGCCGGTGCGTGATCAGACGGGCCGCGGTCGCGTTGACGTTGGCGTCGCACTCGAGGAACGTCGACAACGTCCCCAGAAGGTCCGTCTCGTACTGCTCGTCGTAGGCGACCAACGGCCTGACAGTGTCGCTGTAGAAGCGTTGCAGCTCGGCGGGGTCGCTCATGTACGGCAGCAGCAGCTGATAGGTGCCAGTCGCCTCAAACGCCATGTCCGAGGTGTCAGCCTCGCCCTCGACGACGTTCGCGGCGAGCATCGCCTCGTTGGCGGCGCGCTGAAGATGGCGGGGATCCTCGGCGCGGCGGCTGCGCCCGAGCGCGAACACGAAGCCCGTGAGCCCCGATTCCAACTCGCGGAGGATCGCCGCCGACACCCGGCGAGCGGTGTCGCCGTCGGGATCGGGGACAAGCAGTACCACGGTGGCGGCGTCGCCCTCGCTCGGCGCCGCAAGCGCGCCCGGGGCGATCGAGCGGCCGCCACGGGCCGCTACCGCCAGCAGCCGCCGGCGCCAGTCATCCTCGGTCGGACTGCGCGGATGTGCCCGCGCGACCACGACCGACGAGCCGCCCGAGAGATCGGTCCCAAGCTCCTTACCGCGGGCGATCAGATCGTCACGGTCGTCGATGTCGCGGTGTAGGACGGCTCGCAGGAACGCGGTCGCGGCCTCCTCCGAAGCCCGCGCGGGAGCGCGGACGCGCTCGACCTCGGAGGCGATCAGCGTGGTCACCAGCCGCAACATCGAGGCGTCCGGGGCCCGGTCCCACCAGCGCACGCGCAGATGCCCGACGGTCGTGTCGGCGACCTTGAGCTCGATCGTGGTGACGTCGTCGGCGTCACGCAGCAGCGACCGCTCGTCGGCCGGCGAGCGGGCGGTGACGGCGAGGATCGACGCCGAGCGGTCGATCAGGATCAGGCTCGCGTGCAGCGCCCGCCCGGCGGCTCGCAGGACCTCCGGCAGGCCGGCGCCGGCTTGAATGGCGTCCGTGATCTCGCCCAGCGCCGAGAAATCGGGCCCACCCGCCCCGCCGAGCGCCGGATCGCGAGGCGGAGAGCTGTCTGACACCTCGGGCAACCTACCCCGCCCTAGTGGGGCTTAGAAGAAGTGCGGCCACTCGACGATGATCACCGCGCCGAGCACCACGCCGACGCCGACAAGCGCCGCGAGCACGTATCCCGACAGCACGACGACCGCGAGTCGCTCCCACACTCGCCGATAGGAACCGACGGCCGGAGCGACGACGAGCACGATGAATGCCGCCAGCCCCAGCACCGCGGTGCCCGCGCCGACCAGATATGTGACGTGGGTGTTGCTCATTCTGGATCACTGGGAATTGTGACCGAAAGGGCCGATGTACGGAGGATCTGAACCCGCTCAGGCCAGTTCCGGCATCGCAAACTCCGCGTTCACCGGGCCCGCCGCCACCGCCTCGGGATGGGTCGCACGCAGCCGCTCGGCGGCATTGGACGCCCACTCGAGTGCGCCCTCACCCCAGCGGATCCCGACTGTCGTCGGCCCCGATCCGGACACCAGCACCTGCTCGGCGCCGGCCGACGAAAGGGTCTCGAGCCGCTCGCCGATCTCGGGACACAGCGACAGCGCAGCCTCCTGGAGGTCGTTGACCAGCAGTCGTTCCGGTATACGCGCCCCACCCATCGCAGGCTCAAGCGCGGCGATCAGCGCCGCATGGAGATCGCGTAACTCGCCGGCCGGCCGGCCGAGCCCGAGCCGGTCGGCCTCGGCGTAGACCGTGGCGGTCGACAGCTGAAGACCTGCGGGCAGCACGACGTAAGCGTGTGGGGCCAGCGGTTCGAAGCGCTCGGCGAGGTCGCCGGCTCCGGTCCCCACTGCCACCCCGGCGACGAGCTGGCTTGGGACATCCGAACCCAGCGACGCCGCCACCAGGTCGAGCTCCTCGGGCCGGAGGTTGGGGGTTGGGTCGGTGGGCTCGGTTACGGCGCTGGCGAGCCGCAGCGCCGCGGCGGCATCCGCCGAACCGCCGCCCATTCCGCCCGCGACCGGGATCCGCTTGCTGATCGACAGGCGCAGCGGCGGCCCGTCCCAGCCCCGAGCCCGCAGCGCGGCGAGCGCGGTGGCGGCGAGGTTGTCTCCGTTCACGCCAGGGCAGAACACGTGATCGCCCTCGCCCCCGGTCTCCAGCAGCACCTCGTCCGCGAGCGACAGCGACTGAAACAGAGTCACCAGCTCGTGCCGGCCGTCGGCCCGCGTCGGGCCGAGGAACAGACTCAGGTTGACCTTCGCCGGTGCCAGCGCTCGCAGCCTCACGAAAGCCTCCCCGCAGACTTGCCCTGGGGGCCCGGCTCTGGCGGCCACGTGGCCGCCAAAGCCACCCCTAGTTCGACGAACTGCTCGGGCGAGAGCCGTTCGGCGCGGACATCGGCCGGCAGGCCCATCGCGACGAGCGCCGCCCGCGCCCGTTCGCGGATGTCCGGTGGACGCCCGCCCGCCAGCGCAAGCGAGCGGGCGAGCGCCTTGCGCCTGTGGGCAAAGGCGTCGTGCACCAGCGTGGTCACCGTCGTAGTGGCCCGTGAGCCACTACGACGGACCAGGCCGAGCAGGACCGAATCGACGTTCGGCACCGGCCGGAAGACACCGCGACCGATCCGCCGCAGGACCTTCACCTCGCAGTCGAGTTGGGCCAGCACCGAGGGCACCCCGTAGGCCGAGCTGCCGGGAGCCGCCGCGAACCGCTCGCCGACCTCGCGCTGGACCATGACGACCCACTTGCGGACCGTCGGGAGCTCGGCGATCGTCCGCAGGATCACCGTCGCCGCGACCCCGTAGGGCAGGTTGGCGATGACCTTGGTCGGCGCGGGCTCGAGAACCCGCAGGTCGACGTCGACGGCGTCGGCCATGTGCAGCTCGGCGTTCGGGTAACGGGCGAGCACGGCCCGCAGCTCCGGCTCGAGTCGCCGCGTCGAGCTCCACGACGTGGACGAAAGCGGCCGTCTCGGCGAGCCGCTCGGAGAGCACCCCCCGGCCGCCGCCGACCTCGAGCACGACATCTTCGGGCGACAGCTCGGCGAGCCGCTCGATCACATCGAGGATGTTGCGATCGACGAGAAAATTCTGGCCGAGCTTTGGGGTCCGACGGACTCCTACCATCCGTAGACGGCGGCCGCAGCCGACTCAACCCCCCGTTCGAACTCGTCGTAGGAGACCCGGCGCTCGAGCGCCAGCAACTCTGCCGTCTGGACCACATTGGCCGGTTCGTTGGGTTTGCCGCGCACCGGCTGGGGCGACAGGTAGGGGGCATCGGTCTCGACCAGCAAACGGTCGGTCGGGACACGCAGTGCCGCCTCGCGCAGATCCCCGGCCTTTGGATACGTGACGTTGCCGGCGAACGAGAACCACCAGTTGGGCTGCTCGAGGCACTCGACGATCCGGTCGGCCATCGAGAAGCAGTGGAGAATCACCTTCAACCCGGCGGCGTGCTCGGTCAGCGTCGTGAGCGTGTCGTCGTCGGCAGCGCGGGTGTGAATCACGAGCGGCTTCTCGAGCCGGCGGGCGAGGTCGATCTGTGCCAGGAAAGCCCGCTCCTGGTCGGCCTGGGTGGCGCGCTCGCGGTAGTAGTCGAGCCCGGTCTCGCCGACCGCCACGCAGCGTGGGTGGGCGGCGAGCGCCTCGAGCTCGGCGAGCTGGGGATCGTCGAAGGCGGTCGCCTCGTTCGGGTGGTGGCCGACGACGGCGTAGACCTCGGCGAACTGCTCGGCGGCGGCGAGCGCCAGCCGCGAGGTGGCGGCGTCGGTCCCGACGGTGGCGATCCGCGTGACCCCCTCGCGCCGGGCCGCCTCGACCAGCTCCTCGACCGGCGGCGCGCAGGAGTGCAGGTGCGTGTGGCTGTCGATCACGGCGTCAGTGCCGCTCGATCACGGCGTCAGGGCGCGCTTCGGAAACAGCGGCTCCAGCGGCTGGACCACGGCACCCGATGCGGCGGCGACCTCTGCGAACTCGACGGCCTCGTAGCCGATCGAGGGCGCGTCGAGGGTCTGCAACAGCGTCTCGATGCTCTCCGGCATGTACGGATGGAGAAACACGCTGACCGCGCGGACCCCCTCGTGCAGGGTCGCGAGCGCCTCGTCGAGCTGGCTCGGCATCGGCCGGGTCTCGGGCAAGCTGCCATGGCGCCCGTTCCTCGACGTAGCGGTTCAGCCTCCGTACCCGCTGCCAGATCAGCTCGAGCGCCTGCGTCGGCTCGGCGCGGTCGAACAGCTCTGCGATCTGCTGGGGCAGGCCATCGAAGTCGGCTCTGATCGCCGGATCGGTGCCGACCTTGGGAACCTCTCCGTCGCGGTAGCGCACGATCATCGCGATGCAGCGGCTGGCGAGATTGCCGTATTCGTTGGCGAGTTCCGACTCGTAGCGGGTGGTGACGGCGTCCATCCCGACCGGGCCGTCGCCGCCGAAGGAGACCTCGCGCATCAGGTAGAAGCGCAGCGCATCCGTGCCGAATGAGTCGAGCACCTCGAACGGGTCGAGTACGTTGCCCAGCGACTTGCTCATCTTGCGGCCGTCCGAGCCGAGCAGGAACCCGTGAACGAACACGTGCTTCGGCACCGCCAGGTCGGCGGCGAGCAGCAGCGCCGGCCAGTAGATCGTGTGGAACTTGAGGATGTCCTTGCCGATGATGTGAAAGGTCGCCGGCCAGTAACGGTCGGTCAAGTCCTCGCCCGGGCGGGCGTAGCTCAGCGCCGTGTAGTAGTTGAGCAGCGCGTCGAACCAGACGTAGAAGACGTGGCTCGGGTCCCAGGGGACGGTCACCCCCCACGTCAGCTTGGCGCGGGTCAGGGAAACATCCTGAAGCCCCTGCGAGACGAACGACTGCGCCTCGTTCAGCGCCCGGGACGGCATCACGAAATCGGGGTGCTCGGCGAAGTGCAGCTCGAGCGCGTCCTGGAAGCTCGAGAGCCGGAAGAACCAGTTCTCCTCCTGTTCGCGGATCAGCGGGATCTCGTGGATCGGACAGAGGTTTCCCTCCAGGATCTCGTTCTCGACCTTGAAGTCGGCGCACCTTGGGCAGTACCAGCCCTCGTAGAGCCCCTTGTAGACATAGCCGTTGTCGTGGACGCGCTGCAGCACCTCCTGGACCTTGAGCGTGTGGGCCTCGTCGGTGGTACGGATGAAGAAGTCGTTGGAGACGTTCAATCTGGGCAGCAGCGCCTTGAAGCGCTCGGCATTCATGTCCGCCAGCACCTGCGGCTCGAGCCCCAGCGCGTGTGCCGCGTCGGCGACTGGCTCGCCGTGCTCATCGGTCCCCGTCAGGAAGAAGACATCCTCGCCGCGCTGGCGCATGTGTCGCGCCAGCACGTCGGTAGCGATCGCCTCGTAGGCGTGGCCGAGGTGCGGTTGGCCGTTTACGTAGGAGATTGCGGTGGTGATGTAATAGGACATTCGTCGTCCGGAGTTATAAGGAGTTCTGAAGAAAGCGGGATGCCTTGCCGAGTTTGATGGTGATGAGGCGTCTCACGCTATGTAGGTACTGATGCGGCGATCGCGACCCCGGACACTCCTGACGTCGGCGGTACTGGCATTCTTGCTTGCGGCGCCGGCGACGGCCGTCGCCGACAAGAGTGGCAGCTCCAACTGGTCGGGATATGCGGTGCACCGCGCCGGCACGACCTTCTCGCACATCACCGGAAGCTGGCGCCAGCCGCAGGGAAGCTGCGCCGCCGGAGGACCGACCTACTCGGCCTACTGGGTAGGGCCTCGGCGGCTACGCCGAGAACTCGACCGGGATCGAGCAACTCGGGACCGAGTTCGACTGCAGCGCCGGCGGTCACGCCAAGCTCTCTGCCTGGTATGAGCTGCTGCCGGCTCCCGTGCGGCGGATCTCGATGACGGTCGCGCCCGGCGATCAGATGGCCGGGGGCGTCACGATCGCCGGCCAGAACGTGACCCTGACCCTCCAGGATCTGACCCGCAACGAGTCGTTCTCGCGGACGACTCTCGACCGCAAGATCGACCAGAGTTCTGCCGAGTGGATCACCGAGGCCCCGTCCGAGTGTACGGGGGCCTACCACTGTCAGGCCCTTCCACTGACCGACTTCGGGTCGGTGGCGTTCTCCGGCGCGAGCGCCGAGACCTCGAACGGGGAGACGGGCTCGATCTCCAGCCCGCTGTGGAGGTCGACCCAGATCGTGCTCGCGCGGGCGGCGCAGTATGTCTCGGTCTCGATGAATTCGTCCGTCCGCGAAGCGAGGCCGTCGCCGCTGCGGGACGGCGGGCAGTCCTTCACCGTCGCCTTTGCGGGATCCCGTCCGACGTCCTCGGCGCCGGCCCAGTCCAAGGGATCTGCCGGGGGTGGCACGGTCTCCGGAGACGGGGGCACCGCGGCCGGCGCCGGCAGCGGCTATCCCGGCGGCGGTGGCTGGGCTCCGGGAGGCGGCCGGCATGCCGGACTGGTGGGTCTCCCACTAGGCGGTCAGCGCCCGATACAGCTCGTTCGCCGCGGCACCGGTCAGCTCGGCGACGACGCTCGCGGCGACGCGCGGCTTGGCCCCTGACTCGACGAGCCGCCGGACCGCGTCCAGCGCCGGTGTGAGATCCACCTCTGCGTCGGCCGGGGCGGGTCCGACGACCAGCGCCACCTCGCCCTTCGGCGGGTCATCGGCGTAGCGGCGGGCGAGCACGGCGGCGGTCCCCCTGACCACTTCCTCGTGCACCTTGGTCAGCTCGCGGCAGACGGCCACCTGGCGATCGGGGTCGAGCTCGGCCAGGACCGCCAGCGACTGAGCGACCCGCCGCGGCGATTCGAACGCGACCAGCGTTTCGGTCGTCGAGAACGCACGCTCGAGTTCCGCACGCTTGCGGGGCAGGAAGCCGGCGAAGCGCCATCGATCGGCGGGCAGCGCGCTCGCCACGAGCGCCGCCAGGGCGGCCGACGGCCCCGGCAGGACCTCGACCGCCAGTCCGGCCGCGACGCACGCGCGGACGAGCACGAATCCGGGATCGGACACGAGCGGCATCCCGGCGTCGGAGACGAGCGCCACCGTCTCGCCGTCGTGCATCCGCTTGACCAGCTCGGCCGAGCGGGCCTTCTCGTTGTGCTCGTGGTAGCTGACGAGCTTCGCGCTGACGCCGTAGCGCTCGAGTAGGACGCGGGTGCGCCGCGTGTCCTCGCAGGCGACGACGTTGGCTTCCCGCAGCGCCGCCAGAACCCGCAGGGTGATGTCCTCCAGGTTCCCGATCGGCGTCGGGCAGACGACCAGCTTTCCGCTCACACTCTCACTCCTCTCTCCGCCATCGCGTCGATCGCCAGCGCAGCGGCACCGATCATTCCGGCCTCGGTGCCGAACTTCGCGCCGACGATCCGCACGAGGTCGCGGGAAGGCGGCAGCGCCCGTCGCTGGACCTCGGCGCGGGCCGGCTCCAACAACAGCTCGCCTGCAGCCATCACGCCACCGCCGACGACGATCAACTCGGGGTTGAAGATGTTGACGAGGCTGGCGAACGCGACGCCGAGCCGGGTCCCGATCAGCCGCAACACTCCGATGCTGGCGGGGTCGCCATCGTGGGCGAGCTCGGTGACCAGCGGTCCGGCCAGCTCGCGGCCCTGCGCAAGCGCCTGACCGAGGCCCGAACCGGGCAGTTCGCCGGCGATCCGTCGCGCCTCCCGGGCGAGCGCCGTGCCGGACGCGAGCGCCTCGATGCAACCCCGGTTGGGACAGTTGCCCTGGCACGGCGGGCCGTCGCTGTCGATCACGACGTGGCCGAGCTCTGCCCCCGATCCGACCGATCCGCGATACGGACGACCGCCGAGGATCAGGCCACCGCCGATCCCCGTCCCGATCGTCATCATCACGACCTCGCTGGCGCCGACGGCGGCTCCGGCTCGGTGCTCGGCGATGGCCGCAACGTTTCCGTCGTTGTCGACGAACACGGGTAACCCCAGCCGTTCAGCCATGACGTCGCCAAAGCGGATGTTGGCCAGCGAGAGGTTGACGGCGATGACGGCGGTGCCGGTGCGACGGTCGATCAGCGAGGGGATTCCGAAGCCGACTGCCGCGACCTCCGAGCCGGCGCCCTTAACGAGTTCCTCGACGGCGTCTTGTACGGTGTTCAGCACGCTCGACTGGTCGAGACCGGTGACGGTCCGTTGCACACGATGGTGGACTCGGAGTCCTCCGTCGACCGCACCGGCCAGTAGCTTGGTCCCTCCCATGTCGACGCCGATGACGCGCCGGGAAGGCATGTCGCCACTATATGCAGTGCTCTGATGCCCCAGGATCCTGACGACCCCCAGAAAGGCTGGGAAGGCGACTACCGGATCTATCGCGGTGGAAGCGATGGATCCGGAGCCGGCCGTGGCCGCGCCTCGACCCACGCCGCCCGCTCCAAACAGCCGGCTGAAGCCGAGCCGGAAGTTCCTGCCGGAAACCGCTCGGGCTCGGGCTCGGGCCCGGCTCGGGCTGGGCGATCGCGGCGGTTCCCGGTCGAGCGGTGGCGGCTCCAGGGCCAGCGGCAGCCGCGCCGCCGCGGGGAACCGCGACGCACCGTCTCGCGGCGGCGGCTCCGCAGCCGCCGGCGGCGGTCGATCTGGATCTGGCCGCGGTCCAGGCTCGCAGGCCTCGGGCGACCCGCCGCCCTACAACCTCTACCGGTCACAGCCGCGCGGGCTGATCGCCCGTTTGCGCGGCGAGAGCGACGCCGACATCGGTCAGCGTGTCTCGGACCGCGAGCGCGCGCGCCAGCGCCCGCTGGCGGTGCCCGGAGGGCGTTGGCGATGGAGCTGGCGCCGCGGGCTCGTCGCGGGCGTCCTGGCCGTCGTCGGCTGGGTCCTTCTGTCCCTGATCCTGTTCGTGATCAGCGCCCAGCAGCACGCCGGCAACCTGCCGGCTGGAGCGCAGTCCGAGCTGACCGGCGGCGGCCCGATGCTGTTCTCGCCCAACACGGTCCTGGTGGTCGGGCTCGACAACCGGCCGAAGACCGGCCCCGGCTCCAAGGAGCCGGGCTCCAACTACAACCAACGGTATGCCCGCACCGACACGATCATGCTCTGGCGGATCGGCGGCGGCGTGTCGCGACGTCTGTCGATCCCGCGCGACACGCTGGTCGACATCCCGGGGTACGGCAACAACAAGATCAACGCCGCCTGGGCGTACGGCGGGCCCGGCCTGGCGCTGAAGACCATCAAGCAGTTCACAGGCCTGAAGATCAACCACCTGATCGTCGTCGATCTCGCCAACTTCCCGAAGTTCATCGACGACATCGGCGGAGTCACGGTCAAGACGGGGCGGATCTGCTCGAACATCTCCGGCGGCGTCAAGAACGGCGGCTTCACGCTCAACCTTCGCCCCGGCACCCACCACCTGAGCGGCCAGCAGGCGCTGACGCTCGCCCGCACTCGCGAGAACTCCTGCAACCTGGCCTACACGGACCTGAACCGCGAGGCGGCGCAGCAGCAGATCCTGAATGGCATCAAATCGCAGCTATTCACCTTCCACACCTTCTTCAACCTGCCCTGGGTCGCGTGGGACGCGCCCGGCGTGATCGAAACCGACATGGGGAGCCTGTCTCTGCTGCAGCTGTTCGTTGCATCCGAGATCGGCGGCTCGGCGCCCACGCACCTGCTCAAGGAGACCCCGGGCTACTACAACGGCCAGTCGGTCCTGGTCCCGAACAGCGCCAACGTCCGAACCCAGGCCCGCAGACTCCTCGACGGCTAGTGCAGCGTCCCGGAAGTCCTTTGATGTTCGGGCGAGTGGCTGGGCGTGGATGAGGCGGGACGTTGCAACAGCAGATACTGGAGGTATCTGCCGTTGCGACGGCACGACTCAGGCGCGTCCAGACGCCGCCAGAACGCAAAGGAATTTCGAGGACGTTGCACTAGTGCTCGGGATCGCGTCTTGGGCCCCGGCGTCCGGCGCTCGAGCCCGAGAGGTCTTCGTGGTTAGCCCGTTCGATCAGGGGGTAGCCATCTCGAAACGTCAAAGGAGATGCGAACGTGCTGGCTTTGACCGAAGAGGCGACCATGACAATCGAGGAGATCCTCGCTGAGCCGGGGATTCCCGAGGGCTCGGGAGTCCGGATCGCAACTGCCCTACCAGCAGCGGCTCCGGCCGGCAACTCCGCGGCCGCAACGGAGTTGCAGGTTGGTCTCGCCCCAAGCCCCGACGCAAACGACGAAGTCATCGAGGAGCGTGGCGCCCGAGTGTTCGTCGAGGACACCGCGGCGATGTTGCTCGACGACAAGGTGCTTGATGCGGAGCGCTCAGGCGAACAGGTCCGCTTCTCCATCGCCAACCAGGGTTCGGCCAACTGACAGGCCAGTAGGGCCGCCCAGGGCTCCGGGAGCCTGCCCGGACGGGACCGGGACGGCTAATCGGCAGCGGCAGCGGCAGCGGTCGAAGACCCGGACTTGCCCGAGTCCGACTTTGACTTGCCTGAGTCCGACTTTGCTGAGTCGGACTTGGTCGACTCCGTCTGCGAACCATTCGAGTCGCTCTTTGAGCCGCCGTCGGAGCCCTTGGACTCGCTTGCCTCTGCGGCCTCGCGTGAGCGGCGGCGGGTGCCGTAGTCGGTGTTGTAGAAGCCCGAGCCCTTGAAGTGCACCGCCACGGGGTGGAACACGCGCTGCACGCGTCGCATCACAGACCTCGCACGCGGTCAACGCGTCCTCGGACATCCGTTGCATCACCTCAAACTGGTGTCCGTTCGTGCACTTGTACTCGTAAGTCGGCATCGCGCTTCAGTCAGTATAGCGTGGAGGCGGCCCTCACTTGGCACTCTCATGGCGAGAGTGCCAGGCATCGCGGCCGCTCGGACACCGTTGTCGCGGCCCCGGCGCGCCCGTCCAACGCGCAGTCAATAGCATCCCGAACGATGACCACCGACGTCGTGACGATGGACAAGATCGTGTCGCTCTGCAAGCGCCGCGGCATCATCTTCCCCTCGAGCGAGATCTACGGAGGGATCGGCTCGAGCTACGACTACGGCCACTACGGCGTTCTGCTGAAGAACAACGTCAAGAACCAGTGGTGGAAGTCGCTCCTGCAGGAGCGCGAGGACGTCGTCGCGCTCGACTCGGCGATCATCCAGCACCCGCGCACCTGGGAGGCGAGCGGGCACCTCGCGGGCTTCACCGATCCACTAGTCGACTGCCGAACCTGCAAACTCCGCTTCCGCGCGGACAAGCTCGAGGACGCCGCTTGCGGGCGCAAGCCGTCGAAGCATCCGGGCGAGACGCCCGAGTGCGACCTGACGGAAGCGCGCGAGTTCAATCTGATGTTCGAGACGACCGTAGGACCGGTGAAATCCGACGGCTCGACCGTCTACCTGCGGCCCGAGACGGCACAGGGGATCTTCCTGAACTTCAAGCATTACCTGCAGTTCTCGCGCAAGCGGCCGCCGTTCGGCATCGCCCAGATCGGAAAGAGCTTCCGCAACGAGATCACCCCAGGCAACTTCACCTTCCGGATGCGCGAGTTCGAGCAGATGGAGATGGAGTTCTTCGTGCCGCCAAGCGACGTGCAACGCTGGTTCGAACACTGGCTGGAGCAGCGCCTGAGCTGGTACACGAGGCTCGGCATCCGCGCCGATCACCTGCGCCTGCGCGCCCACGACGCCGACGAGCTGTCGCACTACTCCAGCGGCACCAGCGATGTCGAGTACCTCTTCCCGATCGGCTGGCAGGAGCTCGAGGGCATCGCGAACCGCGGCGACTTCGACCTCACGCAGCACGCGACCTTCTCGGGTCAGAAGCTCGAATACGTCGACACCGTCACCGGTGAACGCTACGTCCCCCACGTGATCGAGCCGGCTGCAGGCGCCGACCGCGCGACGCTCGCGTTCCTGGTCGACGCCTACGACGAGGACGAGATCGACGGCGAGCCTCGCACCGTCCTCCGGCTGCATCCGCAGCTGGCACCGGTGAAGGCGGCGGTCCTACCGCTGGTCCGCAAGGACGGCCAGCCGGAACTGGCCCGCGAGATCGAGCTCGACCTGCGCGAGCGCATGCAGGTCGAGTACGACCCGGGCGGCGCGATCGGCCGGCGCTACCGCCGTCAGGACGAGATCGGCACCCCGTGGGCGGTGACGGTCGACCACCAGTCGCTCGAGGACCGCACGGTCACGGTTCGCGACCGCGACAGCCTCGCTCAGGTCCGGGTAGCAATCGGCGAGCTCGGCGAGGAGCTCGAACGGCGGCTGCGGGCGCCGTGGCAGAGTCCCAAGCTGGAGGGCTGAGAGGACCCACCGGCAGGAGAAGCATGTTCCGGGGTCGGGGTGGTGGGCCCCGACCCCGGTGCCCTCGTACAGCAGACCCCCGGGTTCGGGGGGGCCGGTACCTCCACCTCAGCCTCGGGGGCCGTCGCAACCGAGGTGCCGGGGTTCGAGACTGCCTCGGTCGGCGTCACCTTGGGAGGTGGCGGTCTAACTTGACTGACGTCTGTGGACGACGATTTCTTTCGGTCGGTGCGTATGCTGCCCGCGGGGATGAGCGGCGCGCATCAGCTTGACCCAGACTCACTGGGCGATCACTTTGACCGGCTGTATCGCGCCGCATGGAGCCTCTGCGGCTCGCGCGCCGACGCCGAGGACCTGGTCCAGGAGACGTTTGCGCACATCCTCAGGCGGCCAAGGCTGGTGCGGTCCGACGACGACATCGGCTACCTCCTGCGGGCCCTGCGAAACACCTTCATCGCGGGACGGCGGCGTGCGGCGAGACGGCCCGCCGAGGTGGCGCTGACCGACGACCTGGACCTGGTCCCGGATCCCGCCGCGCGGAGCCCCGAGAGACACCTCGAGGCGACCGCGCTCTACGCCGCGATCGCGGCTCTGCCCGACGACCTTCGTGACGCAGTGATCGCCATCGACGTCGTTGGCCTCTCCTACCGAGAGGCCTCGCGGTCTCTGCGGATCCGCGAAGCGACGCTCGCCACCCGGCTGCACCGCGCCCGCAACCGCCTCGCGGATACGCTCGAGTAGCGGCGAGCGGCGGCGGCGCTCGCCGGCCTGCTCAGGTCGGGCGAGTCACCGTCCGGATCACGAGATTGTGAAGCGTCGCCGCCGTTACCCCTACTCCTGACAGCAGGCATGTGTGGCCGCGCTCCCGCCACGTGAACACGGTGCGTCCGTTCAGCATGAAGGACTTCACACCGCTCGACGCGAGCTCCGGGGTGGAGACGATCGAGTAGGCGACCGTCTGATGGCCGTGCTTGTAGTAGACGGTCGTCACGTCGCGGTTGCCGAGCCGGTCGGTGCGAGCTCCGACCGCGACCCACCCTGGGTGCTGTGCCTCCCAGTTGGGGAAGCGGAGGTCTCCGACCCTTGCGGTCAACGAGTAGTTATCGGCCGGATCGATCCGCGGAGCCGTCAGCGTCGACCCGCGGACGGCGAGCGTCGCCGCCGCCGAGATCGACGGTGACCCGGGCGCACCCCCGGGGATCAGCAGCACAGCAGCCACGACCGCCGCGGCGACGATCGTCGCGACACCGGACCAGGCGCGAGCACCGAGCACCGGCAACCCCCGCCCGAACCGCGAGCGTTGACCCTCACGCCGCTGACGCTCGAGCCGCTCGCGCAGCTGTGCGGGCGCACGCTCGGTCGTCGCTGCGTGGTGCAGTGCGCGCACGATCGCCTGCTCACGTTCTGACAGACGCGGGTCTCTCTCAGTGGCCATCAGTTTGCTCCGACATCTCTAGAGATTAAAGACGCCGCGCTGGACCAAATTCTTCTTGCTCTGTTAAGCGGGCCGCGCCGATCGCGACCGTGACGACCGCCCGGAGGCGGCCGGCCCAAATATGCGCCCCCGACCCCGCCCGCTGTCTGGCGCGATGACCCGGCCGGTATCGGGCGCTCAGACCGCGCTGAGCGGGGTATTCGCAGCCTCGCCGTCGGTCGACTCCGGAGGCGGCGGCGTGTATTCGAACTCCTCCTCGGCACCGAACAGCAGGTCGAGCACCTTCGTCCGCAGCCCGTGGGAGACGGCGAGGGCTCCGCCGCCCGCCAGACCGAGGAGCACGAGGATCTTCCCGAACCCGAGGCGACGCTTCTTGGGCTTCGGCTCTGGTTCGGCCTGGTCGGCGATACCAACCTTGTCGAGGACGTTCGCGACGGCCTCTCGCAGGTGGATGTCGTCGGTCAGCCGCCTGAGCATCGCTTCCGCTTCGCTGGTCACGGCCGCGGCTCCGCGACCTTTCTTGGCCTTTCTGGGCTTCGCCATGGCTCCTCCTGGGAATTGGGTCATACGAGCATAACCTCCACGCGGCCTGTCCGAAAGCTCGCATCCATGGAGCAGACCCTAAGGGCCGAATCGGGCCCCCTCCGCCGCCAGCTCAGCCGTTGCGCCGAAGCCGGAACTGGCTTCCGCGTGGACCCAGGTCGGGTCCAGTTCGTCGGAGAAGTGCGTCACGATCAGTCGCCCGGCCTCGGCAAGCCGCGCCAGCTCGCCCGCCTCGCGCGCTGTCATGTGACCGCGGCCGGGCCCCGGCGACGCCTCGGTGTCGGTGGCCTCGAGCATCACCAAGTCGGTCCGGTGCGCGAACTCCGCCAGTTCCTCGTTGAACCTGCAGTCGGCGCCGAACGTGAAGCGGCGCCCGTCGACGCCGCCCAGTTCGACGGCGAATGTCGGGATGAAGTGGGGTACCGCGACGAAGCGGGCCACCAGCGGACCGACCGCCAGAGACCCGCCCGGGTCGTACTCGGAAACCTCGAAGGCCCGCTCGAAGTCCTCCGAGTCCGCCCACATCGCTGACATCCGCCGAAGTTGCTCGCGGGCGCCGGGCGGTACGTACAACGCCGGGCGGGGCAACGGGGCGCGAGGCGAATAGCGCAGCGCGCACCCAAACGGCACGAGGTCAATGAAGTGATCGGGATGCAGGTGGGTGACCAGCACCGCGTCGACCTCGGTGTAGTCGCAGGTCGCCCGCAGCTTGCCGAACACCCCGGCGCCACAGTCGAGCAGCAGTGTGGAGCCCTGCTCGCGGATCAGGTAGCCGCTGCAGGCGCCCGAAGCGTCTTGCCAGGCCGGCGACTTGCCGAGTACGGTCAGATCCACAGGTGACCGCACCTTAGCGGTGCACACCTTAGCGGTGCAACGCCACCTGCTCGCTCGCGGACGGAAACGCCCACGCCACCTGGAGCCGGCGCTCCTGGCGAAAGTTGAAGCGCATCTGACTGGGGGGTCGAAGGCCTTCCGGGCGGTTCGGGCGGAAGGTGGCGCACGGCCCCGCTTGCGTGACCGCGCACAACATATTCTGGTGAAAGAAACAACTCTCGCAGGAGACCTTCACGCCACCGCGTCCACTCGCCATCCGATCAGCACCTGTCTGTCATAGCTCAACCCCAAACCGTCGCCGCTGGCCTCCCTCAGGCGTCGGCGAGGTGGGCATCAAATCGCGTTCGCCGGCGTCCCGCAATCGCCTTTCCCGGAAACACGCAACACTTTCGTCACATCTGGCTCGAAGAAGGCTCTGGCGATCAAGTGCTCCCCACCGCCCGACTCCCAGAATGTCCTGGAAAGGGCCCAATTTTGGCGCACGCGCCGGTACCTGTGCGCATTTTCCGTAGCTTTCGCGACCGATGCGGATCCTCGTCACCGGGATCACCGGAGCGATCGGCTCGACGCTCGCGCCGAGGCTTCTTGCGGCCGGCCACGAGGTCATCGGCTTCTCGCGCGCGGCAGGCTTCAGGGATCCCGCTGGGATCCCGATCCTGACCGGTGACGCGATCTCTGGCGAGGGCCTCGACGGCGCTCTGGCGGGGGTCGACATTGCTTACTACCTGATCCACTCGATGGAGCGGGACGCCCCGGATTTGACCTTCGCTGACCGCGAGCACGTCGCGGCGGTCAACTTCGCGGCCGCCGCGGCCCGAGCGAACGTATCGCGGATCGTGTACCTCGGCGGGCTCGTCCCGCGTTACGGCCCTCCATCGCCCCACCTGGCGAGCCGACTGGCGGTCGAGCGGATGCTGCTTTCCGTGACCCCCGACTCGGTCGCATTTCGAGCTTCGATCGTGATCGGGGCGCGCTCGCGGTCGTTCAGGCTCCTCGTGCGGCTGGTCGAGCGGATGCCGGTCTTGCTGATCCCCGCCTGGCGTCTGCGGCGCACGGCGCCGGTCGACGAACGCGATGTCGTCTACTGCTTGGCGGCCGCTGCCGAGAACCGTGCCGTCTCGGGTCTGTCGCTAGACCTCGCCGGGCCCGAGACGCTCACCTACGGCGCCCTGATCGAGCGCATCTCCGACCATCTCCTGCTTCCGCGGCCGGTCGTCAACATTCCCTATTTCACGGTCACACCGGTTGCCAGCCGCGTGTCCGCGCTCATCGCCGGCGAACAGCATGCCCTGATCGGACCCCTGATGGACAGCCTGCGCTACGACCTGCTACCCCGAGACGAGCGGGCGTTTGGGCTGCTCGGGGTCAGACGCCACTCACTCGACCGCGCAATCGAGCGGGCGCTCCGTGAGTGGGAAGCGGTCGAGTCGCTGTCTGCACGATGATGGCGACGAAACCTTTACTGTCCCATGAATGAGCAGCACGGTGCACGCAGAGATCGAGATCGCAGCTCCGCCAACCGTGGTGTTCGACACCGTCATGGACCCCGGCAGGCTGGCGGACTGGGTGACGATTCACCGATCGGTCACGTTGATCTCGGGCGACGCCCTCAGCGAGGGCGCGAGGATGGATCAGGTTCTCCACATCCGCGGCGTTTCGTTCAAAGTGCATTGGACACTTGTTGCCGTAACGCGGCCGCGTGAGGCGGAGTGGGTCGGGCGCGGGCCGGCAATGTCGCACGCGCTGATTCGTTACCGGCTGGTCGGTGGCGTCGATGGCCCGACCAAGTTTGCCTACACAAATGAGTTCAGTGCGCCTGGCGGGAAAATCGGCAACCTCGCCAGCCATGTCGTCGTCGGTCACGCACCCGAGCGGGAGGCAC
This sequence comes from uncultured Solirubrobacterales bacterium, assembly GCA_963830475.1. GTDB lineage: Bacteria > Actinomycetota > Thermoleophilia > Solirubrobacterales > Solirubrobacteraceae > Palsa-465. Next base: position 61,738 of record CAWHMX010000004.1, on the reverse strand, counting down.
ACGACTCACTGATGAAACTTAAATCCCTCCTTGAGGAGCGGTGACGTTGTATCTTTGCGGTGGCAGATCAAGGCACCAGGTACGTAAAGCAAGGAGACAGCCTCATGGCAGGCTTTGTTGATTCAACCGTCAAAGACATAGACGACCGGCTGAAGGAGCTGCAGGAGGAGGTCGTGAGGCTACAGGCCGCCCGCGCCGCGCTTGTCGGCACTCGTCGCGGCCCGGGCCGTCCACCACGCGCCGCACCGGCGGCAACGACCACGACCCGTCCGGCGCGCACTCGACGCCGTGGACCCGGCCGCCCGCGCGGCCGTCGTGGTGGCAACACACGTGCAAACCAGGCGCTGGAACTGGTTCGCAGCCGCCCCGGGATCACCATCCCGCAGATCGCTGAGGCGATGAAGATCGAGCCGAATTACCTATACAGGGTGATGCCGAAGCTCGTCTCCGAGGGTTCGATCACTCGCGACGGGCAGGGCTGGCATCCGGCCAAGGCCGCATAGCCGCAACCGCGGCTCTCGAGGATTTCCACGGGAGGGGGCGAGCCCTCCAGGGGTGACTTTGGCGACCACGTGGTCGCCAAAGTCGGGCCCCGAGGCTGCGTCCCGGTAGGGCCCCCGGGCCCTACACGGCTCGCCCCTTCCCGTCGTTCGAGGCTCGGGCAGGCTCCGTTAGTGCAGCGTCCCGGAAGTCCTTTGATGTTCGGGCGAGTGGCTGGGCGTGGATGAGGCGGGACGTTGCAACAGCAGATACTGGAGGTATCTGCCGTTGCGACGGCACGACTCAGGCGCGTCCAGACGCCGCCAGAACGCAAAGGAATTTCGAGGACGTTGCACTAGATCAGCCCGAGCGCTCTCACGGCCTCCCGCTCCTCCTCGAGCTCGGCGACCGTCGCATCGATCCTGACCTTCGAGAATTCACTGATCTCAAGTCCGGAGACGACTCTGTACTCGCCATCCGCGATGGTCACAGGAAAGCTCGAGATCAGGCCCTCCGGGACTCCGTAGGAGCCGTCGGACGAGATCGCCATCGACACCCAGTCCCCGTCCCGGGTGCCGTGCAGCCAGTCGTGCACATGATCGATCGCCGCGTTGGCGGCCGACGCGGCGCTGGATGCGCCGCGCGCCTCGATGATCGCCGCGCCGCGCTTCTGGACGGTTGGAATGAAGTCGTCCTCCAGCCACACCTGATCGTCAATCGCCCCGGCCGCGGGAACGCCCGCAAGCCGGGCATTGAAGATATCTGGATATTGGGTGGCCGAATGATTTCCCCAGATCGTCAGACCCGTGATTTCCGCGATCGGCGTCCCGGTCTTCTTCGACAGCTGCCCGAGGGCGCGGTTGTGGTCGAGCCGTGTCATCGCCGTGAACCGCTCGCGCGGGATATCCGGCGCGTGGCTCTGGGCGATTAGTGCGTTGGTGTTGGCGGGGTTACCGACGACCAGCACCTTGATGTCAGCCGCCGCTTGCGCGTTCAGCGCCTGACCCTGTGGCTTGAAGATGCCGCCGTTGGCCTCCAGCAGATCACCGCGCTCCATCCCGGCGGTGCGCGGACGCGCGCCGACCAGCAGCGCAATGTTCACTCCGTCGAACGCGGTGGTTGGGTCATCGGCGATCTCGATCCCCGCGAGTAGCGGGAACGCGCAGTCGTCGAGCTCCATTGCAGTGCCCTCGGCTGCCTTGACCGCCGCCGGGATCTCCAGCAGCGACAGAGTCACAGGGGTGTCGGGCCCGAGCAGCTGGCCACTCGCGATCCGGAACAACAGGGCGTAACCGATCTGACCGGCGGCGCCGGTCACGGCGACCTTCACGGGGCTTTGGCTCACGGATTCATTTCTCCTCTTGCTTGTTTCCCAGTGTCCTGAAGCCGAAATTCGATAGCAATTCCGCTTCTCGACAACTACTTCGGCGCGACGCCGTAGGCATCGCGGAGCTTGTCCTTCAGATAGCCGATAAACGGCTCGACCGCGATCGGTCCGCCGACTACTCGCTCGAGCAACTCCTCGGTCGTGTACCTGGAGCCATGACGGTGAATGTTCTCGCCCAGCCAGGCACGCAGCCCGCCGAGCTCGCCGGCGGCGATCTGGGCCTCCAGGTCGCCTATGTCGACGTGCGCTCGCGCCCACAGCTGCCCGGCGATCATGTTGCCGAGCGAATACGTGGGGAAGTAGCCGATCAGCCCGGCCGACCAGTGGACGTCCTGGAGGACACCGTCGGCATTTGTTGGCACCTCGATCCCGAGGTACTCGCGGACGCGCGCGTTCCATGCCTCGGGCAGCTCCGCGACCGACAGCTGACCGTGCAGCAGCTCCTGTTCGAGCTCGAAGCGGATCACGATGTGCAGCCCGTAGGTCGCCTCGTCGGCCTCGATCCGGATCAACGACGGCTTGACCCGGTTGAGCACGCGGAACAGCAGGTCAGGGTCGAGCCCCTCGAACCCTGAACCAAAAAACTCGGAAATCCGCGGGGCCAGCACCGTCGAGAAGCTGCGGCCCCGCCCGACCATGTTCTCCCACAGCCGGCTCTGTGATTCATGCATGCCCAGCGAGTCGACCTGCCCCAACGGGCTGCGCTGCAGTTCCTTACCGATCCCGGCCTCGTAGAGCCCATGCCCGCACTCGTGCATCGCCCCGAACAGCGCCATCGGAAAGTAGTTCTCGTCCCAGCGCGTCGTGATCCGCACATCGCCCACACCGAAACTCGTCGCGAACGGGTGGACGGTGTCGTCGAGCCGCCAGCCCTCGCGATCGAAACCCATCATCTCCACGATCTCGTCGACGAGGCGGCGCTGCGCCTCGATCGGGACGGCTACGTTCAGCATCGAATTGTCGACCACGTGCGCGGAGGCCTCCGCGATCATCGGCACCAGCTCGGCCTTCAGCTGATCGAACAATGCACCGACCGTTCGCGCGGTCATCCGCGGCTGGTAGTCGTCGAGCAGCGCGTCGTAGGGCACGTCGAACTCGTCGAAGCAGTCGGCGTAGCGGCGAGCGAGCTCGAGGTTGTGCTCCAGGTACGGGGCGAACGCGCCGAAATCATCGGCGCGCCGCGCCGCGGCCCAGACCTCCTGCCCGATCGAGGCAGCGCGTGCCAGCTCGGTCGCCAGTTCGGTCGGGACCTTGGTCGCCTTGTTCCATCGGCGGCTGGCCCGTCGGATCAGCCGCGCGTCGTCTGACTCGCCGTCGCCGTTCACCTCCGTGGAGGCGGCTTCGAGCAGCCGACCGGTCTCGGCCGCGACGAACAGCTCGTGGGATATCCGCGCCAGCGTGCCGAGCGCCTCCGCGCGAAGCTCGGCGCCCCGTGGCGGCATCATCGTCTGCTGGTCCCAGTCCAACACACTGGCGGCAGAGTTGAGGTCCTCGATCTGGGCTAGTCGCTCGCGAAGCTGCTGGGTGTGCTGTGGCATGGGAGGCCCCCTGTCGATTTGTGAGCCTGTGCCACCATTGCAGCATGTGGCGGCGGCCAGGTTCGATCAAGTTGCTGGATATTGCCGGAATCCGGGTCGGAGCCGACGGCACCTGGTTCCTGCTGCTGTTTGTGCTGATCTTCTGGTTGTCAGGATCATTCCGCAGCGCGCTGCACTCCTCCGACGGCGTCGCATACCTGACGACCGTCGCCACGGTTCTGCTGTTCTTCGTCTCGCTGGTCCTGCACGAGCTCGGTCACGCATTCGCAGCCCGGCGGCGGGGGATTGGCGTGACCCAGATCGACCTGTTCCTGTTCGGAGGCTTCACCCGGATGAGTCGCGACACGCGGACGCCCGGCGAGGAGCTGGAGATCGCGGCGGCGGGGCCCGCGGCGACGCTGCTGGTCTGCCTGCTCTGCCTGGCCGTCGATTTCGCGATCGTCGGTGGCCACAGGTTGATCCACGCGATCGAACTCGACGGCACCGTGCCGCTGACCCCGGTGCTGCTCTCGCTTGCCTTCCTGCTGCCGATGAACGTCCTGATCCTGATCTTCAACCTGATCCCCGCGTATCCGCTCGACGGCGGGCGGATCGCGCGTGCGATCGTCTGGCACGCCACCGGCGACCGGCTCCGCGGAACCAGGGCCGCTGCGAAGGTCGGGGAAGGTCTGGCGATCGTGCTCGCCGGCCTGGGCGTCTGGGCGTTGGTGGCCGCTTCCGGTTTCGAGGGCATCTGGCTGCTCGTAGTGGCGTTCCTGGTCGGCCAGTCCGCCCGCTCGGCGCTGCGCCAGTCCGCCGTCACCGAGCGGGTCCAGGGCGTGCTGGTCGCCGACGTGATGGACCGCCAGCCGACCACGATCCCGTCCGTGACGCCGGTGAGGCAGGCGCTCGACGAGTACTTCCTGCGCTACGACGCCCCCTGGCTGCCGGTCGTCGACGACGACGGCAGGTTCATGGGGATCTCGCGACGCGACCGGGTGCAGGAGGCCAGTGACAGCAGTGAGGGATGGCTGGCCGTCAGCTCGGTGCTCGAGTCAGACGACGCCGACGCCCTGCGGATCGGCGAGGACCAGCCGCTGACCGACCTGCTGACGTTCGAATCGCTGGGCCGCCTCGGAGCCGTGATGGCGGTCGACGCCGAGGGCGTACTCCAGGGGGTCGTGACGCTCGACCGTGTCCGCCGTGCGCTGCAGACGGCTTTCGCGACGCCGCTGCGCTGATCGCATACACCTTTTTCCAGAGCCGGTGCCAGACGCCACAAAAAGGTGCGCAGCCGATTAGACTCGCGCTCCAGTGCCTTCCCACGACGTCCTGATCATCGGCGCCGGACTGGCCGGGCAGCGAGCGGCCCTGGCCGCCGCCGAGTCGGGAGCGACGGTCGCGATCATCTCGAAGGTGCACCCGGTGCGGTCGCACTCGGTAGCAGCCGCAGGCGGGATCAACGCGGCGCTGAACCCCGATGACAGCTGGGAGTCACATGCCTACGACACGGTCAAGGGCTCCGATTACCTGGGCGACCAGGACGCGATCGAGATCATGTGCCGGGCGGCGCCCGACGAGATCTTGTGGCTCGAGCACGCCGGCGTCACCTTCCATCGCGACGACGCCGGCTACCTCGGCACTCGGGCGTTCGGCGGCGCCTCCGCGGCGCGCACCTATTACGTCGCGGACATCACCGGGCAGGCGATCCTGCACGTTCTCTATGAGCAGCTGATGAGCCACCATGCGCAACTCGACCGCTACGAGGAGTGGTTCACCACCGACCTGTTACAGGACGACGAGGGCCGCTGCGCCGGCGCGATCTGTCGCAACCTACGCAGCGGACGACTCGAGGTGTTCAACGCCAAGTCGACGATCCTCGCCTCGGGCGGCGCGGGTCAGGTATATCGGCCGACGACCAATGGGCTGATCGTCACCGGGGACGGGATCGCCCAGGCCTACCGGATCGGCGCGCGGCTGATGGACATGGAGATGATCCAGTACCACCCGACGACGCTGGCCGGCAACGGCCTGCTGATCACGGAAGGGGCGCGCGGCGAGGGAGCCTGGCTGCTCAACGCCGAGGGCGAGCGATTCATGGAGCGCTACGCGCCGAACAAGCTGGAGCTCGCATCGCGCGACGTCGTCTCGCGAGCCGAGCAGACCGAGATCAACGAGGGCCGCGGCTTTCCCGACGGAACGGTGGCACTCGACATCACCAAGGTCCCCAGGCAGCGCACGCTGGAGGCGCTGCGCGAGATCGTCAACATCGGGCGTGACTTTGCGGGTGTCGACATCACCCGCGAGCCGATCCACATTCACCCTGGTCAGCACTACATCATGGGCGGTGTCAAGACCGATGCCGAAGGCCGCACCACGATCCCGGGGCTTTACGCCGCCGGTGAGGTTGCCTGCGTCTCGGTCCACGGCGGCAACCGCCTCGGTGCCAACTCGCTGCTGGACACGCTGATCTTCGGCCGTCGCGCCGGCGAGCACGCCGCCGGGCTGATTCGTGAGCTGCCGATGCCCCGCAGCTCGAACGCCAAGCTGCTCGACACCGACCGCATGATCGGCGAGATCATGGGCCGCGACCCCGGGCACGGCCGCCGCGTCGCGGAGATCAAGGCCGAACTCGGCGACACGATGAACGAGCACGTCGCGGTGTTCCGCGACGCGGCCGGGCTCGCCACCGCGCACACGACGATCCGCCGCCTCAAGGAGGAGGAGCGATCCGCGGCAATCGACGACCACGGAGCGATCTTCAACCAGGATCTGATCGGGGCGATCGAGCTCGGATACATGCTCGATGTCGCCGAGGCGATCGTCGTCGCCGCGATCGAACGAAAGGAGTCCCGCGGCGCCCAGTTCCGCACCGATTTCCCCGAGCGCGACGACGAGCAGTGGCTCAAGCACGTCGACATCTCCCGCAACGGGGCAGACGCGCCAACCGTCTCCTATTCGCCCGTCACCATCACCAGGTGGGAACCGCAGGCGAGGACTTACTGACGGTGAACGGCATCCCGGTCCAACCAACTGCCCGCGAGCGAACAGAGGAGGGTCACGAGTGGCCGCCTACACGTTGAGGATTCGTCGTTACGACCCGGGCTCCGGGGTGGCGGCGCATTGGCAGGATTTTCCGGTACAGCTGCGCGAACGTGCCTCCGTGCTCGATGCGATCCTCGATGTGAAGGCCCGCACCGACGGCTCCGTCGGAATCCGCTGCTCCTGCCAACAGGGCATCTGCGGCTCCTGCGGGATCAGGATGAACGGCAAGCCGGGGCTGGCCTGCAACACGCATCTGGAGCAGGCTGCCGCCCGGGGCGAGGACCGGGTGATCGAGGTCGAGCCGCTTGGCAACATGCCGATCATCCGCGATCTGATCGTCGATATGGACGCGGTTCACTGGAAGAAGATTCGCCAGGTCACGCCGTGGCTGCTGCCCAAGCAGCCCGTCCCAGAGCGCGAGTACATAGTCCCGCACGAGCGGATGGTCGACGTCACTCAGACGATGGCGTGCATTCAATGCGGCGCCTGTGTCTCCGACTGCCTGTCGATGGAGGTCGACCGCGAGTTCATCGGACCGGCGGCGCTGGCCAAGGCCTACCGGTTCGTCGGCGACCCACGCGATCGCGCTCACGAGCAGCGCCTGTTCGAACTGTCCGAGGATCGCCATGGGATCTACGACTGCACCCACTGCTTCAACTGCGTCGACGCCTGCCCCAAGGGCGTCGCGCCGATGGACCAGATCATGCGACTGCGCCGGATCGCCGGCAGTGACTACAAGCTCGAGGACCCAGGCAACGGTTACCGCCACGAGCATGCATTCGTCAAGAACATCCGCCGCAACGGGCTCCTGCACGAGGCAGATCTGCTGCCGGACTCCTACGGGGGGAAGTTCCACCCGCGCGCGATCCCGGAACTGCTGCGGTCGTTGCCGACAATCCTTACGGCGGTCGTGCGCCGGAAGGTGACGCCCGCAAAGGCGCTGTTTCACGGTCACAAGGCGCCGCCGGCCGTCAAGCAGCTGTTCGATTCGATCGAGGCGCGGCCGGAGCGGATCGAGGTCCGCGAGGACGCCGGCGGAGGTGAGCGATGAAGGTCGCGTACTGGCCGGGCTGCGTCAGCCGAGGTTTCACTCCCGAGCTGCATGGGTCGATGGAGAAGGTGGCGCCGCTTCTCGACCTCGAGTTGATCCCGCTCGACCGCGCCGCCTGCTGCGGCGCCGGCGTGATCGCCGAGCACAACCAGGAGCTCGCCGACACGCTCAACGCGCGAACGTTCGCCCTGGCTCAGCAAACCGAGGGCGAGTTGATGATGAACATCTGCTCGACCTGCCAGGGTGCCCAGACCGAATGCCAGCGGCGGCTCGACGCCAACCCGGACTACCGCGAGCACATCAACCAGAACCTCGCGTCGGAGGGCCTGACCTACGACGCTCCGATCACGAACAAGAACTTCCTGTGGATGCTGGTCGAGGAGATCGGGCTCGACGCTCTCCGCGAGCGGATCAAACGTCCGCTGACCGAGTTGCGGGTCGGACCTTTCTACGGGTGCTACATCGTCCGCCCCGCCGACCGGCTCGCGATCGACGACGAACACCCGCGCGACCGCTACCTGCACATGGTGATCGAGACGCTCGGCGGAACCGTCGTCGACTACGCGGGCGTCTACAAGTGCTGTGGGTTCCCGATCGTGACGATGAACAAGCAGGCCTCGCTGAAGATGGCCGGGCGGCATCTGTCAGACGCGCTCGACGCCGAGGCCGACTGCCTGGTCGTCCCGTGTCCGCTTTGTCACCTCAACCTCGACCTCCAGCAACCGGCTGCCTCCAAGGTCGTCGGCCGCGAGCTGGGCCTCCCGGTCCTGCACCTGCCGCAACTGGTCGGCCTGGCGCTCGGACTCGACCCGAAGGAGCTGGGAATGAGCAAGCACGTCGTCAGGCCCACCTCCGTGATCGACTGGTCGTCCTCGGTCGTCGCGGCGTTATAAATTTAAGTCAGGGTCTTGCACGCGAAGTGCCGGAGCCCTGCTACCACTGAGGGCGTGATCCGCGTGAGCCCGAACTCTCGGACCCGGCGGCCCGGTCGTTCGGCGAGGCTGGTGGTCGTCAGTTTCTTCGCCGTGCTGATCGTCGGCACCTGGCCGGCGCTGGCTCAAGCGGCGGCGCCGAGCGTAAGCGGGATCTCCCCGACGTTCGGTCCGGCCGCCGGTGGGATCCAGGTCACGATCGCGGGGAACGGCTTCACCAGCGACAGCACCGTCGCTTTCGGCGCCACCACTGTCACTCCGACGTTTCTCTCGAGCACCGAGCTGACGGCAATCAGCCCGAGCGGCACTGGCACCGTCGACGTCACGGTCACGAATCAGGGCGGAACCTCAGCGACCGGGACCGCGGACAAGTTCACCTATGACCCGGTCCCGGCTGTGACCACCGTCAGCCCCAAGACGGGAGTGCCCGCGGGCGGAACCAGGATCACGATCACCGGCAGCGGCTTCACCGCCGGCACCGCCGTCACGTTCGGGGGGGTCAACGTGCCGGTCACGGTGAACTCGACTACGTCGCTGACCGTGGTCAGCCCGGGCGGCTCCGGCACCGTCGACATCGTGGTGATCACCCCCGGCGGGAGCTCTTTCACCGGTCCGGCCGACCAATTCACGTACGGGGCGACGACCGGGCCGCCGACGGTCACCACCGGGTCCGCCACCAAGGTGTCGCAGACGAGCGCGACGGTCAACGGCACGGTGGACACGGGCGGCCAGACGCTCACAAGCTGTCGTTTCCAGTATGGAACGAACACCCGGTTCGCCCTGAGCGCCGCGTGTGCATCCGGCAGTGGCACGCCGAGACCGGTGCACGCCAAGCTGACGGGCCTGATGCCCGGTACGACCTACCACTACCGGCTGGTCGCGACGACGATCGCCGGCGGCACCACCACCGGCTCGCCGATGACCTTCACGACCACCTCGCGGCCGGTCGTCGCCGCTCCGCGTGTCGGCCTACTGCTATCGCGGGTGACGCACTCTCGCTACATCGCCGAACTGCTCGGAATCCAGGGCATCGACGGCGGCGCGGTCGGCCAGTCGCTGGTGCTGCAGTGCGTGGCGAACTGCCAGCATCCGCTCAAGGCGACGTTCCCGCTGCGCAAGCGGAACGATCTGACTCGCAAGATCGGCCTCACTCGGGGTCTCCTCGTGTCAAAGGCCACCCGGATCGTCATCGATCTCGCGGCCAAGGGCGAGCTCAGCAGTTACGCCAGCTATGCGTTCTTCATCTCGAGGGGGGCGATCGCGGTGAAGATCGCCAAGACCGGTTGCATCATGGGCACCAGCATCCAGAAGTGCCCAACCGCGACGCCATAGCCTCCTCGCACCGGGTTGCCCGGTGTCGACCCCAACCCACTCTCAGGCTGCCCTCGCGGCCGGCGCAACCAGGCCATCACGAATCAGCAGCTCGGCGATTTGAACAGCGTTGGTCGCGGCGCCCTTGCGCAGATTGTCGGCGACGACGAACATCGACAGCGCCCGCGGGTGCGAGTCGTCGCCGCGGATCCGCCCGACGAACACCTCGTCGCGACCGGCGGCGCGCAACGGCGACGGAACGTCCTCCAGCACAACCCCGGGCGATGCGGCGAGCAGCTCCTTCGCCCGCGCCGCGGTCAGCGGCTCGCGCGTCTGGATGTTGACCGCCTCCGAGTGTGAGACGCGCACCGGCACCCGCACGCAGGTGACCGTCACTCCGATCGACTCGTCCTCGAGGATCTTGCGCGTTTCGAACATCATCTTGCGCTCCTCGTCGGTGTGGTCGTCACCGTCGATGAAGTTCCCCGCCGCGCCGATCACGTTGAACGCGATCGTGTCCGGGTACACGCTCGGCGTCGGCGCCTGCGTTCCGGTCAGATCCGCCCTTGACTGCGCGTCAAGCTCGTCCAGCGCCCGCTGCCCGGTGCCCGACACGGACTGGTAGGTGGCGACGACCAGTCGCTCGATCCCGGCCTCGCGGTGGATCGGAGCGAGCGCCACCATCAGCTGCATCGTCGAGCAGTTCGGGTTCGCGATCAGCTTGGGGTGGTTGGGTTGGGTGTGGGGTGGGTGGGTGGAACCAATTCCACGCAGGACGTGCGGGTTCACCTCGGAGACCACCAGCGGCACATCGGGGTCTCGCCGGAACGCCGAGGAGTTGTCGATTACGGTCGCGCCCGCTTCGACGAATCTAGGCGCCCACACCTTCGAGGTGCCGCCGCCGGCTGAGAACAGCGCGATATCGAAGCCCGAGATGTCGGCGTCGTCGTTCAGCGCCTGAACGACCAGCCCGCCGTCGAGCACCCGGCCCGCGGAGCGCTCGGTCGCGAACGGGACCACCTCTCGCGCGCCGACCGAATCAACGCGCTCGCGCAGGCACTGAAGCATCACCGTGCCGACGGCGCCAGTGGCGCCGACGACCGCGATCCTCGGACCGCCGTTCATCGTGTCTCCTGCCCGAGCGGAAGCTCGGCGTGAACCTCTGACGCGGACAGCCCGAACGCGGTGTGCAACGCCCGCACCGCGGTGGGCACCGCCTGGGCGCGAATCAGGCAGGTGATCTTGATCGGAGAGGTGTGGATGATCTCGATGTTGATGTCCTCGTCGGCGAGCACCTGGAAGACCTTGGCGGCGACGCCCGGATGCGAGCGCATCCCGGCCCCGATGATCGAGACCTTGCCGACTTCGGGATCGGTTTCGACCCGGGAGACGCCGAGGTCGTCGACGATCGGCACGAGTGCGGCCTCCGCGGCACGCACGTCGTCTGTCCCGAGCGTGAATGAGACCTCGGCGTCGACCCCGTCGGTGCGCGGCTCGTTCTGGACGATGGTGTCGACGTTGACGTTGGCGTCGGCCAGCGCGGTGAAGATCGACGCCGCCGCGCCAGGGCGGTCGGGCACCCCCACCAAGGTGATTCGAGCCTCCTCGGTCGAGTGCGTAACGGCGGTGATCAGCGGATGTTCCATCGTCTCGTCTTCTCCAATCACAAAGGTACCCGCCCGATCCTCAAAACTGGAGCGGCAGTGCATCCGGACGCCGTGGGTTCGGGCGTACTCGACCGCGCGCAACTGCAGCACCTTCGCGCCGGACGCCGCCATCTCGAGCATCTCCTCGAAGCTGACGAACGGCAGCTTCCTCGCGTCGGGCACGATCCGCGGGTCGGCGGTGAACACGCCGCTGACGTCGGTGTAGATCTCGCAGACCTCGGCGCCGAGCGCCGCCGCCACCGCCACCGCGGTCGTGTCCGACCCGCCGCGACCCAGCGTCGTCACGTCGCGGCTGGTCGAAACCCCTTGGAATCCCGCGACCAGGACGATGAAGTCCTCGTCCAGCGCCTGCCGGATCCGGTCGGCGCGGACGTCCAGGATCCGCGCCTTGGTGTGCGTGGTGTCGGTCACGATCCCGGCCTGAGAACCGGTCAGCGAGATCGCGCGGTGGCCAAGGTCGTTGATCGCCATCGCGCACAGTGCGCACGTTTTCCGCTCTCCGGTCGACAGCAACATGTCCATCTCGCGCGGATCCGGGTTCGGCGAGACCTCCTCGGCGGCGGCGATCAGCTCGTCGGTCTCGCGGCCGCGCGCAGACAGCACCGCGACCACTCGCCGCCCCGATTCGCGCTGGGCGACGATCCGCCGCGCGGCGCGCTTGATCCGCTCGGCGTCGGCGACCGAGGTGCCGCCGAACTTCATCACGACTACTGACATCGTTCTCGGAGATTAGGGCGTCGCGAGCCCCAGAATGTTGTGGGTCGAAAAAGACAACCAGGGGTTGTCTTTTTCGACCCGCCAACGTCGGGCGTCGCTCAGACCGCTCGGCGCCCCGCGAACGCCCGGCCGAGCGTCAGCTCGTCGGCATACTCCAGGTCGGCCCCGACCGGAAGCCCGGACGCAAGCCGCGTGACCGATACGTCCGGGGCGACGGCACGAATCCCGGTGGCGACGTGCATCGCGGTCGCCTCCCCCGTGGTCGTCGGGTTTGTCGCGATCACGACCTCATCGACCGAGCCGTCCCTGACCCGCAGGTACAGCTCGTCGATCTTCAGATCCTCCGGGTCGACCCCGTCGATCGGCGACAGCGCTCCACCGAGCACGTGGTAGCGGCCGCGGAACTCATGCGTGCGCTCGATCGAGATCACGTCGGCCGGCTCCTCGACGACGCAGATCAACGACCGGTCGCGCCGTTCGTCGGCGCAGACCCGGCAACGCGGTCCTTCGGCCAGGTTGAAGCAGATTTCGCACAGCGTGATCCGCTGCTTCAGCTCGCGGATCGCCTCGGCCAGCGCGAACGCGTCCTCGTCGCTCGCGCGCAGCAGATGAAACGCCAGCCGCTGAGCGGTGCGTCCGCCGACCCCCGGGAGCTTCGACAGCTCCGTGATCAGCCGCTGGACGGGAGGCGCATGAACCGACACGACACTCGGGAAAGGCGGCTACAGCCCCGGAATCCCGAGACCGCCCAGACCGCCGAGTCCGCCCGGCCCCCCGAGCCCGCCGGTGGCCTCGCCAAGTCTCGAGGCCGCCAGCTCCTGGGCCTTGCGCAACGCCTCGTTGGTGGCGGCAAGCACCAGATCCGACAGCATCTCGACATCGTCGGGGTCAACCGCCTCGGGATCGATCGTCACCGCCTTGACGACCAGGTCGCCGGTGACCTCGACAGTGACCATGCCGCCACCGGCGGACGCCGAGACTGTCTCGTCCTTCAGCTTCTCCTGGGCGGCCACCATGTCCGCCTGCATCTTCTGGACCTGCTTGAGCATCTGCTGCATGTTCGGCTGGGGCATCAGCTTTCCGCCTGTTCGTCGATGTCCACGATTTCCTGTGCATCAAACTCCTCGATGAAGCGCCTGACCAGCTCCTCCTCGGTCAGGGCCCCCGGCTCGGTCCCGACGTCGGCGACGCCCTCGGGCGCCGGTGCCGCCAGCTCGTAACGGAGCGCCAGCGCGGCCCCGGTGACGTTTCGGACGGCTTCCGCCGCGGCGCGCCGGTAGTCGTCCTGCTCCGCCTTGCGCTTGAGGAAGGCCGCATCGGCCGGCAGCGCCAGAGTCAGCTCGCTCTCGTCGACCGCAACCGGCCGCGCCCCAACCAGCAGCGCCGCCAGCATCGCGTTCTGGGCGCGGACGATCTCCACGACCGCGGGCCACATCTTGCTGATTTCGTCGAGTTCCAGCCTCGGAGGGTTCTCCGGGCCCACGCCTACGCGAGTGGGCTCCGGAGAACCCTCCGAGTCTTTCACAGTCGACGTCGCGGGCGGCCCGACGCTCCGGGTTCGATCGGCGCTTGGTTGGGCTTGAGCGCAGGCGTCGGCGTCTCCTCGGGCGCTGGCGTCAGCTGAAACGCAGCCCCTCGCTCCAACCGCTCGATCCGCGCCAAGAGCGCGCTCGCGGAAGGATCCATCTCGGGCGCGGCGGCGCGGATCAGGATCAACTCCAGCTGGATCCGGGGCTGGGCGCCATTAGCGGTCGCCTCGAGCGCCCCCGAGACAAGTTCGAGCAGTCTCACGGCGTCGGTCTCATGCAGCGTCGCGGCCTGCGCCGCCAGGCGTGCGTCGCGGTCGGCGGTGAGCCGCAGCTCGGCCGGCACTTCGCCGAGAATCTGGACGGTCAACAGCTCGCGAGCCTGAGCCTCCAGGTCGCGCAGAACCTGGCCCGGGTCGCGACCGGAGGCGGTGAGCACCGCGGCCGCGCGCAGGGCGCCGGCGGGATCCCGGGCGACAATCGCATCGACCGCCGCGAAGAGCTGCTCGGCGTCGGCCACGCCGAGCACCGCCAGCACGTCGGCGGACTCGATTCGCTCACCGGCCGCGTACGTGACGAGCTGCTCGAGCGTGCCGAGCGCGTCGCGGAACGAGCCGGTTGCGTGCCGAGCGATCAGCGCCGCGGCATCGTCGTCGATCTCAACCTGCTCGGCCACCGCGACCCGGCGCACGACCGAAGCGACCTGCGCGGCCGTCGGGCGACCGAAGTCGAACCGGTGGCAGCGGTCAACGACGGTCGGCAGCACCTTCTGAGCCTCGGTCGTCGCGAGCACGAACACGGTCCGCGGCGGCGGCTCCTCGAGCGTCTTCAGGAACGCGTTCCACGCCTGCGGGGAGAGCATGTGAGCCTCGTCGAGGATGTAGACCTTGTGGCGTCCGGAGACGGGGGCGAACGCGACCTTCTCCCGCAGCTCGCGGATGTCGTCGACCGAGTTGTTGGAGGCAGCGTCCATCTCGATCACGTCGAGCGAGGTCGCGGCCGCGATCGAGACGCAGGATTCGCAGACTCCGCACGGGCTCGTCGTCGGGCCTTCGACGCAGTTCAGGCAGGAGGCGAGGATCTTCGCCATGCTCGTCTTGCCGGTCCCGCGAGACCCGACGAACAGGTAGGCGTGGTGGACGCTGCCGCGCTCCACCGCGTGTGACAGCGTCCGCACGACGTGCTCCTGGCCGACCACGTCGGCGAACGTGCGCGGGCGGTGACGGCGGTAGAGCGACGGACCTGCGGACACGGACGATCGAGTCTAGTGTCCTGGAACGTGAACTCGGTGCGGCGGTAATGTCGCGGGCGATGAGGCCCGTTCTCAACCTCAATTTCCACGGGGTCGGCGCGCCGCGCGGACGCGACTTCGGCGAGGGTGAACGCGAATTCTGGGCAACACCGTCGATCTTCGGCGCGACCTTGGACGCGGTCGTCGGCCGGGACGATCTGACGCTGAGCTTCGACGACGGCAACTCGACCGACGTCGAGATCGTCCTGCCGGCGCTGACGGAGCGGGGGCTCTCCGCGACCTTCTTCATCGTCCCAGGCTGGCTCGGCAACCCGGGCTTCATCACCGAGGCCGACGTCCGCGCGCTGGCCGAACACGGAATGAAGATCGGCAACCACGGCCTCGCCCACCGCATCTGGACCGAGCTGACGCCGACGCAGCTGTCCCACGAGGTATCGGAGGGCAGGCGGCGGCTCGAGCGCCTGACCGGCGGTGACGTCAACACGCTCGCAATCCCGTACGGCGCCTATGACGACGCCGTCCTGCACATGCTCGCCGAATGCGGCTACGAGCACGTCTTCACCAGCGACGGCGGCGTCGCCGACCGCGACGCCTGGTTGCAGCCGCGCGAGCACGTCCGCGCCGACCACACCCAGCCGGACCTCGACCGGCTGCTCGAGCCTCTCCGCGAGTCAGCCCTGTAGAACCGCCTCGGAGGCGGCCTCCGCCTGCATTCCGACGGGACCGTTGAGGCGCTGCTCGGTCTGCGGATCGAACACGTGCACGCGGCCGGGCTGGGCGGTGACGAAGATGGTCTCGCCGACGTCGGGATATGCATGGGCAAGGATCCGGGCGACGATCTCGACGCGCTGCCCGAGCTGCTCCCCGTGCGCGTAGATATAGCCGTCGGCGCCCAACTCCTCGACCAGATCGACGGTGGCCCTGAGGCCCTCCCCATCGCCAAGCTGCACATGGATGTCCTCGGGTCGCACACCGATCGACACCTCGGTGCCCAAGGCGGGGAGCTCGGCGCGCTCGACCGCGATGACGCTCGAGCCGAGATCCACGCCGCCATCGACGACCTGGGCCGGGAAGATGTTCATCGCCGGGCTTCCGATGAAACCCGCGACGAACAGGTTCACGGGAGCCCTGTAGAGATCGCGCGGCACGCCGACCTGTTGGAGGAGGCCGTCCTTCAGGACCGCGATCCGGTCCCCCATCGTCAGTGCCTCGACCTGGTCGTGCGTGACGTACACGGTCGTCGTCGCGAGCCGCCGGGTGAGCGAGCTGATCTGAGTACGCGTCTGGACGCGCAGCTTCGCGTCGAGGTTCGACAACGGCTCGTCCATCAGGAACACCTGGGGCTTGCGGACGATCGCGCGACCCATCGCCACGCGCTGACGCTGACCGCCGGACAGTGCCTTCGGCTTACGGCGGAGCAGTGGCTCGAGGTCGAGCAGCTTCGCGGCTTCGAGCACCCGCTGGATGCGCTCCTGCTTGGGAACGCCCTGGATCTTCAGGGCAAAGCCCATGTTGTCGGCAACGGACATATGCGGGTACAGCGCGTAGTTCTGGAAGACCATCGCGACATCTCGGTCCTTCGGCTCGAGGTTGGTGACGTCCCGGTCGCCGATCAGCACCCGACCAGAGTCCACCTCCTCGAGCCCTGCGAGCATCCGCAGCGAGGTCGACTTTCCACAGCCGGACGGACCGACCAAAACGAGGAACTCTCCGTCGGCGATCTCCAGTAAGAGCTCGTTCACTGCCGGCTCGGTCGCACCCGGGTAGATGCGGGTCGTGTGATCGAACGTTACGGTCGCCATTCCAGCCTCTTCTCCTTGACGTCGCAGTGCATCCTGCGTGTGTTGTCGACGAGTCGCGTAGCTCCCGTCAATTCCACCAGCGCCTTCATTCGCACGTCGCCGCTCGAGGCGCCGAGCCTGAGCTCGAGCAGCCCCGGCTCCACGATCTTATTACCGTCACGACCGGTGAAGGCGCTCACATCCGCCGGCACCTCGAAGGTGACAGTGGCACTCTCGCCCGCCGCGAGCGGGACGCGTGCATACCCGACCAGACGATTGACCGGACGCACGACTGATGCGACCGGGTCATGCAGGTACAGCTGGACCACCTCAACCCCGGCGCGCTGGCCGGTGTTTCGGATCGCGAGCCCGATCGTCGCCGATCCATCGGTCGGGATCCTGCTCTCGCCGACCGTCGGCCCAACCCAGTCAAACGTCGTGTAGGTGAGCCCGTGACCGAACGGAAAGCGCGCCGTCGGATCGAGGTTCGAGGTCCCAGAGCGGTGCGCCAGCGGCCCGCCCAGGTAGGTGGTCGGCTGACCGTCGGGCGTTGCCGGGACGCTCACCGGCAGTCGCCCCGATGGCTCGACGCGGCCGCTGAGAACGCCGGCGATCGCGCTCGCGCCCTCCTCGCCCGGGAAGAAGGACGCGACGATCGCGGCCGCGCGTTCGGGCGCGGTGCCGAGCGCGTACGGACGTCCCTCGATCAGCCCGACGACGACCGGCACGCCGGTGTCCAGCAACCGCTCGAGCAGGTCATGTTGACGCCCGGGTAGGCGCATGCTGGCCGCGTCACAGCCTTCGCCCGAGGTCCCGCGGCCAAACAGGCCGGCCCGGTCTCCGAGCATCGCGATCACAAGGTCGTGTTCGAGCGCGGCGGCGACGCTGGGCTCGATCCCGGAGGTGTCCTCGCCATCGATGCTGACCCCCTGCATATGGCTGATCCGGGCGTCGGGGAACTCGGCGCGCAGGCCCTCGAGCACGGTTGGGATCTCGATCCCCAGCGGAACATCGGGGTGCTGGGAGCCGACGTGGCTGGGGAACGAGTAACAACCCAGCAGCGTGAGGCTGTCGGCGGCGGTCGGACCGACAACGAGGATCCGTTTGCCGGCTTGGGCCTGGATCGGCAGCGTCCCGTCGTTGGCGAGCAGCACGACCGCCGCTTCGGCCACCCGCCGGGCGTGAGCGCGATCATCGCCGGTGTCGAGCGTGATGCGCCCGCGAGCCGCTTCGGGGTCGTCGAGGTCGGCTTCGCTGAAACCGTCGGGCAACGGCTCCCAGTCGGGGTCGAGCAGCCCGAGCTCGAGCTTCTGCCGCAACACGCGCCGCAGCGCCGTGTCGACCAACTCGACGTCGACTCTTCCCGCCTCGACCTCTGCTGCCAGTGGCTCGCTGTACGCGTTCACGGTCGGTAGCTCGACGTCGACGCCGGCGGCCAGCGCTGCCGCGGCGGCCTCGCCGTCGGTCCCGGCGATGCCGTGAAGCGTCCGCAGGAACGTGACGCCGAAGTAATCCGCGACGACGGTGCCGTCAAACCCCCACGTCTCCCGCAGCAGCCCCGTGAGCAGCTCGTCGGTCGGCGGCCGCGGGGACCCCGTCGACGTCGGTGTAGGCGCTCATCACGCTGCGCACGCCGGATTCCCGGACCGCCATCTCGAACGGGAACGCCATCACGTCCGCGAACTCGCGCGGCCCCATCGACACGGGCGCGAGGTTGCGGGCCGCCTTCGACGCCGAGTACCCGATGAAGTGCTTCAGCGTGGCGATGATGCCGGTGCTCTCGAGCCCGCGGATGTAGGCGGAAGCGATCGTGCCGACCAGGTACGGATCCTCGCCGATCGTCTCCTCGACGCGCCCCCAGCGTGGGTCGAGTACGACGTCGAGCACCGGCGCAAGCCCCTGATGGACGCCGACCGAGCGCATGCTGCGCCCGATGCGCGAAGCCATCTCCTCGATCAGCTGCGGGTCGAAGGTGGCCCCCCACGAGAGCGGCACCGGGTAGGCGGTCGCGCCCCAGGCGGTGAAGCCGGCCAGGCACTCCTCGTGGGCGATCGCGGGAATCCCCAGCCTGCTGGACTCCGCGATCCGGCGCTGCGTGCGCGCCAGCGAGATCGCCCCGACCGCTGGGTCGACCGGCGCCGAGCCGAATGGCCGCGTCATTTGGCCGAGGCCGTCCTGAATCAGCGCGTCGAAGTCGATCCCGTTGACCAGCTCGTGCTGGAACGGCGCCACGTCGCCGCCGGCCGGAGAAGCGCCGATCCAGACCCCGTAGAGCTGCGCGAGCTTCTCCCGCAGGGTCATGGCGGCGATCAGCGCCTCGAGCCGCTCGGCCACCGTCAACGACGTGTCGTTCCATGGCGCGGCGGTGCCGCGCTCTGCCGGACCCGCTGACATCACTTCCCTCCGACGCCCATCAGGCCCTGGATCAGGGCCCGGCGGGCGAACAGGTACACCAGCAGGATCGGGATGATCGACAGGACCACGGCCGCGCAGATCGCGGGCGCGTCGACCGCGTTGGCGGTCGTGAAGTCGTACAGGCCCAGGGTGAACACCTTCACCCCCTGGGACTGCGTCAGGATCAAGGGGAACAGGAAGCCGTTCCACGCCTGCAGCGCCGAGAAGATGATGATCGTCGCGAGGCCGCCGCGGGACAGCGGCAGGACCAGGTTGCGGAACGTGCGCCAGCTCGAGGCGCCGTCGAGCGCCATCGCCTCGTACATGTCCGGGGTGATGTCCCGCATGCTGCCGGTCATCACGATCGTCGAGATCGGGATCGCGAAGGCCGCCGTCGGCAGGATCACCGCGGGCAGGGTGTCGTACAACCCGACCTTGAAGACCAGGTAGAAGAGCGGGATGATCACCACCTGGATTGGAATCGCGAGGCCGAGCAGCAGGATCCGGAAAAAGAAGGTCACGATGCGGCTGCGATTGCGAACGATCGCGAACGCCGTCGGCGGCACCAGCAGCAGGACGATCAGGACGACCGCCAGGGTGACGATCCCCGTGTTCACGAAGTACTTCGGAAAGCCCTGTTGGAAGACCAGGCTGTAGTTCTGGTTGGTCAGATGCGAGGGAAGCGACAACGGCCCGGACGCGGAGAAGTCCTCCTGGGTCTGAAACGACCCCTTGACCAGCACGTAGATGGGCGCCAGCACGATCACGAGCCAGAAGCTCGTGAGCAGGCCCGCCACGTAGTTGGGGCGCCGGGCGATGGTCACATGCCCTCCTGGGTGCTGCGCATCTTGTCCCAGCCGGAGGCGCGGACGAGGATCAGCGAGATAACGGTGGCGACCACGGCGAGCACGACGCCGGCGACGCTTGCCTGACCGAACTGGAAGCTCTGGAAGCCCTTCTCGTACATGTAGTACGAGGTGATTCGTCGTCGACGTGCCCGGTTGACCCTGAGTGAGGATCAGGATCGTGTCAAATGTCGTCAGGCCACCGACGACCATCAGCACGATCGAGGTGATCATCGTGTTGCGCAACTGCGGCAGCGTGATGTAGAAGAACATCCGGACGCGCCCGGCGCCGTCGATCGCGGCCGCCTGGTAGAGGACCTCTGGGATTGCGCGCGCCCCGCCCTGGTAGATCAGGGTGTGGAACGGCGTCCATTGCCACATGCCGACGAAGGTGATCACGCCGATCGCGGTCGCGGGACTGCTCCTCCAGAAGCCGTGGTTGAACCAGCCTGCGCCGAAAAACCCGGGGAACTCGGCCGGGAGCCCGAGCGTACGGGTACAGAAGCGCACTCCAGACGATCGCGATCGCGGCCGCCGACATCAGCAGCGGGATGAAGTAGAGCGCCGTCAGGACCGCCCGGTTGCGCTGGTGCCCGGCCGCCCAGACGCCGAGCAGCATCGCGACCGGCGTCTGCGTGACGACCCCGAGCACGACGAAGATCCCGGTGATCCGGAAGCTCTGGAGGAAGACCGGGTCCGCGAACACCTGGCTCCAGTTGGCCGTTCCCACGGAGTGCAGACGGTTGACCCCATTCCAGGATTGGAACGACAGCCACAGGACCACGCCCAGAGGCAGGATCGCGAACAGCGCGAAGTACGTGATCCCGGGCAGGGACCAGAGGAAGCTCGGGCGGCCAACTGTGAGGCCGCCCGAGCTCTTCGTGGTTCTGAGCCGCCGACGTTCTGCGAACGTGACGGTTGCCATTGCTAGTGCGAGTCCCTGGCCCTCAGCCTGCGGCCTTCAGGCCCTGGAACGCCTTGATGAACTGACCGGAGTTGAGGTTGTCGAAGTAGTTGGCTACCGCAGTGTGAATCGTGGTGGTGTTCGTCTGCGGCCATGCCTGATCCCACGACAGCTGGAACGCCTTGGCCTTGTTCACCAGGTTGTACTGCCACTTCAGATAGGGCGCCGTCGGACCGCTGATCAGCGACGGAGTGTTCTTCGTCGTCGTCAGGTTGCCGATCGCCAGCTCCTGCTTGGCGAACGCGGGCGAGTACATGACCTTCAGGAACGCGGCGACCGCGTCGCGGGTACCGGGTGTTCTTCAGCACCGAGTAGTAGTTCTCGGTGTTGCCGGCGAGGTCGTTGAGGTTGCCCTTGCCGCCCGGCACCGACGGGAACGCCGTGTAGCCCAGGTTGTTCTTGACGAACGTGGCGCCGGGGCCGTTCGCCGGGGCGGTGCCCTTGGCCGTCGAGCCCTGCGAATTGAGCGTCGAGTAGTCCCACGAGCCCATCAGCTCGAAGGCGGCGACGCCACCGACCATCATCTGGGCGGTCTGGTTCTGGGTGAACTTGACCGAGTCCCAGCTCTTGGACGGGCCGAACGCGCCGGAGTTGACCAGCGTCTTGATGTCGCCCAGCGCCTTCTTGCTCGCGGCGGAGTTCCAGACGCTCTTGTTGCCACCGAGCGCGCTGGTGACGAGGCTCGGACCGGCGACCCGGTCGTAGAGGTACTCGTACCACATCAGCGTCGGCCACTGGTCACCGCCGCCGAGCGCGATCGGGACCCGGACGCCTGCCTTCGAGAGCGCCTTGACGTCGCTCAGCAGCTGCGGGAACGTCGTCGGGACGGCGATCTTGTCCTGCTTGAGCAATGCCTTGTTGTAGAACAGCACGACCGGCTGAGTGCCGCGCATCGGGATGCCGTAGTAGTTCTTGCCGATCTTGGCGGCGTTGAGGATCGACGGCAGGAAGCTCGACTTCAGCTTCGGGTCCTTCTGCATCATGCCGTTGAGCGGCAG
Organism: uncultured Solirubrobacterales bacterium; assembly: GCA_963830475.1. GTDB lineage: Bacteria > Actinomycetota > Thermoleophilia > Solirubrobacterales > Solirubrobacteraceae > Palsa-465. The sequence goes on along the minus strand of CAWHMX010000004.1, from coordinate 39,871 downwards.
CAGCAGCCCCGCCTTCTGGAACTGCAGGATCGAGCCGCCACCCCAGTTGAAGAACACGTCGGGGGCGCTGCTCGTGCTCATGATCGTCTGGAGCTTGGTCTGATAGTTGGCGCCGGGGATCGTGCTCAGGACCGCCTTGACCTTCTTGCCCATCGACGTGTTGTTGTACTGCTGAACCGCCCACTTCTCGACGGAGTTCTGGGCGTCGCCGTAGGCAAGAATTTGGATTTCGTTGGCCGGTCGGCTGCTGGCAGCGGCGAAAGCAGTGACCTTGGCGCCACTGGCGCCGGCACTGATCGCGACCGTTGCCGCCGTGGCCGCCAGTGCAACGGAGGCAACGGCACCACGCCGCAACCTCTCGCGGGAACTCGACATTTAGAAAGCTCTCCTCTCCGAAAGTTTTCGACATACTCTTCGAAAGCATGCCTAACGCACGGCGAGGCTAGCGCTGGATCGATTAGCGTGTCAAGCGGGAACCGTGAAGGTCCGGTGTGGATCTTCACGGTTGCGCGAAAACACGGTAAAAAGGCGAGCTATTGTCCAAGGCACCTAAAAGACGCCCGGCCCCAGATCGCCGGGTAACACTCTCAGACATCGCCTCACAGGGCAGCGTTTCGCTCGCAACTGTTTCGAAAGTCTTGAACGGCCGCGCCGACGTCGCCACCGGCACACGGGTCCGCATCGAGCGTCTCTTGCACGAGTACGGCTACCTCCGCCGGGTACCGGCAGCCGGAAACGCGGTCGCGCGAATGATCGAGCTCGTCTTCCACGAGCTCGAGAGCGAGTGGGCGATCGAGATCATCCGCGGGGTCGAACACGTCACGCGGGACGCCGAGATCGGCCTGATCCTGACCGAGAGCGGCGATCGCCACAGCCCCGGCGCGGCCTGGATCGACGGGGTCCTGCGACGCCGGCCGATCGGCGTGATCCTCGTGTTCTCCGACCTCGCGTCGGTCGAGAAGCACAAGCTCCGCAGCCGCGGCGTCAACTTCGTGGTCGTCGATCCCGCCGACGAGCCGGAGCCGGACGTGGCCTCGATCGGATCGGCGAACTGGGCCGGCGGACTCGCCGCGGCCGAGCATCTGATCGAGCTCGGTCACCGCCGGATCGGGATGATCAGCGGGCCCGAGGACATGCTCTGCTCGATCGCGCGCGTCGACGGGTACCGGTCGGCGCTGGAGCGCGCCGGGATCGGCTTCGACGCGGATCTGGTGCGCGCGGGCGATTTCCACGTGGCCGGCGGCCACCGCGCCGCGACCCAGCTGCTCAACCTGGAGAAGCCGCCGACCGCGATCTTCGCCGGCAGCGACCTGCAGGCCCTCGGCGTCTACGAGGCCGCGCGTCCGCGCGGAATCCGGATCCCCTACGACCTGTCGGTCGTGGGCTACGACGACCTCCGCATCGGCCACTGGGTCGGGCCCCCGCTGACGACCATCCGCCAGCCGCTGGTGGAGATGGCCGAGACCGCCGCGCGGCTTCTGATCCAGATGGTCGAGGACCCGGACGCGCCGATCAACCAACGGGTCGATCTGGCGACGAGCCTGGTCGTCCGCGAGTCGACGGCACCGCCGCGGGAACTGGCGCCGGGCGGCTCGCTGCACGCCGCCACGGGCTAGCGGTGCCGCCGAGGCATCAGCGCTCTCGCAAGAAACAAAAAGTGGACCGTGCACCCTCGATTGTGGATCCGGTTCGGGGCGCGATCCTGTGTCCTGACTCCGGCTCGGCGCTCCCGTCGCGCCTGAAGGGAGTCGCTTAAGGCTGCTTCCTTCCGGACCTGACCTGATTCACGGGCCTTCATCGCAACGGGACCGGGCCATCACCACCAGGGCGCAAGACGCCAACCCCGAGCCTCGTCCCCTCGGGAGGGAATTCAGCCCCGCGTGAGCGGGTTGCGGGTTACAGGGCACCGCTAGCGCCCCGCCTAGCACGATCCGGGGTCCATCGTATCCGACCCGGCGCTGACTGCGCGGACGCGCCCGTGAATTCGCTGCCCCAGCCGGTACGCTAGCCGCCTCATGTCGATCGGAGTCGTCGGTCTCGGATATGTAGGGCTCCCGCTTGTCGTCGCGTTCGCAGCGGCGGGCGAGGACGTGATCGCGGTCGACATCGACCAACGGAGGGTCGATGCGCTCACCGCCGGCGAGTCCTACATCGAGGACATCTCATCCGCCGAGCTCCACGCGGTTCTCCCCCGGGTCAATGCGACCACGCACTTCGCCCCGCTGGCCCGGGCCGACGCGATCATCATCTGCGTCCCGACTCCCCTTTCCCCCAACCGTGAGCCCGACCTGGGCCCGCTACGGGCCGCGACCGAGGCGGTGGCGGCCGTCGTTCAGGAGGGCCAACTGGTGGTGCTCGAGTCGACCACCTACCCCGGCACGACACGGGAGCTGCTGATGCCGGCGCTCGAGCGCGTCTCGACGTTGAAGGTGGGCGACGGGCTGAATGTGGCGTTCTCACCGGAACGGGTGGACCCGGGCCGGACCGACTACACGCTCAAGAACACGCCCAAGGTCGTCGGCGGGATCACCGACGCGTGCCTGAAGCGCGCCGTCGAGCTCTACCGGCGGGTGTGCGACGAGATCGTCCCGGTCTCGTCCCCCGAGGCGGCCGAGCTGACGAAGCTGCTCGAGAACATCTTCCGCTCGGTGAACATCGCGCTGGTCAACGAGATGGCGCTGGTCGCGGAGCGGATGGGGATCGACATCTGGGAGGTGGTGGACGCCGCCAGCACCAAACCGTATGGCTTCATGCGGTTCGAGCCGGGCCCGGGGATGGGTGGCCACTGCCTACCGGTCGATCCGTTCTACCTGACCTGGCGCGCGCGCCAGTTCCACATGTCGACCGAGTTCATCGAGCTGGCCGGGAAGATCAACCAGCAGATGCCCTACCACTGCGTCGAGCGGATCGAGCTCGCGCTGAACGGCGTCGCCAAGCCGATCCGCGGGTCGCGGATCGCGCTGTTCGGGGTGAGCTACAAGGGTGGGATCGGAGACATTCGGGAATCGCCGGCGCTGCGGATCATCGAGGAGCTGCTCGCGCGGGGCGCCGACATCGTCTACCACGACCCGTTCGTGCCGTCGCTGGACAGGTTCGGGCTGCACAGCGTCGAGCTGGGTGAAGCGCTCGACGGTGCCGATGCGGTCGTGCTCGTCACCGCCCACCCGGGCGTCGACCACCTGGCGATCGCGCGTGAGTCGGCGCTGTTCGTCGACCTGCGCGGGATCACCCGCGGCATCGAGGCCGAGAACCTCGTCCGGCTCTAGCGCTTCAGGACACTAGCTGGGCCCCAGACGTGAAGAACCCGGGGGCGGGCTCACGGGCCTGCCCCCGGGTCTTGAACGCAGCGTCGGTCCGCGAGCAGATCAGCCGACGTGGGCGAACTCGCGCTCGGCTGCTGAGGTGACCTCGAGCGAGTGCACCACCCGCTCGGTCCTGAGCTCGTGGAGCGTCAAACCGATAACGGCCAGCGCAACCAGGCCCGCGCCCGACGCGAAGCCGAGCCAGATCACGGTCGAGCCGACGAATTCCAGGCTCGCGACGACGGTCCACACGCCGAGGATGCCGATCAGCGCATCGAGTGTGCGCTGGGCGACTCCGCGGGAGCGGAGCAGGATGGTCGCCGACATCAGCACCGCGACCGCGCCGATGCCGAACATCAACCACTCGAAGGTGGCCACCCCAAACGCCTGCGACGCGACGACCAGGAAGGCGCCGGCGATGATCAGCGCGACATTTGAGAGATAACGGGAGTTCATGGAAACCTCCAGGGGGTCGGACGACCCCAATTGCCTGGTCGCGGTCATGGTTGCCGCGACCCTGGCGACGCCGATCGAATCCCGATGAGTGCCGAGGCCATCGATCGCATCGCTCATGAACTCAGTTATATCAGACTGAGCGCTCTACCTGATCTATCAGTCCGCACAAATCATTCGTTACGCGTCATACTGCAGGGGTGCCTGAAACCGCTCAGACGACGCTCAATCAGACCGCCCGGATCGTGCTCGGCATGATTGCGGAGGGTCACACCACGGGATACGCGATCAAGGCCGAGATCGAGCGATCGACACGGCTCTACTGGGGCGCGAGCATCGGCGGGATCTATCCCGAGCTCCGTCGCCTGACCGATGCCGGCCTGATCAGCGTGCGAGATGACCCCCGGGGCGATTCGGTCCGCCACTGCTATGAGATCACCGACGAGGGCAGCGCCGCTCTGCGGGCCTGGCTGACGGACCCTTGCGTGCCAGCCGTCGAGCTCCGCGACGAGGCGCTTCTGCAACTGCGCTTCGCCGGGGTCCTCACGCCCGATGAACGACGAGAGGTGATCCGTCGCAAGCACGCGCTTCACGAGCGGCGCGCGAGCGAACTGGAGGCGCTGCTCGAGGTCGGCGAGTTCGACGACCCGTTCCACAGGCTGGCAGTCGAGTTCGGCCTCGGCTGGAACCGGTGGGCGCGAGACTGGTGCGAGCAGACAGAGCGCGAGATGGGTAGTACCGGACCGATGCCGCCCTCCTAGCCGTTATGTCATCGTGACTTCAAGCATGGAGGCGACGTCCGACCGCGACCCGCCGATCCGGGTCGTGGTGGTCGACGGTCATGACCTCTTTCGATCGGGCCTCGTTGCGATCCTGGGCAGCGAGCCCGACATCCAGGTCGTCGGCCACGCGTCGCGAGCCACGCTGGGAATTCAGCTGACCCTCGAGCTCCGCGGTCAGGTCGTGCTGTTGGACATCGACATGCCCGACATCGACGGCGTCTCGGCGATTCACGCGATCCTGGCCGAGGCTCCGCAGACCCGGGTCATCGCGCTGTCGGCCACCATCGGGCGAAAGGAAGTCGAGGATGAGGTGACGGTGGCGGTACTGGCGGGCGCATGCGGATTCCTGATGAAGGGCACGCCGATCAGCGACGTCGTGGCCGCGATCCGCGCCGCCGCGATCGGCGGCTCATGGCTTTCCCCGCTGGCCGCCGCCGCCGTGCTCGCCCGCCTCCGCCGCGATCATGTCGAGCATGTGCTTGCGCCCACGCCGAACGCGATGCTCTCCGCGCGCGAATTGGAGGTGATCAGGCTCGTGGCGCACGGGCTCGATAACTCACAGATTGCTCTCGAGCTCGGGATCAGCGATCGAACGGCCAAGAACCATCTGTCCAACATCCTCGCCAAGCTCGGCGTGACCAACCGAGTCCAAGCGGCCACCTATGCGGTCCGGCACGGACTAGACCGTTAGCGGGACCCCAGCGGCGGCGGGCTCCGCTTTCTTCAGCGTCGCGACCAGTTCGGCACGCCCCGCGACGCCCGCCTTGCGTACCAGGACGGATATATGCCGCCTGACGGTGATCGGGGAGATGTCGAGGTGCTGCGCGATCCGTGCCGTCGAGTCTCCACGACGGACCATCGCCAGCACTTGCCGTTCGCGCAAGGTGAGTTGCCCTTGGAGCACGCGGTCGAACGAGCGAATCTCGTCGACGAGCTCCCGCACCATCGACCGCGGGATCGCCGCCTGCTCGGAGCGAACAGCCACGATCGCTCGCCGCAGCTGCCCGGGTTCGAAGCCGACGGGCATGTAGCCGATCGCACCGGCGCGCAGCGCCATCAGGAGATCGTCGATCTCCGGGCGATCGGCGAGCACCACAATCGCGGCGGCCGGCACGCGTTCGCTGATCTCGCGAACCGCCTTGATCCCACCCCCGGGCAGTGAGCGCCCGATCAGGCAGACATCGGGCCGATGTGTTTCGGCAGCCTCGACCGCGCCCTTTCGGTCGGACGCCTCCGCGCAGATCGAGGCGAGGCCGTCCAGGGCCATGCGGACGCCGTAGCGTGTCGGCGCGTTGTCTGCGACCAGCGCTCGCAGCGCCTGGCTCATCGCCGGACTACCCCCTCAACTTCGCCGCCCCGTCCCGGGGCGCGTTTATCTCGCACCTGCCAATCAATCCTCATACCGGCTCCCCTTGGCGCTGGAAACCCCAGCGACCGCGCCACGTTTCATGACTCGCCACGCCCGTACCGCGAGGCAAGCGCGGGGGACCTTACTGAAAGTCAGGCAAGTGTGGGAATTTTTTGCTCGCACTTATGGAATTCGTCGGTTGGATCTGGGTTGGCGCGACTGGGGTGCCACCCGATGAACAACGGTCGAGCGGCGCTCGACCGTCTAACAACGGCCGAGTGATGCGTGGACTTCCACGGTGCCCGAGCGTTCATTTATCTGAACGCCAAATGGGCCTTAGAGGTCATTGACGCCGGGTATTGGCGGGCCAGATACTCCCCAACCGAGACGACGTGCGTCCTCGGGCACTTGAGGACGCGGTTCGGCAAACGAGACAAGCCGGCCTCGGGTCAAACGAGACAACCCCGGGGCCTCACACAATCAGGGGGACTATTCGAAATGGGCACGCTTTTGGCGGGTCACGATGCGCTGCGCCGAGAGCGGAGCTCGGCGCAGAGCGTGGCTGCTGGGTTCCGCTCCACAACCAAGCTGGACGACTCGCCACAGACAATGCGCTTGACGCGGCTGGCGGTCGAACGGGCGAAGCAGGGAGACGAGGAAGCGATCCGCTTCCTCTACGTCCAGTATTCGAACAACATCTACGGGTACGTGCGGAGCATCGTCCGCGATGACCACGACGCCGAGGACGTAACCCAGCACGTCTTCGCGAAGCTGATGACGTCGATCGGGAAGTACGACGATCGCGGCGTACCGTTCTTCGCGTGGCTGCTGCGGCTGGCCCGCAACGTCGCGATCGATCACCTGCGTTCGGTGCGTTCGACGCCGGTCGAAGAGGTGGTGAGCCCGGACGCGGAGTTCGAGGAGGAGCGCGAGGACGTCATGGCCATCCGTGACGCCCTCGCGACGCTCCCGGCCGAACAGCGCGAGGTCGTGTTCCTGCGCCATGTTGTCGGCCTCTCGCCAGGCGAGATCGCAGACAAGATGGGCAAGACGGAGGGGTCCATTCACGGACTCCACCATCGCGGCCGGCGGACGCTCCAGCAGGAGCTCTCGCGGCTGGCGCTGGCGCCGACAGCGACGGCGCGACGAGCGTCGGCTCGTGCTGAGCTGGTAGCGGTCTAAGCGGCGAGTTCGAGGGGGAACGTCGCCGTGCAACCCGCAACACAACCAGATACGGTCGCGGAAGGCACCTTGGAGATTGCTGGGCCGCGGATCCTGCCGGACCGCGGCCTGCGTCCGCAGCGGCCGGTACTGGCGTCGGCGGACGCAAGCATCTCGCCCGTCTGGGAGGGGATCTCCGATGGCGCCGAACGTGGATCGGCCTGGGGCTATCGGGCATCGCTCACCCGCGATGCGACCTTCCGCAGAGCGCTGGCCATCGCCGATGTGACGGCCGCGTACGGCGCCCTGCTGATCGCGACACTGCTGATCGGTGACAGCGCGCCCCGGTTGCGGCTCTTCGCGGTCCTGATCGCACCGCTGCTCGTCGTCGCATGCAAGGCAATCGGACTCTACGATCGCGATCAGCACATCCTGCGCAAGACGACTATCGACGAACTTCCGGCGATTCTGCATGTCGCCGTGTTCTACGCCCTGACGCTCTGGCTTGCACAGGTCGTCGTCCTCACGGGGTCGCTTCAGCGCCCTGAGGTTTTCATTCTGGCCGCTGCCAGCTTCGTACTGATGACGTGTGGTCGCATCGCCGCGCGCCATATCGCACTCATGGTCTGTCCAGCAGAGCGCTGTATCGTCGTTGGGAGTGCGGCGGAGACTCGGCGCGCGGCCGACAAACTCTCCGCTTCGCCCGGCGTCAAGGCGGTTGTCGTCGCCAGTATTACGATGGGCCCGCTCGAACCGAGTCACTCCGTCCTTGACAGGACGCGTGACGCCGACGCGTTGGCCCGCGTCATTGCTGATGAGCGCGTCGAACGCGTGATCGTTGCGCCCGACGGACACGACGAGGACGAAATCCTCGACGTGATCCGCGCATTGAAAGCGCTCGGCCTCAAAGTCAGTGTGCTGCCGCGCCTGTTGGAGGTGGTCGGCTCGTCAGCTGCGTTCGACGAGATCGACGGGATCACCTTGCTCGGCGTACGACAGGCAGGGCTCACGGCCTCGTCCCGTTTCCTCAAGCGCGCGATGGACATCGCGATCGCGTCGGTCGCCCTAATCCTACTGGCGCCGCTGCTGCTGACGATCGCGGTCTTGATCCTGCTTGACTCGCGCGGTCCCGTGCTGTTCTGTCAGACACGGATCGGGCGCGCCGGCCACCGGTTCAGGATCTTCAAGTTCCGCTCGATGGTCGTCGACGCCGACGCGGTCAAGGAACGTCTGCGCCAACAGAACGAGGCGCAGGGCGGTCTCTTCAAGATCACCCACGATCCGCGGATCACCCGCGTGGGTCGGATCCTGCGCACGACGTCGCTCGACGAGTTGCCCCAACTCTTCAATGTCCTGCTCGGCGACATGAGTCTCGTCGGGCCGCGGCCGCTCGTCCCGGACGAAGATGCGCTGATAGAGGGCTGGAAGCGGCGGCGCCTGACGGTTCGCCCCGGGATGACCGGACTCTGGCAGATCTTCGGTTCCTCGCGGATCCCGTTGCCGGAGATGGTCAAGATCGACTACTTCTACTCCGCCAACTGGTCGCTGTGGGGGGACACGAAGATCCTGCTTCGAACCGTCCCGTACGTGATCCGACGGCGCGGTCTCTGACGGGCACCGCCGCTAGATGATCGGGCGGCACAGTGGCGTTTCGGCGGTGAGCGCAGCAGAACGCTGCGCCACCCACGCCGAGCTAACGCACTGGCGCAAGCGAGACGCTTTCCCCAGCTCGCAATTGTCCCTGGATATTGTGCCCTGACGCGGGCCGGAGGGTCCATACGTCCAGAGCTGCTCAGCCCGACGAGCATCCATACGTCCAGATTTGACAGGCCCCGCGGCAAGGAACCGTAGATTGCGGCTCTAGCGTCGGCGACTGCCCTCCAATACTGCATCGCCTGCCCCCTACGAGCGTCCGTCTACGGGTCTCGTTTGGCTGAGATGTTTGTCGATTAGTCGGCGAGCGAGTCAAGGGCCGTCGGCGGTACCACGATGTTGTTCCGAACGGACACCACGGACATGGGAAGGACCCCAAATGCGAGGAATGCGTTTTCTGCTGCTCGGTCTGGCGTGCCTAGTAGCGATCGCTGCCGCCCCTTCGGCGATGGCTGCGACGAAGCCGCCACGTGGCGGGACGGTAAGTGCGTTCCTGTTCGGTTCTCAGACGGTTCAGCCCACTGCGGACTCCAACGCCGCAGGCTCGGCGCAAGCCTTCCAGGTAACCAACTCCACGCCTGGAACGGCGAACTCGATAACCGTGTACCTCAGCTCAAACGACGCGGCCACCACCCTTTGGGCCGGCCTCTATACCGACAACAACGGCCAGCCGGGCAATCTGCTCGCGTCGGGCTCCATCGCCTCGCCCCAGGCGGGAGCGTGGGACACGGTCTCGATCACCCCCACCTCGGTATCCGCGGGCAACTACTGGGTCGCGCTCCTCGGCACCGGATCAGCCCTGTACTTCCAAGACGCCCAGTCCGGCACATGCAATACGCAAACGAGCGCCTCGGACAATCTCTCATCGCTGCCGTCCTCTTGGACGACCGGTGGGATCTGGAACAACGCGTACTGCCCGGTCTCGGCATACGTGGGCGGATCCGCCGGCGGGACCACCACCACGACCCCGACCGGCACGACCACGACCCCAACCGGCACGACGACGATCCCAACCGGCACGACCACGACACCAGCTGAGAGCCCGGTGAACACTGCCCTGCCGGTTCTCAGCGGTACCGCGACTCAGGGGCAGACATTGACTGTGAGCAACGGATCGTGGAGCAACAATCCGACCCGTTACAGCTATGCGTGGCAGCGTTGCGGCCAAGGCATGTGTGGTGCCGTCTCCGGGGCGACGGCCAGCAGCTACACACTTCAGGCGGCCGACGTTGGCGAGACGATCGAGGCGATTGTTACCGCCACCAACGATGGTGGTTCGGCGGCCGCGACAACGGCGCCATCCGCGACGGTTGCCGGGAACGGCCCCGCAACCGACGACGCGGTCCTGTTCGGGTCGCAAACGGTCGGACCCGCCGTGGACTCGAACCCGGCAGGGTCAGCTCAAGCCTTTGCGGTGACCAGCTCCACTGGCGGAACGGCGGACTCGGTGAAGATATATGTTGGCCCCAGCGACGCGGCTAGCACCGTATCCGCCGGCATTTACGCTGACGATGCCGGCCAGCCGGGCGCATTGGTCGGCTCAGGCTCGCTCGCCTCGCCTCAAGCCGGAGCGTGGGACACAGTGCCGATCAGCCCGACCACCATATCCGCCGGCAAGTATTGGATCGCCGTCCTCAGCACGGGCTCCCCGCTGTACTTCCAAGACGCGACATCGGGCACCTGCGATACCCAAGTCACCGCCTCGAGCAATCTGACATCGTTGCCGTCCTCCTGGACCACCGGCGCTACCTGGACCAACCAGTTCTGCCCGCTTTCCGCGTATGTAACCGGGACCGTGGCCGGTGCAACAACCACGCCCCCGCCGACAACTCCTCAGACCACCCCAACGCAGACCACGACCACCCCAACGCAGACCACGACCACCCCAACGCAGACCACGACAACTCCGGCGCAGACCACGACCACCCCGACGCAGACGGCGCCGGCTGGCCTTCCGACGGGTGTCATCACGCAGCCGATCGATGGTGGTTCGAACTACTATTGCGCGAACGGGTTCACCAATGCGTGCAACGGTGGTTGGGACAACCCAGCGTTCGTTCCGATTGTCGACGACTACGCGTTCTATTCGGGTAACAGCACAAGCTCGTTCAACTCGCTCGGTTTGAACTCGGACGTGCGCGTATCTGGCGGCACCAACATGTCAACGTTGCGGGCCGCGAACATCTGGACGATCGCAGCCGCGGACGCTGCGACGAACTTCGGTTCGGAGACCGTGGGCGCCCATGTCGAGGAGCCGTCGACCTGGAGCGACATCACCAGCCAGGCGAGCGACCTCGATGGTCTGTTCGGGCTCTCCGGCCGCTTCATCCAGGCGTCCTTCACCTGGAACCAGATCTACTACGGCAACATCAGCGGCAGCGCGTGCGGCGGTGGCGGCACGATGAGCATGCAGGAGATCATGACCTGCACGACGGGAATGCCGGACGGTCGGCATCTTGACATCGCCACCGACGACATCTACTGGTTTGCCGGACAGAACGTGGGCAGCTACGCCCAGTATTACTGCGGGTTGATCTACAAGCAGGGCGGGAACTGCACCGCCGCACAGACGGCCGAGGCCTCCCACTACGGGGACATGGTCGACACCATGCGCGAATGGCTGAACGGCGGCAGCGATAGCGGCGCCTCCGGGACCGCTCCGAACGCGCCGTACATCGAGACCGACGACGGGCTAGTGGGTGCCGGCTCGCAGCCGATCAAGCCGAACGAGCTGAACTGGGCCGTGTGGGACACGTTCGTTCACGGCGCCCGGATGATCTTCTACTTCGGCAACACCTCCGCCAACGGCACAGGCAACAATGGCCAGTTCGGATTCTCCGACCAGGTGCAGTCCGGCCAGACCGTGTCGGACGCGACGCAGGCGACGCATACCAACACACTCGTCGAGAACCTTGCGCCGATCATCAACAGCCCGTTCGCAGTCGGCTTCGCCTCGACTGGCAACGGCGGCTACACGTTCCCGACACCGGATCAACTGCTGGGCACAGGATCGCAGCTGGACATCATGGCGAAGTACTACTCGGGCAGCGGCTTTTCGAACTCGTCGGGCACGTTCGCACCCGGGTTCTACATCTTCGCGACACCACGCGGCCAAGAGACCGGAACGAACATTCCGGTGACATTCACGATCAAGGGCAACTACTCCGGAACCGTGCCATACATCTGCGCGTGCTCACCAACACAGTCGACCGGGACCGTATCGGTGTCCAACCACCAGTTCACCGACACGTTTGCGAAAGCGACCGACGTTCACATCTACGGCCCATTTCCAAACCAATGACAGACCGTAACCGGAGATGACCGTCTACCAAATCCCAGGAAACTGGTAGAACGCGCGAACGACCGTTAGCTGCCCCGGCCCCCGCGGCCGGGGCAGTCCGTCTCAGTGTGCCCGTTTTCGAAGGCGACGGCCCGCTGGCAACCGCCGGGCCGAGCTACACCAAGAATTCGTGCATCTCGGGCGCGCGGTCATTTGCAGCGCTCCCGGCTGCGGGCGAACCAGGCTCGGAGACTGCTAGGGTCCGCGGACCGCCGAGCCGGCGGGGCAGGTATTCCATGGCAGCCCTCCGCAAAGTTGACTTGATGAAGCCGACCGTGCTTGCGCTCGCAACGGCCGCGGGATGGCTTGGCGGGCCCGCCATGGCGCTGGGCGCCGCCTCGACGTCCAGCCCTGACCGCGTCGGAAAGATGTCTCAGACGGTCAACCCGTGCCAGCTGGTCACACGTGGGCAGGCCCGAAAATTCACGGGCAGACGCGTCCATTGGCGTCGCGAGGCGCCGCTCGGCCCGACATGCATCTACTCGTTCAGGGGCACGTCGACCACGGTAACCACTGCGATCGAGTCGCTTCGTTTTGCCGATGCGATCGCGGGCGTGCATGTTTCGAGGAAATTCCGGATTCGCGGGCGTCATAGCTATTGCGGAACTCTGGGGCAGAGGCTTCTAATCGCGTCGCTGCCCGGCCAAAAGGTGCTGAAGATCGCGGCACCGTGTTGGATTGCTAGGAAGTTCGCGGCTCAAGCGATGAGCTCCTTGCGTATCAGCTGATTCGACCGCGGTGGTTTTTTCCCCGTCTCGACCGGGAAGGCGCTAGCATGCCCGCGGGCCGCCCGGGCGGGTGCTTCTCAAGCGCAGCAGGGCGGTCAATCGCAGCACTCACCGACGAGGGCCACCCTAGCGCCACGCGTCGACCCCTCGCCAAGCGTGTTTAGACGAATCTCGATCGCCTCCGGGATTGCACTGGTTCTCAGTGTGTCCATCGTGCTCGGGATCTCGGCGGCCACCAGCCTGCGACGCGACTCGACGATCTTCGGACGGGCTACTCCCCGGATCGCTGACTCCGGGGACCGCAACGCGGTCGAGCTCGGCCTCAAGTTCAGACCTTTGGTCAATGGGTGGGTCACGGGCATCCGCTTCTACAAGGCGGCGCGGAATACCGGGACCCACGTCGCGAGCCTGTGGACGACCGGCGGCCGCATCTTAGCCAGCGCCACGTTCGCAGGCGAGTCGCGATCGGGATGGCAGTCCGTCGCCTTTGTCAGACCTGTCCGGGTCAAACGGGGCACGACCTACGTCGCCGGGTACTTCGCGCCGACCGGCCATTACGCGATCCGCAAACACGGCCTGAAGTCGACCATCACACACGGACGGCTGCAAGCCATCAGGAGCCGTCCGCGCGGCAACGGCGTCTACACCTACTCCAGCCACAGCACCTTCCCGTCAAGCACATACGCGGCGGCATCCTTTTACGTCGACGTCAATTTCACCCAATCGACCGGCACAACGTCACCGCCGGGTACGGCCGGCGCGACCCCCGGCGCGACCCCCGGCGCGACCTCGGGATCGAACTCGGCTGCCCCGACGCGGACCACGGCTAGTCCGACGCAGAGCAATATGACTCCGGCTGCCCTTCCCATAGCTGTCACCACGCAGCCGATTGATGGCGGTTCGAACTACTATTGCGCCAACGGGTTCACCAATGCGTGCAACGGCGGTTGGGACAACCCAGCGTTCGTCCCGATCATCGACGACTACGCGTTCTACGGGAACAGCGCCTCGTCGTTCAAGAGCATGGGGATGAACACGTCGGTTCGCGTGACCGGCGGCACGAACATGCCGACGCTGCGGGCCGCGAACATCTGGGCGATCGCAGGCGACGACCCTGCCACGAGCTTCGGTTCGGAGACCGTGGGCGCCCATGTCGAGGAGCCGTCGACGTGGAGCGACATCACCAGCCAGGCGACCACACTCGGTGGTCTGTTCGGGCTCTCCGGCCGCTTCATCCAGGCGTCGTTCACCTGGAGCCAGACCTACTACGGGACCATCACCGGCAGCGCTTGCGGCAGTAGCGGCGGCCAGATGAGCATGCAGGAGATCATGTCCTGCACGAGCGGGATGCCGGACGGTCGGCATGTTGACATCGCTACGGACGACGTCTACTGGTTCGCGGGGCAGAACGTGAGCGACGCGGAACAGTTTTACTGCGGGGTGACCTACTCTCAGCCAGGGGGCTGCACCGCGGCCCAGACGGCCGAGGCCTCCCACTACGGGGACATGGTCGACACCATGCGCGAATGGGTCAACGGGAACGTGCCGGGCGCGCCGGGCCGCGCACCGGTCGCGCCGTACATCGAGACGGACGACGGGCTCGTGGAGGGAGGCCAGCCAATCAAGCCCGGTGAGATCAATTGGGCGGTGTGGGACACGTTCGTTCACGGCGCCCGGATGATCTTCTACTTCGGCAACACCTCCGACAACGGCACGGGTGGAAATGGCCAGTTCGGATTCTCCGACCAGGTGCAGTCCGGCCAGACCGTGTCGGACGCGACCCAGGCGACGCATACCAACACGCTCGTCGAGAACCTTGCGCCGATCATCAACAGCCCGTTCGCGGACGGCTTCGCCTCGACTGGCAACGGCGGCTACACGTTCCCGACACCGGATCAACTGCTGGGCACAGGATCGCAGCTGGACATCATGGCGAAGTACTACTCGGGCAGCGGCTTTTCGAACTCGTCGGGCACGTTCGCACCCGGGTTCTACATCTTCGCGACACCACGCGGCCAAGAGACCGGAACGAACATTCCGGTGACATTCACGATCAAGGGCAACTACTCCGGAACCGTGCCATACATCTGCGCGTGCTCACCAACACAGTCGACCGGGACCGTATCGGTGTCCAACCACCAGTTCACCGACACGTTTGCGAAAGCGACCGACGTTCACATCTACGGCCCATTTCCAAACCAATGACAGACCGTAACCGGAGATGACCGTCTACCAAATCCCAGGAAACTGGTAGAACACGCGAACGACCGCTAGCATCGGGGGATGATGTCCAAGACGGTCAACCCCTGCGGCCCGGTCCCGACGAGGGCCACCCCCAGCGCCACGCGTCGACCCCTCGCCAAGCGTGTTTAGACGAATCTCGATCGCCTCCGGGATTGCACTGGTTCTCAGTGTGTCCATCGTGCTCGGGATCTCGGCGGCCACCAGCCTGCGACGCGACTCGACGATCTTCGGACGGGCTACTCCCCGGATCGCTGACTCCGGGGACCGCAACGCGGTCGAGCTCGGCCTCAAGTTCAGACCTTTGGTCAATGGGTGGGTCACGGGCATCCGCTTCTACAAGGCGGCGCGGAATACCGGGACCCACGTCGCGAGCCTGTGGACGACCGGCGGCCGCATCTTAGCCAGCGCCACGTTCGCAGGCGAGTCGCGATCGGGATGGCAGTCCGTCGCCTTTGTCAGACCTGTCCGGGTCAAACGGGGCACGACCTACGTCGCCGGGTACTTCGCGCCGACCGGCCATTACGCGATCCGCAAACACGGCCTGAAGTCGCCCATCACACACGGACGGCTGCAAGCCATCAGGAGCCGTCCGCGCGGCAACGGCGTCTACACCTACTCCAGCCACAGCACCTTCCCGTCAAGCACATACGCGGCGGGGTCCGTGTACGTCGACGTCGATTTCACCCGATCGACCGCCAAAACGTCACGGCCGCCTACCCCCGCGGCTCGCCTCCCGAGAGGTGTCACCACGCAGCGGATTGATGGCGGTCCGAACTACTATTGCGCCAACGGCTTCAACTACGCCTGCAAGGATGGCTGGGACAATCCGGCGTTCGTCCCGATCATCGACGACTACGCGTTTTACGGGAACAGCGCCTCGTCGTTCAAGAGCATGGGGATGAACACGTCGGTTCGCGTGACCGGCGGCACCAACCTAGCAAAGCTGCGGGCCGCGAACATCTGGGCGATCGCAGCCGACGACGCTGCCAAGAACTTCGGTTCGGAGACCATTGGCGCCCATGTCGAGGAGCCGTCGACGTGGAGCGACATCACCAGCCAGGCGACCACACTCGGTGGTCTGTTCGGGCTCTCCGGCCGCTTCATCCAGGCGTCCTTCACGTGGAGCCAGATCCATTACGGACATATCAGCGGCAGCGCGTGCGGCGACAAGGGCGGCCAGATGAGCATGCAGCAGATCATGACGTGCACGAGCGGGATGCCGGACGGTCGGCATGTTGACATCGCTACGGACGACGTCTACTGGTTCGCGGGGCAGAACGTGAGCGACGCCGAGCAGTACTACTGCGGGGTGATCTACAGGCAAGCCGGGAGCTGCACCGCGGCGCAGACCGCCGAGGCCTCCCACTACGGGGACATGGTCGACACCATGCGCCAATGGGTCAACGGCAACTTGCGGGGCGCGGAGGGCCGGGCACCTGTGGCGCCGTACATCGAGACCGACGACGGGCTGGTGGAGGGAGGTCAGCCGATCAAGCCGACCGAGCTGAACTGGGCCGTGTGGGACACGATCGTTCACGGCGCCCGGATGATCTTCTACTTCGGCAACACCTCCGACAACGGCACAGGCAACAACGGCCAGTTCGGATTCTCCAACCGGGTGCAGTCCGGCCAGACCGTGTCGGACGCGGCGCAGGCGACGCATACCAACACGCTCGTCGAGAACCTCGCGCCGATCATCAACAGCCCGTTCGCAGACGGCTACGCCTCGGCTCGCAACGGCGGCTACACGTTCCCGACACCGGATCGACTGCTGGGCACGGGATCGCAGATGGATGTGATGGCGAAGTACTACTCGGGCGCCGCGTTTTCGAACTCGTCGGGCGAGTTCAGGGGCGGGTTCTACATCTTCGCGACGCCGCGCGGCGAAGAGACCGGGACGAACATTCGGGCGATATTCAGGATCAAGGGCAACAATTCGGGAAGGGTGCACTACGTCTGCGCGTGTTCTCCGAGACAGTCGTCAGGGTCCGTACCGGTGTCGCACCACAGGTTCACCGATACGTTCGCGAAGGCGACCGACGTTCACATCTACGGTCCATTTCCAAACCTCAGACGGAGCGGAAGCCGTAGGTGACGAGCTACTAAATCTAGGGAAACTGCTAAACACGCAGTCGATGGCTGGAGGAGCCGAGCCGACCGATTGCACGATCGTCATCATCGGCTACAACAGCGCCGACGATATCGATTGTGTACTTGACTCGATCCCGGAGGCCGCAGCCGGGATCAGCATTGACTGCGTGCTGGTCGACAACAAATCCACAGATGGGACTGTCGCAGTCGCCAGGCGCCGGTCCGATGTCCGAGTTATCGAAGCCGGGGAGAACCTCGGGTATGCAGGCGCCATCAATCTAGCCCGCAAGTCGGCGAATCCACAATCGGCGGTGCTGGTCTTGAATCCTGACCTGGTACTTGAGCGAGGGTCGATCAAGCGCCTCTACGATGCCGTCAGAGAGCCCGGCGTCGGGGCAGCCGCGCCAAAGCTGCTGACGCCCACCGGCGGTCTGTATCCAACGCTCAGACGAGAGCCCAGCGTCACGCGTGCGCTCGGAGATGCTCTGCTCGGAAGCCGCATTCCGAACCGTCCCGATTGGCTCAGTGAAACCGTTCGTGACGTCTCGGCATACGAGGTTTCGCACGATGCAGAATGGGCCGGCGGGGCAGCCATGATCGTGTCCGCCGAATGCAACCGAATCGTCGGAGAGTGGGATCAATCGCGGTTCTTCCTCTACTCGGAGGAGACCGATTACGCGCGGCGGGTGCGCGAGGCCGGCTACCGATTCCGCTATGTCCCGACGGCGATTGCGCGCCATCGGGATGGCGGCTCCGGTCGTTCCAGCACGCTCGCAGCATTGCTCGCCGTCAACCGCATACGCTTCTACGAGAAGTACCACCGAGCCCCGGCCACCTGGCTCTTCCGATTCGCGGTGATTCTCCACTACGCGCTGAGGGCTAGCGACGATTCGAGCCGTACCGCGCTTGCAATGCTTGTTCACCGGCGGAAGTGGAGCGAGCTCCCTGGTGGCATTCGCGCATGAGATAACCGTCACATACGCGTCAGGCGACGCAGCGGAGTGCGGATGGATCGACGTAGACCCTCCAGTCCTTGCATGAGCGCCCCCGGTACCCCATGCGTGAAGCGTGACGCCTCGAACCTCAACAAGTCGGAGCGAGCGCCGCCGGCGCGGATTGCCGCAACCACGGACCGACGCGAGAGGGGTTCGCGCTCGGACACGGGCACCGTCATCGCCAGTGGGAACAGCTGCCGCCGGGTGTGAAAGTCAAGTGACACGAACCCTGCCAGGCCTTCACGGTTCGCGAGTGCCTTCGCCTCCGTAAAAGGCGCCACGCCATCGTATTTTCTGTTCCAGATCTCCACCGCGCTCAGCAGGTCGCGCCATTCCGGCCGGTAGCGATCGATCGCGTTGCGGCGGTTCGGATGAGCGAACAACGTTGCCGCGCCCCCGTCGTGCGCCTCTCTCAGGATTTCCAGGGTGGGGCGTGCCGCCCCAAGGAACGGCAGCCCGTCGCCCCACACCGCCGTGTGAACGATGTTGTCCGCGTCCTCGTACTCCATCCCGGGAATCAGCATGATCTCGCTGGTGCTTGCTGAGGCGCATGCGCTCTGGTAGTCGATCCAGCGCCGCTCGTCAAAGCCACGATCATGCTCAGCCATGAGCACAGCGTCGTAGCCGAAGCGAGCGAAGGTGCGGGCGATCACGTCCAGCGGCACATGCGCGTCGTAGGACCACTCCGAGTGAACGTGCGCGGCAATACGGACGCGGCGCCCCGAAACGCCACCTCCGGGCATCAACCACGCCTCGTTTTCAGCTTGACAAGGTATTCGAGCACCGTTTTGACCGTGTCGACGACGAGCACGTCGGGCTGCGAGCGCTTCCAGTTGTACAGACTCGCCCGCCGCGATCTCCAGAGGACGTCCGCAATCGATGTTGAGAGACGCGGCCACACCACCGGTGCCCTGGTTTGTGGCCCCCGTAGCACGAACATCAGATGCACGATCTCGAGCCCCAGGTTCCGGCACATCACATCTGGAGGCGCCGTCGGTGGATCCGGAGCGAACGCTGGATCGAGCGACGCTCGCACCGTCCACGCCGGGTACTCGAATCCCCGCCGCCGCGCGAGCGCAAGACTCCCCCATGGTCGCCCGTTCAGCTCCATGAACCATGGCGTGCCCTCGGAGTCGCGAAGGAACTCGAGCATGAACATGCCACGCCACCCGAGTCGATCGAGGAACCGCGTACTGGGGCCGACCAATGCGTCATCGACGGGAACTGACACGCAAGCGGACGAACCCGATCCCTGCGGGTTGATCATCCGAACCCGACGGTGCGCCGACCAACACGTCACACCACCGTGTCCGGCGAATCCGAACAATCCCTCACCTGTCCCGTGGATGAGGGGCTGACCGAGAATCGGCGGATACCACTCTCTCGAGCCTGCGCGTACACGCTCGCGATCGTCGATGCAGACAACGCCCGTCGGTCTGACCAACCTGCCGCCAACCTCGGACACCGGCCGCGCCGGCTTTATCATCGTTGACCGATTCATAGGGCCCAGGTCCTCGACGCTCTCGACGATTTCGGTCGCTGGAACGGCTAGACCGCTCGCACGCGCCGCCGCAAGCTGGACCGATTTGTCGAGTGCGGCTTCGGCGGCATGGCCTCGCGCGCCGGCGATGCACACATCATCAAGCTGCACGGAAAGCCAGAGCGAAACATCATCGAGCGGGAGAAGAACGTCTGCGCCGACCCGGCGCGCAAGCGTGTCTATCGCTCCGATGCTCGCGGCGAGATTATCTTCCGGTGCCGGCACCCGATGAAACTCAAGCGCGCGTACATGACGCAGCGCCGGAGTACGACCCTCGCGACCAAACGCCACGACACGAAATCCGGCGTCTTGCAGCGACCACGCTGCTTCGATCGCGGCAAGCGCCTCAGCGAAGCCGATGAGGACCGTCTTTCCGTTCATTGAGGCGCTATCGCCAGCGCTTGGCCAGACTCTTTGCCCCGACCAGTTGGGCGTGCACAAACGACCCCCGTGGCCGACGCAGCAGACGTTCCAGCGACTGCGGCGAGTCGTTGCGGGTAATCGTGTAGCGGGCTTGCAACCACGCATCGTTGAACGCGGGCGCTCGATCGACGGTGTAGGCGCGGGCGATCCCGGAACGCCGCACCGCTGCTAGAACACGACGGTCGTAGGAGCCAAACGGAAGCGAGGCTGTTCTCACCCTGCGGCCGAGGATGCCCTCGAGCATCCGGGGCGCGTCCTCCAACTCGATCCGCAAGGCATCGTCATTCAGGTTCCGCCACGGCCGGTGATGCATCCCGTGAGACCCTACGGCCATGCCATCCCGGACGAGGCCGCGGGTATCGTCCCTTCCCAGGGACCCCGGTTTCCCGAGCCGCCCGGCAATGATGAAGAACTCGGCCGTGAGTCCCCGCTCTCGCAGTGCGGGCAGAGCGTATGCAGCGTCAGAGGCGTTGCCATCGTCAAACGTGATGCGCACGGAATAATGAGACCGCACGATGACGTCCAGAAGCTCGCAGAACTGCGCATCGGTCACCCAATACTGCTGCTCGTCGTGTTCGAGCTGTCGTGCGGGCTCACCGATACCGTGGAAGCACAGGTTAACGATTCGCGACGCTCGGACACCCGTGTCGAGCGGACAACCATTCATCTCAGGTCATACCGCGTACGCCACCGCGACGAGGTTCTCGCGGTAGCGAGGGATTTGGCCGAGCGGCCGGCCGAGCCTAGCGAGCGTTCGATCGATGGCACCGTTGGGTTTGTGCCCGAAGCTGAGCGTCTCGACCGTGTAGTTCGTGAAGCCTGCGCGTCGGATCTGCCAGGCCAGGTGCTCTGCTGAGTACTCGAGTACATGGCCGTAGCCGCGCTCACCTGGCAAATCGAACACGTCGAAGAGCTGCTTTCCTCGCAAGAGGTAGACCACATTGCGAAGTCGATAGAGGTTCGGGGTCGAGCATAGTAGGACGCCCCCTGGACGCAATATCTCCCGTAAGCGGCTGAGCACGACGTGACCTGGAACCGGAAGGTGTTCGATCACCTCCGAGAGCAGAATGACATCGAAGGTCCGGCCTGACGGGGGATCGTCTTGCGCGAGGTCCCAAACGAAGGCGCCGAGCCCTTCTTCGCGCAAGCCGATAAACGAGCTCGCCGAGATATCGGCGACGGTCCCGCGATCTCCCCAGAGATGCTGCGCGAGAAACGCGAATTGACCACCACCGATATCGAGGACGTCGAGCGGTTCCGGTGGGGCGACCGCGGCCAGCCGCCGTACAAGCCCTTCATACCGGCTTCGGTATCGAGGGTAGTAGCCTGCGTCCTCCTGCCAGCAGGCACGCGTCGACAACTGCGCGAATACCCGCTCAAACGCGTCTGAGTCGAGTTCACGCATGTATCCCCGGGTTCTGGTCGGTGAGTGACCAGACGTCGCCGGCTAGCGCTGCTCGGCGAACTGACAACGGGGTGTGGGACTTCGCGGAGATCATCACCGCGACATCGTCAGCGTCCAGGCCGCCTACGAATTGCTTGGCCGCGTCGAGATCGAGCGGGCGGGTCGGCCAGTAGCAGTGGCAAAGAGCTGTCGTAGAGGGAGCCACCGGGGCTTCCTTGCCCAAGAACACGTCGACGAATACGCCGTAGAGCATGAACTCAGAGAAGTGCAGCTGGCGGCCGATCTCATCTAGCCAAGAGCGACGTCTACCGACCTCGATCCTCTCCTTGAGCGCGAGCACGACCCGCCGGTCCCAGGTGTTGAATGGACTAATGTAGTCGGGCAATGGCGGCAGCAACGCCGAATGCCCGAGCTGGAGCAGGTCATGGGCGACTTCGTGCCAGACAACGTGCCGTGACATGTTTGCGGTGACCCCGCCGGGCGAGCGAAAGAACCTGGTCCGCCCCGCCGCCCGAAAGGTTTCAGCGCTGGCGGTCCTCACCATCTGAACATCTGAATCAGCCAGTAGGAGGATGTCTGCATCGCATTCCGCAGCCGCGCGAAGCTTTACAAGCTGCTGCATGATCCAGCCTCGAATTGGTACCCCCGGTCGGCGCACGTTCAGCCATGCATTCGCGCCCGGCACGGCAACCATCCGGCGTGGGAGGAAGTCATTAACGCTCCAAACCTCGGTGCGACCCCCACCCAACCCAGCGAAGAGCGGCTTGTCACGAACCGGAACTATGATGTGATGTGTCACATCGGTCGGGGTGCACGCCAGAACCGAGTCGTTCAGATCGCGGCACAACTCCAGGTCGGGCGCATAGCTTGGAGTGAGAACCGCCATCCGAGTCACGAGATCGACCGGGCCTTTCCGGACTGACTAGGAGGAGTACCGCCGGCGCCCGATACCGAAGCCATGCGCCTCCGCAGAACTCGTCACTGGGAATCGGGAGGCTCCGGCCTCGGGCTCCCCATCACTCAGCTCGCCAACGGCAGAGTCGTCAGGAAGTACCCATTCGCCGGATCGTGGGTATTCGAGCCGGTCGGGGTTCGTGTAGTCAGGGTTCGGTGAATATGGTCTGACGGCGGTGCTGGCCTGCCTTTCGCGGCGCCGAAGGGCTCGCTCGTCAAGCGCGTTCATGATGGATACCGCGACGAAGATCAGCATCACCCCGAGCGCGAACAGCGCGATCAGATCTCTGAGCTTGCTTGACACCACCAGGGTGGGTGGGGACGCCGGAGTGACGAGAAGCGTCTTGATTCGGTAATACGGCGCGACGCGTTGTGTATCCTGCATGACGTTCATCTCGCTGACGAGCGCCTTGCCGACCAGTCCAGTCGTATTGAGCGCCGCTGCAGGACTTGTCGCCAGCACGCTGACCTCGATCAGCGGCGTATTGTTGCCGAACAACTGACTCGGCCCCAATGTGTAGCTGCCGGTCATGCCCTGGGACTTCAACTTCGCCTCAGCCTGAGGTGTGCTGAGCATCGTCGTGAGTTCCTGGGCAACGACCGGCAGGCCGCCATAGTTGAGGTATGGGTTATTCGGCGAGATCCGGCCCAGGGCGGGGTGTTGGACGAGCTGTTCCGCGCTCGGCGGAGCGGGCGGGGGCGAAAGTATGTATGTGGCAGATGTCGTGTAGGTCGGCGCCTTCAGGAAGAGGACGCCCACGCAACCCACGAAGGTCAGCAACAGCAGCGGTAGCGTGACGAACTTATGACGCCAAAGTGATCGGGTGATTGAGTAGAGATCCACGGTCAGGCTCCTCCGGTGCTGGTATGTGCAGCACTCTTTACGGTCAGTCGCATTGCCCTATCCTGGGGCCGGTCTGGCGCCATTCTTCGACGCCCAGAGGTTTGCTGCTTCTCGTTTCTGGCGAGACGCACGGCTGTTCCGATGAGGCCGAACACCAGCGCGTAAACGCCGTAGAACATCGGAAACGAGAATGAGTCGAACGCCACTGAGCAGACTGCCGCCGCAAGTGCGGAGCCCGCAAGTGCCGCGCACAGAAGACGCACCTCTGGGTCGCGTGTCTCCTGGCGCGCTGCGATGGCGGCGAAAAGCGGCACTATCAGGAACAGAGCCAGCGCAAGCACACCCAGCAATCCGAGTTCGATCGCGGTGTGTAGATACTGGTCGTCGAGCACGTGGAGATCCGACGCCTGGGCAGACGGGATGAATGTCCCGCCTCCGAAACCGAGCCACGGCTTCTGGTGAACGAGCTGCTCCACGTATTGCCAGTTGTTGAGTCGATGCGCGACAGATGGATCCGACGTACCTGAGCCAAAGAAGTTCGCCAGGGTCCCGATCAAACCGTGGGAGCTAACGAACACGCCGACGAGCGCTACGGGAATGCACGCTAGGACCCAGAGGCGCTGTTTCGCCGGCATCATCACGATCAGCAGGGTCATCGAGGAGACAACGGCGAGGATCGCCGACCGCGAGACCGTCGTGGGCAGCGCCGCGACCAAGAACCACACCGGCGCCCAGCGCTTCCAAGGCTTACGATCTCGGTCGTAGAGGGCCATATAGATGGCCAACGGCAACAACATCCCACACACCACGCCCAACTCGATCGGGTCACGCGCTGTCCCGGCGACGCGCGACAGGCCACCACGAAGCGCGTCTATGTTGACGCTGCCGTCCAGGCTGAAGCCTGGGAGAAAATAATGGATGTACTTAGTAAGGCTGATTCCGGCCCAGAACTCCGCGATCGCGACGAACGCGCAGAACGAGGCGCCGATCAGGAGCACCCTGAGGACTCGCTTGACGTCGTCGAGCGACCTCAAGCACTCGCCGGCGATCAGGGCGATGCCGGAGATGACCGCCAGCTCCATCAGAAACCGATCCGCGCTCTGCAGCTGCGTAGTTGTCATCACAGCACGGTCGATCATCAGGTATGACGCCAGCGTGACAAGCCAGAACACGAACAGCAAGCCGCGGACGGGATGCCGGTTGCGGCGCCCGTCGTGCACACCGAACAGAACCGCGATCGCCCAGGCGAAGAATGCAAACATGCCGACCAGTCCGGCCAGGTACGCGTTCGCTCCGACAGGTCTGATCACGTAGTAGGACGGAGCGATCATCAGCGCCGCGCCGAAGACCTGGAGGATCCGGACCGCATGCGGACTATCGACGCGGGCGAGACGCTGGGCAGAGGCCGGCTGCCGGCCAGGCGTGACCAACTTCCAGGGGGCTCCTCCCGCCGGCACGAGCTTCGCCACGAGGCCAGCGACCGTTCCTACCTGGTCGTCGTGAGCCGAAGAACGGCCGTCGCTCGTTGCTCGCTCCGAGGGAGCGAGGCCACGGCTCGGTCGGATTATGTCGAGTTTCAGGCGCATGCGCGTAGGCGCCGCCGGCCGTCATGCTGGCCAAGCGGATCTGGTGACTCAACGCTTCGTGGAGCTAGGATCTTCCGTTCAGGACGGGCGGCGAGGTGCCGCTCGATCGCCGCCAGTACATCGATCGTCCGCCTTCCCGTCTGTGGTCGGATGCGAACGCTCTGAGCTTGGCGCGAGTGGCAGCATTCAGTTGCCGCCCGCGCGCAACGGGAACCTCGTCAGAGCGTTCTAGAACTCTCGTCCCGGTCCCAGCGCTGAGGCGGCCCGCAAGCCCTCGCAAGGCGCCCGGCCAACGCAAGCGAAGCGTAGATTGCCGCGTCAAAGGCAGCTACGGGGTTGCGAAGCCCGTACTTTACGAGATCCCGAAGTGTCTGCATGAGAGTCTCGGGTCGTCCCTCGGATGGTTGATAGGCCGGGTCAGGATCGGCCTTCGCGCGATACGTCCGACGCAATGTCCTGATCAGGTCGCGCGTGCTCCGGGGCACGAAGACGGCGATCGGCGCGCAGTTCACGATCGTGACCTCATCTCGGTCGAAGTGCCGGTCAACCCACAGGTCATCGGCTGCGTGCTCGGGGAAATGGTCGAATCGCTCGCGCCCGGCCGCTGATAGCCCGTACACACCAGCGCCCCATAACGACCGGTTGAGAGCCGGCATCCGAGATCGGGCTCGGAAATAGCGGCGCACTGGCCAGGATGAAGCCACGCTGTCGTAGACAGCCGGAGGTCTTGCCGCGAGCGCGCCCGACCCCAGTCTCTCCAACACCCGCACAGCCGCGACGCCGGGAAGGACGACGTCAGCATCCAGGTAGAGGCGCGGGAATGCTGTGGCCACTCGGTCCCCGGCCCGCAGGGCTAGCGCCTTCGAACCCTCGGCGATTTCGAGAACGCGAATTGGATGGCCAGTCCGTCGAGCCACGGCAGCCGTGTCATCGGTGCACCCATTGCAGACGACGACCACCTCGAGCAACTCGCGATCAACTCCCTCAAAGAGGGCATCGAGGCCCCGACCTATCACCGCGGCTTCGTTGTACGCGGGGATCACGACTGAGCCGATCACTCCGCTCCCGTCTTCGGCGGAGCGGGATCGTGCACAGCTTTGCGAGCTTGTCTGGGCATCGCAGAACAACGCGCGAAGCGAGTCGGTTCTCACGCGCGAGAGTGACCGCACTCGCAGCGTTGGTATGGGATATGGCAACCACTAATGCGCCCAGCCTCTTCCCCCTCGAGATCGCGGAGTCAGAGACGCCGCAGGTCAAGCTCCTCGGACTTGAATTCGCTGCACTCTCGGAACGTCAGATAATCGACCACATCATCAGAGAGGCCGGCGAAGGCCGCGGAGGGTGGCTGTGCACCGTAAATCTCGACATCCTGCGGCAGTGGTGGCGCTCTGGCGAACTGAGAGACCTCGTCTCGGACGCGGATCTCGTCGTGGCCGACGGGATGCCGTTGATCTGGGCAAGCGTGCTGCAGGGCCAGCCGCTCCCCGAGCGCGTTGCAGGCTCGTCGATGACCGTCTCGCTGACGGCTGCGGCTGCGCGCACCGGCGCATCGGTGTTCCTCCTCGGCGGGAATCCTGGAGCCGCGGACATGGCCGCCGCGAACCTCCGTCAGAGCAGCCCAGATCTGCAGGTCGCCGGCACCCTCTGTCCACCGTTCGGCTTCGAGCGCGACCGCCGCGCCGTCGAGCGGATCACCAGGGAGGTGGTCAGCGCCGAACCTGACATCGTTTACGTCGGACTCGGGTTCCCCAAGCAGGAGCTGCTGATAGTCGAGTTACGTGAATACTTACCAAACGCGTGGTTCATACCCTGTGGAATCTCGTTCAGTTTCCTAGCGGGCGAGATCAGACGTGCACCGCGGACCGTCCAACGGTTGGGCCTCGAGTGGCTGCATAGGCTCGTTCAAGAGCCACGCCGCCTCGGCAAGCGGTACCTCATGCACGACACGCCGTTCCTGATCACGCTGCTCTCAGAGACATTGCGTGCTCGGGGCCGCCAGCCCGCCTGAATAGAAGCGGTCCGAGACACTTGGCCCGCAGCCCTCGGCCGCGGGCTCGAGGCTGCGGCAGCGCGGGGCAGCGCGAGTGCGCTCACTCACGGGGCGACTGCCCCTGGGATCCGCGCCTCCACGACACCGTCATCAAGCGCCAACCCAGGCCCTCGCGACGTTCGTCGAGCGGCCCCCAAAACGATCACCGCTTCGCGAGTCGGTCCTTCTCAGCCTCCTGTAGCCCAGTCCGGCAGCAACGCCCGCGTGCCCCAGACACCGCTTGGACGAGGAACGTTGGCGCGAGACGGGCCGGGTCGGACGATCCCAGTGTCCGCTGGCTTCAGCGGACTCGAAAGGCAGCGCTGTAACGGGTTTCCCAGTGGGGCTGTCGCCGGTCGAGCGGCTCGAGACCCCACCAGCGCCACGGCCAGTCGGATCGGACGAACAGGTCTCCATCGTGGATCTCCCCCCTTAGCTCCGGGATCGGATCCCACCCGAGCTCAAGGGCGACCTTTGTCCGTACGTCGAGATCGACCCCGGTGACAAACAGGTGTCCGCCGGGACTCACCAGCTGGGCCAGATTGCGTAGGCACCGTTCGGCGCTGCGCTCGGGCATGTGGCATAGAAAGTTATTGGCAACCACTAGATCCTGTGGCCCGAGCTTCTTGATCAGCTGGGCGTCGGCAGCGTCGCCGACCTGCCATGTGATTCCCTCGCGGAGCCACGGCTTGATTCGAGCCTCGTCGCCAATCCAGTCGAAGAGCTCGCCACGCTCAGCCTCAGTCAGGCCTTCGAAGATCGGAAAGCGAACGACGTCCGACGACTCGAGGGTGTACATGGCCCGTTCAGCGATTTCGACAACCTCCGGGGAGATGTCCACCGCGGCGACCGCCAGGTCAAGATCTGGTCGGCGCGAACGGAGGGTCCAGAGGATCGAGTAGACCTCGACTCCGATGCTGCAACCAAGGACCGCGATCGTGACCTGCTCACCGCGCTCCTTGGTTTGCAGAAGGCGCGCCATCAATTCGAGAGCCGGGCGATTGCGAAGGAAGTGTGTGCCCAAGTACATCTCCCGGTCCGCGCCCCGACAGACCAGCGAGTGCAGCCACGCGCCGTAGGCCCGAACCGCCCTCTGGTCGCGAACTCGACCGGGTAAGCGCCCCCAGAGCCGACTGTTAAGGTCGAGGAATCGCTTCTCCAACCGTCGTGGTCGATCCCGCCGGTCAGACGTCCCATCGATCGAAGCCGCAGTATCCCGGCTCGGGAACACGATCTCATACTGATGTTCCAGAGCCGTGCGGGCATCGGCTAGGCCGTCAGCGATCGTTCGCTTCACGGCCTCCTGGTTCTGTTCCAGCTTCTGGAACTGCTCGATCAGCCGGTTGGTGTCGAGCCCATGGATGTCGAGGCAATACTCGGACAGGTCCATGTGGCGCATCAGCGATGAGCACTTGTGGTGGAAGGAGATCGCAATCACCGGCCTCTCGAGAAGCATGGCCAGGACAACATTGTGGAAACGCGTTGCCACGACGAGGTCACACGAGGCGAGACCGACAAGCACGTCGTCAACCAACGTGATCGGCTCTTCGATTATGCGCGTCTCATCGAAGTCGCCAAACCGAGCCTCGAAGACGGACCTGAACTCCTCGATCACGATCGTGTCGCTGTCGCCCAACAGCAGCCGAATGTCGTAATCGTGATCGAGCAGCCACCTGGCGAAATCGGCCAGCGATTCCAGATAAGCGGTGTACGTCTCGGGACGCGGATCGGCGGTGCTATACCTCCCCGCGTAGACCATCAGACCAAGGCCCACAACGCGTCTCTTCGAAGCTGACCGAATCTGCTGCTGCTGCAGCAGTGCCTCGGGCAGGCTGAAGACGAGGTCGGGGTAGACGGGGTCGCCAGTCGTTCTAAGTCCGATTCCCTTCAGGCACTCTCTGCTCGCGTCGTCTCGGTACGACCGGTAGTCCGCCAGGGACAACGTTGCCTTGATGAGGACGCGTGCCGCGCGATGATGGATTGGGCCCGCTCCGACGCTGATGAACAGCACTTTGGAACGCCGGAGCTTCGCCATCAACGTCCACTTGAACATGTTGTACGGCCCCCAGTTGAAGAGGCCGTACGCGTCGGTCACGAGCCCCGTCCCCGGGGCGATGAAAAGATCATTTGCCCCAAGCGCGGAGAATGCGCGGCGGTACTGGCCGGCCTCTGCCCTTAGGCCCGTGAATGTCATCAGTAGCCGCCGGGGCAGTGGGATTTCGCGATCCCAGATCCTGAGCGCTCTGGTTGTGATCGGAATCGCCGGGATCCCAACCCTCGCGGTCAGGGTTTCAGGATAGCTGCAGACGCAGGAGAACTCGCCCTCGGGATACAGCGCACGCAGTCGCGAGAGAATCGTTAGCAGCGTGCTCTCGTTACCTGGATTCCCGGTCCCGAAGTGGCCGAAGAAGGTGACCTTTGGAGACTTGTGTGTTGAACGCACCGGGAAACGCAACGGGTCGGCGCCGGGCCAACTTCCGGATCCGCGGTCACACCCACCTGGGCCAATCCGCTCAGCCACGACCGCCCCACCCGGCTCGGGTGGATGCTGCGCGAACGACGGAACGCAGATACCTCCCTCCGAGTTGCGCTGCGACGAGGCGCCAGAGCGCGGGGCGGGACAGTATCCACGGAGACGTCCGCACCAGAGTCGCCAGACGCGCCGCCACCACGCGCCACGGAAGTCCCAAGCCGGCGCTGTCGATCAGGTACTGAAGCGCTGCACGTGACCGCAGGCGCGCCGTCTGATGCGACCCCAGTCGAACATCGTCGAGGAAGCTGATGCGCTGCTCGTAGCGCATGCGCGAGTGAAGCCGAATGAGCTCGCGCTCGTCCGCCGGCGCCCCCCGGTCAGTAACCATGGTCGCGCTGGCGCTTTCGCGATGGAGTCGGAATCCGGCGAGCGGCCTCGCGATATAACCGAAATCCCAATCGAGCGCGATGCGCATCCAGAGTTGGAGGTCGGCGAACGACCCTCCCCCCTCTGGGATGCCGCCCGCTTCGACGATGGCCTGCGTTCGGTACATGACCGACGGGAAGCAGATCGGCCAGCTCGAGACCATCATCCGCTGGAGCGCGCGGTCCTTTCTTTCGATCGCGAACTTCGTGCGGGAGGCCAGCGGATTCATTGTTCGTTGCACGTGAGACTCCGCATCGATCAGATCGAAAGCGGAATGCACCAAGCCGGCCGTCGCGAAGCGCTCCAGCGCCTCGACGCACGATCCCACGTGGTTCGGGTAGAGAAGATCGTCATCCGGCAGCAGTATCAAGAACTCCGTCTCTGCGAGGGCGATCAGGCCGTTTAGGTTTGCGATTGCACCGACGTTACGTTCGGAACGCACGTACTCGATCCGGTCGTCAGCGTAAGACCGCACGACCTCCGGCGTGTCGTCGTCGGAGGCGTTGTCGCTCACGATCAGCCGAAGGCTCGTGAACGTCTGCGAGAGCACGCTCTCGATCGTCTGTCCGAGCCACGCTGCACGGTTGAACGTCGGAACGCCGACCGTGACCTGCAGCCGGTTCACGGCCGCCCGGCCCGGAGGGGCCGCGACTACGTCAGTCAACCCAGGTCGCTCGCGCATGGGCTGAGAACCGCTAGGGGGCGATGCGAGCCCGCAGTTTCGCGACCCTCGGCCGGATACCTAGCCTACCCCGCAGCCGGTTGTGGGCCGCATGCTGCTTCGCCGCCCGCCAACGATCCAGGCGTGCGAGCGGACGGTTGCTGAGCCTGGGCGGTAGGTCTCGTGGGCCGAGCGGCAGACAGGCCTGCGGATCTGCGACGAGAAACGTGAACAAACGTGAGTAGCTATTCGCTCGCAGAGATGCAAGCCAGGGCTTGCGGTAAGTGTGGTGCAGTACGAATGGGGCGACCCCGTCAGGATAGGCGCACAGCGTGCGATCACCATCGACAATCTCGATCTCCGGGAACGGTGGGAACGGAGCCAGCCTTCGCTCGAGCCGGGTGACCTGCCCGTCGAAGCATGCACAGAGCACCGCATTGAGAATGTCCTGATCAGGGAAATAGAAGGGATAAGAAGGTGAGCCGCCGCCGGCGACCGACAACTGCATATCGACGGCCAGCTGCATTCTGTCGAACAGCGGTAGGAAGCATTTTGACGTCTCCCAGGACAACGCGAACAGGCCAGAGTTGACGTATGGCCGGCGACGCGCCTGGCCGAGTTGCAGAGACGACCATTCGTCGAAGAAGCGATCGGGATTGCCGAAGTCCTCGAACGCGACGATCCGGCCTGCCTCCGCCTCGCGGAGAAGCGGAGCCAATGGCCGGGTAACGAGGATATCGGAGTCGATGAACACCATGACCCTGGCCGGATGGGCAAGCGGCCCGGTCGCCTTTTGCAGGAGCGGATGCAGGTCCGCGCGGCAGGAAACCACGGTGGCGCGAGTGGACAAGCGCTGCCGTTGAGCTGGCGTCAAACCGCAGTCGACGACGAACAGTGGCGCATCCTCGCCGACCCATCGCAGCGAGTTCAGGAGCGCGACCGTGCCGAGAAAGTACGCAGCGTCGGTAAGCGTGTAGTAGGCGAGCTCAGTCTCGGGAGCCGCAACAGGGAGGGAAGACTCCTCCGGCTCCTCGGCATGTGTCGTGGCCACGCCCTACCAACGACCGGTCCGAAGGGTTCTTTCGTCTGATGGCGGATCCGGCCGGTGGAAGCAGAACATTCCGCCGAGCGTTGTCTGGGCGTGCAACTGGACACCACAACACGGGGATCTGCTCGGGGCCAGGGATCTGCTTGGGACGGGATGATCGTCCTCTGCGCGGCAAATCGCTGGGGCGGCATCAAGATGCAAGACCGCCAGATTGCCGAGCAGCTGCAGACGCGAGCCCCAGTGCTCTACGTCGATCCTCCGGTCTCGCACCTAACCCCGCTGAACAAGCCGGCGGTCGCCGCGTCGCTGAAGCGTCCCCGTCTCCGAATCCTTCGCCCGGGGCTGGCTCAGCTGACCCCGATCGTGCCTCCCAAGCCGACGCATCCCGCGGTGGCGCAGCTCGCTTCGCGCGCCGTGAGGCGCCAGCTCACCAACGCCGTGCGCTCGCTCGGCGGCCGGGTCAACGCCGTCGTCACAACCTGGCTGTTCTTCGAAGTGTACGGAGCCTGCGGCGAGGAGCGACGCGTGTATTGGTGGTCCGACGACCCCGTCAGCGCCGCCCCTTTTTGGGGACAAACCCCCGAGCGACTGGAGGCCGCCGACGAGCGCCTCGCTCGGGCCTCGGATCTCATCGTCGCCGTGTCCGAGGGCGCAACGCAGCGTCTGCGCGACCGCGGGCTGCCAGCGTGGTACCTTCCAAACGGCTGCGATGCGGCCATGCTCGCGGGCGTCGACGACGTCGCCCCGGCTTCGGACGTGCGTCTCAGAGGTCCGATCGCAGGGTTTCTCGGCCAGCTCAATGACCGTACGGACCTGGCGCTGCTCGAGCGCGTCGCCGACAGCGCAGTCGGGTTGCTGTTGATCGGCCCAAGAGAGCCCTCTTTTGAGCCTGAGCGATTCTCGCGACTAATCGCAAGATCGAATGTCGCCTATCTCGGAAGCCGGCCGTACGAGGAACTGCCCTCATACCTTCGGCTCTTCGACGTCGGTCTGGTGCCGTATCGTCATACCGAGTTCAATCGGTGGAGCTTCCCAATGAAGACACTCGAGTACCTCGCCGCGGGACGACCAGTGGTGGCAACCTCGCTCCCGGCCATCCGTTCGCTGGACACGGACCTGATCGCGCTCGCCGACACTCCCGACGACTTCGCAGCATCTGTATGCCAGCAGGCCGAATTGGCTCGTCAGCCTGACCTGGTGGGCCGACGACGCGCGTTCGCTGGGACGCACAGCTGGGCGGCCAGGGCCGATCGCCTGCTGCAACTGCTCGCACAGCCCGTCTAACGCGCCCCTGCCGCGAGTTCCACGCGACACGGTTCGTTTCGTTCACCAGGACGCCCGACGGGGAGGACAACGCGAATGGAGCGATGGGCAATATGATCACGATGACGACGACCGACGACGAGCCGAATATCGTCCAGCGGCTACTCACTGAGAAGCCGTCCTTCCACCTTGGCGGCAGCGCCCATTGGGCGTCGCTGCCGGACACGTTGAACAGCATCCTCGCTGCGGTGAAGCCCGGCGACACGACGATCGAGACAGGCGTCGGGGCATCGACCGTCGTCTTCGCTGCCGCAGGCGCTCGCCACACGGCGATCAGCCCCGACGCCCAGGAGCACGAGCTGGTGCTCGAGTACTGCCGTCGGATCGGGATCGACGATAGCCGGCTCACGTTCATCGCCGACTTCTCGGAGGATGTTCTCCCGTCGCTGCTGAGCCGAGAGCGGACGCTCGATATGGCGTTCATCGATGGTGCCCACTCGTTCCCCTTCCCAGAGGTCGACTGGTGCTATATCACGCGTTCGCTCAAGCCGGGGGCAAGGCTTGTCCTCGATGACATATCGATTCCCTCGGTGGCGCCGGTCTACCGTCACATGTCACTCGAACCGACCTGGCGACTCGACGGCATCCTCGACAATCGTGGTGCCGCCTTCACGCTCCTCGCCCCGCCCCGGTCTGACGACTACTGGCAGGGGCAGAAGATGAACGCCGACTACCCCGATTTTAGCTTCGCCGCGCCATACGAGCGTCTGAAGCTCACGAGCGCCCACCGAGTCGTGGAAATCCGCCGGAGCGTGGCGCGTCGAAGCCCCGCGCTCGCGCGGATCTATAAATCCGTGAAGGGGAATCGCTCCGGCCGGTCGGGCCGATAAGCCTCCGGGCCGATTCGAGCCACCCGCCTCAACGGCACTCGCCCAGGGGCGCCGGAACTCCGCGAACTCTGGGCCACGCCCCGCCGGACCATATCGCGCACCGCCTCCGCGAGCGTCGCCGGCTGAAGAGTCCTTCCGGCGCCCCGAGTCGTGTCGCTCGGTCTGATCCGCCGGCCACTTCCTGGCCGCTCCCGCGGTCGGGCGTCAGTTCGATGTCACCATCGAACTTGCCGACCTGTCTGCGGCACGAGCCGAGGCGAACACGAAGGCCTTGGAGGCCCGCGCCTCGGGGATGGAAAGGCCGCCGTCCCCCGACTGCGCGTGGGCCGCACGATACGCATGACAGGGACCACAACGGGCGCGGCGAAACTCGATCAGTTCCAGCGCGTGATCCGTCGAGCCGTGGTCGTCGACGATTGGTTGTTGGGAGCGTTCACCCCGCCATCGCCTGGAGCACGACCCCGATTGAGCGGCTTCAGTGAATACGGGCGGCATGGGCGAGTACGCGCCCGCTAGTCATCGACCGACCGACTCGTGGCTCGGATCGTCTCCTGCGCGAACTTCGGAGTCAGGTCGCCACCGGAGCCGCGACCGCACCCCGGAGCCCGCGTCCGATGAGCGCCCACGCATCGCTGAGGCAGGCACGGCGAACGACGAACAGGCCGCCGATGAAGATTCCCAACGCAACCGCCGAGCTCGAAAGGGCCCCCGCTAGATCCGGTCCGAGCCAGCGCTCGACGAGCCAGCCAGACGTCCCCGCGACCGTGCCAAGGACAACGGGCACCGCGAGACGAGCGCCGATGCTGAAGCTCGTTGTTCGTCGCGCTGCAAAGACGAAGAACAGTGACTCCACCAACCCGCTCGCGATGTACGCGATACCCACTGCAGTCAGACCGAGAAACGGGAACAACGCCAGCAAGAGCAAGAGCGTCGCTGGGACGCCTACGGCCGTCGCCCGCATCGGGACCGATGCGTTTCCGATTGCCCAGAGGTAGCCCGCAAGCGCCACCGAGATCGGTACGGCGAACGTCATGGCAAAGCACGCAGGGGGTATCGCCGACGCGGCGTGCACCCATTTTGCCCCGAGGAGCAGGTGGATCCACGCCGCCGAAGATGCGGCGAGCGGGACGACGAGCACCCCGGCTCCAACCGCCACAAGCGCGATCACGCGCTCGATCGTGCTTCCCACGTCCTCTTTCGCGGCGACGAGCCTCGACATGCCGGGATACGACACCCGCCACAAGGTTTGGAAAAGCCCGATTGGGATCTGCAGGACCCGCCAGGCAACATTCCAGAGCCCCAGTAGCGCAACTCCTCCCAGGGCGCCGACAACGATGTTGACACCCTGGTCCCGCAACATATGCAGTAGACCGACGGCCTGAATCTGAAGGCCAAAGCTGAGCAACGGCCGTACGCTTCTCCAAGACGGGATCGGCGCGACCCGTCCTTCGGGCAGAAGCACCAGGATGAGCACCGTGCCCGTGAGCTCGCGAACAATGAACGCGGTCGCCAGACCCCACACCCCCCAGCCGACGCTGATCGTCACGATCGCCCAGACGTAGTAGACACAGGTCTCCACAATCTCGACAACGGCCATCGGCCGGTAATTCAGTCGGCGCTCGTAGACGATGAACGCGGGCGCGCGAAACGCACCCAGCGGCAGTGCGATCAGGATCACCGTCGTGACTTCGCCCAGAAGGCCGAACGGCAGCATCACGAGCCCGATGACGACGACTAGGATCACGTCGAACCCGAGTTGGAACGCCAGCAACGCCTGTAGCTCGGTTTTCGTTGGCGGTTCGACGCGCCGAATCAGCGCAGGCCCAACCCCACCGTCGTCGAGGAACGCCCCGAACGCCAGAACAGTCGTACCGACGGCGATGAGCCCGAATGCGTACGGCGTCAGAAGCCGGGCGGTCACGATCGTTCCCGCGAGGCCCACAAACCGGACGCCGATCGCGCGCAACGCGTCGACGACGGCACCGGTGACGGCCCGGAGTCGTACTTCGGGCGCGCTCAGTTGAGCGTCAGCGTCGCTCACGGCCTGGCTTGATGTAGATCACTGGTAGAGGAACGAGCCTGCTCCGGCATAGCTTCCGGATACGATCCGCCGCGCCCTCGGCATCGAACACGCTGTGTTGTCCTATGTTGGAGCCAAGTTGTTCTACTGGTGAGGCCGCAAGGCCATCGGGAACGCGTCAGTTACAACACCCGTCAAGCGTTGCTCCAGCAATGACTGAGTTCTTGAGAACGATGGCGGGAGCGGCGATTCGATCGGTCGGGAGACGTCTCGTCTCGGTGGATCGGCGAGGGCCGCTGCGGTTCCGTCGGCTGAACATGGGATTTGGTGTGGTCTGTGCCTTATGCGTCTTGACGGCCGTCTTTTCCTCCATGGCAGGAGCGACGACCGACAGTGGCCTCTCCAAGACGCAGGCCGCGCGGTCGGTGCTGACAGTTCGGCACATTTCGCTGCGCGCGCACGACGATCAGATCACCGGAACCGCAAGCATCGTGAACTCTGGACCGGTGACCATTGCACCGACGACCGGCGTGATCGGCATCCAGGGTGCTTCTGGCGGTCGTGGAACAGGACTAGCCACCTTCGCGCTCCGTTCGCTGATGCCGGGAAGTTCGACGACGGTCCGTCTTCAGACCCCCCCGGTCCGCAAGGTCGGTCGGGCATCCGCGAAATACCGAACAATGCTCTGCGTCGACGTGTACAGCCAGCTCAGACGATTCGCAGGGGGCTCGAACTGCACGATTGCCGGCACGCTCACCCTCTCGACAAGCGCTTCGCTCCGGAGCTCGGGACCGGTGCCAAAGACGACCCTCTGGTCGCGGCACACGACTGCGAGTACACCGTCGATTACGGAATTGCATTTCGGCTCCACGCTCAGGCGCAGCACTTTCCAGTGCAGCCTTGACGGTGGCCCGTGGCTGACGTGCAGCAGCCCTCGGAGCTATCGGGCACTCGCGTACGGGCCACATGCGATCGCGGTACGCGCGATCAGCCCAGGCGGCAAGGCAGATCCAACGCCCGCCGGAACCTCGTGGGTCGTGCTCCCGGCTTCTCGGGGCGAGACGAGCAAGAGCACCACCGACGGGAGCACCACGCCGCCGGCAAGCGCCAGCGTCAATCCAGCCGACGCTGGCGATGCTCAGACGGGCGCCTCAACTGCGAGTACCCCAACCCTGCCCGGCGGTACCCCAACCCTGCCCGGCGGTACCCCAACCCTGCCCGGCAACACCACAACCACTACTACGCCATCTGGCGATAATCCGGCGGGCTCAGACGCGCCCGGCGACACCACGACCACCACCACCCCACCCGCCGGCAACGGGGCCGGTTCGGACCCGCCCGCACCGCCTGGGAATGATGGTTTCGATCGGTCGGATAGTCCGGGTTTGGGTGCTGGTTGGGCGGCGATGACGGAGGGCGGTTTGGCGATTTCGGGGGACACGGCGGTCGGGACCTCGAGCGGGTACTCGGGTGATATCCGGGTTGCTGAGAATTACGGCAGCGACCAGTACTCGCAGATCGTTCTGAGCTCCACCCAGCTAACCGGCGGGCAGTGGGTCGGCCCGACGGTCCGTAGCCAGAACGGCGGTCAGGACACCTATCTGGGGATCTACTTCTGGCAGGACGGCAACCCGAGCCTCCAGCTCTATGACCGCTCCGGTGGCACGTGGACCCAACTCGGCGACAGCTATCCGGTCGCGCCGCTGCCCGCCGGCACGGTGCTGACGCTCGTCGCGATCGGGTCCAAGATCTCGTTCTTGGAAAACGGCGTCGAGCGGATCACCGCCACCGACGACACGCTCACCGGCGGAAACCCCGGCCTGCTGACCTTCGGGCCCGCGAGAGCCGCCAGCTGGGCCGGCGATGACGCCACCGCGACCAACCCCGCGGTCAAGTACTCGGTCGGCGGGACGGTCTCGGGCCTATCCGGCACCCTCGGGCTGCAGGACAGCGCCGGTGATGACCTGACGATCAACGGCGACGGGCAGTTCGCATTCCAGACGCCGCTGGCCAACGGCGCCGGCTACCAGGTCACGATCACCAACAGCCCAGCCGGGCAGACGTGCACAACCGCCAACGCCGACGGCACGATCACCTCAGCGTCCGTGACCGACATCACCGTCACATGCACCAACCCACCGCCAGGGAATGATGGTTTCGATCGGTCGGATAGTCCGGGTTTGGGTGCTGGTTGGGCGGCGATGACGGAGGGCGGTTTGGCGATTTCGGGGGACACGGCGGTCGGGACCTCGAGCGGGTACTCGGGTGATATCCGGGTTGCTGAGAATTACGGCAGCGACCAGTACTCGCAGATCGTTCTGAGCTCCACCCAGCTAACCGGCGGGCAGTGGGTCGGCCCGACGGTCCGTAGCCAGAACGGCGGTCAGGACACCTATCTGGGGATCTACTTCTGGCAGGACGGCAACCCGAGCCTCCAGCTCTATGACCGCTCCGGTGGCACGTGGACCCAACTCGGCGACAGCTATCCGGTCGCGCCGCTGCCCGCCGGCACGGTGCTGACGCTCGTCGCGATCGGGTCCAAGATCTCGTTCTTGGAAAACGGCGTCGAGCGGATCACCGCCACCGACGACACGCTCACCGGCGGAAACCCCGGCCTGCTGACCTTCGGGCCCGCGAGAGCCGCCAGCTGGGCCGGCGATGACGCCACCGCGACCAACCCCGCGGTCAAGTACTCGGTCGGCGGGACGGTCTCGGGCCTATCCGGCACCCTCGGGCTGCAGGACAGCGCCGGTGATGACCTGACGATCAACGGCGACGGGCAGTTCGCATTCCAGACGCCGCTGGCCAACGGCGCCGGCTACCAGGTCACGATCACCAACAGCCCAGCCGGGCAGACGTGCACAACCGCCAACGCCGACGGCACGATCACCTCAGCGTCCGTGACCGACATCACCGTCACATGCACCAACCCACCGCCAGGGAATGATGGTTTCGATCGGTCGGATAGTCCGGGTTTGGGTGCTGGTTGGGCGGCGATGACGGAGGGCGGTTTGGCGATTTCGGGGGACACGGCGGTCGGGACCTCGAGCGGGTACTCGGGTGATATCCGGGTTGCTGAGAATTACGGCAGCGACCAGTACTCGCAGATCGTTCTGAGCTCCACCCAGCTAACCGGCGGGCAGTGGGTCGGCCCGACGGTCCGTAGCCAGAACGGCGGTCAGGACACCTATCTGGGGATCTACTTCTGGCAGGACGGCAACCCGAGCCTCCAGCTCTATGACCGCTCCGGTGGCACGTGGACCCAACTCGGCGACAGCTATCCGGTCGCGCCGCTGCCCGCCGGCACGGTGCTGACGCTCGTCGCGATCGGGTCCAAGATCTCGTTCTTGGAAAACGGCGTCGAGCGGATCACCGCCACCGACGACACGCTCACCGGCGGAAACCCCGGCCTGCTGACCTTCGGGCCCGCGAGAGCCGCCAGCTGGGCCGGCGATGACGCCACCGCGACCAACCCCGCGGTCAAGTACTCGGTCGGCGGGACGGTCTCGGGCCTATCCGGCACCCTCGGGCTGCAGGACAGCGCCGGTGATGACCTGACGATCAACGGCGACGGGCAGTTCGCATTCCAGACGCCGCTGGCCAACGGCGCCGGCTACCAGGTCACGATCACCAACAGCCCAGCCGGGCAGACGTGCACAACCGCCAACGCCGACGGCACGATCACCTCAGCGTCCGT
Organism: uncultured Solirubrobacterales bacterium; assembly: GCA_963830475.1. Classification (GTDB taxonomy): domain Bacteria; phylum Actinomycetota; class Thermoleophilia; order Solirubrobacterales; family Solirubrobacteraceae; genus Palsa-465. The sequence continues at coordinate 515 of CAWHMX010000004.1, read as the reverse complement.
GACCGACATCACCGTCACCTGCACCAGGCCTTCCGCGGGGATGCAGGCCCAGTTCGAGGGCACCGACGCAAACGGCATCGCATCTTACGCCTTCACCTCCCCCGATGACGGAGGCGGGACCCAATACCTGAGGATTCTCAAGCCGACCGACCCGGCGCCTGGCGTCCCCCACAACTTCCTTTACGTTCTGCCGGTTGAGGCGAACGAGGGAAGCCAGTTCGGGGACGGGATGCAGACCCTACTCAACCTCGACGCGCAGAACCAATACAACCTGACGATCATCGAGCCGTCGTTCCCGACCGACCCGTGGTACGCGAACGACCCCAACGATCCGAACCTCCAGTACGAAACCTTCATGACTCAGGACCTCGTGCCCTGGGTGGATCAGAACTTTGGCGGCGGTGGCCAGAACTGGCTGATCGGCTTCTCGAAGTCCGGGCTCGGAGCGCAGGATCTGCTCTTCAAGTACCCACAATTGTTCTCCGTTGCGGCCTCATGGGACTTCCCGGCGGATA